>CP149973.1:692500-1385000 GCA_029269845.2 Opitutia bacterium KCR 482
CGCGCAGAATCTTCACCGCGGGCGACAGCGCGGGCGGACACCTCGCGGCGGTAGCCGCCCTTGCGCGACCGAAAGCCGTGCGCGGCGCAATCCTGATTTACCCCGCGCTCGACCTCACCGCAAAAAGGCGGCCGTCGCGCTCGCTCTTCGCAAAGGGCTTCTGCCTCAACGGCGACCTCATGGACAAATTCACCGCCGCGTACATACCCTCGGAGGAACAACGCGCAACGCCCGAAGCGTCGCCGATTTTAGCCGACAAATCGAACTTCCCCGACGCCCTGATAATTTCGTCGCAATGCGATATTCTGCGCGACGAAGCCGAAGAATTCGCCCGCTCCCTCGACGCCGCAAAACGCAACGTGCGCTACGTCTGCGTGGAGGGCGCAACGCACCTGTTCATCACCCAAAAGGGAATGGACAAAGCGTACGCGCGGGCGCTGGCGGAAATCTCGGAATTCGTGGAGTCGGCGCAATAAAAACTTCTCGACAAACACTTCCGATTCGATAGAGTATAATGGCAATGAAAATTTCCACAAGAGGTAGATACGGACTGCGAATCATGCTCGACCTCGCCCAGCACGACGGCGACCAGCCGCGCATGATTGGCGACATCTGCAAGGCGCAGGACCTGTCGAAAAAATACGTCGGCAGACTGATTCTCAAACTGCGCAACGCGGGCATGATTGCCTCGGTTCGCGGGGCGAAGGGCGGCTATAAAATCAAGCGAATGCCCAAACACATCACATTGCTTGAAATCATCGAAACAATGGAGGGCCCGATTTCGATTGTCGATTGTGTGCGCTGCCCGCGCAAATGCAAACGCTCCGAAAACTGCATAGCCCGCGACATCTGGGGAGAGCTGAACGAAAAAATCAGAAAGACACTCGAATCGCTCACGCTCCAAGACATAATCAACCGCCACGCGGACATCGAAGACTACTGCATTTAGCGCGTTTTTTCGCCCCCCGCCCGCGGCAAACGCAAGAATGCCGCCGCTTAAATAGAAAACAACAATCCCATTAAAAACATCGAAGCCCCGAAAAATTCGGGGCTTTTTCTTTGCGCGGATAGGCGGAAAAATTATAACGGCATCGGAAAAATAAACACCGAATAAAAGCCGCGCACTTTAACAAAAAATCGCGCGCGCCAACAAGCAAAAAACCCCGCGCGGCGCACAATCCAGAATAGAGCGCGGAAACAATCCAACTCCAACACTACACGGCACAAAAAAAGACCGCGCGGAAAGCGCGGTCTCTTAGCGGGACGGGGAATTGCCCGCTTTCGGGAAATTAGTCGCTATACAGCCAAGTAGATAGGTAGCGCGTGCCCGTGTCGGGAACGATTGCCACAATCTTCTTGCCCGCGTTTTCGGGAAGTTTTGCGAGTTCGAGCGCGGCAAAAATCGCAGCCCCCGCCGAAATGCCCGAATGTATGCCCTCCTCTTTCGCGAGCCTGCGGGCGGTGTCGCCAGCATCGGCGTCCTTGACGCGAATTACGCCGTCAATGACCTTAGAGTCGTAGATTTTCGGGACAAAGCCCGCGCCGATACCCTGAATCTTGTGGGGGCCGGATTTTCCGCCCGAAAGAACGGGGGAAGAGTCCGGCTCTACCGCATAGATTTTGACGGAGGGTTTGAGGGGTTTGAGCGCCTGACCGATGCCGCTGATTGTGCCGCCGGTGCCGACACCCGCAACAACGATGTCAACCTGACCGTCGGTGTCCTCCCAAATTTCCTTGCCCGTGGTGAGGCGGTGGATTTCGGAGTTCGCAAAGTTTTCGAACTGTTGTGGAATGAACGCGTCCGCGTTCTGCTCTTTGAGTTCGAGAGCCTTTTCGATTGCGCCCTTCATGCCCTTCGCGCCGTCGGTGAGGACGAGCTGCGCGCCGAGACTGAGCAGGAATTTTCTGCGCTCTACACTCATCGTTTCGGGCATGGTGAGAATGAGCTTGTAGCCCTTGACCGCCGCGACGAGCGCAAGACCGATACCCGTGTTGCCGCTGGTAGGCTCGATAATCAGACCGCCTTTTTTGAGCAGACCTTTTTTCTCGGCGTCCTCGACCATGGCGAGAGCCGCCCTATCCTTAACGGAGCCGGAGGGGTTGAAAAATTCGAGCTTGGCAAGAACCTCGGCTTTCGAATCGTTGAGTTTGTTGAGTCGGACAAGGGGAGTCCCGCCGACAAGTTCAAGAATGTTGTTTGCAATTTTCATGTTTCTACTTTCTTTGTGTTTTAAATTGAATGATATTGTTTGTTGGTATTTTGCACCATCGATTTTCTTTTAATCTTCCGCGCCGTGCGCTCACTTTTTAGGGGCGTCAAAGTACTTTCATAAGAGTGCCTTTCACGCGCTTGCGGGGTGCGTGGCGTACGCGGCTGGAAAAAATCCGCGGTAGCTCGCGAAACACCCTACTCCACTTTTCCCAGAAAACAACCTAAAATCTTCGTGCGCAAGCACTCTAATTTTAGGGGCGTCAAAGTGCTTTCATAAGAGTGGCTTTCCTGTGCGCGGAGGGCGCGTGGCGTATTAAAATTTTTCAAAGAACAGGGCAGCTTCAAAACAGCCAACCTAACTTTTCCACGAAAACAACCTTAAATCTACGCGCCGTGCGCTCACTTGTTAGGGGCGTCAAAGTACTTTCATAAGAGTGCCTTTCACGCGCTTGCGGGGTGCGTGGCGTACGCAGCTGGAAAAAATCCGCGGTAGCTCGCGAAACACCCTACTCCACTTTTCCCAGAAAACAACCTAAAATCTTCGTGCGCAAGCACTCTAATTTTAGGGGCGTCAAAGTGCTTTCATAAGAGTGGCTTTCCTGTGCGCGGAGGGCGCGTGGCGTACTTATCGTACGCGAGCGGTCTGCGCGTACAGGGAAACGCTCTTAGGGAAGTACTTTGACGCCCCGTCAAAGGACGGAGTCAAGCGCTTCAATGATATCGTCGGAGTTTTCGAGACCTATCGAGAGTCGGATTAAGTCTTTCGTCAGTCCGCCCGAAACCTGTTCTTCGTCCGAGAGCTGCGAGTGCGATGTGCTCGCGGGGTGGAGAATAAGGCTTTTTGCGTCGCCGACGTTTGCGAGGTTGCTGAAAAGCGGAATGTTGTCAACAACCTTTACCGCCGCGTCGTAGCCGCCCTTCAAGCCGAACACGACCATTCCGCCGTAGATTCCGCGTTTGAGGTATTTTGCTGCAAGCTCGTGCGAGGGGTCGTCCTCCAAGCCCGGGTAGCGAACCCACGCAACGTTCTTGTGCGACTTCAAATACTTTGCGACTTTCAGCGCGTTCTCGCCATGGCGTTCGATTCGCAGCGGCAGACTTTCGAGACCTTGCAGGAAGAGCCATGCGGCGTCGGGCGCGAGGGTCGGTCCGAGGTTGCGGAGTCCGACAGTGCGGAGTCTCAAAATGAACGCGAGGGAGTTGAGGTCGCCGAGGTCGTGGGCGAAGCGGAGTCCGTGGTAGCCGCCGTCGGGCTTGTTGTAAAGCTCGAACTTTTCGTCGGACCAGTCGAAGTTGCCAGCGTCGATTACAGCTCCGCCGATTCCCGTGCCGTGCCCGCCAATCCACTTGGAGAGCGAGTGGATTACGATGTTCGCGCCGTAGTCGATGGGGCGAAAGAGTCCGGGAGGCGTGAACGTGGAGTCCACAATCAGCGGCAGATGGTGCTTCTGCGCGATTTTCGCGTAGCCCTCGATGTCGGCGAAGTCGAGCTTCGGGTTGCCGATTGTCTCTATATAAATGGCGCGGGTTTTGGAGTTTATCGCCGCTTCAACCTCGTCGAATTTGTTGACGTGCGTGAAGCGCGTGGTGATTCCGAACGACGGCAGAATGGACGCAAACTGCGTGTACGTTCCGCCGTAGAGGTTGTTGGCGGAAACAAGCTCGTCGCCCTGTTTGAGAATGTTGGTGATTGCAAAGGCAATCGCCGCCGTTCCCGACGAAAGCGAAATCGCCGCCGCGCCGCCTTCGAGAGCCGCCAAACGCTTTTCGAGAACGTCGTTCGTGGGGTTCATGAGACGCGCGTAAATGTTGCCGGGCTCGCGGAGCGCGAAGAGGTCGGCGCCGTGCTTTGCGCTCTTGAAGTTGAAGGCGGTCGTCCTGTAAACGGGGACGGCGCGCGCGAGTGTCGCGGGGTCGGGCACTTGACCCGCGTGGATTGCCAATGTTTCGTATCTGTAATTTTTTTCGCTCATTTTTGTGTCTTTCTAAATTTTTTGTTTTTTCGGTTTTGAATTTGAAGTTGGGTTTGAGTGGTTCGGATTAGGCGGAAAGGCGACAACACCCGTCCGCCCCGCTCATTCGAGCCGTCCCGCCCGACGCGAAGCGGACTTCCGCAAGACGGCCGCCGTTCAACCCGCGAGCCGCCGCAATCTTTTTTATATCGACTGAATAAATGCGTTTCATAATCTTTATTGTTTCGGTAGTCTTTCATTGACTACCAAACCTGTCAAGTATTTTTTTCAAAAAAAATCGAAAAGTTTTTTTCCGGCGCAAAATTCGCCGCCCGCTCTCCCTATATTTACTTGACGCGCGGGCGGACGGCATTATTGCTTTAAAGATTATGTATATGACTGGGAAATTACTAACATTTGCGGGAGTTCTGTCGCTCTCCATTCTGCTCTCGGCGTGCTTCGAAAAAAAGGGCAAGCAGACGGAGGCAACCCAATACAACACGGTCGAAGTGGCGAACCCCGAAGTCAAAAAAATCGAAATTTGGGACTCCTACACCGCGCGAATCGAGGGCGAAAAATCGGTCGAAATTCGCTCGCGCGTCAGCGGATACCTCGAAAAAATCTACTTCAAGGACGGCGATTTCGTCAAGGCGGGCGACATTCTCTTCGAAATAGACCCGCGCCCATTTCAGGCTCTCGTCGAAGCCTCGCAGGCGGAAGTCAAGGAGATTGAAACGCGCATCGAGCTTGCGCAAAGCAACCTCGAAAGAGCCCGCAACCTCTACGAGGTAAACGCGATTTCCAAGGAAATTCTCGACACCCGCAAAAGCGAGCTTCTCGCCGCGCAGGCAGTGCTAAGCAGCGCGAAGGCGAAGCTCAAAGAGGCGACGCTCAACCTCGAATTCACAAAGACATACTCGCCGATTTCGGGCTATATCAGCCGCAGGCGCGTTGACGAGGGCAACCTTATCGACGCCTCGTCCACCCTCATGGCGATGGTAGTCTCGCGCGACACCGTCTACGCGTATTTCGAAATCAGCGAGCGCGACGTTATAAAATACACGAAAAACAAGCTCTTCGACTCAATCGACACCGCAAAGCACACAGGCCCCGCCGTGAAGCTCTTGCTGCTCGACGAAACCGAGCCGTCGCACTTCGGCTGCGTTACATATGTGGACAACACCCTGAACGCGTCGTCAATAGAGCTTAGGGCGGAAATTTCAAACGACAAAAAGCAGCTCTACCCCGGAATGTTCGCGAAAATCCTCCTGCGGGCGGGCGAACCCGTCGAGCACATGCTCGTGCCCGAAGCGGCGGTAGGCACCGACCTCGTGGGCAGGTATGTGATGGTCGTAAACGACAAGGACATCGCCGAATACCGCGCGGTTGCGGTCGGCGAACTTTTCGGGAACAAGCGGATAATACTCGATGGGCTGAAAGCCTCCGACCGCGTTGTGGTAAGCGGGCTGCACAGGGCAACGCCGCACAGCAAAGTAAAACCCGTGAAAAGCGCGGAGTCCGAAAATAAATGAAATTTTCGCATTTTTTCATAGACCGCCCGATTTTCGCTGGGGTAATATCGATTCTCATAACGTTCGTCGGCGCGCTCGCGTACCTCGGTCTTCCGATTACCCAGTACCCGAACATTTCGCCGCCGACAATCGTGGTCTACGGAACGTACAAGGGCGCGTCGCCCGAAGTCATCATGGACACGACAATCGCGCCGCTCGAACAGCAGCTCAACGGCGTGGAGGGCATGGCGTACATGAGCAGTCTGGCGCGTCCGAACGGCTCGTGGAACATCGTCATCACGTTCGAAACGGGCGTGGACGTCAATCTTGCGCAGATTCTGGTGCAAAACAAGGTCATGCAGGCGCAAAACCGCGTGCCGAAGGAAGTGCGCGACATCGGCATAAACGTAAGGAAACGCTCGCCCGACATTCTGCTTACAATCAACCTGTTCTCGCCCAAGGGCACGCGCGACAAAGTGTACCTTTCAAACTACGCAATCACGCAGTTGCAGGACAGGCTCTCGCGCGTGTACGGCGTGAGCGAATTCACGACGTTCGGGTCGAAGGAATACAGCATGCGCATTTGGCTCGACCCAGACAGGCTCTCGGCGGTCAACCTCTCGCCCATGCAGGTGATTTCGGCGTTGCAGGAACAGAACAAGCAGGTCGCCGCGGGCAGCCTCAACAAGCCGCCGCTCGAAACGGGAGCGGCGTTCGAGCTTCTCATCAACGCGCAGGGCAGACTTTCGACCGAAAAGGAGTTCGGCGACATCATCGTGAAATACCAGCCCGACGGGCGCATAGTGCATTTGCGCGACATCGCGCGGGTGGAGCTTGGCGCGTACGACTACGAAAACGAATCTTTCGTCAACTTGAAGCCGTCTGTGACGCTGGGCATGTACCAGCTCCCGGGGACGAACTCAATCGAGACCGTCAAGAGAATCCGCGCCGAGCTTAAAGACATGAAAAAGGGCTTCCCCGACGACGTCGACTACGCAATCAGCTACGACGCGACGGAATATGTCAAGGACTCTATCGACGCGGTGTACCGCTCGATTTTCGAGGCTGTGCTGCTCGTAGTGGTCGTGGTGCTGCTGTTCCTGCAAAACTGGCGCGCGGCGGTGATTCCGCTGTTCGCGATTCCCGTTTCGATTGTGGGAACATTCGCGGTTATGAAGGCGTTCGGGTTCACAATCAACAACCTGACGCTTTTCGGGCTGGTGCTGGCAATCGGGATTGTCGTGGACGACGCAATCGTAGTCGTCGAAAACGTGGAGCGCAACATGAAGGGCGGCACGCCCGTGAGGGAGGCTACGAGGCGCGCAATGACGCAAATTCAGGGCGCGCTTGTGGCAATCGTGCTCGTGCTGAGCGCGGCGTTTATCCCGACAATGTTCCTGAGCGGCATTTCGGGGCAGTTCTACCGCCAGTTCGCGCTGACGGTGGCGTCGAGCACAATAATTTCGGGGCTTGTGTCCTTCACGCTGACCCCCGCGCTCTGCGCCCTCTTCCTCAAAGACGGACACGCCGAAAAACGCGGAGTCTTCGACATCGTCTGGCACTACACAATAGGATACCCCCTGCGCTGGTTCAACGCGGGCTTCGACTTCACCGCGTCCGCATACGGAAAACTCGTGAAGCTGCTGCTCAAATGCGCAATCCTCATGGTGCTTGTCTATTTCGGGCTTCTGTGGGCTACGGTAAACCTCTTCAAGGAAACGCCTTCGGGCTTCATTCCCAAACAGGACAGGGGCTTTTTCAGCGCAAGGTTCGAGCTTCCCGCGGGCGCAAGCTTCGAAAGAACGCTCAACGTGATGGACAGGGCGGGCAAAATTCTCGACAAAGAGATGAAGGGCACGCGGCTTCTGACGACAATCGCGGGCGACAATATGTCGAACTTGGGACGCGCCTCGTTCAGGCTCGAAGACAAGCGCGAGCGCGAGGCAAAGGGCGAAGACCTCGAAACGCTCATGAAGCTTGCCAACAAAATCCTCAACGAAAACATCACCGAGGCAAAAATCAACCTCTACACGCCCGCGGTAGTTCCCGGAATGGCGTCGGGCGGCGACATCAAGTTCCAGCTGCAAGACAGGGCGGGGCTTGGCTTCGGGGCAATCGAAAAATACAAAAACATAATGATTGCCGAAATGGAGAAATTGCCGTGCATTTCAAGCGCATACTCCACATTCAAACTGACCAACCCGCAGCTGTACATCGACATCGACCGCGAGCGCGCGCAAAAGCTCAACCTCTCGATTGGCGACATCTTCACCACAATGCAGTACAACCTCGGCGCGGTGTACGTCAACGACTTCAACATTCTCGGACGCGTCTACCGCGTAATGGCGCAGGCGGAGGGCGGAAGCAGGCGCGACATCGCCGACGTCTACAAGCTGAAAATCCCCAACACGCGCGGCGAAAACGTGCAGCTTGGGTCGCTTGCGAGCATTCGCAGATACGTCGGGCCGAACGGGCTTTCGCGCTACAACCTCTACCTTTCGTCGGACATTCTCGGAAACGTCGCAAAGGGCTACACCACGGGCGAGGCAATCGGCGAGATCGAGGCAATCGCCGCGCGGGTGCTTCCCCCCGGAATGGGCATCGAATGGACGGACATCGCATACGAAGAAAAAAAGGCGGGCAACACATCTGTCTACATCTTCGCGATTTGCGCAATATTCGTCTTCCTGCTGCTTTCCGCGCTCTACGAAAGCTGGACGATTCCGCTGTCGGTAATACTAATCGTGCCGCTCGTGATTTTCTTCGCGCTGCTCGGCATAAACTACCGCGGATTCGGCAACGACCTCATGGCGCAAATCGGCTTCGTGGTGTTAATCGGGCTTGCGTGCAAAAACGCGATTCTCATCGTCGAATTCGCAAAACAGCGCGAAGACAAGGGAGAAACGCTCCAACACGCCCTCGCGGCGGCGTCGCAAAACAGGCTAAGACCGATTATGATGACGTCGTTTGCGTTCATATTCGGCGTAGTGCCGCTCGCCTACGGAATGGGTCCCGGCTGCGAACTCCGCCAGCCGCTGGGAACGTCGGTAATGTTCGGAATGGTCGGGGTTACGCTCTTGGGCTGCATTATGACGCCCGTGTTCTACTACATAGTGCGCAGAATCTTCGGACACCCGAAGCTCGAAAAATAACCCCTACCGCAAAAGGCTTTCAAGACGCCGCCGTTTCGGGCGGCGTCTTTTTTTTGCGAAAAAAATGCCTCAAAACGCACTCAAACGATTTACCGCGCTAACAGTTATCGTAAAATTTTTCTAAAAAAAACCAAAAACGCAAAATATTCAAAATGGGCGTGTTCTAAAACACCAAGCCGCCGCCGAATGAAAAAAATCCACAAAAAGAGACTTTTACGTTGACACTTTGTACAAAATCCCTTGTCATAGATAACATTCCGATAGTTTTCACGGAAAAGAAATAAACTGCATATTATACAAGTACAAGGGAACTATTATGACAAAAAACCATTCCGCGCGCAAGGGCGCGAATATTCAGGGCACAAGAAAAAGAAGACAACTCCTCGAAGCGGCGGGCAAGGCGTTCGCCAACGGAGGCTATGCGGGAACGACAATCCGCGACATCGCGGAAATCGCAAACGTACAGCCCAGTGCGCTCATCTACCACTTCGACAACAAGGAAAACCTCTTCCGCGCAACCCTCCGCTACCACATCATCGAAAACGCGAACCTCGAAAAAATCGGCGAAGAATTCGACAACATCGACGTCAACAATCCGCAGACTTTCTCGGACTCGCTCTACGCGGCGACAAAGCGCATAATCGGCGCGTTCCACGGCCCGCGCGGCAAAGTTCCGCATTTGCTAGGGCTCGTGATTGCAATGCTCACCGACGGCGACAAGGAAACGAGCAGAATGGTCATGAAGCTCGGCGCGGACGCAATGGAAAAGGCGTGCACGCTGCTCGCGAAAATCCGCCCCGAACTCACCGCAACCGACGTTTTCTGGTGGAGACACCTTTATTGGGGACAGATTTTCTATACGCTCTACGGCGAACCAATTTTGCTCGCCCGCATGTCGGAAAAGAAATACCCTCGCGAATTCCTCGACGCTCTCGCGCTGAGAATAACGACGGCATGCTGCACGTGGTTGCACCTGCCCGCCCCCAACGGCAGCGCGCCGTGGGAATTGGGCAAATCGGCGGAACAGTCCGAAGAATAACCCCGCAATTTCCGCTTTGCAAAGACGGACACCCCGCAAAGGGCGTCCGTTTTTTTTGCGAAACGGGCGCGGGCGGGCGGATACTAATAATATTCGATAGAAAAAGCTTGAATACGGCGGGCAAAACTTGAATAGTCCGCATTAGATTTTTTGACTTATTATGGCGAAAACTTCACCCAAACTTACGCGCTGCAAAATCAGACTCGGCAAAGACCTCAACTGGTGGGTTACCGAAACAAACGACAAAATCAACTGGGACATCGACGGACTCAGCGTCATCGACCCCCGACAGGCGGCGCATCTGCTCGACACCCTCGACGGACTCCGCGAATACGGGCTTGACGACTCGCTCGTGGAAAAGGCGTTCATTCCCTTCGCAATCGAATCGAAAACCGCCGACAACGACGTGAAAATAGTCCGCACCGACGACTCCGTTTTCGACGCCGACGAACAGCAGCTCTTCCTCCTGCCCGACATCCTCGACGACGAACGCTCGGCATACGCGGAATTTCTCGACCACATCACAAAGTTGCAGGTCAAAATGCTCAACGACACATTCCATTTCGAAAAGGACGTGGCGATTGAAGACCTCGAAGAGGAAATCCGCGAAAACTATTCCAACGACTACATGGAAGGGCGGGCAATCCACGTCTTCCACGAAGTTATGGACATTCTCGAATATGTCCCCGAAGGCTATTCGCTCGACGATGACGACGAAGAGGAAGACAAGGACGAAGAGGACAACTACGACATCGACGACCTCCCCGAAGAAGAGGAAAATATCGAAGAGGACGACACCATGCACTGGGACGACGACGACAACGCCGACGACGACTACATGAACAAGCCCTACGACGGCGACGATATCAATTTCCTCGACGACGACGAATAAACAACGCGCTCCCAACTTTTAGAGGCATTTGGGCGTCCCAATTCGGGACGCTTTTTTTGTGCCCGTGCATTCAAATTCAGCCGCAAAACGGCGCAAAGATGGGGCGCGAAAGCGTCGGCGGAGCGCAAAAATCGGTTGACAATTCATGCGGCGGGGAAACAATATTGGAATCCTTGAACAAGAAAGCCGCGGCGACACGGCACAGCGCCCCACCCCGCGAACACAATCCTGGCGCGCAAAACGCGAAAGGCGCGTTAATGGACAAAATCAGAATCCTCTACACTTCAATGAACGTACTCGCAACAATTTCCGCCGCGTCGGCATTCGTCTTTTTTTTCGCAATGGGAAAGCCCGAATGGGCGACGCCCGAAAGCGGCTGCCTTGAAATCACGCAGGCAGTCATTCTTACCGCAACGCTTGCGATTTTCATTGCCGCGCTCTGTCGAAAGGGAAGCAAAAACGAAAAATGGATTACCCTTTTCATGGCGGTGCTCTGCTACGCGTTCATTCTGCGCGAGGTCGATTTCGACAAAATGGGGCTGCCCGACGCCCTCGTTTTCATGCTCTACGGACACGGGAGAACGGCGGCGATAGTCGCGGGCTTCGCGGTCGCGCTGATAGGAGCGGCGCTCAGTTTCAAGACATACGTCAGGTCGTCGCTGCGCCTGCTGTTTTCAAAACGCGGATTCCTGCTTGCGGCGTCCTGCGCCATGCTCTGGACGGGCTACTTTTTCGAACACCATACAAAGCTCGAAACAAACGAACTTCTCGAAGAGTTTTTCGAACTGATAGGCTACATTCTGCTGCTAACGGAAGCCTACAAGACGGAGAGAATCGCCGAGGGCAAAGACACGCCGCAAAACGCATAGACGGCGAGCATGGTTCTTTCGCCCTGTGGGCCGATGAGGCGGCCGGCATACTGGCGACAATATGCCAAAAATCCACAGCGCAAACGCGCAAGCGAAGCCGACGAAGAATCTTCCACGGCGCGAATCGGCGGCATGCGGGCAAAAAAAAATCGGCGGAGCTTCGCGCTCCGCCGAAATGCGACCGGCTATTTTCTCCTGCGGCAAACCGCCAATCCGACGGCGATTGCCCCGAAGATTGCCGCCCATTCGGCGGGTTCGGGAATCGCCGTGGCGAAGTATTAGTTTTTGCCGTCTATCTCGGTTTTTCCGAATTTGAGCCTGTCGTCGCCCATTTTGTTGCCGTCGGAATCGATAAACGAAATCATCTGCGACTTTGACGCATGGGTTATCGTGATTGTACCGTCGGCAAAACCGTCGGACGTTACTATATTTTCGAGAAAATACACCGTGCCGTCGATATTTCCGTTAACTAGCGTTATGAAGCCTTCCTTTACCGTGTCAGGCAAGTAGCCGGTTGCGCCGTTTACGAACAGGGACGCGCCGTCCGTGATGGATAGGTTGAAGACGCCCTTGATATTGGAGCGGATGTCGAGGTCAATCGTCTGGTTGGCGGACATGTTCAGGTTGAATTGCCCGCGGGCGTCGTTGACAAAAAGGCGCACCAATTTTGTGTAGGAAGAGCTTGAAACGGAAATGGCGTTTGCCTTGTTCAAGTTTAAAGTCACAACTCCGAATTGCCCCGCAATTGCATCGGAAACAATTGTTCCGAGATACCCGCTATCGACATTTACCGTAAGATTTCCGGTGAAATTTGCCGTTTCCCCATAACTCGCCGAAAAACCGTTTTTCAAAGTCATGCCCGCCGTTGCGCCGTTTTGGAAGTTTATTACGGAAGTCCCTTTTGTGCCGAGCGCGTAATCGCCGCTTGCCACCTGTCCCGCCCCGCTAATGACAAGATTCTTGCTGTCCGTCGGAGTAAAGTTGAGGGTGATGTTTTCGAGAACCAAAGGGCCGTCGCTCGGATTCGTGGTTATACTGTCCACCGAACCGGTGTTTACGCCGTCCGTGCCTGTAAGGTAATAGCCTGTTATATACTGTTTGGGATTGGTATTGTACTTCCCGAACTGGCCTGCGGTTTCGGTAAAACGAAAGTCGTCCGCAAAAAGCGAAGCGACCGATAACGCCGAAAGCGTTGCGAATATTAGTTTTTTCGTATTCATGTGCATCTCCTTTTTTCAGAATGATAAATTTATAACAAGCGACAGTATAGTTGTCAACGAAAATCGCCAACATTTTTTAACATTATACAAAAATTTAAAAAACGAAATAAATCGAAATCGAATCGGTGCGCCAATTTGCGGCTTGCCGTCCGCATCGGGCGGGCGCGGCGGAAAATATTTGGATATTTCGAGCTTGCCATATTTCCGCGGCGCGCATATAGTGCAATGTTATGGAACGGTATTTGTCTTCAATTTTTGTTGCGTTTTTTATGCTATCCCTGCCTGTCTCTGCTTCAAACGCGTATTTTGCGGGTTCGTGCGACGGAGACGCTCTCGGCTACAAAATCGGCGAGAAAATGAAGTTCTCGCTCCGAATATTGGACGACAGGGGAAATGCCGTAAAAGGCCAAAAATTCAAATGGGTGCGGCGCGGCGACGACGGAATCACCGAATCCGGCACGGCGGTATCAGGCAAAGAACCCGTGGTAATAGAAACGTCAATCGGGGTTGCGGGATTTGTCAGAATCACGGCCACGCCCGTGGACAACAGCGGCAAAAGGGCGAAGAATTGCGACGCCTTCGACGGCGGCGCGTGCGCGGGGTTCGGCGAAATCCGGCAAACCACGCCAGAGCCCCGCGATTTCGACGGATTCTGGCGGCGTCAGCTTTCGTACCTCGACAAAGTTCCGCCGAAGTGCAAAAAAGAACCCGTATTTCTCGTCCCCGGATTCAAAACGTACATATTGACAATCGATTGCGTCGGCAAGCCCGCCAAGGCGTACCTTACGATTCCCGAAGGGGCAAAGGAAAAGTCGCTCCCTCTTTCCGTATTTTTCAGGGGATACGGAATCGGAAGAATTTACCCAAAATTTGACCGTTCCTGCATTTCGCTTTCTGTCGCCCGGCACAGCTACGATTTGGGACGCGACGACGACTATTACAAATCCCAATCTGTTCTTTTAAAAAACTTCGGTATGAAGGCGTCCGAAAACAAAAACCCCGAAAATTCCTATTTCAGGAACATGCTCTTGCGCGACCATCGGGCAATCGAAGTCGCAAAAAAACTTCCCGAATGGGACGGCAAAAACATCAAGGTTTCGGGCGGAAGCATGGGGGCGTTCCGTTCGATATTCGCCGCAATGCTCGACAAAGACATCACGCTTTGCGATGTGTTCATTCCATGGCTTTCGAATTTGAACGGCGAAGCGGAGGGGAAAATGAAGTCTATTTGCATGCCCGAATATGTCCCCGAACTTCTTTACTACGACATATCGAACGCAATCAAGCGCGTGGAATGCCCCGTAAAAATCTCGGCAAGACTTGGCGACTACGAATGTCCGCCCTCGGGGATTGCGATACTTTACCACAACACAAAGGGGCGCGTCGAGCTGAATTTTAGCCAAAACGGAACGCACGGATACACTTCGCCGTGGAAAGACAATCCCACTTATTCGAGGAGCAAATAGCGCGCGCCCGTTCCGTTATGAATAGGCATTTAAAGTTTTATTCGCGCGAAATCGGAACAGCTTTATCCCTGTTTTATTAGCATCGCGGCAGACGAAGAAAAGCCGCTCCGCGACGCCGGCGTTTCCGGACGCCGGAGCGGGCGTAATCGATAACAATCAGCGAGGGCGGCATTTCCCAAAGCGGCGCAGCCTGCCCACCGCTTCCTGCAAAATCTTCGCGCGGACGCAAAAAAACGGAATCTTGCGATTCCGTTTTTTGTGTAGATTCCCCGCGGAATCCTATTTCTGGAAGTATCCGCCGACCGCTTCGCCAGCGGGGCGAATGTCGGTAAGGGTGCCCTCGTAGTGGCGCAGGTTGCGGCACTCGTAGGGGTGCTTTGCGATTTCCTCTTCGTTGATGTCCAAGCCGAGACCGGGTTTGTCGGGAATGAACATTTCGCTGTTTTCGAAACGCACAACTTCGGTCGTGATGTCCTTGCGGTACGGAATGTCCGTCGCCATCGTTTCGAGCAGGTAGAAATTGGGCATGCAGGCCGCCAGCTGGAGTGTCGCCGCGTTCGCGACGGGGCCGCTCGGATTGTGCGGGCAAACCGCGATGTGGTGCGCTTCCGCCATTGCCGCAATCTTGCGGACTTCCGAAATGCCGCCCGCGTGGGAGACGTCGGGCTGCCAGAAGTCGGCGCATTCCATGCGGAGGAAGTCGAGGTATTCCCAGCGGCTGTAAAGTCTTTCGCCGCCCGAAACGGGGGTGTCGATTTTGCTGCGAACCCACGCGAGACCCTTTTTGTCGTCCGGCGGAATCGGCTCTTCGAACCAGAGAATGTCGAATTCTTTGAGGGCGTTGCCGATGCGGACAGCCGTCGGAATGTTGAAGCGTCCGTGCCCTTCGATGATGAGGTGCACTTGGTTGCCGACGGCGTCCTTAACCGCCGCGATGCAGTCGAGGGCTTCGTGGAGTTCCTTCGGGGCGATGTGCATGTATTCCTTGCCGAATGGGTCCCACTTCAAGCCGCTGAAACCGTTTTTGACGGCGATTTTCGCCATGGTCGCAAATTCTTCGGGCTTCTTTGCGCCCGCGAACCACGCGTTTGCGTAGCACTTGATGGAGTCGCGAACCTTGCCGCCCAGCAGCTGGTAGACGGGAACGCCCAGAGCCTTGCCCTTGATGTCCCACAACGCCATTTCGACGCCAGCGAGCGCGCTCATGAGCACCACGCCGCCGCGCCAATAGGCGTCGCGGTAGACCCTGTGCCAAAATTCCTCGATGTTGTTCGGATCCCTGCCGACGAGGTAGCGTTCGAGTTCCTTGATTGCCTGCACAACGGTCGGCTCTCTGTATTCGAGAGTCGCCTCGCCGACGCCGGTGATGCCTTCGTCGGTAAGAACCTTCACGAAAACCCAGTTCGTGCGGTATGCGTGGCAGATGAATGTTTTTATTCCTGTGACCTTCATTGTGTGTGTTATTTAGAATTGAAATTTAGAAAACGCGCCCCTTGACCGACGGCTCTTCGGTCTCGACGCCGAGCTTTTTGACCGCCGCCATGAACGGGCGCGGGTCTTCCGTGTTGCGGGCAAACAGCCCGTAGTGCATGGGAATTGCGAACTTGGGCCTCAGCTCTTCGACGACTTTCACGGCGTCCTCCCACGGCATGTTGCCGAGCTTGCCGTTTATGCAAATGCATACGATGTCGGGCGCGCCGCAGACTTTCTTGACGTCCGCCGACAGCGTGGGCTGGTAGAGGGAGTCGCCGCTGATGTAGAGCTTTTTGCCCGCGATTTCGAAAACGTAGCCGACCGCGAGGGGGTCGGAGTGGTATGCGGGAACGGCGGTGATTTTAAAGGTGTCGTCCTCGAAAACGTCGCCGATGTCGAGCTTGGTGAAGTTCGACTTGTTGTAGCCGTCCTTTTCGAAATGGTTGAGCGTGCTCGTGGGGCCCGCGAACTTGCAGTCGGGGCAGACGCCGATTATTTCGCGCACCGATTCGGGGTCGTAGTGGTCGGCGTGGTCGTGCGTAAAGCAGACCAAGTCGGGGCGAAGTTCCTCGTAGGGGACGGGGTTGGGCATCATGCGGTTCATCTGCACGTCTTTGCGCGAAACTTCGTAAAGCCTGTTCGACATGTAGGGGTCTACAACAATGCGTTTTCCGTCGGCTTCGAGAAGGAAGCCCGCCTGACACAGCCAAGTGATTTTAAGATTTCTCATAATTCAAATTCCTCTATTTTCAGTCTGCCCGCGGAGTTGAAATATTCAAGTTTAATCTTTCCGACCGACTGCGGAATTTCCGCGGAAATTCTCGCGCCGCGTTCGGGAGAAACCTCGACAGGCTCGCAAAGCGCGTTGCCGAGTTCGTCGAAAACGCCGATTTTCCCAGCCGCGAACGCGCCCGCCGACGCGGTCGCAAACGCCGCGCCTCCGCGCCTTTCAACGGAAAGTTTTTCAGTCAGCACGCCAAGCCCGAACAGCGATTTCACCGTTGCGCCGCGGGGAACCGCGCACGCGCGGAGCTTGTAGGAAAAACCGAAGCTTCCGCCCGCGCCGATTTTCGTAAGCGGCGAAAGCAGCTCTATTTCCATGTAGGGCGGATTCCCGACGGGGTCGTCAGCCGCCGTCCGAAGCACCCCGCGCGAGAAAATCGAGCCTCTGCCCGAAGTCCAAACCTGCACGTTTGTGCCCTGCGGGTAGCGCGCCGATTGCGGGAAGTCGCACGACGCCACGAACGCCGTTCCGTTTGCGGTATCGGTGCACGCAACCCAGCCCGCATTTGTGTTCGCGCCTATTTTGCCCATTATGTATTTGTATGAAACTTCGCAGTTTCCGCATTCGTCGATTCCGAACTGCGGGTTGTTCACAACGCCGTGCAACACACGGAATCCGTCGGGCGACGGGAATGTTATCGACGTATTCTCGTCGGCGCGAACCTGGACGACCGGCCAAATCGACCACTCGCCGCCCCCGCCCGAAACGTCCGTAAGCGACGCGTCGACATTCACCCCCGACTGTCCGTCGAGCAGCGATATTGTGCGGTCTATGCGCAGGCCCGTTTTGGGATCGTCGGGGCTGCGCGTCGAAATTTTCTCCGAATCCGCCGCCAGAAGCGAAAAATATCCGCCGTCGAGCACGGGATCGGGCGGGCCCGCCCATTGCCCTTTGCCGTCCCAGCCCTGCGGAGCGACCCAAACCTTCTCGCCGCCGAAGTTCCGCCAAACGCCGTCCCACGCGGGAGTCGGCTGATCGTTTTCGACGCCCGCAAGCGCGGGATTTTCGAAAAGCAGATTCCGTCCGCAGAGCGAAAACTCCGCAATGCGTCCGCCGAGACGCGGGGCGACGACGACCTTCAACGCCCCGCGCGACAATTCGACGGTTTCGGTGCTATGCCTCGACATTGGCATGGGCGACTTCGTAGTCGCGCTTATAGAAGAATTTGTAGCCTACAAACAGCAGGAAGCTTCCGAAGACCCAAACCGCCGCAAGAAGCGAAATGCCCAGCGACAGCCCCAGCACGGGCTTGAGCATGCCCAAGACCAGCGGCGAAAGCGAGCCTACGCCGAAGCCCAAAAAGAGCATTACGCCCGCCGCCGAAGCGTGGAACTTCGGGGGAATGACGTCGTAGAGCACGGGGTATGTGTTTGCGTCGAAGAAAGCGCGCGCGAAGCCGAAGCCCGCCAAGCCAAGATAGACCGTCCACATTTCGGAAGAGTAGCCCATCATCACGATGAACGGCGCGGCGGCGAGAAGCCCGCAGCTTTGCATCAAAATTCTGTACGCGGGCTTGAAGTGCGCAAGCTTGTCGGAAATTCTGCCCGCAAGGAGAATGCCAACGAACGCGGCAATGTGCGTGTAGAACATCGAGTTGAAGCCCGCGCGGGCCAAGTCCATACCGAACTTTTCGTGTAGGAATGTTGGCGTCCAAGTAAGGTAGCCCTGCAAAACGAAAATCAGGCAAGCGAACCCGATTGTGAGAATGAGGGCGGTCGGCGTCTTGAAAAGAATCGCCATGGAGTCGAGAAATTTGACTTCGTCCTTTTTCTTCTCGGCGGGAGCGGGTTCGGGCTTTTCGGAAACCTTGTCGTGCAGACGCCACATTACGAGCAGTCCGTGCAGAACGCCGACCGCACCGAAGATGTAGAACGCGCTCCGCCAGCCCCAACGCTCGCCAATCCAGCCGGCGAGAAGCCCGCTTACGATTACGCCGAAATAGTACGATGTCTGGTGGATGCTCATCGCCGTGCCGCGCGTGTCTTCGTCGTGGTAGTCGGCGATTGTCGAGTAGTTGGCGGGCCCGAAAGTCGCCTCGCCCATGCCCGTTGCGATACTGCGGAAGAGAATGAAAAGCAGAAGCCCGTGGCACGCGCCCGAGGCGATTGTCGCGCCGCTCCAAAGAATAATGCTGAACACAATAATCCGCTTGCGGCTGATTCTGTCGGCGACGAAGCCCGAAATCGGCACGAGCAGCGCGAAGACGAGGCTGAATAGCGTCGCGATAAGCCCCGCCTCGCCGTCGGTCAGTTTTAGGGTTTCTTTAATCGGCACGAGCAGCGTGTTGTAAATCTGCCTGTCCGCCTGATTGAGGAAGAACGCCACCCACAGCAGCGCGAGAACCTCCCATTTATACCATTTATGATGATTTTTACGAATTTCCATATATAGTGTGTTGCGATTTAAAATATTAACGCCTCCGCGCGGCGGCGGAAGCATCTAAGAAAAAAAATAAACCGCCGTTTGCGGTTTTTGTAAAGCATATAAAGCGTTTTCGGGCAAAAAAATCGGGAGTCGGCGCGATTTGTCCGGCTCCCGAAGTTTCCGCTATCGCGGGCGTTCGACGATTTCGAAGAACAACCCGACGTGTTCGGACGTGTCCAGCTCAATCTTCATGACGCCGTTTTCGATTTCGAAGGGGATTTTCTCCGCGCGCGCGCCGTTCATTTTCAGCCTGAAAAAGTCGAACTTTTTGGAGGCGTCGAGTTTCAGCTCGGCGGAAAGTTTCGCCGTCTGCACGAGAATCGGCGGCTTGCCCCACGCGTTGATTTTCCTGCGCGCGATCGACAAGCCCACCCCGCTCGTAACGGTGTCGGTCGCGAGCACAAGCACCATGCGCGACGACCCGCGAATCGGTTTTCCGTCAATCGAGACCACCGCCACCGACGCGTCCGCCCCGCAGGACTTCACGTTGAAGTCGCCGAGGTTCGCGCCCTCGCCCGCGTTGAGCACCGCCGCCTGACTCTTCGGCGTGGAGACCGTAAGCCTGCGCTTTTTGACGTCCATGAGGATTTCGCCGGTGTCGCTCTGGTAGATTTCGTTGGCGGGGTCGGAGATGTTATCCGCGGGAAGGATTCCGCGCTTTTTGAAGTCGCCGACAATGTCGGCGGTTTTGAAGTCCGCGCCGATTGTCTTGCCGACCTCCGCAAAGTTCATGGCGACCTCGACCGCCGACGCCCCCACGGGCGACATCGCCATGTCGGGCGACTTTACCTCGACCGCCTTCGTCTCTTCGAGCTTGCGGCCGTCGGGGAAAGACAGCGCAAAGCCCGTCATCAGCGAAATCCTCGACTGCTGGTCGTTTACCGCGTACGCCACGTTCGGGCTTTTTTCGAAGAACTCCCTTCCGTAGACGACGTCTATTCTGTGCGGGGAACGCTTTACGTCGCCGCGCTTGAAGAGGAAGTTCGTGAGGAAGTCGTTGGCGCGGAACACGGGGTTTACGCCGATTCCGAAAAACGAGAGCCTTCGCGGGGCGAACGCTACGGGGCTGTCGAACGCAACGAGCGCGTTGTAGCCCTGCAAGGCGGAGTACGCGGGGAAGAGCACGCCCGCCTCGTGCGCGTATTTGTTGAAGTAGCAGTGCTGGTACTCCGTGACGGCGATGGGCATTCCAGAAACGCGCTTGACGACCGTCCCGCGCCAGTATCCGCCCGCGTTGCCTATCGAGCTGTTCTGGTTCACGTCCGCGCCGAGCGAGTACGACGACGGGTGCGCGTGGTAGGTGTTTACCGCCGTGTAGCTGCCGCCCTCGGAGCTAAGGTATGTCCAGAAGACGTTTTTTAGGCAGTTGTTCTGGTGCGTGGGAATTTTCATGCCGATTTCCCCGCGCACGACATTCTCGCAAAACGCCTGCATTTCCTCCATCGCGCCGATTAGGAACTGCGTGAAAACCGGATTCCCCGACCTGTTCGGATACGGCGAGACATCGACCTGTTCGAACTTGTCGAACGCGCCGTTGTATGTCCACGGCTTGCCGATTCCGTCGCAATATGCGAGAAATTCGGAAACGCTCTTGAAGCGTTTTGAGAGGTATTCCGCGAATTTCGCGTTGACGAGCTTTCTGCCTTCTTCGGTAATCGCGTTGTAGACTGCGATTCCGAGCTCAAACTCGTTCCAGTACTCGATTGCCGCAATCGACGGGTCGTCCTTCCACGCCTTGCCCGTGTAGGGGTTGACGTGTTCGAGCTGCATTTTGGCGAGCTTGCGCCACGCCTCGCGCACGGCGGGGTCGCCCAGCATCATCTTGACCTTCACGGTAAAGCGGTCGTTCCATGTGAACGACGGGTCGCCGGTGTCGTGGCTGCAAATGTAGAAGAACGAGTAAATGCCCTCGCGGCCGAGCGCGTGGAGGAAGTAGTCGTACAAATCGCGGTTGAGGGGCTTGAGCTTGTAGGGGGCTTCGAACTCGCCCTTGCCCTTCATCGCAAAACGCCAGCGGATTGCGTTGTAGCCCTGCTTTTTCAGCTCCGCAACGTACTTGTCGATTTCCTCGTGCGTATTGATGTTCCAGCCGAAGCCGCAAATCAGCTCGAAGAAGTTCGCGCTCTTGAAGCGGATTTCCTCGTCGGGTCTGTCCTCGAAAACGAAGCCGCCGTTTTTGCCGATTTTCACCCTGCCGTACTTCCCCGCGGGCGCGCCCCGCGCGACGGATTCCGACATGTCGAGAGCCGAGCCTTTCTCGATTGCAAAGGTGTCGATGTCGAGCGGCTTCCAAACGGCGGGGTCGAATTTCAGGTTTTCGGTCGTGTTGACCTCGCGCGACGACACCGTCGCCGCGACGATTTCCCAGTGCGCGCTCCGCAGAAGCTCGAAGTTCACCGACGCGATGTCGGCAAGTCCGTCGCCGCCGACGAGGTCGAAGCGGCTCATGTATAGCACGCCGGTTTTCGATTTTTTGTCGTTGACGAAAACGGGGAGCGCGTTGTCGAACACAGCGGGGTTTTCGGTAGCCCGCCAGATGTCGGTCTTGCAGGCGACGAGCAGCTTTTTGTCGCGCCCGTCGGCGAATTTTACGGTAATTCTGCCGAGGTTTCCGTTGGCGTCGCCGCCCGCCGTGTGCAGAACGTAGAGGTATTTTCCGCGCGGAAGCGCGCCCGAAAAGTCCACTTTCGCCGAATCGCCCTTGCGGGTGATGACAACCGCCGACGCCCCCTCGTTGCGGTCGGCGTTCAGAATTTTGAATTTCATGCCGCCGTAGACGCGCCCGAGTTTGGGGGCTTTAAGTTTTGAGAACGCGGGCAGAACACCGTCGCCCGCGCCCTCCTTGAAGTCGGAGTTCGCCGCTTTCGACAAATCGACGCAGAATGAGTCTTCCCAGCCGTCGCCGCAAGACACCCGCGCGGAAAATTCCGTGCGCACGCCCTTGACGAGCCTTATTTTGTGCGAAATGCGCTTCGAGCGCGTAGTCTCCGCGCACATTCCGCCACCGCTTTCGACGGGGTTCGGCACTATCGCCACCCTGCCCGTCGGCTTCCAGCCGCCAAGACCGTCCTTGAAGTCGAAGCCCGCCGCGCCTTTGATGTCTGTAAAATAGACCGCCAGCGGCTTTTTGCCCTCGCCCGCGCGGAGTTCCAGCACGGCGTCGCCGTCGGCTTCGGGCACAAGCGCGAATTTCATTTCGCGGAACTTGTTTGAGGACGCCTCGCGAGCGAAGACTTTTACGCCCGCTCCGCCCGACACTTTGCAGTTCGTGCCCTCTGCGTCGATTTTAACGGGGACTGCCGTGCGCAGCACGGCCTCCGCAGGAATTTTTTTCGCGGGGATTTTCGTCTGCGAAAAAAGCGCGGATACCGTTGCCAGTATCCACGCCGTTGAAATTGCAGCATATCTTAACATAAACTATTCCGAAACGATTTCGAAGAACACCGCCGTGTGCTTTGCCGTGTCGAGTTCCAACTTCATCACGCCGTCGGCGGAGACTTCGCAGGGGATTTTTTCGACGCGTTCGCCGTTCATTTTCAGCGAATACACCGCGTACTTTTTGTTCGGCGCAAGCTTCAATTCGGCGGAAAGTTTGCCGGTTTCGATAAGCACGGGCATGCCGCCCCAAGCCGTTACGAACAGCCTGTTTTTCGACACGCCGAAGCCCTTCATGACGGCGTCGGTGTTGTATGTGAGAACGAGCCTGCCCGATTCGGCAATCGGCTTGTCGTCAACCGCCGAGACCGCGATTGCCGCGTTCGCCGTGGACGATTTCACCGTGAGCCTGCCTAACTTTTCGTTTTTGAGCGTCGAGCGCATTACGATAGCCTCCGACTTCGGGCTTACGACTTTCATCATGTTCTCCTTCGAGCGCATTGTGATTTCGCCCGTGTCGCTCTGGTAGACGCCGTTTGCGGGGTCGGAGATGTTGTCGGCGGGGAGTATTCCCTTTGCCTTCAATTCCTTTGCGAATTCGGCGATGTTGAATTTGCCGTCGGGCGAAATCGACATCGTGGCGGGCTTTACCGACACTTTTTTAAGCTCGTCGATTTTCCTCGCCGTCGGGAAGTTGAGGGCAAAGCCCGTCATGAGCGCGATTTTCGTGCGGTCGGCGGCGGCTGGCATTCCGATTGCCTGACTCTTTTCCATCGCCTCCTTGTCGAAGAGAATGTCTACGCGGTTCGGCGAAGTTTTGACGTCGCCGCGGTAGAAGAGGAAGAAGTTGATGAAGTCGTTTGCGCGGAATACTGGGTTTTCGGCGACGTTGAAGTAGCCCAGCTCTCCGCCGCGCGGGGCTACCGCCGCGTCGAATACCACGAGCCCGTCGTAGTCGTTTAGAGCCGAGTACGCGGGGAATGTCAGCGCCGCCTCGTGCTTGAAGCGGTTGAAGTGGCAGTGCTGGTATTCGGTGATTGTCATGGGCATTCCCGCAACTTTTCGGTTGATTGTGGAACGCCAGAAGTTGGTTTCGTCGGCGAATTCGCTGGTGTCGTTGACTATGCCGCCGATGAGGTAGGACGACGGGTGAACGAAGTATGTGTTGCACGCAATGTAGCTGCCTCCCTCCGCGCCGATGAACGACCAGTACAGACGCTTGTTGCAGTTGTTCTGGTGGGTGGGAACTTTCATGCCGATTTCCTTGCGGACGAAGTTTTCCCAAAACGCCTGCGTTTCCTCCATCGCCTTGATTACGAAGTGCGCGTACGCCTTTGAGCCGCGGTTGCCCCAGACGGAGAGGTCGGCGTCGGCGAAGGTTTTAAGAGGCTTTTTCTGTTTCCACGCGGGGTTGTCGGCGAGGAACTTTTCGACCGTTCCGTATTTTCCCTTCAAAAACTCCGCGAACTTCGAGGCTATCAACGCCTTGCCCTCGGCCGTGAGGTTGGGGTAGTTTTCCGCGCCGATTTCAAACTCGTTCCAGTATTCGAGCGTCGCCACTACGGGGTCGTCTTTGAGAGCCATGCCCGTGTAGGGGTTGACGTGTTCGAGCTGCATGCGGGCAAGCTTCTTCCAGTTGTCGCGCACTTTTTCGTCGCCGAGCATCATTTTGACTTTCAGCGTTCCGCGTTCGTCCCAGCGGAATTCGGGACTGCCGTCGTCGTTGCTGCAAAGGTAGTAGAAAATATAGACGCCCTCGCGTTTGAGCGCGTAGATATAGTAGTCGTACATATCCTGAATTTCGGGCTTGAGCCGGTAGGGGGCGTCGTATTCCGCCGCTCCGCGCATTGCGGGACGCCAGCGCACGGCGTTGTAGCCCTGCTTTTTGAGGATTTTCACGTATTCGTCGATGTCCTCGTGCGTGCGCACAAGCTCGCCCGTCACGCGCGGAGCCGACGGGTCTACAACCTCGTTTTTCACGGGGAAGCGGTTTGCAAGGCGCAGGTTTGTGCCCTTGAATTTAATCGGCACTCCCGGCTTCTTTTCGAACTCGAACTTGCCGCTCTTGCCGATTACCACCCTGCCGTCTATTCCGCACGGCGCGCCGAACATCATTTTGGAGACATCGAGAGCCGAGCCCTCCTTGATTGCGAGGTCGGCGGTGTCGAGGGGCTTCCAGACTTCGGGGTCGAAAACGTAGTTTTGGGTTGTCTGCACTTCCTCCGAGGAAACCGCCACGCCCGCGATTTTCCAATCGCCCTTGCCAAAGCTTTTGAATCCGATTTTCGAAATCGGGGCGGGGTCTTTGCCGGGAACCGCCCCATAGTTTACGATGAAGCGCGACAGGTACAAAACGCCCGTCTTGCTCTTTTCGTTTTCCACATAGACGGGAAGCGCGTTGTCGAGCACGTCGGCGGATTCGTCCGCGCCGCCGATGTCGCGGCCGCCCTTAACCCAAACGGTGCGCTTGCGGCCGTCGGCAAAAACAATCTCCATTTCGCCGCCGAAAACCTTGCCCTTGGGCTGGTTTTCGAACGCGTGGAGAAGGAAGACGTAGTTCGCGTTTCGGTTGACGTATTTGGAAACGTCCACTTCGGGCACGTTCTTTTCGTTGCTTGCCGAAATTACCCAGTTGCCGCCGTGCTTCGACGGATCGGCGACGATGAACCCCATTCCGCCAAGCTCCATGCCTCCCGACTTGAAGTTTTTGACCGACGCCATCTTTCCGTTGACCGCCTCCGAGATGTCGGCAACCTGCGTATTTTCCCCGTCGCAACCCGCCGCAAAAAGCGCGAGAATCGACGCCGATAGTAGTAGTAGTTTTTTCATTCCCATATATATTGTGGTTATTGTGTGTTGTTGAATATTATTCGGCGACGATTTCGAAGAAGGGCGAGAACTCCTTGAGCTTCGACGTGTCGATTTCTATTTTCAGCATGCCGTCCGACTCTTCGAGCGGGATTTTTTCGAGGCGTTCGCCCGTGATTTTAAGCGCGTAAAGCGAGAATTTTTTGCCCGCGCCGAAAAGCGAAGCCACGTCGTCGAAGAATCCCAAGCTCGGCTTTTCGAGCGTAGCCGACACTTTGCCGACCTGCATGAGAATAGGCGTCGTGCCTTTCGAGATGAACGTCGTTTCGTCGCGCGAAACTTTGAAGTTCGTAGAGATGTTGTTGGTGTTGAAAATGAACACAATTCTCCCCGACTCCGCAAGCGGGTTGCCGTCAACCGACGACGCCGCAACCGCCGCGGGAACCGAAACCGACTTCACCGTAAGCTCGCCCACCTTCTCGTTTTTCGTGGCGGGCTTGAGCGCGACAGCCTCGGTATTTGCGGTCGCAACTTTCACAAGCTCCTCTTTCACGCGCATCGTGATTTCGCCGGTGTCGCTCTGGAAGACGCCCTTTGCGGGGTCTGTCGCGTTGTCGGCGGGAAGTATGCCTGCCTCGCGCAGGCGTTTTGCGGCTTGGGAAATGTCGAACTTTTTGTCGCCCGCGCCAGTTCCCGCGACGTTCGACGCAGCCCACGACGCCGAAGAGCCAATCGGCTCGAACTGCAAGTCGGCGGGCTTCGTTTTGATTTTCGCGGCGGCGGGCGATTTGCGGGCGGTCGGGAACTCGATTCCGAAGCCCGTAAGCAGCGCGAGTTTCGACTGCTCCGTGTTCATGGCGTTGCCGACTTCGCGCGAGTTTTCAAGGTATTTGTCGTCGTAGACAATGTCCACGCGGCGGTCGGAAGTTTTGACGTCGCCCCTGAAAAACAGCACGGAGGTCAAAAATTCGTTTGCGCGGAACACGGGGCTGCCCGCCACTTCGAAAGGTCCGAGCGCGCCGCGCGATTTAAGAACCGCAACATCGTGGACTGTGAGGTTGTCGAAGCCCTGCAACGCCGAGTACGACGGGAACAGCACGCCGCCCTCGTGTTTGTAGGGATTCCAGTGGCAGTGCTGCCATTCCGAAAGCATCATGGGCCTTCCCGCCACGCGCTTCGCGGCGGCGGCTCTGAAATATTCGCCGAAGTCGGACACAGACGACTCCGAGCCCACTACCGAGCCCTCCGACATGAACGCGCTGGGGTGTTTGTGGTAGACGTTGAGCGCGGTGTAATCGCCCGCCTCCGCGCTTAGCAGCGCAAACGATGTTGCCCTCACGCAGTTGTGCTGGTGGAGCGGAACGTTGAAGCCCTCCTCGCCGCGCACGACGCCCTCGCAGAAGCGTTGGAGGTCGCGCCCGTTTTCGATTATGAACAGGGCGATGTCGCGCTGTGAAATGCCTTCGTCGGATATTTTCACGTCGTCGAAGCTTTTGAGGTTGCGGCGGGCTTTCCATTCGGGCTCGTTCCAGTTTTCGAAAGTCTTGTACTTGTTTTTGAGGAACTCCACGAACTTTGCGTTTACAAACTTCTTCACGCGCGGCGACGCGTTGCGAAGCCCGACGGGGCCAAGCTCGATTTCGTTGAAATACTCGGTGGAGACAATGGAGGGGTCGTCCTTCCACTTTTTGCCTGTGTATTTGTTGACGAGGTTAAGCTCCCACTTGACGAACTTGCGCCAGTCGGCGCGGGTTTTTTCGTCGCCGAAGAACATGAGAATTTTCACGTCGAACCTGTCGGCCCAATTGAAGTCGGGGTTGCCGAGGTCGTGGCTCGAAAGGTTGAAGTGCGAGTACACGCCCTCGCGCGCCATGGCGTAGAAGAAGTAGTCGTACATGTCCTTGTTGTACTCCCTGAGAGTGTACGGCGCGGAGAATTCCTTGTTGCCGCGCATGGAAATGCGCCAGCGAACGAGGTTGTAGCCCTGCCTGCGCATCATTTTTGCAAGCTCGTCGATGTCGGCGTGCGTCTTGATTGTCGTGCCGAAGCCGTCGCCGGGACGCCAGTTCGTGCCCTGAAACTTCACGGGAACTCCCGCGCGGTTTTCAAATTCGAAACGCCCGTTTTCGGAGACTCTCATTTTGCCGAAGCTGCCCGCGGGCGCGCTTTCAACCTGCTTGGAGAGGTCGAGAGCCGTGCCCTCTTTCACCGCCAAGTCGGAGATGTCCACGGGCTTCCACTGGCTCAAATCGTACTGTTTGGGAACGATTGTATCGAGGCTTTCGCTCGAAACCGTAATCGCGAAAACGTTGAGCTTTTCGCCGTCGATTCTTATGCTTTTGATTGCTCCGGCGTTTTCCTTAAACACGAATTTTGTGAAGTAAAGCACTCCGCCGTTCTTGCCCCCCCCGAAAACGGGAATGCACTTGGAGTTAAATTTTGTAGTGCCGGCGGAGTCGCCGAAATCCCTGTCTTTGCGAATCCAGAAATGCTCCGACCCGCCGTTTTCGAAAGAAACGAGCATGCTTGCGCAGGCGTGGTCGGTATACTTCAAGTCGTTCGAGACCGCGCCCAAAACGTAGACGTATTTGCCGCGAATACCTTTGCCCGACAAATCGGCTTTCAGCGGCGTCGATACAGAAACAGCCGCCGCGCGGTTGACGCCCGACTTCGGGAAATCGTACTTCATTCCGCCAAGCTCTACAACTCCCTCGGGGAGGTTTTTATACGCCGAAATGCCGCCCTTCGAGCCGTCGGCCGGAATGTTTGCGCATTCGGAAATGTCGACCGTGTACGTGCCGTCCCACTTGGCGGGGACTTTCGCCTCTACCGACACCGACACCGGCACGCCTTTTTTCACACTGATTTTGGCGGGTATGCCGCGCGCGTATGTAGCCTCATGCCCGCTTTGCCCCGCAAGCTCGGCTTCGGGCTTGCCGTCGAATGCGAGGTTTCTGAACAGAGTGCGGTTTGAGAGCACCGCGCCGTTTTTGTCGCGCGCAAAATTGCTGCGCAGAAGAATGTTGAGCGTTGCGTCGGAATCGGGCACAACGGTGAAGCCCATTTTACTCCATTCGGAGTCCGACACTTTTTTTGTGGCGGTTATCGTTTTCGGGGCGTCGCTGCGCCAGTTTGCGTGGCCCGCGCCCGTGCCTTTTATCTTGGCGACGACCTTTACGTCGGCGTCCGACCACGAGAAGATTTCCGCAACGTGCGATTTTACCGCGTCCGCCGCAAACAATGAAGCCGCCGCGAGTGTTGACAATAGTATTATAGGTGTTTTTCCAAACATAGTAATCCGTGTGTGTGTTAAAGGGTTTGACGTTAACCGATTTCCGCCGCGCATGCAAACATTTTTTCCCGCGCTCCCCGCCGATTCTTTCTTTCCGTGAAAATTGTGTTGCGCGAAGCGATTTTGATGTTTTCATTGTCTTCCGATTTTTAAAATTTATGAACGGAGTAAAAAGACCTGTAATATTAGTAATTAGGGACGGCTGGGGCGAAAACCACGACTCCTCCCTCGACAAATACAATGCGGTAAAACTGGCGGACGCGCCGTTTTGCAAAATGCTCTCGAAAAAATGGCCGCGCACCGAAATTTCGGCTTGCGGGCTTGAAGTCGGTCTCCCCGAAGGAATCATGGGCAACAGCGAAGTCGGACACCAGAACATCGGCGCGGGCAGAATCGTTGACCAGGAAATCGTAAGAATCGACAAGGGCTTCCAGACTGGCTCGGTGCTCGAAAGCCCCGTACTCAACGAAGTCTTCAAGAAGCTCGACAACGGCGGCGCGCTCCACCTCTTCGGGCTTTGCTCAGACGCCGGCGTGCACTCGATGCTCCGCCACCTCTACGCGCTCCTTAAAATCTGCGCCGACAAAAAGTACGACAAGGTTTTCCTCCACGCTTTCACCGACGGACGCGACACCCCGCCCACGAGCGGACTCGGATTTATCCGCGAAGTCGAAGGCAAGATGAAGGAATACGGCGTCGGACAGGTTGCGTCGGTAATCGGCAGATTCTGGGCGATGGACAGAGACAAACGCTGGGACAGAGTCGAAAAAGCCTACGACTGCCTCGTCGGGACAAAGGCCGAAGCCGCGGTCTCCAACGCCGAAGACGCGTTCAAAAACTACTACGAAAAACCCGCCGCCGACAACATGCAGGGCGACGAATTCATCGTCCCCACTTGGATTGAAAAGGACGGAAAGCCCATCGGCAGAATCGCCGACGGCGACGCCGTCATATTCTTCAACTTCCGCGGCGACCGCCCGCGCGAGCTTACAAGCGCGTTCATCGACAAAGGCTTCGACGGCTTCGACCGCTCGAAAACACCGCAGGTCTTCTTTGTTACAATGACCGAATACAAGGTCGGCCTCTGCCCCAACGTGCTCTTCCCCAAGCCGCCCAAAATGGTCAACATTCTCGGCGACTACGTTTCCTCGAAGGGTCTGGCACAGCTGCGCTGCGCCGAAACCGAAAAGTTCGCGCATGTAACGTTCTTCTTCAACGACTACCGCGAAGAACCTTTCAAGGGCGAAGACCGCATTCTCATCGACTCGCCCCGCGACGTGCAGACTTACGACCAAAAGCCCGAAATGAGCGCGCCCGCAGTAGCCGACGCGGTCGTCAAGGCGATTCGCGAAAATAAATACGCGCTTATCGTCGTAAACTTCGCAAACGGCGACATGGTCGGGCACACCGGCAACCTCAAAGCCGCCGTCAAAGCGGTCGAAACCGTCGACAAATGCGTGGAAAAAATCGCGCGCGCGGCCGACGAATTCGGAGCGGCTCTCGTCGTCACAGCCGACCACGGCAACAGCGACCAGCTCTTCGAACCCGCCATCAACGAAGCGCATACCCGCCACACGATGAACCCCGTGGAAGTTGTAATCTACGGCAAGGGTCTCGAAGGCCTGCTCATGCGCAAAAGCGGCACGCTCGGCGACATCGCCCCGACCGTACTCCAACTCATGGGTCTCAAAAAACCCGAAGAAATGACAGGTCAATCCCTAATTACCCAATAGCAGGCTGCAGGCTGCACGGGGCGCGAGGCAGGCTGCAGCCTGCACGGCGACAGAGGGGGCTGCCGCCCCCAAAAGGCGGTTTTCGCTACCACGAAAACTCCCGCCTGTCCCCCCGCTCAAACGCAAGGTGCGCCTCCCTACGGAGCTTCGCTCCTTTCTGTGATTATGCGGCGCGGCTATAACCGCGTCTTTTCCCGTTTAGTTCGTATTGGCTTCGCCAATTACTGGCGTGGGGAAACAGTTTAGCTTCGCAAGAAACGAGTTTAAATAGACGCGCTTTGCGCGGATAAAATCAAAAGCGGAAATTCCAAGTTTCGGAATTTCCGCTTTTTTGTAAACTTTACTTTCCTCCCAACGCACTCTAAAAATCTTCGTGCGCCAGCACTCTAATTTTAGGGGCGTCAAAATGCCGTTCAGGCGGTGGCTTTCTGTAATTTTAGGGGCGTCAAAGTGCCAGTATAAGGGTGGCTTTGCGCGCGGCACAGGGCGCGTGGCGTACTTCCGTACGCGAGCGGTCTGGGGCGTGCGCGAAACGCCCTTAGACTGGTGCTTTCACGCCACGTGTGCGTGGCGTACGCGGCTATCCGCAAACACAAGTCGGCTCGCGAAACGCCCTACCCAACTTTTATCCCAAAGCATTCTAAAAATCTTCGCGCCGTGCGCTGTATTTTTAGGCGCGTCAAAATACTTTCATAAGGGTGGCTTTCCTGTGCGAACAGGGCGCGTGGCGTACGCGGATACCCCTAAGCTACGGTTGCTATGCGAAACGCCCTACCCAACTTTTCTCCCAGCGCATTCTAAAATCTTCCGCGCCGTGCGCTCACTTGTTAGGCGCGTCAAAATGCTTTCATAAGGGTGGCTTTCCTGTGCGAACAGGGCGCGTGGCGTACTTATCGTACGCGAGCGGTCTGGGCGTACAGGGAAACGCCCTTAGGGAAGTATTTTCACGCGCCGTCTCGCGCCGTCTAAGAGAGCATGCGCGACAGACACTCCTCGCGGGTTAGCTTGCCCTCGGAGAGGTCGCACAACGCCGTCATAATCGGCAGCTTCACGTGGTAGAGTTTGTCGAACATTCTGCAAATCTGGATTGTCTCCAAGCCCGCGCAAACCCTGCCGTTGAGCTTTGCCTTCGCCGCCTCCGCGTCAAGCCCGCGCCCAAGCTGTTCGCCCGTTCTGCGGTTGCGCGAATCGGGGCTCATGCAGGTCGTCAAAACGTCGCCCAAAATGGCGGATTCTTTTACAAAAGAGTCGCTCCATGCGCCGAGGGACGCCGCCGCCCTGTAAATTTCCTGAAAGCCGCGCGCCATGACAATCGCCTTTGTGTTTGCGCCAAGCTCCATGCCGTCGCAGAAGCCCGCCGCGAGCGCGACTATGTTTTTGAGAGCCGCCCCGATTTCGACGCCCACGACGTCGTCGGTAGGGCGCACGCGGAAGTTCGGCGTGCAGAAAGCCCCGGAGGCGCGGACCGAATCGGCGTGCGAGTCGAGCGCGATTACAGCCTCCGCGTATTTGTCGAGGGCGACTTCGAAGGCGATGTTCGGACCCATTATCGAGCCGCAGGACGACGCCTGCGGAATCGACTCGCGCAGAATCGCCGACGGCCTGCGCCACGTTCCGATTTCGATGCCTTTGCCCGCATTGAGCATGATTGAGCCGTTCGGAATGTATTTTGCGAAATCGCGCGCGGTCGAGGCAAGGTACTGAATGGGCATTACCCACACGACCATTTCCGCGCCGTCGAGCACTTTCGCGGGGTCGTTGGAAAATTCGACGTTTTCGGGAATTTTGATGTCGGGCAAAAAGAGCGAGTTTTCGCGCTTTGCCGCCACCGATTCCGCGACCTCTTTTTCGCGCGCCCAAACGGAGACGTTCGGAACGTTTTTCGAAAGGATAATCGAGAGCGCGCTGCCCCATGCGCCCGCGCCCACCACTGCTACTTTTTTGAATTGTGCCATTTTAAAAACCGATTTTTTCGACAAGCTCTCCCCCGCCGTTGCGCAGCTGCCACGCCACCGCGCCGACGAACGCCGCCGAAAGCACGGCGACGTACAGGAATGCGAGCGCGATGTTTGCCGCCCCCGCTTTCGGGTTCTTGATTTTTTCAAACATGTGCGGTAGGCTACCACAAAACGCAAACGATTGCAAGAAAACAAAACCGCGCCCCTGCGAATGGGCTTGACCTTTTGGGACGGCGAAAGGAAAATTACGCGCATGGGAAAAATTATATTTACGGCAATTTTGTCCGCGGCGGTAACGCTCTTTGCGGACGGAGGAAAACAGGCAAGCGAGGCAATCGAATGGCGCGATATGTCGAAAATCGGGCTTGAAGGCAAGGCGTGGAGCGACACCGAATACCCCTACGGACGCCTGCCGCTGAGGGCGAAAGAAAAGACCACAAAGGCGGTCTGGAACAACTCGCACTCGTCCACGGGCATGTGCATAAACTTCGAGACGGACTCGCCGAAAATCTGGGTAAAGCGCGAATTTTTGTCGAAACAGCTCGGCGAATACAACTTCAACGTGTGCGCGTTTTCGGGCTTCGACCTCTACACGAAAGACGCCGGCGGCAAGTTCCGCATGCTCGCAACAACCCCGCACAACTCCTCGGAGAAATCGGAATACAGGCTCACGCAGACCGACGGCAAAAAGCGCGTGTACAGGCTCTATCTGCCGCTCAGGAACACGCTTTTGAGCGCGCAGCTCGGCGTCGAAAAAGGCTCGTATTTCAGGGCTATACCCGCGAGGGAAAAGCCCGTGGTATTTTACGGGTCGTCAATCGTGCACGGGGCGTTTGCGTCGCACGCGGGGCTTTCGCACCCGTCGCTAATCGGGCGCAGGCTCGACGTGCCGATTGTAAACTTGGGCTTTTCGGGAGCGGCGAAAATGGAGCCTGAAATCGCCGACCTCCTCGCGGAAATCGACGCCTCGGCGTACGTCATAGACGCGCAGCCGAACATGGGCGCGAAGCTCGTTTCGGAGCGTTGCGAAAAGTTCCTGCGCCGCCTGCGCAAGCTCCGCCCCGACACTCCGATTTTGCTTGCCGAGCGCGTTGAGCACAACCGCGCGTGGCTGATTCCGCAGGAGGGAAACTACGTCAAGCAGATGTGGAAAATACAGCGCGGCATCTACGACAGGCTCGTCGCCGAGGGCGAAAAGCGCATGCTCTACATGGAGGGCGAAAACCTTTACGGCGCGGACGGCGAAGGCTCTATTGACGGAATCCACCCGAACGACCTCGGCATTATGAACATCGCAAACAGAATGACGCCGATTCTCGAAAAACTCTTGGAAATGAAGTAGGGAAAATTTACGCGAAAGCAAAACGCGCCCGCGCGGGGAAATCCGTCAGGCGCGTTTTTTTGCGCGGGCGGCGGCTCAGAAGAACATCTGGATTTGCACAATCACGGCGTCCGACACAGAGCGGGCGTTTCCGCCGAGCGGCTTGTCGAAAAATTCGAAACGCTCCCAGCCGAACGAGTACTTCAAATACTTGCCGTTGACATACCAGTTTATGCCCGCGTAATAGGCGCAGGCGCGGTCGTACAAGCCCTCCGAATCCATGCCGTAAACGACGTCCTTGCCGCGCACGCCGCGCCCGTCGGTATCCAGATAGGTGTAGCGCAAAACAGGCTCGAACTCGCCGATTCCGTCGAATTTCAGCAGCTTGTACGCGCCCATGACGTACACGCCCCACGGCACTGCGGTCGGCGATTTCGACGTATAGTAGGGTCTGTCGGACGAGCGCGACGCTCCGTATTTTACGCTTGCGAGCATGAATTCGGATTGCAGTTCGAAGTCGCCGCAGTCGAACAGCAGGTAGGTGTTGATGCCGAAAGTGTCGCCGAAGCCCGACATGGGCGCAGGAAGCGGCGCGGACTCTTCGACGGCGGAAACGATTTTATCGGCGTACCCGAAATTGGAGACGAAGCGCAGAGACCAGTCTTCGCGCTTGGTTTCGTAGCCTGCGCCGAGCCAGCAGGAAATGCCGTTGTCGTAGCGGTAGTTGTAGTCGCGCGGCTTCGAATTGGTCAAGCCGAGCGAGTACACAAAGCCGTTCAAGCCGGGAATATCGCCGTTCCAGCGCAGCCCCAAATGCTTGCCCGCAAAGCCGAGAGCCGAGCCGTAGGCGGTTTTTATGTAGCCGTCGTAGCCGCTGTCGCCGCCGCCGAAGTAGGGGCAGAGAATGGAGCGGTCGATGCCCTTGATAATCGACGCGCTGTCTATGTCCTCCACGACGAAGTTCACGGCGGAAAAGCCGAACTTGAATTTTCCCGAAATTATATCGCCGTCAAACTCCGCCGCCCAGTAGAGGGTGTCGAAGGGGCACGCGCTCGGCATTGTCATGCACGCCATCAGCTCGGAATTTTCGGAGGTGTCGATTTTCATTACCGTGCTGAACCTGCGGATATTGAAGCGCGACTCGCCCGCAAGCCCCACGACATCGTGCCCGACGTACGAGTAGCGCATGTGGAGAAACCCGTACAGGCGCATGCCCGCAACGGAATCGGGAACGTCCAAAATAACTTCCGCCTGCTCCTTTTTTATTTCGAACGCCTCGTCCTCGGTGATGAAGTCCTTTGCGACAAGCGCGTCGAGCAAAGCCGCGTCGCCGCCCGCCGACGCCGCAAACGCCGCGGGAAACGCGCACAGTGCCGACAAAAACACCACAAGTATCCTCACCGAAAATTTCATGGTCAAAAATCAGATTTCTATCTTTTTAGCATATAAAGTCAACAGCTTTCCAAAATATCCTAAAAAACCACTAAACGCGCAAAGCGGCGGGCTGAATATTAAAACACAACCTGTATCTGCGCTATCGCAGTGTCGGATACCGCCTGCGGCCTGTACCCGCCCGTGGGGGAATCCTCGAAAATATAACGCTCCCAGCCGAGGGAAAACTTCAAGTACTTTCCGTTGAGATACCAGTTTACGCCCGCGTAGTACGCGCTCACGCGGTCGTACAAACCCGCCGACGACATCTTGAAAACGACGTCCCTGCCGCGGATACCGCGCCCGTCGGTGTCGATGTACGAAAAGCGGAAGACCGGCTCGAACTCGCCGAAAGCGTCCGACTTGAAAACCCTGTACGCGCCCAGAACGTAGAAGCCCATGGGAACGGCAGTCGGGGAGCGGTCGGTGTAGAGGGGGACGTCGGCGCTGCGCGTCTTGCCGTATTGGGCGGAAACCAGCATGAATTCGGCGTGCAGGGAAAAATCGCCGTATTCCAAGCGGAAGTAGGGGTTGACGCCGTATGCGTCGCCGAAACGCTCCATTCGCGAGGGGAGCGGCGCGGACTCGGAAATCGCCGAAACGAGTTTCTCGGCGTATCCGAATGTCGCGCCGACGCGCAGGGAGCAGTCGTCGAATTTTTTGTCGTAGCCGACGGTGAGCCAGCAGGAAACGCCGTTGTCGTAGCGGTAGCAGATGTCGTTGGGCTTTGAATTGACGACGGTCAGCGAGTACACGAAGTCGCGGGCAGACGGAATGCGGCCGTCCCAGTACACGCCCGTGTGGTAGCCCGAAAATCCCAACGCCGTGCCGTATGAGGTTTTCAGATAGCCGTCGTAGCCGCTGTCGCCGCCGCCGAAGTACATGCACAAAATGGAGCGGTCGGGAGTTTTGAGGACTGTGCAGCTGTCGCACTCTTCGGTAGCAAAATTCACCGACCAGTGCCCAAGCTTCAGCTTGCCCGAAAGAATGTCGCCGTCGGTATCGACTTCCCAGTGCGCGGTGTTGATGACGGTCGAGCTTGGCATGTACAGGCTGATTAGCGCGCGCGAATTTTCGGAGGTGTCGGCGATGAGCACGGGAATGAGGCGGCGGATATTGAAGCGCGACTCCTCGGCAAGACCGGCGTAGTCGTGCCAAGCGTGGGTGTAGCGCATTTGAAGCATAACGAGCGTGCGTATGCTCGACACGCTTTCGGGCAGACACACCGCCGCCTCCGCCGACTCCTTTTTAAGGTCGCGAGCCTCCTCCGCCGTCAGGATTCCCTTTTTTTCGAGGGCATCGAGAAGCGCGGCGTCGCGCGGAGGGTTTGCCGCAAGCGCGAAAAACGCCGCGGACAAAAAAACCGCAAATGTGATAAATCTGAAAAATGCCATAACAATCCCCGCCGTAAACAAGATCCGCGCACGCAAGACAAACGCGCAAAATAAAATACGAACAATGCCGCCGCCGCGCGGGCAAGTCAAGACATTTCCCCAAGCCGCGCCGCGCATGGAATATTTCGGGCAAACCGCATTTCTGTATTTGACGAAAGCGCGAAAAAGCTTTAACAAGAATCCGATTTTATATGAAAAACGTCTATTTTGTAGAACTCTTCGGCATCGACGGACAGGCGGCGTGTCTTGATTCGCTCTTCGCCGCCCTCTCCGACGCGCTTGGCAAAGACAAGCTCGAAGAGCTGAAAGAGGCTGTCTACATGCGCGAGGACACCGCGTCCACATTCGTGGGCGGCGCAATGGCGGCTCCCCACGGGCGCGTGGCAAACCTCGGAGACCCCCTGCTTGTTTTCGGAATCAGCAAAAACGGAATAGACTGGCCAACGGACGAAGAAAAGGCGAAGCTCGTAGCCCTCATCGCGGTGGACAAAACCCAAGTGGCGGCGTACCTTTCAATCTTCCAGAAAATAGCGAAGTGGCACAAGAAAAACTCCGCGCTTTTGGACGACGCCGACTTTTCGGCAATTAAAAACTCCATCGAAAGGGACATGCGCTAAATGAAGTCCGTCGCGCGCCTATCCGAAAGACTTTACGGAATCCTCCTCGGTTTGAGGTCGCGGATAAACCTCAGCGGCAAAAGCGGAACTTTTTTGTACGCGGTGTGCGCGGGCGTGCTGGCGGCGTTGGTCGCAACCGTTTTCCAAAAAAGCACGCAGTTCATCTTGGCGACTCTCACGGGAACGGAGGGAGGACGCTTTGTGGCGACGTTCCAGCAAATTCCCGACTGGCGCAAAATCTTCGCGCTCGCGGTAGGCGGGGCGATTTCGGGGCTGATTCTCCTGTTCGCGTCGCAAAAAGTGAAAAAAAAGGCGACGCCCTACATGGAAGCCGTCGCAATCGGCAACGGATACATTCCCGTGCGCCCCAACCTGCTCCGAAGCCTCGCGGCAATTATAACGATAGGCTCTGGCGCGTCGATAGGCCGCGAAGGCCCTCTCGTCCAGACTGTGACGGTGTTCGCGTCGCTCTTCGGGCGCAAGATGAACGTGCCCCTGCCGAGGCTCAGACTTCTGATTGCGTGCGCCGCCGCGGGAGGCATGTCGGCGGTTTTCCACACGCCGCTTGCGGGAGGGCTTTTCGTCTGCGAAATCGTAATCGGGGTGATGTCGATAGACATTCTCGCGCCGCTGCTTGTGTCGAGCTGCGCAAGCTACATTACGATTATGACGATTTCAAACCCCGCGCCGCTCTACGAAATATCCCGCGCGTACCTCTCGCAGGAAGTGTCGATTGCGTTCTACGCGCTGCTGTTGGGAATTTTGTCGTCGCTGCTTGCAAAGATGTGGCTTGCGATGCTAAACGGCGCAAGAAAAACCCTCAACGGCAACCCCTACTGGCTGCCCGTCCGTCTCGCGCTGGCGGGGATTATTGTTGGGAGCATCTCGATTTACTACCCCGAAGTCGTCGGAAACGGTGCGCACATAATAAGGGGCATTGTCTCGATGGATTTTTCGGCGGGGCAGATTTTGGTGTTCACGGTGCTGAAAATTTCGTGCGTTGCGCTGTTCTTCGGAATGGGCGCGGTCGGCGGGGTGCTGACGCCGAGCCTTACAATCGGCAGCATTTTCGGCTTCCTTTTCGCAAACGTGCTCGTGTCGGCGGGCGTACCGCTTTCGCCCGAAGAGGTGATCGGGTTCTCGCTTCTGGGAATGGCGGCGTTCTTCACGACTGCGGCGGCGGCTCCGATTACGTCGCTTATGCTCGTGCTCGAATTTACGCTCGCGGGAAGAATGATTTTCCCGCTGATTATAGGGGTGCTGACCTCCTATGCGGTGTCGAAAATGACGGGGGCGAAATCCATGTACAGCTCGGCGTTGGCGGGCAACGTGATGTCGGCGTTCAACCGCCCGATTGCGGAGGTCAAACTGAGCGACATTTTCAGGAAAAACTCCGACACCGTAATGCTCAACGAAACATTCGGCAAAATCTCGAAACGCTTTCTCGCCACCCCCGACGAGGCGGTTTTCGTGGCAAGCCGCACAAACAAATACCTCGGCGCAATATTCAGAAGCGACATTTTGAGCTTTTTGAAGTCGGACTACGTTTCAAACGTCATCGCCGAAGACATCATGCGCACCGACCTCCCCAAACTCTCGCCCGAAACGCCGCTAATCGACGCAATAAAAACGTTTTCGGAAATTTCGGGCGAAATTCTGCCGATTGTGGACGCTTCGGGAAAATTCTGCGGCACTGTCTATAAAAGCGATATTTTGATGGGCTTTGCCGAAGTCATGCGCCGCGAGCGCGTCCGCGTGTAGGCAACACCCGCCCGACAACTTGCAAACCGCAAAACACTTGGGAAACTAATTCACCGCGCAAAACGCAATCAAGCCCCCAGCCCGCCGCAAAGACACGCCCACAAACTTCTTAAAAAAATCGGGAATTTCCAAGCGCAACCCGCAGTCCGAAAATTTCCCCGCCCTCCGCGCCCGCCCTCGAATCGGCGGGCTTTTTTGTATCGGCGCGGAAATTTTTGCCCGCAATTTGTGAATTTTCAGACGCTTGCAAATTAAACTCCCCGCGGAAATTTTTTTAGAAAATAAAAAAACCGCCGAAAAATTACTTGACTCGTGGGTAGAAATGGCAAAAAATGGAGGAAAATGGAGAGCATGGGTTAGAGATGTCCGAAGAACATACAGTTGGCGATACTTACGCGGGTACTTTTATGAAAGTGCTCGACGAGAAGCGTCGCATAACTATCCCCGCAAAGTGGAGGTTCAAGGACGACGACGGCGAAAACTCTTATCTTGCGATACTTGTGAAATACGGCACATACAACGCCGTCCGCGTAATGCCGCCCGACATGGCGGCGGAACTCCGCTCGAAAATTTCGAAAATCCCGATTACGAACGTCGCAAAACAGCGCGCGCTGGCAAAATTCCTGCAAAACGCATGCACATTCGGTTGCGACAAACAGGGGCGAATAATGCTTGACGAATCCATACTTGCGAAAGCGGACATAAAAAAGGAAGTCTGCATGGCGGGCATGGGCGCAAATTTCGACCTGTGGAATCCCGAACATCGCGCCAAATGGCTCGGAGAATCCCCCGACGACGACGATACCGCGCTGCTCGAAGAATTGGGTATATAAACCGCCGAACGCATATGAAGCCGAATTTTACAGAAAACAAAAGGACGCAAACGGCGTTTCGACAAAAACTTTTTCCAGATTTACCGCAAATTAATGCAATATTCAGATGACGACAATTTTCGCGAAGCCCCCAAGCAACACAAGCCCGTGCTGCTCGAAGAGGTCGTGAAAATTTTGTCGCCGCGCGACGGTAAAACATACCTCGACTGCACGTTCGGGGGCGGCGGACACACGAGGAGAATCCTCGAATCGGCGGACTGCAAAGTGGTGTCGCTCGACCGCGACCCCGCCGCAATCGAACGCGCAAAAGCGGTGTCGGCGGACTACCCCGACCGCTTCGAATTCCGCCCCCTCGCATTCTCCGATTTGGACATGCTCGGCGGCGAAAGCTTTGCGGGAATACTCTTCGACTTCGGCGTGTCGTCGTTCCAGCTCGACACCCCCGAACGCGGATTTTCGTTCATGCGCGAGGGGCCGCTCGACATGCGCATGGACACCACAAAGGGCTTCACCGCCCGCGAATACATCGAAAGCGCGGACGAATCCGAGCTTGTCGAAATTCTGCGCGAATACGGCGAAGAGCCGCGCGCGCGCAAAATCGCCCGCGCGATAATCGCCGCGCGCGAGGCTGGCAAAATATCGACGACCGCCGAACTCGCAAAGGCAATCGCCGAAGCCGCGCCCTCGCACGAGAGAATCCACCCCGCGACGCGTGCGTTTCAGGCTCTGCGCATAAAGGTAAACGACGAGCTGGGGGAAATCGAACGCGCATTGCCCAAGGCGTTCGCCGCGCTCGAAAGCGGCGGAGTGATGGCGGCGATAAGCTTCCATTCGTTCGAAGACAGAATAGTCAAAAAATTTTTCAAAAAGGCGGCGGGGAGACCCGAAGACCGCTTCGACACCTCGTTCGTACAGGACAGGGTAAAGCTTGCGGAACTGCTCACGCGCAAGCCGATTCTGCCGTCGGAAGAGGAAACAGCGAACAATCCGAGAAGCCGCAGCGCAAAGCTACGCGCAATAAGAAAGGACTAACAATGAAAAACAAAAGCATTTCAGTGATAGCAGTATTGGTCGGACTTCTCCTGTGCGTGGTTTGCACGGGCTTCTTCGCGGTGTCGGCGGAACGCCAGCAGAAGCGCGAAATCTCGCGCCAGATAGCCTCGCACGAACGCGCAATAAAACAGCTCAGGCGCGACAACGAAGAGCTTTCAGTAAAAATCGCCGAAAAGGAAAACCCCGCCCTGCTCACGCGCCGCGCAAGCACAAGGCTCGTGCGCCCGCAGATGACGGCGGTCGTCTGGGCGTACGAAAACTACGACGGCGGCAGAATCGACTTCGGCGGAAAATCAAAGGGACTTGTCTCGTTCAAAGCCCCCGATAAGAAAGGCGCGGTTCGTCAATGACGCGCAGGCGGCGGAAGACTTCCATTTTCATATACACGGGGAGACTCGCGTTTGTCTCGCTGTGCATAGTGGGGGTGTTCTGCGCAATTTTCGCGCGGCTGTATTTTCTGCACGTAGTAAGGAGCGACGCAAGCATCGAGGCGACCGACAAGGCGCGAAAACTCTTCGACAAAATCCCCGCGCGGCGCGGCAACATTGTAGACTCGAAAGACAACCTGCTCGCCACAAGCCGCCCCGTAATCACGATCGGCGCAGACCCCGAGCGCGTGGAGTTCGACGAAGCGGGCAGGGAGAAGCTCCGCAAGCTCGCGGAAATCCTCAAAATGCGCCCCGCCGACGTCTTCGCAATCTGCACGCCCTATCAGGACGCCGAGAAAATCGGGCGCGTCAAAAACCGCCTCGACGAGCGGCAGACCCAGCGTCTGCGCAGCATAGGCGTAAACCTCAACATGACTTTCGAAGAGCTTTTGCGCAAGTGCCTGACGACCCCGCGCACCGAGCTTTCCGTGGAACGCCGCGTCGAACAGACCGCGCAAAAGCCAAAGGTTTTTGCGGAGCTTGCGCGCATTCTGCAAGTGCCGCAAAAGGAGCTTGAACGCAATTTTGCGTCGTTCTCGCCGCGCTGGAAAAAAATCGCCGAAAACCTCGACGACGCCACATACACGCAAATCAGGGCGCTGAAAATCAAGGGAATCCGCGGCGATAGAAAATACGTGCGCGTGTATCCGTCGGGACGCCTCACCGCGCACATCGTGGGCTTTGTCAACAAGGAGTTCAGCGCGGAACAGGGAATCGAAAAACAGTTCGACTACTACCTCCACGGGCAGGACGGCTGGATTGAAACCGAGCGAGACGGACACCGCGAAGAGCTTGTCCACTACCGCTCGCGCGACGTCGCCCCGACCGACGGGCTGAACGTGGAGCTTTCGATAGACTCGATAATTCAGGAAATGGCGAACCGCGAGGTGCGCAACATAGTTTCGCAGTTCAACCCCAAAAGCGCGACGATTATCGTAAGCGAACCGTCCACGGGCTATATTCTCGCGATGGCAAGCTATCCCGACTTCGACCCCAACGAATACAACAAGGCCGAGCAGGACTCGCTCCGCAACCGCGCAATCTGCGACCAGTACGAGCCTGGGTCCACATTCAAAATCGTCTCGATTTCCGCCGCCCTCAACGAATCGCTCGTGGGACCCGACGACGTTTTCGACTGCAACGCGCCGACAATCACATACCGCGGCAGGGTTCTGCGCCTGCCCAAGGAGGCGCACAAAATGGGCAACCTCACCGTGCGCGAGATAACCAAAAAAAGCTCGAACAAAGGCTCGGCGCACCTCGGCATTCTGCTCGGCGAAAGGAAGCTCTACCACTACGCGAGGCTCTACGGATTCGGCGAAAAGACCGACATCGGGCTTGTCGGCGAAATCGGCGGCACGCTCCACAAAGTCAAGGACTGGGACGGGCTGACGATTACCCGCCTGCCCATGGGGCATGCGGTGGCGGTAACGCCCCTGCAAATCCACTGCGCGATGAGCGTGATAGCAAATCAGGGAATTTACATGCAGCCGCAGCTTGTCAAGCGCGTGTTCGACAAACGCGGCGGAACGGTCGTCGCCTACCCCCCCAAAGCCCTGCGCAGGGTTATAAAGCCGCGCATCGCAACCCTCATGAGCGACATGCTCTCGGAGGTCGTAAGCGACACGGGCACGGCCCGACGCGCCGCGCTCCGCGGCTTCAAGGTGGCGGGCAAAACGGGAACTTCGCAAAAAATAATAAACGGAACTTACAGCACGCGCGACCACGTTGCGTCTTTCACGGGCTTCTTCCCCGCGCAGCGTCCGCGCCTCGTGATTACCGTTGTTGTGGATTCTCCGAAGTTGAAGGGCGTGGGATACGGCGGCATAGTCGCCGCGCCGTCGTTCAAGAACGTCGCCGAACAGGCGGCAAACTACCTCGGAATCCAAACCGACGAAGACTACGAAAAAATGGTTGCTTGGAGATAGATTTAATATGATAGGGTTTTCAAATTTAAACAGTCTGATTTCATTGTGCGGCGCAAGAAGCCGCTTCGGCTCGCTCTCTTTCGCGCAGCAGGAGGGCGGTCTTCCCGCGTACACGGCGGGCGACCTCGCAAAGGCGGTCGGCGCGCTTAAAATCACGGGCGACAAAACCGCCGAAATCAAAATGCTCATTGCCGACAGCAGGCGCGTTGTGCCCAACACGGCGTTCTTCGCTGTAAAGGGTCTGCACACCGACGGCAACATCTATGTCGAAGAGGCGGCGCACAGGGGCGCGGTCGCGGTGGTCTCGGAAGAGCCGGCGCCGAAAGTATTTCCCGCGGCGTGGATTCAGGTTGCCGACATAGCGGAGGCTACCGCGGCGGCGGCCAAAAGCTTTTACGGAAACGCCGACGGACTCCTCGAAACTTTCGCGATTACGGGCACGAACGGCAAGACGAGCGTCAGCTGGATGCTTCAAAAAATGCTCGACGGCGCGGGTTCGAAATGCGGGCTTGTGGGAACTATCCACTACGACCTCGGCGGCAGGTGCCTGCCCGCCGCGCGGACGACTCCCGAAGCGTTGGAGCTTCACGCAATGCTAAGCCAAATGCGCTACGCAGGGTGCTCGGCGGTGGCGATGGAATTCAGCTCGCACGCGATAGAGCAGAAGCGCGTAAAGGGAATCGCCGTAGACTGCGCGTGCTTCCTCAACCTCACGCAGGACCACTTGGACTACCACAAGACGATGGAGTCGTACTTCGAGGTGAAGGCGTCGCTGTTCACGGGCGCGCTCGGCAAAAAGCCGAAGGCTGCGGTAGTCAATTTCGACGACCCGCGCGGCAGGGAAATCGCCGCAAGGCTCTCGCCCGAAACGAAGCTCGTGTCGTTTGCGGTTGACGCCGAAGACGCGGTTGTCCGCGCGAAAGACGTAAACATGCTTCCGCAGAAGTCGGAGTTCACGCTCGTGTGGCCCGACGGCGAAGTCCGCACGACGGTCAACATGCCGGGGCACTACAACGTCTCGAACGCGCTCGCGGCTCTTGCGGCGATTTACGCTTCGGGGCGCGACGTCGCGGCGGCTGCGAAAACCCTCCAAAACTTTTCGGGCGTCCCCGGCCGAATGGAGAAAGTCAAAAGCCCCGCTAAGTTCGATATTTTCGTGGACTACGCCCACACCGACGACGCCCTCAAAAACGGGCTTTCGATGCTGAGAAAAGTCGCAAAGGGAAAGCTGCTTGTTGTCTTCGGCTGCGGCGGCAGGCGCGACAAAACAAAACGCCCCAAGATGACGCGCGTCGTCCAGCAGTACGCCGACTTCGCGTGGGCGACTTCCGACAACCCCCGCGGAGAGGACGTCAAGGCGATTTTCGAGGACATGAAAACGGGCGTCTCCGACGCTTCGAAAATCGAATTCGTGGAGGACAGGCGAAGGGCGATAAACCTCGCAATCGACGCCGCCTCCGACGGCGACTGCATTCTCATTGCGGGCAAGGGGCACGAAACTTTCCAGGAACTCGGCGACACAATCATTCCCTTCGACGACAAGCGCGTCGCGGAGGAGCTTTTGAAGCTCAAAGGACTTTCATAAACACAAACACCAAACATTACAAACGACATGCCTTTCTTTAAAGCAGACGATTTACAAGCGTGGACGGGCGGCAAATGGTCGAAGCTCGACCCTTCCCGCAAACCCGAAATACGCGGATTTTCAAACGACAGCAGAAACATCGGCAAAGACTTCGCTTTCGTGGCAATCAAGGCGGAGCGCGACGGGCACGACTTCGCCGCCGCCGCCGCCGCCAACGGCGCAACAGCAATCATCGCCGAGCGCGAGCTTGACGTCGAAATTCCGACGCTCGTCGTAAAGGACTCCCTCAAAGCCTTTCAGCGCATAGCAAAAATGCACAGACTGCGCTTCGAACACCCCGTCGTTGGAATAACGGGCTCGTGCGGCAAGACCTCCACAAAGGAAATGCTCGCAAAGCTCACGGCGTGGAAAAACCCGCTCATAACCGAAAAGAATTTCAACAACGAAATCGGCGTGCCGCTTACGCTCACCCGCATAGACCTGCGCCAAAATCAGCTTGCAATCGTCGAGGCGGGCGTGGGCGCGCCCGACCAAATGCGCGAGCTTGCCACCATGATTGAACCCGACATCGCAATAATCACAAACGTCGGGCTTTCGCACCTCGAAAGGTTCGAGCAGGTCGGGAACGTCGCCAAGGAAAAGGCGGTTCTGCCCGCGCACGCCGCAGACGGCGGCTGGTGTCTGATGCACCACAACCTGCTCGGCTGGAAGGCGTTTGACGAGCTTAAATGCAAAAAGGCGATAGTCGCCCCCGCCGATGCCCCCGAATTCAAGGCGGACCTCGTTTTCAGATACGCCGTTTCCGACATCGAAAACGACTTCGCGGCAATCGACATGTGCATTGAAGGCGGCGACGAATACTATTTCGAAGTTCCGCAAATGACAAAGGGCATGCTCGAAAACGCCCTCCTTGCCATAGCCGCAACTCTCATGCTCGGCGGGCGCGAAGAGCAGATGGCGCAGACGCTCGAAGGCTTTGCGCCGCTTCCCATGCGCGGCGGAATAGTCGAAACCGACGCCGCAAAATACTACCTCGACTGCTACAACGCCTCGCCCACGTCGATGAAAGACGCCCTTGCGCGCTTCGCAAAAATTTCGGAGTCCGCCGAAAAACGCGCGTACGTTTTGGGAACGATGGCGGAGCTTGGGCTTGCCTCGCACCCGCACCACAAGGACATCGGCGCGCACATTCAGCCCTACTCGAACGACGTCGCAGTGCTCGTCGGCGCGTTCGCGGACGTCTACAAAACGGGGCTTCTCGAAAACGGCTGGGACGAAAAGAACATATTTGTGTTCGACACCGCCGAAGCCGCAAAGGCGAAAGTCGCCGAGCTAGGCGGATTCGTGTTCGTAAAGGGAAGCCGCGTGTGCGCCCTCGAAAAGGCTCTGCCCGACGCCGTGCTCGAAAAGCTTTCCGCAGCCCCCGCCAAGCGCGGCGAACCCGAAGAAGAACCCGAAGAAGAAACGCCCGCCGCCCCCGCAAACGAAGTCGTGGAATCGGACGGCGGCGAAGACATTGAAGACGAAGACTCGGACGAATTTGAAGATGCCGACGACGGCGTAGACGACGGCGGCGAAGACTCAGAAGATTTCGAAGAAGAAGACGACGAGGACGAAAGGGAGAGAATATAATGTTTTTCGAAATCGCAAATCTCGAAGACTTTTTCGGCCCGCTGCGCCTTTTCAGATACCTGACATTCAGGTGCGGCTGCGCGTTGGCGTTTTCGTTTTTTCTGGGAATCGTAATCGCGCCGCGAATCATTGCGACCCTCCGCAGAATAAAATTCGGGCAGAGTTTCAGAACCGCCGAGGAAGTCGGCAAGCTCGCAGAGCTTCACAGCGGCAAAAAGGGAACGCCCGCAATGGGCGGGCTTATCATCTACGCAAGCCTGACTTCGGCGACTCTGCTTTTTGCAAAGTTCAACCTGCTTGTCTTCAATGCGCTCTTTGTGTACACCGCGCTTACGGCTCTCGGCTTCGCGGACGACTACCTGAAAATCGTCAAAAAAAACAGCAGGGGAGTGTCGGGAAAAATCAAGCTTTCGGTGCAGGTCGCGGTGTCGCTCGCCGCGCTCTCGATTCTCTATTTCTCGAAAGACTACGGCTCAATCATGCGCGAGCTTTGGATTCCGTTCCTCAAATATCCGCTGATTGCCTCAATGCCGTTCTGGTTCGCGTTCGTGTTCATGTTCCTCGTCATCGGAGGGTCGAGCAACGCGCTCAACCTCACGGACGGAGTCGACGGGCTTGCGATAGGCTGCACGGTTTCGGTGGCTGTGGCGTACGCGGTGTTCTCGTACGTAGCGGGGAACACGATTGCATCGGAATACCTCTTTTTAAGATACATTCCCGACTGCGGCGAACTTACCGTAGTCTGCTGCGCGCTTCTGGGCGCGTCGCTCGCGTTCCTCTGGTACAACGCGCACCCCGCCGAAGTCTTCATGGGCGACACGGGCTCGCTCGCGCTCGGAGGGCTTGTGGGGATAGTCGCGTTCATGTCGCAACAGCCCGCGACGCTCGTTCTGGTAGGCGGCATTTTCGTGATGGAGGCGGTATCGGTCATTTTGCAGGTGGCGTCGTACAAAACCACGAAGAAAAGAATTTTCAGAATGGCTCCCATTCACCACCACTTCGAGCTGAAAGGCTGGGCGGAGACAAAGGTGGTAATCAGGTTCTGGATAATTTCGCTGATTTTCGCGCTCGCGGGATTGGCGACTTTGAAGATAAGATAATGTCGGACAAAATCGCACAACTTGCCGGTGGCAAACCCGTCGCGATTTTCGGGACGGGCGCAAGCGGAACCGCCGCGAAAAAACTGCTCGACTCGCTCGGAATCGCGTCGGTTTTCTACGCGGAGACTTCGGCGAAAAAGCCCGCATCGGGCGACGCCTCCGCCGTGCGCGAATTTTCCGCCGACGCCGCAAAACGCCACGCCCTCGCCGTGTACTCGCCCGCATTCCGCCCCGACCACAAATGGATTGAAACCGCCCGCAACGCGGGGGCAACGGCAATCTGCGAGCCCGACCTCTCCGCCCTTGCGTGGAGCGGCTCGACAATCGCAATCACGGGCACGAACGGCAAGACAACGCTGACTTCGTTCATCACGCACGCGCTAAACATCGCGGGCTGCGATGCGTTTTCGGCGGGCAACATAGGCGCGCCCCTTAGCGCGTTCTGCCCCGAATACGGGCGCGACCCCCAAAAAACCGCAGTCTGCGAGCTTAGCAGTTTCCAGACCTCCAACCTGCAATTCCTGCGCCCCGACTTCCTGCTGTGGACGAATTTTGCGCCCGACCACCTCGACTGGCACAAAGACATGGAGGAATATTTCCGCGCAAAATTCAATTTGGTAAGCGCAACAAAGGGCGGAATAGTCGTCGGAAGCAGCGTGGCCGACGCCGCGCGCGAATACGGCGCAAAACTTCCCGACGCGGCGGTCGTAATCGACGAATCCGCAACGCGCTCCGCCCCGCCGCCGTTCGACAGCTCCATACAGGCGCGGAATTTCGCGATGGCGGTCGAATTCGGAAAGCTTTTCGGACTGGACAAAAACGCGTTCGAAAAGGCGGCAAAAACTTTCAATCTGCCCGCGTTCAGATTTTCGAAGCCGATTGAAGTCGGCGGAGTGCGCTTCTACAACGACTCGAAAGCCACAAACATACACGCCGCCCTCGCCGCCCTCGAAGAGCTTAAAGGCGAAAAGAACCTCGTTTGGCTCGGCGGCGGCAAGGACAAGCTTTGCGACCTCAAACCGTTGACCGACGCCGTGAACAAACGCGCAAAGGCGGCGGTGCTCATCGGGCAGACCGCGCGGAAGCTCGCCGACGGGCTTGAAATCCCCGCGTTCGTGTGCGAATCGATGGCAGAGGCGGTAAAAAGATCGTACGAACTCGCGGACGGAAACGCCGCGGTGCTGTTCAGCCCCGCGTTTTCGAGCTTCGGAATGTTTTCGGGCTACGTCGAGAGGGGAAAATCTTTCGAAAACGAAGTTTTGTGTTTGAAGAATTTAAATAAAATGTAAAGATAAAGGGTAAACAAAGGGGTATCAGAATATGAAAAAATCCGTTGCAATAACGACAATCATCGCTTTCCACGCCGTGCTCATCGGCGGAATGTTAATACAGGCGGGCTGCAGCTCCGAACCGGAAGCCCAGCCCCAAAAGGCGCAATCGACGGTCGAGGAAATCAACCCGTCGCAGAAGGACGAATCTACCGTAGCAACCGAACAGCCCGTCGCGGAAACGCCCGCGGAACAGGCAAAAGAGGTTATCCCGCCCGAAGGCAGCCCCGCGCTCAGAGCCGCGCCCACGCGCCCCGCGTGGAACATGTCCGGCTCAAAATCGGAAGAACTTGTGCCCGCCGAACAGCCCAAGAAAAGCGGCGGCGACACGCTCGCGCCCATGGCGCCCGCAAAACCCGCAGGCGGCGCAACGTACATCGTGCAAAAGGGAGACTCCCTCGCGAAAATCGCAAAAAAGCACAATGTCTCGCTCGAAAAGCTCCTTAAACTCAACGGAATGAACCGCGCGACGATTATCAAAGTAGGACAGGAAATCGCCCTGCCCGAACCCACTCCCGAAGCGGAAGTCGTCCCCGCAAAGCCCGCCGCGCCGCAAATCGAATCTGCGGTCGAAACCGACGAACTTACGGTCTACATCGTCAAGAAGGGAGACTCGCTCGGAAGAATCGCCCGCAAGCACAAGACGACTGTCAAACATTTGATGGACATCAACGGGCTTAAAAACCACAACATCAAAATCGGGCAGAAGCTCAACGTCTCGAAGAAAGGCGCGGCGGCGGCAAAACAGTCCGAAACAAAGAAAGCGGTCGTCCTCGCGGGCGGCGAACTTGAATATGTGGTGAAAAGCGGCGACACGCTCGGCGGAATCGCGCACAGACACGGCACTTCGGTCAAGGCGATAATGGAAAGAAACTCCATTAAGGACGCCCGCAAATTGAGGGTCGGACAGAAGCTCGTAATCGTCTCCAAAAAGGCGGTTGCGAAAGCCGAAAAGAAACAGGAGGCAAAGCCCGAACAGCCGAAGGCTGAAACGAAGTCCGAACCGCAAATCACGGTTGTGGGCGACGCAAACGCAAAGACGGAATCGGCGGCTTCGCAAGCGCCCGTTGTTGCTCCCGCGGCAGCTCCCGCCGCCCCCGCAACGCCCGCGCCTGCGGTAGCCCCCGAAGCCGCGCCCGCCTCCCAGCAGACAGAACTTCCCGTAACGGAACTCTAACCGGCACTGTCGGACATGCCCGCTAAAATCGAAAAGTCGGGTCTGTTTGGCGCGTGGATTCCGATACTTCTGCCCGCAGTTTTTCTGACATCGCTCGGACTGCTGATTCTGGTCAGCGCGGGCGCGGGAGGAGACGACCCCTACGCCATTTTCCGCAAACAGGCCATGTGGCTTTTTATCGCACTCGCCGCAGGATTCTTTGCGGCGTTTGTCGATTTAAAGTTCCTCAAAAAAATAGCAGTGCCGTTCGCGGCGGTGTCGATGGTATTGCTCGTGCTCGCGGTATACTCGCCGCTCGCGAAGGAGGTCAACGGCTCGCACAGGTGGATTGACCTCAAAGTGTTCGCGATACAGCCGAGCGACATCGCAAAATTCGCGTTCGTAATCTGGCTGTCGGCGTATTTGTACGACAACCAGCGGCGCATGAAGTCGTTTGTGCACGGGCTTGTGAAGCCGCTCTGCATTGTCGGCGCGTTCTGCGCGCTCATCATAATAGAGCCCGACTACGGCACGACGGCGGTTTTCGGCGCGATTGGCTTTATCCTGATTTTCCTTGCCGGCGCGCGCATTCTCTACATCGCGGCGATGGGGCTCCCCGTGCTTGCGGTGTTCTGCACGGCGGTGTACTTCAACCCCGTAAGACTCCAACGCGTGCTGAGCTTCCTCGACGTCGAGGGCACGAAAACGGAAGGCTCGTACCAGCTCTATCAGGCGATACTCGCGTTCGGGTCGGGGAAAATCACGGGCGTGGGAATCGGACAGGGACGCCAACAGCTGGCGTTTCTTCCCGAAGCGCATACCGACTTCGTTTTCGCGATTGTCGGCGAAGAGCTTGGGCTTGTGTTCACATGGCTGGTGGTTGCCATGTTCCTTTTTCTTTTCATCGTGGGAATATTAAATCTCAGGAAAGCTCCCAATCTCTACGAATTTTCGGTGGCGACAGGCGCGTTGCTGATGATTGTGGTGCAGGCGGTTTCCAACATGTGCGTCGTCACGGGGCTTATGCCGACAAAGGGGATATCGCTGCCGTTCATCAGCTACGGAGGGTCGAACCTCGTCGCGATGTTCGCCTTTACGGGATTGCTTATAAACTGCGTGCGGAATTGGAGCAAACCCGCGCAAATAAGGGCAAGCGAACTATGAGCAAATTCATAATTTTGTGCGGCGGCACGGGCGGACATCTCGCCCCAGGGCTCGCCGTGGGACAGGCGTTGATCAAGGCGGGGCACGAAGCGAGCTTTGTGATAAGCCGCAAACAGGTCGATTCGCGCCTTGTTGCGAAGTATTCCGACCTCCACATTATCAAAGCCCCCGGAATGGCGTTTTCGAAAAACCCCGCCAAACTTTTGGCGTTTTTGAAGGAGCTGAAAAACGCGGTGCTGTTCGGCAAAAAAGTTCTCGAAGACGGAAAGTACGACGTCGTGATAAGCTTCGGCGGCTTCAACTCGCTGGGGGTGTCGCTCGCGGCGGCGTGGAAGGGAATCCCGATTGTTCTGCACGAGGCGAACCGCAAGGCGGGCAAGGCTACGCGCCTGCTCGGGCACTTCGCAAAACGCATCTACGTTCCCTACGGCGTGCGCATTCCGCGCCGCAAGGCGGGACAGGTAAAACACGCGGGCTATCCCGTGCGCGACGAAATCAAGCTGCTCCCCGCGGAGGAATCGAAAGCGGCGTTCGGCTTTGCGGCAGAGGCAAACATTCTGCTCGTTCTGGGCGGCAGCCAGGGGGCGGCGGCTCTAAACGAATGGGCGAACGCAAAATTCCAGAAGCTCGCCGACGCGGGAATCGACGTGCTTTGCGTCTGCGGCCCGGGGAAGGACAAGTTCGAAAACCGCGCAATCAAGGCGGCGGACGGCAAAACGCGGCAGATTAAATTCCTCGAATTTTGCGACAACATGGCGGCGGCGATGTCGGCGTCGAAAGTAGTCGTGGCGCGGGCGGGCGCGGGAACAATAGCGGAGCTTGCGCGGTGCAGGCTTCCGTCGGTCATCGTGCCCTACCCCTACGCCGCCGACAACCACCAGTTCGAAAACGCAAAATGCTTCGAGCGTCAGGGCGGTTGCGTGGTGCTCGAACAGCGCAACCTCCACAAACTCTTCGACGAAGTCCTCGAAATTTTCGGCAACGAAAAGCTCAAAGAAAACATGGAGAAAAACCTCGAACGCGTGGACGACCTCAACGATGCCTCGAAGATTGTTTCAGACCTCTCCGAAATAGCGCGCTCCGAATAATGGCGGACAAATTCTACATGATGGGCGTTTGCGGAATGGGCATGGCTCCCCTTGCCGCGTTTCTCAAAGACGGCGGCGCGGACGTGGAGGGCTTCGACCACTCGCCGAATTTCGACGTGAAAAGCGCGCTCGAAAAATGCGGCGTGGAATTCGAAAATCCGCACAGGATCGAGCCCGACAGGAGGGTCGTAATCAGCACAGCCCTTGCGCGCCGAGTCGGCGAAATCAGGGCGGCGACGGGCTGCGACGAAATAATCAGGCGCGGAGAGTGCTGGGCGGAGCTTTGCGCCGACCGCAGGCTGACGGCGGTCGTCGGCAGCCACGGCAAAAGCACGGTGAGCGCGCTGATTGCCCACGCCGCGCGGAAACTCGGGCTTGACTGCGGATACCTCGTGGGGGCAGTCCCCGTAGATTTTCCCATGCACAGATACTGCGGGAAAGGCGGAATCGTGGTCTCTGAAATCGACGAAAGCGACGGCACAATAGAGAGGTTTTCGCCCGAAATAACCGTCGCGCTCAACGCCGACCTCGACCACACCGACACTTACGCCGACACTTCGCGCCTCGAAGAAATGTTCGAAAGGCTCTTTGCGCGCACGAAAAAAACCGTAATCTACCCGAAGGGCGACGCGCTGCTCGAACGCGTCGCGGCGCGGTCTAAATCGCCGTGCCGCGCGGTCGAAACCGGGACTGAATTCACGCAAATCAACCGCGCGATGGCAACGGCGGCGGTCGAGGAGACTTTCGCAATAAAAATCGACACGTCGGTTTTCGACGACTACAAAGGGCTTCTGCGCAGACAGGAAACCCTGCTCGACACCCCGCGCCTGCGGGTCGTCGCCGACTACGCGCACCACCCCAACGAAGTGAAGTCTTTTCTCGGCTGGTTCTGCAAAAAATACGGCGGCGACAGAATCGTGGCGTTCCAGCCGCACAGGTACACGCGCACGCGCAGGTTCGCCGCCGACTTCGCGCGGATTCTCGACGAACGCGCAGACGACGCCGAAATTTTCCTGCTGCCCGTCTACCCCGCGAGCGAGCCTTTCGACCCCCTCGGAGAAAGCTCCGCCATCGCCGAAAAATCGACGCGCATTAAGCTTGCGAAACCCGAAGAATTTTTCAAAATCGTTGCGGACAAAATCAAAAGTGTCGACGCCCGAAAAACGAACGTCGCGATAGTCGGCGCGGGCGATTTCTACTTTTCGGCAAAGGAATTTTTCAGACAATGAAACAAAAATTGGCAGTTTTCTGCGGGGGCATCTCCCCCGAACGCGACGTGTCGCTTGTGAGCGGCAAAAACGTTTTCGACGCGCTCAAAGACAAATTCGACGCCGTACTCGTGCGGCTCGACGAAAACAAACTCCCCGACGGGCCGAACCCCGCCGACACCGTAATATACCCCGCAATGCACGGCGACTACGGCGAGGACGGCACGCTCCAAGAACAGCTCGAAGCCGCGGGGTTCTCTTACGCGGGCTGCGGGCCGCTGTCGAGCCGAGTCTGCATGGTAAAACCCGCGGCAAAGGCGGTGCTCAAATTCGCGGGGCTTCCGACGGCGCGGGCAATCGAGTTTTCCGCGGACGACAAGCCCTCGGCGGAAACGCTCTTCGAACTCTTCCCGAACGGCTCAATCGTAAAGCCCGCCGACAAGGGCAGCAGCGTGGGGCTGATAACGGTGAAGACCCCCGCCGACGCCGAAGCGGGGCTTAAAACCATTTCCGAAGGCCAGTGGCTTGCGGAGGAATTCCGCAGGGGGCGCGAATTTTCGATAGGCGTAATCTACGGCAAGGCGGCGGGCGTTGTGGAAATCAGCCCCGAGGGCGGCGTGTACGACTTCAAGCGCAAATACACTGCGGGCAGCACGCATTACGACTTCCCCGCAAAAATCTCCGACGCTTTCGCTTCCGCCATGCGCGACGCCGCCGAAAGGGCTTTCGCCGCGTGCGGCTGCCGCGACTTCGCGAGGGTGGACTTCATCGGCAACGACGAGTCAGACTTCGTTATTCTGGAAATCAACACGCTCCCCGGAATGACCCCCACAAGCCTCCTGCCCAAAAGCGCAAGCTGCGTCGGCTACGACTTCAAATCGCTCTGCGAAAAACTCGCCGAGGGGGCTGTTTCGAGACTCCGCAAATAATGCCCAAAAAACGCACAACAGACTCCGCCGATTGGACGTCCCTCAAAAGCGGAATGTCGAAGAAAAGCTCGCGCAGCAAGCCGATTTCGTGGCGCGCGCTCGGCCGCCGCGTCTGGGTCTGGACAAAGCGCGTTTGCGCCGTAGCCGCGCTCGTCGGGATAGTATGGGGCGGAATCGAGCTTTACAGAAACTCGTATTTCGACGACTTCTTCGGCGGCGAAAGCAAGCCGATAAGCCGACTCGAATTCAAGACCGACGGCGCGATAACGGGCGCGTGGCTCAACGGCTACCTGAAAATCAGGCGCGGCACGAAGCTTGCGGACGTCAATATTTTCGCGATAAAGCAGTCGCTCGACGCGATGTCGCAAATCAAAAGCTCGAAAGTCGAAAGGCTCTACCCCGACGTTCTGCGCATCACGATTTCGGAGCGCGCGCCGATTGCGAAAGTCTCGCGAAAGGTGGACTTCCAGACGCGCGTGTTTTTGATGGACTCCGACGGCGCGTTCTTCTCGCCCGTGTGCATTTCGGACGATAAGATAAAATCGCTGAAAACGGTAGCGGGGATAGCCACCAAGTTTGCGGGCAACGCCCCCGCGCCCTACGGGCTTGCGCAAAAGCTCGAAGAATTTTTGAACGCCACGAAAGCCCGCGTCCCCGAAATCTACGGCTCGTGGGTGTCGGTCGACGTGTCGCAGCTCGGCAGCCGCACGCTCCCGCTCATAACCGCAACCGCCGCCGACGGCGCGAAATACGTTTTCAAGCCCTCCGAATATCCCCGCCAACTCGACAGGCTGGAATACATAATGAAATACATGAGGGAAAACCCGACAAACAAAGCCGAGAAAATAGACCTCACGCTCGAAGAGTGGTCGGTCGTAAAATTCGAAACACCGAAATCGAAATGAGCAAAAGCAAGACAATAGCCGCGCTTGAAATAGGAACGGGAAAGATGCAGGTTTTCCTCGGCGAAATAGTCGACGGCAAAATGCTCAACATAGTCGGAAGCGGTCAGGCGACGACCGCGGGCGTCAAAAAGGCGGACATCTGCGACGTGGTGAAGGCGGCGGCGCAGGCGCAGGCGGCAATCGTCATGGCGGAGCATTCGGGCGACACGCCGATAAAGTCGGTGTGTCTGGGAATCAGCGGAACGCACATCAGGGGTTTTAGGAATACGGGTTCGGCGAACGTATCCGGCGCGGACGGAATAGTCCGCCGCGAAGACCTGCAACGGGCAATCGACGACGCGCGGGGGAAGTCGCTCGCCGACGGTAGAACCTACATTCAGCGCATTTGCAGCGGCTACTTCCTCGACGGCAAATACTGCGCCGACCCAGTGGGAGAAAAGGCGGAGCACATCGAAGTGTCTTACTGGATGCTCCACGGCGACCGCGAGAAAATCACCGACGCCCTGCATGTGGTGCAGAGCTTCGGGCTTGAAGTGGAATACCTCGTGTTTTCGGGAATCGCGTCGGGATATGTCGTAAGCGACGCAAAGCAGAAGGAAAACGGCGTGCTCGTGGTAGACATCGGCTGCGGTACGAGCGACTACGCCTACTTCAAGCACGGCAAACCCGTCTTCGCGGGCGTAATCCCAATCGGCGGCGACCACATCACAAACGACCTCTCGTTCGGCCTGCGCCTGAGCCGCAAAGACTCGGAGCGCATTAAAATCCACTGCGGAAAGGCGACGATTACCGAAGACGAAAAATCGCAACAGTTCTGGAACATCGGCAACAAGCAAATCGGCGACAAGAAAATCCCGATGGACGCAATCAACCGCATTATCCGCGCGCGCCTCGAAGAGCTTTTCACGCTCCTGCGCGACGAATGCGCCGAGCACATGCCCGAATACGCCGAACTCAACGAATGCGTCATCACGGGCGGCACGGCGAACCTCGCGGGAATCTGCGAGCTTGCCTCGGCGGTGCTCGAAGTGCCGTGCTCGAAAGGCAAATTCGGCGGCGCGTTGCAGCCGTCGCTGAGGTATCAGGAATTTGCGACCGCACTCGGACTCCTCGAACACGCCCGAATGGAGGAGGAAAAATCGGCGCGGAAAAAGACGGGCTGGCTCTCAACACTTTTCAATTTCTGACATGCTTGCAACTTCACAAATAAAAATCGCGGGCGTCGGCGGCGCGGGAATCGCCGTGCTCAACGACCTCGCGCCCGAACTCCCCGCGGGCGTCGCAACGGCGGCGGTCGATACCGACGCGGCGGCGGTGGAAGGCTCGGCGGCTTCCGTCAAAATCGCGCTGATTGAAAACGGCGAGGGTTCGGGGGCCGACACAATGGCGGCAAAAGAGGCGGCAGTCGCGCACGCAAAAGAGCTTGAAACGCTCGCCGACGGCGCAAGGCTGCTCGTGCTTCTGGCGGGGCTTGGCGGAGGCACGGGAAGCGTAGTCGCCCCCATGATTTCGAAAATCGCCGCGCAAACCCCCGACTGCGCCGTGTTCGCGTTTTCGGTTCTGCCGCTCTCGGTCGAAGGCTCGCAAAGGCAGACGCTTGCGTTCAGGGCGCAAAACTATTTGGCAAAGCACTGCCGCGCGGCGTTCGCGCTGCCCAACGACCTTATCCTTGCGCGGCTGAACGCGCCGATTGCCGAGGCGTTCGCGGCGGCAAACGCAAACGTGGTTTCGGCGGCGGCCTCTCTCGTAAAAATGCTCTCGGCAAGGGGAATTGTGAACGTGGACTTCCCGACGCTTTCGAAAGTATTTCCGAAAAGGGAGGACGCCCGCGCGTTTGTGGCGTACGGCACGGGCGCCGGCGATGACGCTGTGGCGCGGGCGGTCGCCGAGCTTTCGAAATCGCCCATGCTGCCCGACGGCGCGAAGCCCGAATCGCTCGTTTTGAGCCTGCGCTGCGGAAAAAATTTCGAGATGAACAAAATGCAAATGCTTCTCGAAAGCGTCTCCGACGCATTCGGCAGACCCGAAAGAATGGCGTTCGGAGCGGCGGCGGAAGACGCGTTTTCCGACAACATCGAAGTCTGTGTAATGGGCCCGTGCCCGTCCGCGCCAAAGCCCGCGGCGGAGACAAAACCCGTACAGCCCGCGGCGCAGCCCGCAGCCCAAACGGCGGCGGAAGCCGAAGCCGAGCAACCCGCCTCCCCCGCGCCAGCGCAAAGCGCGGCGGCGGAAGAACGGGCTTCCGACGACGTGTCGATGCCAGAAGCAAAGGACGATACCATCACATCGAACGAAAAGGTCGAAGTTGCTGCGCCCCTTGCAAGCGCGGCGGCAAACACGCCCGCCCCCGTGCCCGCCGAACCCGAAGAGAAAGGCAGAAAGTCGTTTTTCGGCTTCGGGCGCAAAAAGAAAAAAGCCCCCGAATCTCCCAAGACGCAGACGGAATTCGAATTCATGGAGCTTTCGCAACAGCGCGGATTCTTTCAGGACACGCCGCCGAATATCCGCAACGGCGTTGACTTGGACGTGCCGACCTACATGCGCAAGGGCATAAAAATAGTCCTCTAACGCGGCAAAAATTCAGAACCGAACGCGGCGGCAAACCCCGCTTTCGGCTTCCCCGCGGTGCGCGGGCGTTTGAAAATTTTTGCGCCGAAGCGTGAAATTTCAAAAGACACAAGCCCCGCGATTCGGAAAAATCGCGGGGCTTGCCTGCTATTATACTATGAGTCGGCGCGGGGAGACGCGCCGCATTTATCTATCGAGGGAAATTTACGCTTCGGGAAACGGCTTGCGCTCGGCAACCCATTTGTAGTAGTCGCGCAGTTTCAGCTTCGACGCCGCGGCTTCGTCGAGAAACACCTTTGTGTTGGGGTGCATTTGCAAAACCGACGCGGGCACCATCGAAGTTATCGCGCCCTCCGCCATGGCGGCGACCGCCTCCGCCTTAGACTCTCCGAACGCGAGCATGACGATTGTCTCCGCCTCCATGATAGTGCCTACGCCCATCGTCAAAACATGCCTCGGAACGGAGTCGGGATTGCCTCCGAAAAACCGCGCGTTGTCGCGCACGGTCTCGCGCGTGAGCGTCTTCATGCGCGTGCGCGACGCAAGCGAAGACGACGGCTCGTTGAAGCCTATGTGGCCGTCGCCGCCGATTCCCAAAATTTGCAGTTCTATTCCGCCCGCGTTTTTAATCGCCCTTTCGTACGCGGCGCACGCAAAGACGGGGTTTTCCGCAGTGCCGTCGGGTATGTGGGTGTCGGCGGGGTCGATGTCGATTTTGTCGAAAAAATTAGAGCGCATGTAGTAGGCGTAGGAGTTTTTGTCGTCCCGCCCAATTCCCACGTATTCGTCGAGGTTGAAGGAAACCGCCTTGGAAAAACTAAGCTCGCCGCTTTCGTACTTTTTGACGAGGTTCGCGTAGAGTCCGAGCGGTGTTTCGCCCGTCGCCAAACCGAGCACGATGCGCGGATTCCTCTTGACCGCGTTTGCAACGAAATCCGCGGCGGCGTCTCCCGCCGCAAGCCTGTCGGGGTATATGTTTATTTCCATAGCTGCTCCAAAAGTGTCGAGACCGATTCTTCCGCCGTGAGGATTTTCGAGGCAAACGCGGGCCTCCACGCCGCCCCGCGCCGCGCGAGCACGCGGTAGTTTTGCCCGAACGCGAACTTGGGGGCGTCGCCGCCCTGCCCTCCGACGATTTCCGCACCGCGGCGCACGTTGTCGGTAAAATACGAGACGAGGTTCAGGTGGTAGGGGTTGCGCTCGACCTCTTTTGTGTGGCACGAAAGCGCGCCCGTCATCGCCGCCAAAATTTCGGGCGAAACCTCCGAGAGCAGGTTCGGGTTCTCCATCGCCTGCCAGAGTTCGGTCTGAATGTACACACCGCTCCACGACAGCGTTTTCAGCGCGTCGGAAACAAGCAGCGACGTTCCGATGTGCGACTTGTTCCAGTCGCGCGGGTGCGGCGCGAAGACGACCGCGGGCTTTTTCCTTTCGATTAGCGCGGCGACTTTGCCGACGCATTCCGCCCAGTATTCAAGCTCGCCCGAACGCGTCTTTTTTGCAATGCGCTCGAAGCCGAAAACCGACATTCCCCAACCGAGGAAGTCGCAGGCGTCGGCAAGCTCCGCCTTGCGCGGTTTCTGCCGCGCCCTGTTCGAGCCGAGCGTTACAGCGGCGTCGATTACGTCGAAGCCGCATTCGGTCATGAAGCGAAGAGGCAGGGAGTTCATGCACTCGTCGTCGGGGTGCGGGGCGAAGATGAGGACGGTCGGTTTCAAGCCGATTTTCGAAAGTTTTGCGGCAAGGCGTTTGCGCTCGTCCAAGTCGGTCTTTACAAAGTCGGAGAGGCGTTTTCCGCCGAACGCCGCGGATTTGCCCGTCTTGACGAGCTTTGCGGACTCGACGTTTTGGCGCACATTTTTAATAAACTCGAAATACGTTTTCATTGTTCCGAAACATAGGCGCGAGCGTTTCGGTATTCAATTTAAAAAACCGCGCACTTGCGCGAATATCAAAATAGTTAAAAGTGCGGCGTTTTGTGTGCAAACAGCGCGCCGCATTTTACAATCGCCGCTTCGGCGGCGGAGAAATTCGGAGGCGGTCATTGCAATCTCAGCCGAATGCAAAAAAAAAGCGGCGGGCGAAAATCCGCCCCACTACGCGCCCGACACGCGCAGGAAACAAGGCAACGTTTTGCATAAACAAAAAAACGCCCCAGCCCACGGGCGGAATGACAACACCCGCGCGGGATTTATGCGCGTGCTAGCATTTAAGCACAAAAAAAGCCGCCCGATTGGGCGGCCTTTTCAAAGTGTTTTAGATTATCTGTTGAAACCGATTTTGAATTTCAGACCGATGATGTCACCGTGTCTGTAATTCACGTTAACAGGGTCGCCGTTGCCGTCTATGTATGTGTCGGTATAGCCGAAGTTGTGCGTCCAGAAAGCCGAGAAGCAGAACTGTTCCGTGAACCAGTATGCGAGTTCCGCCGTTACGACTTGGTAGCACGCCTTGCCCGATTCCGCATTGCCCCTCCACTGCCATGTGGGAGTGAACGAGAGCTGGTCGAGAATTACGAATTCGACGCCGCCGCCTACGCCGTAGATGAAGTAGTTGGAAGAGCCGTCAGTGCCCGTGGACTGGTCGGAGGAAACGTCGTTCCAAGCGTAGCCCGCATATGCGATACCGAAGGGCTTGATTGCTTTGAGAGCGGGAAGCTTTGTTTCGATGTTGAGATAGGGGGTGAGACCTACGCCAACGGAATATGTGTTAGAAGCGACGCCGCTGAGGTCGTCGTTAACCTTGAACTTGCCGGAATAGTCGTAATTAAAGAATGCGTTGGCGTCTACGCCAGCCCATTTAATGTCGCGGAAAGCGTTTACGCCGGGTTTGAATACGGGGGCATTGATGACGGCTTCGCCGTACCCGCCGGTGGGGTTGAGGGTATTGCCGTCAGCCTTGACTTTCGCCATGTTTACGCCGCCGCCGAGGCTTACGTACATGCGCCCGAGGTTGCCGGTATTTTCGCTTTTCTTAGTCCACGCAAATGCGGAAGCAGCCGCAAGGATAAGGGATACAGAGATGAGGGTGAATTTTTTCATATTCATAAATTTGAAAGTTATCCTAATCGCGCTTTTGCAAATGTAAAGCTTTTTTAAAACAAAAATGAATCCGCCGCGAGGCGGGCGTAAGTAAAGGCGGGACATCTACTTGACTTTTTGCGGGGAATGCCGATACTTTTCAAATTATGAACTCTTTTATATTATACAATCCCACCAAACTCGTTTTCGGAGTCGGCGAGACTTCGAAGCTGGCGCAGCTCGTTCCCGCAAAGGCGCGGGTGCTTCTCGTATACGGCGGCGGAAGCGTCAAGAAAAACGGCTCGTACGACCAGACGGTCGCGGCTCTCGGCAAGAGGAAAGTCGTGGAATTTTCGGGAATAGAGGCTAACCCCGAATACGAAACATGCCTTAAAGCGGTCGAAGTTGCGCGTAAAAACAGGCTCGACTTCGTGCTGGCTCTCGGCGGCGGAAGCGTGATAGACGCATGCAAATTCATCGCAGCCGCCGTGCCTTTCAAGGGCAAAAATCCGTGGAGCATTCTGACGTCGTACGGAAGCAACGTCAAAGAGGCGCTCCCGCTGGGAACGGTGCTCACAATCCCCGCGACAGGCTCGGAAATGAACCCGAACTCCGTCATCAGCCGCAGGGCGACCTCCGAAAAGCTCGCCTTTGCGAGCGACCTCGTATTCCCCGTGTTCTCGGTGCTCGACCCCACTTTCACGCTCACCCTCCCCGACAGGCAGATTTCGAACGGCGTAGTAGACGCTTTCGTGCACGTCATGGAGCAGTACTGCACGCGCCCCTCCGACGCCCCCATTCAGGACGGATTCTCCGAAACCATCCTGCGCACGCTCGTGGCGGAAGGCCCGAAAGCCCTCAAAAAGAAGGACGACATCGCAGTGCGGGCAAACATCATGTTCTCGGCGACAATGGCGCTGAACAAGCTCATCTGCGTGGGCGTTCCCGAAGACTGGGCAACGCACCTTATCGGGCACGAAATCACCGCGCTTTACGGAATAGACCACGCGCAGTCGCTGGCGGTCGTCATGCCGAAGCTGCTCTCGTACAAGCGGGCGGCGAAGGGCGATAAAATCGTGCAGCTTGGCAGAAACGTGTTCGGAATTTCCGAAAAATCCAAAAAGGCGGCAATCGACAAAACGATTGAAGCGATTGTAAAATTCTTCAAGAAGATGAAAATCGGGACGGAATTTGCCGACTACAAAATCGACGCAAACGCCGCCCCCGCAAAGGTCGCAGCGAACGTCGCAAAACACTTCACCGCGCTCGGCGAAAACGCCGACATCACGCCCGCCGACGTCGAAAAGCTACTGAAACTCTAAGCCCCCCAGACAGGCAAAAAACGCAAAACGCCCCGCGCCGAAAATGCGGGGCGTTTTTTGTGTCCGCCCTCCACGCAAACGCCAAGCCGCATTGCGGCGACGCGTTCTGGACGGGCGCGTTTTGAAATGCCCCTGCCGCCGTACGAACGGGGCGCAAAAAAAATCGGGCGGCGCGTTCAATGTCTCCCGATTTTTGCAAAGCGCAATATTCTTTGCTTCGCCGAACGAATCCTATTGTTTTGATTCGCAGTGTTTGCAAATCGGGGTTTTGTTCGGACTTCCCATGAAGCCGAAAATCCCCCTGAACACGAGGTCGATTCCGACGAGCACGCCCAAGAACCACAGGGCGTCGGAAATGTTCGCGAGCACAAGAACTCCCAGCACAAGGCTAATCACCGCATTGAACAGCGCGACCGCCGAATTTTGCGCCGCGCACCAGTACACCAGCATCAGCACGCCCTCGGCGAAGAACACCGCCCCCAGCGCGACCGCCACGGCGACTATTCCGAGCGAGGGGAACATCAGCATGCACGCGCCGCCTATTGCGTATATCGCCGCAAGCACAATGCAGAGAAGCCCGCGCCAAAATCCGCCCGACGACGGAATGCCCGCGAGCGCAAAGAACGCCCCGCACAGCATCGCAATCCCCACGATGATTTCGACCGAAAACGAGCTTGCCAGCGGATAGCAAATGCACAACGCGCCCACTATTACATAAAGAACGTTCCATATTTTCGCCCGATTGCTCATGATTTTACCACCTTTCCGCATTTGGAGATTTTGTCGAAACGCTCGCTCACGCGCTTCCAGTTAATCAAATTCCAGAGGGCTTCAACATAGTCGGCGCGGCGGTTGCGGTATTTAATATAGTAGGCATGCTCCCAGACGTCGAAGCAGAGAATGGGCTTCATGCCGCACGGCGCGACGTCCTTGCCCATGACGGGCGAATCCTGATTCGCCGTCGCGCAGATTTTGAGCTTGCCGTCGGGAAGCACACCGAGCCACGCCCAGCCGCTGCCGAACTGCCCCATCGCCGCCGCCGTCATCGTCTTCCGGAAATTCTCGAAAGACCCGAACGAATCCTTAATTGCGCATAAAAGCTCGTCCGACGGGTGGGTCTTCTGCGGAGACAGCCCGCGCCAGTAAAATTCGTGGTTCGCGACTCCCCCGCCGTTGTTGCGCACCGCCGCACGAATGGACACGGGAACGGCGTCGAGGTTTGAAATCAGCTCGCAGACCGAACCGTCGAACTTAAACGAAGGCTCCGACGCGAGCGCGGCGTTGAGCTTTTCGACGTACGCCGCCTGATGCTTTCCGTGGTGGAGCGCGACGGTTTCGGCGTCAATCCACGGTTCGAGGGCGTTTTCCGGATATTCCAGAGGGGTAAGGGTATATTTCATTGTCTTGTCTTCATTTTGATTGTTTTCCGCCCCGAACGACACAAACGCGAAAATCACTGACGCGAACGCTATCGACGGATATTTTGCAAACGGAAGTTTCATGCAAAATATATCGGACGCATTGCGGAAAAATAAAGCCCCCCTCCCTCCGCAGGCGCATTCCGCCCTCCGACGCGCCGCCGCGTTAAAAAGTGCTTGCTAAGGGAGCGGAAATTTAAGATTGTGGAAAGTATTAGCGTATACAGATGGAAAATTTGGAAAACATCAGAAACTTTTGCATTATCGCGCACGTCGACCACGGCAAGACAACGCTCTCCGACCGTCTGCTCGAAAGGACGGGCACTATCCAGAAACGCGAAATGCAGGACCAAATGCTCGACTCCATGGACTTGGAGCGCGAACGCGGCATCACAATCAAATGCCACCCCGTTACGATGGAATACGTCCGCGACGGCAAAAAATACCTTTTAAACCTCATCGACACCCCCGGACACGTAGACTTCTCCTACGAAGTTTCGCGCTCGCTCGCCGCGTGCGAGGGCGCGATTCTGCTCATCGACGCCGCGCAGGGGGTCGAGGCGCAGACGGTGGCGAACGCCCACTTGGCGGTTGCGCAGAACCTCGAAATTATCCCCGTAATCAACAAGGTCGATTTGCCAAGCGCGCAGCCAGACCTCTGCAAAAAACAGGTCGAGGACATTCTGGCGATTCCCGCCGAAGACGCAATTTTGGCGAGCGGCAAATCGGGCATAGGCATAGACGAAATTCTCGACGCCGTTATCGACCGCGTTCCCCCTCCCCGCCTTGCCGACTATCCCGCCGTCCGCGCCCTCATTTTCGACTGCATTTTCGACGCCTACAAGGGCGTAATCTGCTACGTCCGCGTGTTCTCCGGCTCGATTAAACCCGGCGACGAAATAGTTTTCATGAGCAACGGACGCCGCACGACCGTCAAGGAAGTCGGCCGCTTCACGCCGTCGATGACCTCCGAACCCACGCTCGACGCGGGCTGCACGGGCTACATCGTGGGGAACATCAAGGAGGTTGCGCACATCAGAATCGGCGACACTATCACGTCGGCGGCGAACCCCGCCGAGCAAATGCTCCACGGCTACAAAGAGGTGAAGCCGATGGTGTTTTCGGGCATATACCCCGTGGACACGTCGGAATACGAAAAACTGAAAGTTTCAATAGCAAAACTGCAACTGAACGACTCCGCGCTCGTGTATCAGGCGGAGACTTCCGTCGCGCTCGGCTTCGGCTTCCGCTGCGGATTCCTCGGGCTGCTCCACATGGAAATAGTCCAGGAACGCCTGCGCAGGGAGTACGACCTCGACATCATCTCGACCTACCCGAGCGTGGTCTATAAAATCGACCTGCAAGACGGCACGCAAATCGAAATCGACAACCCCTGCCGCTTGCCCGACCCCACCACAATCAAGGCGATTTACGAGCCGATGATTGTGGCAAACATCATGATTCCCACGGAATCCATCGGAGACATGCTCGCGCTCGTCTCGGAAAAGCGCGGCTTCTGCCAAAAGACGGAGCTTATAGACGACACCCGCGTAATGCTCGTGTGCTCGATGCCGCTCAACGAAATCCTCATCGACTTCAACGACAGGCTCAAAAGCATAACGCGCGGATACGGCAGCCTCGACTACGAAATGGACGGCTATGTCGAATCGAAACTCGTGCGGCTCGACATTCTCGTAAACGGCGAGCAGATAGACGCGTTCTCGTCAATCGTGCATGTCGAAAAGTCGGAGCAGAAGGGGCGCGCGCTCTGCGCAAAGCTCAAAGACATTCTGCCCAGACAGATGTTCAAGGTCGCCATTCAGGCGGCAATCGGCGGAAAAATCATAGCGAGGGAAACGATAGGCTCGTTCCGCAAGGACGTTACCGCAAAATGCTACGGCGGCGACATCACCCGAAAGAAAAAACTGCTCGAAAAACAGAAAGAGGGCAAAAAACGCATGAAGCAAATCGGCAAAGTGTCGATTCCGCAGGAGGCGTTCGTGAACGTGCTGAAATCAAACGCGTAGCCGCGGAAAAAAAGCGCGGGCGGTGAAAGGAAAACGCAAAATGTTCGGATTTTTCAAAAGCAAAAAACAGAAACGGGCAAAAGACCTGCTCGGCACGGCGTACAAAGTCTACAACTACCGCTGCGACGTAGTGGCGGAGTCCGACGCAAAGTCGCTTGCGGCGTCGATAGAAAAGCTCGAAGGGCTTATCGACGACGGCAAGGTGGGCACGGAGGAGTACGAAAAATGCGCCGACGCGCTCGAAAAGCTCATGCGCAAATGCGGCGGCACAATCTACCCGCTCTCCTCGTGGGCCGACTACACCGACATGATTGTTGTTGCGGGGATTCTCGCAATAGGTATCCGCAGCTTCTTTTTGCAGCCCTTCAAAATTCCGACAAACTCAATGTACCCGTCGTTCTACGGAATGACGAGCGTGGTCTACAACGGCAACGACGCAACTCCCCCGCCGAACCTCCCCGAAAAAATCTGGCGCTTTGCGGCTATCGCCGCCGACAACTACTCGCTCACAGCCCCCGAAAGCGGCGAGCTGTTTGTGGAAGTCAACGCGCCGTCGGGCATGCGCGGGCGCGGAGTGTTTGCATCGGAGGTGCGCCCCGTTAAAAAGTACTTTGTGTGGCCGACGTACGAGCGATTCTACACGTTTTTCGTAAACGGCAAAAAAACCGAACTCGCCCTGCCCGCAGACTTCCAGCTCGACGAAGTGATGTCGAAGGCGTTCGACCTCGAAAAGGCGTCAATCGTCAACAGAAACGGGACGTGGCTTATGAGCCTCGGTAAAGTCGAAAAGGGCGAAAAATACCTGAACTTCGACATTCTCGGCGGCGACATGCTCTTTGTGGACAGGTTCACATACAATTTCAAAAAGCCGAAAATCGGAGACCCAATCGTATTCCGCACAAAATACTGCGAGGGCATGACGCAAATGAACGGCGGCGTTCCAGACGACAAATACTACATCAAAAGGCTCGTAGGCCAGGGCGGCGACACGCTCGCGGTTGAGGGCGACACGCTTTTCAGGAACGGAAAGCCAATCGAAGGCTCGCCCGCGTTCGAGGCAAACGCGAAAAAATCGGGGCTTTACTGCGGCTACAAAAAAGAGGGCGTCTTCCGCGACGGAGGAAACGCGAAAATCTCGCCCAAGCACTACTTCGCAATGGGCGACAACTCCGCAAACAGCCTCGACAGCCGCTACTGGGGCGAAGTCCCCGAAAAGGCGATTGTGGGGAAGTCGCTGATTATATTCTACCCGTTCACGTCGCGCTGGGGGGCTACAAAATAGGCTTGGCACGGACGAACTTTCCCGCTAAGCTCGCGCCCTGATTTTTTATGTTGAAACTCGCGCACAGTCTTTCGATTGCATTCGGCTTCATGGTCGCATGCGTGCAGAGCGTGTGCGGAATCGACGCGCCGTACCTCCCGCATTCGGACGGCGGAGCGAACGCGCATGTGGTCAAAACAGTCTCGTGGGCGTCGGCGCGGCACATGGAGGCGTCGGACATTCTCGCGTATGTGGCGATTCTTGCGGTCGCCCGCGAAAACGGCGCGTCGGCGTTCGGAATGCCCGCGCAAGGCGCGGCGACAGCGGAGGGAGACTTTTCGGCGGGGAATCCCGTTTTTTCGTCAAAGGCAAACGCGATACGCGCGCCGTCGGCGGCGTAGTTTCAAAATCCGTTTTTCGAAGTTCCGCGCCGCGGTCGGCGCGGGGAACAAACGGCGCAACGACGCGCCGCAACGCTTATTTTTTTCAATTTTTAAAACATCATGCTGGCAAATATAATCAAACTTTTCGCGGGCAGCCACTACAAGAAATTCTACAAGAAGACTCGCCCGATTATCGCAAAAATCAACGCGCTCGAAGAGCAGTACCAAAAGCTCACCGACGAACAGCTCCGCGCAAAGACGGACGAGTTCAAACAACGCTACGCAAACGGCGAATCGCTCGACTCGCTTTTGCCCGAAGCCTTCGCGACGGTAAAGAACGCCGCCCGCAGGCTCTGCGGCAAAAAGGTGGAAGTCTGCGGACACGAAATCGAATGGCAAATGGTGCACTACGACGTGCAGCTAATCGGCGGCATTGCCCTCCACAAAAACATGATTGCCGAAATGGCGACCGGCGAAGGCAAAACGCTTGTGGCTACCCTCCCGCTCTACCTCAACGCGCTCACGGGCAAGGGCTGCCACTTGGTGACGGTCAACGAATACCTCGCCAAGCGCGACTCGGAATGGATGGGCTACCTCTACAATTTCCTCGGCATAAGCGTGTCGTGGATTTATAACATGCAGGACATGGAGGAAAAGGCGCGGGCGTACAAGGCCGACATCACCTACGGCACGGCAAGCGAATTCGGCTTCGACTACCTGCGCGACAACGGCATGGCGTCGAGCAAAGAGGCGCAGGTGCAGCGTCCGCACTACTTCTGCATCGTCGACGAAGTCGACTCTATCCTCATCGACGAAGCCCGCACGCCGCTCATCATTTCCGGCCCGATTCAGGAAGACCACGAGCCGCCGTTCAACGAGCTTAAACCCGCAATCGAGGGCGTCGTAAAGCTGCAAGTCGCGCTCTGCAACAAGCTCATAAACGAAGTCCGCGCGGCGGCGGAAAAAGGCGGCGAAATAGACGAAGCCACAATCATCAAAATGTGGCAGGTCAAAATGGGCGCGCCCAAGAACCGCATTCTGCGCCAGCTCATGGAAAACGGCGACCTCCGCAAAAAGCTCGACAAAATCGACATGGAAATGGCGTCCGACCTGCGCAAGTTCGACCGCTTCAAGTACAAGGAAGAGCTGTACTACACAATCGACGAAAAGCAGCATACGAGCGACCTCACCGAACGCGGCAGAAACGCCGTCGCGCCGCAGAACCCCGACGCGTTCGTCCTGCCCGACCTCCCCACGATTTTCGTGAACATAGACTCCGACAAATCGCTCGACCCGCAGAAGCGTCAGGAACTGAAAATGAAGGCCGAAGACGACTTCATCAAGCTTTCCGAATACATACACTGCATCAGCCAGCTGCTCCGCGCGTACTCGATTTACGAAAAGGACATCGAATACGTCGTGCAAGACGGCAAGGTGCACATCGTAGACCCCAACACGGGGCGCATTATGTACGGCCGCCGCTGGAGCGAGGGTCTGCACCAGGCGGTGGAGGCTAAGGAGGGCGTGGCAATCGAAAAGGAAACGAAAACGTACGCCACAATCACAATCCAAAACTACTTCCGCCTCTACGAAAAGCTCGCGGGCATGACGGGCACGGCGGAAACCGAAGCGCAGGAATTCCACGACATCTACGGGCTTAACGTAATGGCGATTCCCACGAACAAGCCCTGCCGCAGAATCGACAAAAACGACGTAATCTACAAAACGCGCCGCGAAAAATACAACGCCGCAATCGACGAAATTCAGGAGGCGCACAAGCGCGGCCAGCCCGTGCTCGTCGGCACGGCGTCGGTCGAGGCGAGCGAAGTTCTCAGCCGCATGCTCAAACGCCGCAACATAGAGCACACGGTTCTCAACGCAAAGCACCACCAGCAGGAGGCGGAAATCGTCGCAATGGCGGGCCAGCGCGGGGCGGTGACAATCGCCACAAACATGGCGGGACGCGGCACCGACATCAAGCTCGGCGAGGGCGTCAACGAGCTCGGCGGACTCTACGTTCTGGGCACGGAACGCCACGAGTCGCGCCGCATAGACAGACAGCTGCGCGGACGCTGCGCGCGCCAGGGCGACAACGGGCTTTCGAAATTCCTCGTGTCGCTTGAAGACGACCTGCTCAGAATCTTCGGCAGCGGCCCGCTGGCGAGAATCCTCCAAAAGACATTCCAAGAGGGTCAGCCGCTCGACCACCCCCTGCTCAACCGCTCGATTGAGCGCGCGCAGAAAACGGTCGAGGCGCAGAACTACTCGATGCGCAAACGCCTGCTCCAATACGACGACGTGCTCAACAAACAGCGCGAAATCGTCTACGGTCTCAGGAACGAAACGCTCTACTCGGACGACCCGCGCAAGCTCGTATTCGACATCATCTGCGACGAGCTTGACGAGCGCGTTGCGACAATCTCGCCCAACGGTTCCGCGCCCGACTCCGCCGACTTGCAGGCGTTTTGCAGCTGGATTACAAGCCGCTTCCCGATTGCGATTATCCCCGAACAGCTCGAAGGGAAATCGCCCGAAGACATCACGAAAACCGTCGTCGACGAAATCCGCGCGGTCTATAAAATCCGCGAGGAAATCGAGAACCCCGAGGCTCTCAAAGCAATCGAACGCTTTGTGCTCATGCGCGCGCTCGACAAAAACTGGCAGGACCACCTCACCGAAATGGAGGATTTGCGCCGCAGCATAGGACTGCGCGGATACGGGCAGAAAGACCCGCTCAACGAGTACAAAAGCGAGGCGTACAAATGCTTCGAAGCCCTCATGGGCAGAATCCGCAACGACGTCTGCATGGGGATTTTCCGCAGCGCGTCGAGCATGGAAGTGCTCCAAACGCTCATCGACAGACTGCGCGAAAAGGTGGACGCCTCCGCCGCGCAAGCCGAACAGCGGGCGGAAGCCGCCGCGCAGAACGCGCAGCAGCCCGCCCCCGAAGCGCGGCCGCAACCCGAAAAGCCCGCGCCGAAAAAGGAGGTCGAGCTGCCGAAAATCGAAGCACGCATAGAGCTGCCGAAAATCGGGCGCAACGACACCGTTACAATCGCCAAGGGCAGCGAGGTGCAGACGATGAAATTCAAAAAGGCCGAACGCCTGATTCTCGAAGAGGGCTGGCGACTTCTGAAATGGGAAAAATAAAAAAATCTTCGGCAAATGCGGCGGCGGTCATCGCCGTCGCATTTTCTTTCTGCATGTACGTTGCGGCGTTCGAGCCGTTCGGAGCGGCGGAGCTTGCGTACGTTTTCGCCGTTCCCGCAATACTCGCGTGCCGCTTCCTCTGCGGAAAAAACGAGGCGGCGCAAAGACGCGCCGCGCTCGAACGCGCGGGACTTGCCGACAAAACCGACCCGCGCGATTCCGAAGCGCAAAAGAAACGCGGCAAAAAAATCTGGCTCGTTTCCACATTCGCGGGTTCGTACGCGGCGTGGATTGCAATCCTCGTGTGGCTGCGCCACGTCTACCCGCCCGCGGGCTACGCAGCGGCAGTGTTGCTGCCGCTAATAATCGCGGGGCTTTTCGTTTTTCCGTGGTTTGCGCTTCTGCCGAAAATGCTGCCGTCGCTTGGGGAAAACCACGCGGCGCGGCTTGTCAAACTGGCGGGAGCGGCGTCGCTATGGGTCGCGCTCGAATGGGCGAGGTCGTGGATGTTTTCGGGCTTCCCGTGGAATCTGCTGGCGCATTCGCAGTGGCTCAGACCAGCGTCGATTCAGTCGGCGGAATACGGCGGCGTCTGGATTGTGTCTTTTACGCTGATTTTCTTCAATCTTGCAATCGCCGAATACGTTTACAGGCTTTTCGAGTGGCAGAGGTGGAAGATGTCGAGCAACTTTGCGGGCAAAATTCCGTACTCGCGATTCTCTCCCGAATTCTACGCGGCGTTGGCTCTTGCGATGTCGGGCGTGTGGATTTACATTTCCAAAATGCCGCGCCCCGAAAACCGCGAAACCGCCTTCTGCGCGGGAATGGTGCAGACCGACTTCGCGGGAATTTTGAAGTGGGACGAAAAGCTCGCCGAAAGCAACCTCGCAATAATAGAACGCCTTACCGACGGGCTGAAACTCGCGCAGGCGGACGTCGCGCTCTGGCCCGAAGCGGCAACCCCGCCGCGCTGGCCCGTCGTCGGAACGCCCGCAATGCAAAAGTGGATTGAGCGGCTCTCCGCAAAAAACGCAATGCCGATAATCATGGGCAACATGGCGTACGACTTCGCCGAAAAAACCGCGCAGGGCGGGGCTTTCGCGGTGTCGCCCAAAGACGGGCTTTACGAAAAATTCTACGCAAAGCGCAGGCTTGTGCCGTTCGGCGAATACGTGCCGTCGTGGTGCAAGTGGCTCGGCAAGGTTGTGCCGACGGGCGACATGAAAGCGGGCAGCGAACCCGTGCTTTTGGAGGCGGAAATACGCGGCAAAAAATACAAAGTGGGCGCGCTGATCTGCTACGAGGACATCTTCCCGAAGCTCGGGTGCGAAACCGCAAAGGCGGGCGCGGACATGCTTTTCGTCTGCACGAACGACTCGTGGTACGGGCGCGAAGGCGGAGCGTGGCAGCATGCGGCGCACTCGGCGTTTCAGGCGGTCTCTACGCGACTGCCGCTCATGAGGTCGTCGAACAACGGGCTGAGCGCGGTGTTCGACCAGTACGGAAACATGAGGCCGTCTTTCACGCTCAAAAACGCCGACGGCTCGACGTGGAACGCCGACACGCCCTCCCCCGCCCCCGCGCTTAAAATTGCCGACCCCTACGGAAACGCGCTCGAACCCGAGTCGCTTAAAATCAGACGCTCAAGCCCCCTGCTCGACTCCGACGGCAGCATATATTTCAGGGGCGCGGGCTTTGCCGACGTCGTATTCTACAAGAATTTCAGGGCGGGCGACACGTTCTATGTAAGACACGGAGACTGGTTTGTCGGGCTGTGTTTTGTTAACCTTGCATACTTGGCAACAAGAAGCCTGATACGCAAAATATCAAAACGCATGCGCCGCGCAAATGCTCAATAATACTGCGCAATGCAAAAAAACAAAAAGCCGCAAAATGCGGCTTTTTTTGTTTTTCTGAAATCCGCGCTAAACGGAGCGGTTGACGAGCGCGGAAACGTCGGGGTCGCGCCCCATGAAGTTTCTGAACGCGGCGTCGGCGTCTATTGTGTTGCCCACGCGCAGGATTTTATCGGCAAACTCGCGCCCCGTTTCGGGGTTCAGCACGCCCTCGCGCTCGAAGCGCGTAAAGGCGTCGGCGTCGAGAACCTCTGCCCACTTGTAGGAGTAGTATCCGGCGGCGTATCCGACGGGGTCTCCGAAAAGGTGGGTGAAGCGCGGAAGAATTGAGGGCACAGGCTCGGAGGTGTCGCGCGAATAGGCGGCGAGAGTATCGCGGGCGGTCTGCTCTATGTCTGCGGAATCGAGATATTTTGCGGAGTTTATGTGCATGTCCAAGTCGATTTTCGCAAACGAAAGCTGGCGCATGGAGGCGGAAGCGCCCATGAATTTGCGCGACGCGTCGAATTTCGCAAAGAGTTCGTCGGGGATTTTTTCGCCCGTTTTCCAGTTCCGCGCGAAAATGTCGAGGCAGTTTTTGAAGTGCACCCAGTTTTCCATAATCTGCGACGGCAGCTCGACGAAGTCCCACGCGACGTCGCGCAAGCCGACCTCCTCGGAGTCCATGAGGAAGAAGTGCACAAGGTGCCCGAACTCGTGGAAAAGCGTCTCAACTTCGTCAACGGAAAGCAGGGGCGGCTCGCCGTCCGCGCCCTCGGTGATGTTTGCGGCAATGACCCCGAGCGCGGGAGAGCTTGCGTCGCGCTGGGAAAGCAGATTCATCCACGCGCCGGCGCGTTTCTGCCTGTTCGGGAAAAAGTCGGCGTAGAAAATGCCGAGCGTCCTGCCGCCCGCGTCGCGGACTTCGTAGGTTTCGACGCCTTCGCGCCAGACGTCGGACTTCCCCGCGAATTTCGAAATTTTCAGCCCGTAAAGCGTCCCGCAAATTTCGAACATTCCCGACATCACCGATTCGAGCGGGAAGTAGGGGCGCATTTGTTCGGGGTCGAAGCCGTAGCGGGCCGCGCGGAGCTTTTCGGAAACGTAGGCAATGCGCCACGGCGGAAGCTTTTCGCCCGCGCCCAAAAGGCCGTTTTGGCGGGCGAAATCGACAAGTTCGCGCCACTCGGCGCGGAAGTGCTTTTCGAATTTTTCGGTAAGAGAGTCCACAAAACGCGCGGCTGTCGCGCCGTTTTTCGCCATTCTGCGTTCGAGGACTGAGTCGGCGAAATTCGCGCGGGAAAGGAGCGCGGCGTTCTCGGCGCGGAGCGACAGAATTTCGCGCATAAGCCCCCAGTTGGAGTGTTTGCCCGAAGCGGCGACGGCGGAAAATTCGCGCCACAGTTTTTCGCGGAGCGCGTCGCTGTCGGCGTAGGTCATGAACGGGACGTAGGACGGCTGTTCGAGGGTGAACGCCCAGCCCTCGAAGCCCTTTTCCGCCGCCTTTTTGCGGGCGACGGCGACGGCGGTTTTCGGCAGCCCCGCGAGGTCGGACTCGTTTTCGATTTTGAGGACGAACCGCTGGGTGTCGTCGAGGACGTTTTCGGAAAATTTCTGCGTCTTTACGGCAAGCTGCGAGTCTATTTCGCGCAGACGCGCCTTTTTGTCTGGCGGGAGCTTTGCTCCGCTCAATTCGAAGTCGAGGAGCGTCTCGGATAGCAGGCGTTTTTTGTCGCCCGAAAGGGATTTCGCTTCGGGAGTTTCGGCGAAGCGCGCGACTGCCGCGTACAGCTTTTCGTCCAAATCGACAGCCGAATAGAAGTCGGAAACAAGCGGCATGAGGTCGTTGAGGGCGGCGCGGAGTTCGGGGGTGTCGGCAACGCTTTGGAGGTGGTTGAGGTATGTCCACGCCCTGTCGAGCGAATCCGAAGCGCGGTCGAGGGCGCGGACGGTGGAGGCGTATGTCGGGGGTTCGGGGGCGTCGGCGGTTTTGCGCACGGCGTCCAAATTTTTCTCCGCCTCGGCGAGAGCCGCGCGAATGTCGGCTTCGGCGCGGTCGGGACTCATCGCGCTCCAGCGCGGGGGAATGCAGTCTTGTAAAAATCCGTCTTTCATGAAAACATATTTTTGCCGACGCGCGGCAAAGGCAATATTTTTATCGGCAAAACTTGCGCGCCAATTCCGCTTTCCGATAAAAATAAAATTGATTCGCCCGAACTTGCATGAAAATATACAAGCCATGAAAAGCATAGCCGCAATACACCGCTCCTACGGGAAGCCCAACGAAGTAGTCCGCGCCGAAACGGTAGACGTGCCCGAACCCAAAAAAGGTCAGGCGGTCGTCAAACTGCTGCGCGCGGTTGTAAACCCGTCCGACCTCGGAATGATAGGAGGCTCGTACGGAAGGCTGCGCCCGCTGCCTGCAATCGCGGGGCGCGAGGGCGTGGGCGAAGTCGTCGCGCTCGGCGGGGGAACGGAGTCTCCGAAAATAGGCTCGCGCGTGAAGCTGCCGCCCGAACCGGGGGCGTGGACGCAATACCAAGTCTGCGACGCCGCGGAACTCGTGCAGATTCCCGACGGGCTTCCGCTCGACACATGCGCGATGGCGTTCGTAAATCCGCCCACTGCGCTGTGCATTCTCGACAATTTCGAAAAGCTCGGCGAGGGCGACTGGTTCATACAAAACGGCGCGGGGAGCGCGCTCGGATATTTTGCGATACAAATGTGCAGGGCGCGGGGAATCAAAACCGTCAACATGCTGCGCAACGCGGCGGCAAAACGCGCCGACTTGGAGGCAATCGGCGCGGACATCGTGGTTGACGAAGCCGAATTTGACGCAAAGAAAATCAAGGAGCTTACCGGCGGCAAGCTGAAGCTCGGACTAAACCAAATCGGCGGAGCAAGCGTCTCGAACATGATTAAGGCGATGGGAGACTCGGCGACGGTCGTTACAATCGGCGGAATGGTCGGCGACCCCGTGCGCTTCCCCACCCGCTTCCTCATTTTCAACGACCTCACCCTGCGCGGCTTCTGGTGGGACAAATGGCAGCGCACGCATTCGAAAGCCGAAGTAGACGCCGTCTACGCAAAAATTTTCGGCATGATAAAGGACGGCACGCTCAAAGCCCCCGTAGACTCGGTCTTCAAAATCGCCGACATTCAAAACGCGCTCGCCCGCGCCATGGAAAATTCGCGGTCGGGCAAGGTAATGATAGAATTTTAAAATGAAAAAAACGCAGAAAAAAGACCTCTCAAACCTGACGCTTCTGGGCGCGGCTCTCGGCGGAAAAAAGGCGAAGCCCTCCAAAAGGCTCGAAACATTCCCGAACAAGGCGAAAGGCCGCCCCTACACCGTCGAGCTTGAAACGAGCGAGTTCACATGCCTCTGCCCCGCCACGGGACAGCCCGACTTTGCGACGATAAAAATCGCGTACGTTCCGAACGAGAAAATCGTCGAAAGCAAGTCGCTCAAACTCTACCTGTGGTCGTTCAGAAACGAGGGCTGTTTCCACGAGCACCTCACGAACATAATCCTCGACGACTTGGTGGAAGCGCTCGACCCCGTTTGGTGCAGGGTCGTAGGCGAATTCAACGCCCGCGGCGGAATCGCAATCACGGTGAAAGCCGAGCACGGCAAAAAGCCAGAAGCGTAAAATGTTCCGCCGAGCCGCAACACTGCTTTTCGCGCTGCTGCCGACGGCGTGCGCCCTGCTCTGCGCCTCTTGCGCGTCGGGTGGAGACGCAAACTCCGCGGGCTTCGAAAACCTGCTCGAAAGCGTCGTGAAAATCGATGTCTGGGAGGTGTCGCAAAAGGACGGCGGAAGCAGGACGAACCGCGCGGTAGGCTCCGGCGCGATAATGTCGGAGGACGGCACGATTCTCACGAATGCGCACGTCGTCAACTGCTACGCGTCGAAAATCGTGGTGACCCTCGCGAACCTCGAACGCGTGCGCGCGGAGTTCGTCGGGTGGGACCACTGGACGGACTTGGCGGTAATCAGGCTCGACCCCGACGAGCTAAAACGCAAAAACCCGAAGTTCGCCGTCGCAAAATTGGGAGACTCCGACACGCTCCGCGCGGGCGAGGTCGTCTACGCGGTCGGCACTCCGCACGGCTTTGCGCGGACAATCACGCGCGGGATAATATCGAACACAAACAGGTACTTCGAGGGCACGATTCTCAACAGCGGCTACGAAACGGGCGCGTTCAATTCGTGGATTCAAACCGACGCGGCAATCAACCCCGGAAACAGCGGCGGCCCGCTAGTGAGGCCGAACGGCGAAATTGTGGGCATAAACACGCGGGCGTACACGAACTCGAACAACCTCGGCTTCTCAGTGCCGTCGAACGTGGCGCGGCGAGTGATAAACGAAATCTCGGCGCACGGGAAAGTGGAGCGCGGATACGTCGGAATAGGCTTCGCGCCCCTGCAAGACATGGAGGAATTTTTCGAAATAGACACGAACCGCGGCGTGCTTGTACAAAATGTGGACGCGCTCTCGCCTGCGGCCGTCGCGGGGATTCTCGCGGGGGACATAGTGCTAAAAATAGACGGCGAAGACATCGACGGCCGCTTTCCCGAACAAATGCCCGCAATCATGGCGAAAATCGCCGACGTCCGCGCGGGCGGCACGATAGAATTAGAGCTTCTGCGCGGCGGCAAAAAATTCTCTAAAACCCTCAAAGCCGAAAAGCTCGAAAGCCGCATAGGCAAAGAGTACACGCTCGAAAAATGGGGCGCGGGCATGCGCGAAATCACCAAGCCCTACGCGCGGGAATCGAAGCTTGATACCGACTCGCGGCTGATGGTCGCGGGCGTAAGGCAGGGCTTTCCGTTTGACGCGGCGGGCATCTGCGCGGGAGATATAATCGTATCGGCTGACAGAAAAAAAGTCTCGACAGAGGCGGAGCTGCGGGCGGTCTACGAAAGCTACCGCAAGTCGCCGAAAAAAATCCTCGTGGAAATTCTGCGCGACCGCGCGCTGTCGTTCCACATTCTCGCGCCGCCAGAAAATTAGGCGTAGAACGCCGAAACAGCCGACAGCGCAAAAAGCGCGGCGGTATCGCACTTCATGACGTTGCGCCCAAGCGTTGCGGGCAGAAAACCCGCCCCGCGGGCAAGCGCGTATTCGGCGGGAGACAAATCGCCCTCCGGACCGACAAGAACGCAGACGCTCTTCGGGCGCGGGGCGGCGCGGAGAATTTCGGCAATCGGCTTCGAGCCGTCTTCGAGGCTCGCGACAATCTTCAAGTCGAAGTCGGCGGAGGAGAGGAAGTCGGAAATTTTGCGCGGTTCGGGCATCTCGAATTTCACGAAGTTGCCCGACTGCTTGACCGCCTCGACAACATGCGCCGTCCACTTTGCCGACTTGCGCTCGGAGTCCGAAATTTTCACCTGAGTGCGCTCGGAAAGAAGCGGGAACACACCCGCCGCGCCGACCTCCACGGACTGCCTCACAATGTCGTCGAAAGTCTTCCCCTTCGGCAGGCTCTGGGCGAGATACACGCGCGGTTCGGGCGCGGGCACTTCGACGGCTTCGCCCACTTCAAGCTCGGCGCGTTTTTGGCTCGGCGAAACGAGCGTACAGTGCCTGACGTTCCCCGCCAAGTCGAACAAATCGACGGCGTCCCCCGCCCTCGCGCGGAGCGAGCCGCAAAGATGCCTGCTTTCGTCGGGCGAAAGCGCGGCGACGCGCGGAACTCCGCCGCCGAAATCGAAATATGCCCTGAAACCTGCCATAATTTACAGCTTGCACTTTTTGCGCGTTTTGTAAAAATTTTTTTTATGCAAAATGGACTCAAAGGCAAAACGGCGGTGGTAGGCGTATGCAGCTCGATTGCGGTCTACAAGGCGGCGGAAATCGTGTCGCGGCTCGCGAAATCGGGCGCGGACGTGCATGTCGTCATGACGGAAAACGCGGCAAAACTAATGTCGCCGCGCATCTTCCAGACGCTTTCGCGCAACAAAACATACGTCTCGATGTGGGAGGAAATTTCCGACTGGAAGCCCGAACACATTTCGCTCGCCGAAGCCGCCGACCTGCTGCTCGTAGCCCCAGCGACTGCAAACACAATCGGGAACTTCGCCCGCGGGCTCGCTCCCGACATGCTCTCCACAATCTACCTTGCAACGCGCGCGCCGGTGCTCGTAGCCCCCGCAATGAACTGCGACATGTACGCGCACCCCGCCGTCGCCGAAAACATCGAAATACTCAAAAAGCGCGGCGTCGAATTCGTCGAACCCGAAACGGGAATGCTCGCGTGCGGACGCGAGGGCGCGGGACGCCTTGCGGAGGTCGGGAAAATCGTCGAAAAGGCGGCGGAAATACTTTCAAGATGAGGGAAATTTTCGAGACACTCTCCGACGAGTTCCGCCGCTGCGCCGCCGAGGGCGCGGAATTTGCGCCCGTAAGCGACGAATCTCTGGCAATCCTGAAACGCCTCGCCGCCGAGCTTGCGCCCGACGACGACGCCCCGCAGCGCAAGCCCGACGAAGAGGAATTTGTGGACAATATCGAGGAAGTCAAATTCGTCTCTGCCGAAGATTTCGTAAAAGAGGAAAAGAAACAGGAAACGCAAAAAAGGATAAAAGTAGTGAAAACAAACCCCATGCCCGACATCAAGCCAATACCCGCGCCGAAAAAATTCGAGCTGCCCGAAGGCGACAAACAGATGCGCTGGGAGGCGCTGAGGGAAATTGTGCTGTCGGACAAAGTTTGCGCCGAACACCTGCGCCCGCAAAAGAAAATCGTCTTCGGAGTCGGAAACCTCGACGCAAAAATTTTCTTCTGCGGCGAAGCACCCGGGGCGGACGAAGAAATTCAGGGCGAACCTTTCGTCGGCAAGGCTGGACAGCTTCTTACAAAAATCATCGCCGCAATGGGGCTTTCTCGGCAGGACGCATACATCGGCAACATCATGAACTGGCGTCCCGAAACGCCCAAGGGCAACCGCCCGCCGACCGAAGAGGAAATGAACTACTGCCTGCCCTACCTGAAAGCGCAAATTGACGTGGTGAAGCCGCAGGTTGTGGTCGCGCTCGGGCTGACCGCCGCAAACGGGCTGCTGGGCTTCGACCCGACCCGCCGCATGGGTAAAATCCGCGGGCAGTGGCAGAAGTTCGGCGACGCCGACCTGATGGTGACCTACCACCCGTCGTTCCTGCTTCAATACGCGTCAGCGCAGATGAAGAGGCTTGTGTGGGAAGACATGATGGCGGTAATGGAGCGCACGGGAATCCCGATTTCGGAAAAACAGCGCGGCTACTTCCTGCCCAAGGAATAGACAACGCACAGGCGAAAAAAATGCCCCGCCGAAACGGGGCATTTTTCTTTTGCGCTACCGAATCTTAAACGGCTGGATTTTCAGGCGGCTGCCCTCCGACAAACTGCTTTCCTTTATCGAATAAAGCTTGTCGCCTACAAGCACAATGACGTTGCCCAGCTCGTATTTCAGCACGACAAATTTACCGCCTTGACCGTTCTCTGCAACTCCACAAGAGACTTGTTTATTCCGACGCTCATAATCGCGACGCTATGCATGTTAAAACAATTCGGGGCGGCTAAAAACTCCGACGCCGAACGTCGAAATTTTCTACTTGTTATGGGCGGCTAAAAATGTTGAAATTAATAGCTGAAAATGTCGGCGGAATTCGGACAGATTCAGAGGCAGGAGCAATCGCTTATCCTGACTCCGCAACTCAAACGCAGCTTGGAAATTCTCCAAGCGGCGTCGCTTGATTTGGAGAAAATCGTCGCGGTCGAGCTGAAAAAAAATCCCCTCTTGGAGGAGATTCCCCCCGACGACTTCGAGCGTCCGCAGACGCTCGGCGAATCGGCTGATTTTGACGACGACGATTTCGGCGCTCCAGCGCAATCCTCCGACACCGAAAAAGAGCAGAAAACGCGCGACTTTGTCCTAAACTCCCTACCCGACAAAACCTCCCTCCAAGAGCACCTTCTCACGGAGGCGAAACTCGATGCCGCGACGCCCGAAATCGCAAAGGCTTTCGAAAACCTCGCCGGCTCGCTTGACGAGCGCGGATTTCTGCTGCCCGACGCCCTCGACAACGCCCGCGCGGCGGGCTTCGACGAAAAGACAATCAACGCCGCCCTCGACCTTCTGCGCGACTCCGAGCCGTCGGGAATCGGCGCGTTCGACATGCGCGACTCTCTCATGTTGCAGCTCGAACACAAGGGCATGGAGAACTCGCTCGCGTACAGGATTCTCGCCGACAGGTTCGACCTTCTTCTGAAACGCAAGGTGGAGGAAATTGCCGAGCTTGAAAACCGCTCGCCCGCCGACGTTGAAAGGGCAATCGGCGAAATCGCGAAGCTCCACACGTCGCCTGCGTCGGAGTACGCCGCCGAGGACGAAAAATTCATAGTGCCGGAGCTTGTCTTCTACCGCGACGACGACGGCGTTTGGCATGTGGACGAGGCAAAATACGCCTCGCCGCGCCTGCGCATAAACCCCGACTACCGCAAGCTCGCCGCCGACGAGCGCGTCCGACCGGAGGAACGCGCGTACATCAAGGAGAAAATCCGCGACGGAAAATTCCTCATGGACGCCGTGGATTTGCGGCGCAAAACCATTCTCAAAATCGGGCGCGCGATACTCGAAAGGCAGTCCGGATTTTTCGAAAACGGCAGGGACGCCCTCAAACCAATGACAATGCAGGACGTCGCCGACGAAATCGGCGTGCACGCGACGACGGTCGGACGCGCGATTTCGGAAAAATACGCGCAGACGCCGCACGGGCTTCTGCCGCTCAAATTCTTTTTCAGCGGCGGATACGAGTCGGCTGACGGAGGCGGGCTTTCGAGCGAGTCGGTGAAAAACATGATAAGAAAAATCGTTTCGGAGGAGTCGCCGCGCGCGCCGCTGAGCGACTCGAAAATCGCGGAAATGCTCGCGGAGGACGGCGTGAGCGTCGCCCGCCGAACCGTCGCAAAATACCGCGAGGAGCTCGGCATACCCGCAAAAACTTTGAGAAAACGCTTCTGATATGTTCGAAGAAACAACACTTATTATCGACGCGTGCGGAGAGCGCGTGAAAATGTCGCTGGCAAAAAACGGCGAGCAGATTTTCGAAACCGTCTCCGACAGGCAGGCGATTGAAAGCGCGGCGCAGTGCGCCCTTGCGCTCCCCTTAGAGCTGCGCAAAATCCGCGCGTACGCAATCTGCACGGGGCCGGGGTCTATGCTCGGCACGCGTTTCGCAAGCGCGTTCGCGTCTACCCTCGCGAAGCTCTCCGACGCCGAAATTTTCGAGTGGGACGCAATGCTTGCCGCCGCGCACGCAATAGCCGACGGCGGAGAGGCGGCGGAATTTTCGCTCGTCGCGCCGTCGCGCAGGGGCTTCGCAAACATAGTAAATTTCGCAAACGGCGGCGTGGAGCTTGAAGCGGAGGTCGAGCTTGAAAGGCTGGAAGGAATCGCAAAGCAGAAAAAATTTCTGCTCCGCCAGCGCAAGTCGGATTTCGATTTCGAGGAATTCGACCCGTCGCCGCGGCAGCTCTTCGAGACGCTCAAAAAGCACCCCGAACTCGCAAAAAAATGCGAGCTGCCGCCCGACGCAAAACCGCTTTCTAAAAGGGAATATGTAAAATGGAAGGGTCAAGCACACATCTGAGGTGCTCGGTGCGCATAGACTTGTGCGCTCTCGAACGAAACCTCGGCAAACTCAAATATTTCATGCCGAAATCGCGCGGGTACATTGCGCTCGTCTCCGCCGACGCGTTCGGCTACGGCGTGGAGGCGGCCGTCGTGCGCCTCATGCTAAGCGGCGCGGACGCGTTCGCGGTCACAAACGTAAGCGAGGGCGCGAGAGTCCGCGAGGTCGGGTCGGGCTGGAAGGTCGTGGTGATGTCGTCGTCGCTCCCCGGCGAGGAGGACGAATACTTCGAAAACTCCCTCACGCCCGTGCTCGTAAGTTGCGAGGAAATCGCCCGCTTCGAAAAAAAGGCGGAGGAACTCGGCGCGACGCTCGCAGTCCACATGCGCCTGCCGACCGTCGGCGAAACGGTGCCGTCGCCCGAAGAGGCAAAAAAAATGCTCGACGCGCTGCTCGAATCGAAGCGGCTCAAACTCGAAGCGTTCTGCCTGCTCGGCACGGGAACGGGCGCTCCGCAGGAGGGCGCAATGCCCGACGCCGACTTCGTCGAATACGCGAAAAGGAAAACCGACAGCCTCGGCGCAAAAATTTTCGTCCACCACAGCGACGTCTGCGACGTCTCCGCGCTGCCGTTCGACCGCGCGCTGCGGGCGGGGCTTGTACTCTTCGGCATGAAGCCGTCGGAAAACTCCATTTTAAAGGGCTTCGAACCGGAACATGTGCTGACGTTCAGAAGCTCCGTAAGCCAGATTAAGAACCTGCCCAAGGGCGCAACGGTCGGCTACGGGCGGACGTACATTCTGAAAAAGGACTCGCGCGTGGCTCTGCTTTCGGTGGGCTACGGCGACGGCGTGCCGCGCAACGCGAGCGAAAAGATGGACGTCATCATCAGGGGCAAACGCGCAACCGTAATCGGGCGCGTCTCGATGGACCAAGCCGCGATTGACGTTAGCGACTTCGACGAAATCGAGGTCGGCGACGAGGCGATAATCGTCGGAGAGAGCGGCGGAATTTCGATTCCGATTGAGGAATACGCGGGCAGACTGGGCATTACCCCCGCGCAGGCGCTTACATCAATTACAAAGAGGGTGGCGCGTTTCTACAAAATGCTATATTAATTGAAAAAAAAGCTTGTCAAACGCAAACGCCAAGGTAAATTGATTTGCTTATAAAAAAACGGGCCGTAGCGCAGTCTGGTAGCGCGCTTGCATGGGGTGCAAGAGGTCCCGAGTTCGATCCTCGGCGGCCCGACGTTTTTCAAAAAACCGCAAATTCGTTTGCGGTTTTTTTGCGCCCACCTGCGGCGCATTGCCCCATGCCCGCCGCTTTTTATTCATTCAGCTACCTTTGTGATGAGCGGAAAAATCGGCTTCCCGCGCACACGGCTTGCTCCGTGTTTTGCCGAATATCCAGAGCGTAAATTAAGGCAGTTTCATATAAATCAGCGGGTACGGGCGGTGTTGTTCGTCGAGGGCGGAGCGTTTATATGCCTTGAAGCCGAGGTGTTCGTAAAAGCCCACGGCTTGCGGGTTCTGTTCGTTGACTGTCAAATTGTCCATGCGGTATTTTTCAATTCCGTATTCGACAAGTTTGCGCCCCGCGCCTTTGCCCTTCTTCGACGACTCTACAAACAGCATTTCCAAGCGGCGGTTCTCGACGCCCATCCGCAAACCGCGCCGCTTTCGTCGGATGCGAGCGCGAGGTTTTCGACGGCGTTCAGCCCTGCGCGGACTTCGGGTTCTATTGCGTCTATTTCGCGCGGCGTCAGAAATGTATGCGTTGCGGAGACGGACTTCCGCCAAATGTTGGCGAGCCTGTCGACTAGCTCCTGCGTTCGCGCGGTCTGTTCCCTTATTCCCATTTAGTTTATTTCCCGATTTGCCGCAAAGTCGCGGGCGGATTGCCGATTATCGGCGGATATTTTTTAACACATTCAAGCCGCAAAGGTTGATTTTACGCGTCAAATATTGCCGTAATGGATTAATATCAGCATAAAAAAACGCACCGAAAAGCAAAAATTCGGCACGTTTTGTCAAATTACATTAAATTTGCAGAAATGTTATTCTTCTGAAAAATCGCGCGAGCGGAAGCGTCCGCCTTCGTCGTCGTCGCGTTGGCGGAAGTTGTCGCGCGGGCGGAAGCCGCTTTTCGGGCGGTAGGATTTGTCGCCGAATTTGCCGCCGCGGTTGAAATCGCCTTTCGGGCGATAGCCGTCGTTGCCAAATTTGCGCGGGCGGTACTCGCCTTCGCCGCCGAAGCCGTCGTCGGAGCGGGGACGGAAGCCTTCGCCGCGGGGTTTGAAGCCTCCCTCGCGCGGGCGGTAGCCGTCTCCCGAACGGAAGTTTCCGCGCGGGCGGAAGCCGCCTCTCGGACGGTATTCGCCGTCGGAGTTCTGGCGGAAATTCCCGCCGTCGCGCCTAAATTCGCCCGATTGGCGGGTGTCGGAATCTTCGCGGCGGCGGTTGTCGAAGCGTCCCGAATTGCGTGGGCGGAAGCCGCCGCCGAAGCCGTTAAAGCGTTCCGTGCGCTCCCTGCTTCTGTCCACTTTCATGGGCCTGCCGCCGAGTTCCGCGCCGTCGAGGGTTTCTATCGCCGCCTGCGCCTGCTGCTCGTCGTCCATGGACACAAAGGCGATTCCCCTGAATCTGCCCGAAAATTTATCCATGAGCATTTTTACGTTCGAGACCGCTCCGCATTCGGCAAACTTGTCCCTAATTTCCTGTTCGGTAATATCGAAGGGCAGATTGCCCACGAAGATTTCCATTTTATTTCCTATCTGCTTTTATTTTTTGTCGGAATCCCCCGACGGGGCTTCCCTAAATTCTATTGCTTTGCGCTTTCGGGCAAAATTTCAATGCGGCTCTCATCTCAAACTATCGGCAAAATCCCGCCGCGCTTTCGGAAAAATACGCGAACAGGCTCAAAATGCGGCGTTCGGAAGAATGTCTGCATGGGCAATGCAAAAAATGTCCGAAGCCGCGCGAGGAAAGCCGAGTTTCCGCCGAAGCTACGCCGAGAATAAACGCCGCCGTTGTGTTGCCAGACAAAAAAATCCCCGACGGAGAGTGCTCCGATGAGGATTCCGAGAGTGTTTCGCGCGCAATTAAATTGCGGGATATTCTATTGTGTGCGTGAAGCAACCTGTTGGTAGGGTGGGAAACTACGCCTTTTCGACGAGACCCGCCTTGATGGCTTTTACGCTGACCCATTCGCGCTTGACTGCGCCGTTTGCCATGCGAACGCGAATGCGCTGCACATTGGGCTTGAATGTGCGCTTTGTCTGCTTGACGAGCTGCAAACCGATACCGCCGCTCTTTTTGCTTTGACCTTTGTGAATGATTCTGCGACCTTTAACGGGACGCTTGCCTGTTACTGAACATACTCTTGCCATGATAGAAAAAATCTTATAGATGTTGAAATTTTGAAATAAAGCACCTTAGCCGCGCGAATCCGCATTGCAAGCCTTTTTTTAGGCGCAGGGCAAATTCGGCGGCGTATGCGTTATTTGCCGAGGTCGGCATTGGCGAGTTTTCTCGCCGCCTTAGCCGCGCTTGCGCGCACCTTGCGCTTGCGGGAGGCAAGGAGCCTCTGTCTGCGTGCGTTGGGCTTTGCGCCCGCGCTCTTTTTACCAGGCTTGCGCTTGGCTTTCGATGTCCATTGAATGAGTCCGCTCATAGTTTTGTCTTTCGAATTTGCGTTGTTTAAAAAATTAAAACGGCTGAATTTAACTGTTTTTTGCTGGCGTTCCAGCTTTTTTTTTATTTTTTTTCAAAGCGAAACTTTTTTGGGGGAAAGGCGTTCGACACTATGAAGGAAAAACGTACAGTGCAGACAAGCCCGACATTCATTCAAGGCGCGACGGAAAGCGCGGCGGCAGGCGACGGCGATGCGGCTCTGATGATTCAGGCGGCGGACGGCTCGGAGCATGCGTTCAGAATGCTCGTCGAGAAGTGGCAGAGGCCGCTGGCGAACTACTTCTACCGCTCGTGCTCCGATATGCACGCGGCGGAGGACATGACCCAGCAGACGTTCCTCAACCTCTACCGCGCCCGCGAAAGCTACGCCGAGTACGCCGGCGGAGACGCCCGAAAGGCGAAGTTTTCCACATACCTTTTCCGCATAGCGCGGAACGTGCTGATTTCGGAGCACCGCAAGAGGGTAAGACGCCCCTCCGACGCCACAGACCCCGCCGACCTGGACTTCCCCGCGGAAGACGCCCGCTCGACGCCCGTGTCGGAGCTGGAGGAGATTTTCTATGCGGCGGTCGAAGACCTACCCGAAAACCAGCGCACCGCAATTCTGCTTCTCAAACAGCAGCAACTTTCATACGAAGAGATTGCTGAGGCAATGAAAGCCAACGTGCAATCGGTAAAAACGTGGATTCACCGCGCGAGAAACGCGCTGCGGGAAGTCCTGAAAAATTCGGAGTAAAAAACAATGGATATTGAAAAGCCCAAAACGCCCGACGAGAAAATCGACGCGCTCCTCGCCGCCGACACCCCCGCCCTGCCCGACTCTTTCACGGAAAGCGTGATGGCGGCGGCGCGGAAAATTTCGGCGGAGGAAAAGCTCGCCGACGGGCGGATAGACGCGCTCTTGGAGCGGCTTGCCGCCTTCCCGAACGCGACCGACAAAATCATGGCGGCGGTCGCAAAGGCGGGGGCGTCGCGCAGGGTGCGCAACTCGATACTCTCGTGCGCCTCCGCGCTGGCGGCGGCGGCATGCGCGGCGGTCGCGGTGTTTTCGGCGACAGCCGACGCCACTATGCCGCGCGGGGTAATCACCGCCGACGACTTCGCAGAAATGTCGCTTATCGACGAGGAAATAAGCGGGATAGCCGCGCTCGTCATACAGGAGGAATTCATAGACCTCGCCCGATAGGCAAACGGGGTTTCAAACACGGGGCGCAAGTTGCGGAGTGAAAGCCGCATTTGCGCCTTTGTTGTACGCGGTGTAGAAAATTTCCCGCAAAAGACGGAAAATCGGCGGGATAAACGGAACGCGGGACGGGCGGAAAATGTCGGTAAAAACGGAAAAAACGGCGCAAAATTTGCTTGCGTTGAAAACGCGCCGTCAATAGCGTTTCCATAGAGTATGAAGAAAACTTTTATTTCTACCCCCCCCGTTCAAAAAAAGCTTTCGGAAAGAAAGGCTTTCGCGCTCGTGCTTTCGCTTGCGCTGATGGGCTTTATGGTTCTGCTTATCGTGACCCTCGCGACGATGGTCCAGATGCAGATGAGACTCAGCCGCCAGAGCATGAACGACTTTAAGGCCAAACAGGCCGCCAAATTCGCGGCGTATCAGGCAATGAGCCGCGTGCAGAGCGCGCTCGGCCCCGACCAGCGAATAACCGCACACGCAATGATGTTCGACGACACCGTGGCGTCGCCGATTACGGAGCTTGACAACGACAAGAAGTTCGAGTGGTGGAGCGCGCCGATGAACATCGACCGCGACGAGGCGGAGAAAATAGACGACGCCGCGATTTCGCAAAACCGCTACTGGGTCGGCGTGTGGGACTCGCGCAGGGGCTACTCGCCCGAAAGGCAGCTCCGCCAGCAGGCGCGGTCGGACTATATCACAAACACGGTCGAACGCGCGCTCACTTGGCTTGTGTCGGGCAATAAAATCAGGGAAAAGGAAAGCACGGACTATTCCGTGGTGAGATACCGCCCGACATCGAAGCTCGACGACGGCAAATACGTACGCGCAGTCAGCGCAGGCTCGTACTCCGACGAATACGGCGCGCCACGCTCCGACCGCGACGTTCTTGCGCCGCTTGTTACCCTCGACGTAGACCCCAACCCCATCACGGGCGAAAAAATCAGCGACGGCAAGGAAACGCGCATTGCGTGGTGGGTAGCCGACGAAGGGCAAAAGGCGTCGCTCAACGCGGTCGCAACGGAGGACATGTTCGAGCACGCAAACCGCATCAATTACAGAATACAGAGCTTGCCGTTCTACTCGGGCATTCACGGCCTGACGGTATCGGGCATGGGCGGCAAGGCGGGAACAAAGGCGTTCGACCTCGACTTCCGCGACGGCGACGACCAAAGCTCGATGGCGCGTATCCGCAACCTCGACGACATCAAACAGCTCGACATTTTCCGCTCGGGCTCGCTGCCCGACAACACACTGCTTTCGAGGGTGTTCTTCCACAGCGCAAGCTTCAACACAAAGGGCATACTCGTAAACGTGCGCGATGGCGGTTTGAAGAAGGACCTTTCCCTCGGTCTTACCCGCAAGGACTTCGGCAACGAAGACGAAGAGCTGCTCGACAAAGACAACAACAACGCGCCCGAATATTTCGAACGCCCCTACGGCGTGGCGGGCTTCGACTTCAAAACGACGGCATACCCGCTCGTAAAGGACAACGTATACAGATACCACCACAACCCGAACAAATCGGGCGAGCCCGACAGAAAGCTCAGGGGCACGGGGCACATCTTCGGCCCGCAGATGTACGGGCACGAAAACACAGCCGACGCAGAATCGCTCTCGACTATCCGGCTGATGGCGGACATGTTCGACGACAAATACATTTGGAAAGACCCCGGCGGCCCTCTTTGGGACCAGCTCCGCTCCTATTATAATACGAGAACCGAAGACCTCGCCGACCGCGAAACGCTCGACGCCCGCGTTCAGACGGACGACCGATACGGACTCAAACCCGTTGTAAAACGCTTCCAAGTGTTCTACGTTCCCACTTTTGTAAACTACGGCGGACAGAAGTACGGCCTGCGTCTGCACATCATGCCGCTGCTGATTCTCTACAATCCGTACGATACGAAAATCAAGGGCGACACATACTACGCAATCCGCGTGTGGGGGCAGTTCAGACACCCCACGGGCGCGTTCAGGTTTGCAATCGGCTACGAAACGGGGCAGTACTTCCAGTGCCTGAGAGACCTCCGCACGGAAATTATCCCCTCGATGAGCGACGAAATCACCCGCGCCGACCCCGACAAAAAATCGCTCCGCCAGTTCATGCTTCCGTTCAGGCGCGGCACGGTCTGGGGAAGAAACGAACAGACCGACAGCGGCACAATCGTCAACAACATCAACCCGACCTCGAACAACGACTACCCGATTAAGTGGCTTATGTCGCGCTACACGGCGTTCTTCGAAGGTTTCAGATACGGAAATACGGACGTTCCCGCGTTTCCGTTGGGCTACGGCATAAAGCAGAACATGCTTTCGCAGGCGGACATAAAAAACGCAATCGCGCCCACCGACATCAACGTCTCGGAAACTTTCAAGTGGAGGCACTGGAAAGACATCGTGGCGGACGGCAACATAGTCCCGTCGAGCGAGCTTGCCTCGGAAAGGGCGACGGCGGGAAGAAACCGCTACGCCGCGCGGGTTGCGAGAATCCCGCTCTATCTCAACAGCATAATCTACGCGGTAACGCACGGTTCGTACTTTAACTCTATCCTAAAAGACCCCGACGCCGCCGAAGGCTACCTGTTCTTCGCACAGCGCAGTATCGACGCCCGCAACCCCGAAAACGCGAGCAAAATCTACACCGCCAGCGACGGCAACACCGACGACGCAAACCTGCGCTTTATGGCCTACGACGCAAAGGGAATCGAACCCGGCAAGGCGAAGATTTTTTCCATGAAGAAAATCATAAGCTACGTCGGCAACCCGAAGAACAAGGGCAGCTCTTCCGACCAGGACAAGGACGGCCCGAACGGCGTACTCGAAGAAAACGCAACAAAGAGCCTTTACGAAGAGCGCGACGCCATGATGTACGGACTCGACAACGGCGGCGTTCTCGGCGGCTGCTTCTATGTGGATATTCCCCACCCAGAAGCCGAGCACGCCGCGAAGTACGACAACGACACCGACTGGCAGTACAGAGACAGGCTCGGCAAATACGTTCTCTTCGACCTAGACCTCATCGCCGCGTGCAACATCAAGGACGTGAACGGCGCGAACATGGAGACGAATATCAACAACCTGTATATAGACATGCAGGACATCGAAGGCGTCTACCCGCGCAAGGAAATGTCGGGCATGGAAACCCACAAAATGCTGGGAGCGGCATTCAACATGACGCCGCTCGGCTACGCGATTTCCTCTTACAACCTCGACTACACCCGCCCGTCGGACTGCTCCTCGAATCCGCCGAACACGAACGCAAAATACTGGAATCCGATTCACAGACACCAGCTTGAATATGTCCGCCTGAACCTCGACATCTGGATTTGGAAGCGCGAAGGTTTCGAATTCGCAAAGTTCTGCCCCACAAACGCAAAAAACACAGGCAGGGACTACGCGGCGGGCTTGCAGATTATGGGGCCGTCGCTCATGCACATGCGCGGCTTCCGCTTCTTCTGCTTCAAACAGCCCAGCTTCCCCGACCCGTCAATCGGCGCGTACGGTCAGAAAACGCAGTCGGGCGAGGCGCAAAACTACTACGTATATACAAACTACCACTGCCCTGGAGAGGCGCGCATGGACAACGGAAGGTCGCTGTTCCTAGCCGCGTACCGCAATACCGACACGAACTCGAACGGCGCGTGGTACTCGGACGGCGTAAACGGCGGCGGCAACCAGACGGTTGACGGCGCGCTGAAACAGCTGCTCGGCTTCGGAACGCCGTTCTCGACCAACGCGCCCGGCAACGACGAATCAAAGTTGGGCGCAGGCTCGACGGTAGCGACAGAACCTATCCACCGCGCCCGATTCTACATCAACTGGCTCACGCTCAACCCCCGCAGACACTCGGCAAACTACTGGAAAAACCACGACAACTGCCGCATGTACAACTCGTCGGCGCAGTACATTCCGTCGGTCGACGCAACGGAAATCTGCATGGACACCGAAGGACTTGGCGACACGCTCCCGCAGGCAATCAGGCACAACAAAGACCTCTCCATTAACAGCACAAACTACAACTACGCCCGACAGCTCTACGCGTCAATCAACGACACCACCGGCCGCGTGCCCTACGGCCTGATTTTCGCGCAGCCCTACGCCAACAGCTCGGCTGGGCACGAACCGTTCTTCAACGTCCGCCCCTTCGTGAACTCCAACATTCACGCGACGGGCTACTACGGAGACTGGTCGGGCAGGGAAATCCCGATTTCGGGCGAAAAGAAAACGCTCTACAACACGATTTCCCGCCTGACAAAGACAATGCAGTCGCTCAATCAGGCTTACGGAACGAAGGACGGCATGACCTACGTCGGCAACTCGCTCGTGGGCGTCGCCGACGGACACGTAAGAATAGGCCTGAAAGAGGAATTGGGCACGTACCAAGCCCCCGTTATCCACGTCCTCAGAAAGACGGAAGTTGTATCCAACCCCGCAAACCTCGCGGGCGCGGGGCTTTCGTTCGGCATCGGCAAATACCAGGGCACGACGTGGCTCTACGAAGACACTGTAAGCGGATACTACGCGAACCTCGTAAACAGCGACCAGTTCCAACGCTCCTACGGATTGCAGACAAACGAATCGCAGTACCCGACGCTCGCGATTGGCAACTCGCTCTGCCCCGCCCGAATCTCGCCCGAACGCGCCTACCATGTAACCTGGCTCGACGGCGCAAGCGCGGTTTGGGACAGAAACGACGACAACAACTCGGTGTCGCGCTCCGGTAAGTTCGACGGCAAGAGGGAATCGGCGTACTACGAAGACCGCGGAGTGCTCTACGACATCTCGTGGCAGCTCAACGACGCCCTCTGGGACGAATACTTCTTCTCGACCCTCCCCTACCGCAAGGACGAATCGAAGAACACTATCGACCAAGAGTACGCCTACCCGCAGAACCCGCGTATCCGCTACGCAGTAGAACGCGACGACTACCTCTCGCTCAGAGACCTTACCTCAGACTCAAACAAGGAGCAATTCGAGGAAAACGCCTCAAAGTTCTGGGTAAACGGAGCGTTCAACGTGAACTCCACAAGCGTGGACGCGTGGAAGGCGGTGCTCTCAACCTACTACGGGCAGGAAATCCGCGACTATCAGGGCAAGAGCCTCAAGCTGGAGCAGTCCGACGCCGCAGCGTTCCACCGCTGGCAGGCGCCCTACTCGGCAAAGGAATTCACCTCGTCTTCGTCGATTACCGAAGAGGACACCGCGTTCCAAGGGTTCAGGGCTTTGAGCGCGGAGGAAATTGAAGAGCTTGCCGTGGCGATTGTAGAACACGTCAAGGACAGAGGCCCGTTCTATTCGATGTCGCACTTCGTCAACAGAGTCGTTCCCGACCTCTCGGCGGAACAACGCTACACGGAGGAATACCTCGGCAACGGCAAAGTTCCCCTGCCCTCAAAGCTCGACGACCGCAAAAACCTCGAAAAGGAATACGACGACCAAATTACATACCGCGTCTCGCACGCGCAGAAGGGCGTCTTGCAAGCGGCGATAGACTCGACTTCAATCAACTACCCGTTCCACACCGACAAAGACTTCATCATCTCGATAGACAACAACCGCAACATGTCGGAGGCTTTGCAGTACGACAACAACTGTAAGGACTATCAGGACGTGAAGAAGATTTGGGAAAACTGGCGCGGAGCTATCGGCCCGCAGGCGACGGGCGCGCCCGCGTACCTCATGCAGCAGGATTTGCTTGCGCGCCTCGGCTCGTTCCTGACGGTGCGTTCCGACACGTTCAAAATCCGCGCATACGGCGAAGTCCGCAACCCCGTTTCGGGAGCGGTCGAAGGCAAGGCGTGGTGCGAAATGCTCGTGCAGCGCATGCCAGAATATTTCGACTCTGAATCGCAAAATCAGGAACCGTGGAGAATCAGCGGCCGCGAACACGAAATCGGCTATCAGGAAAAAGTCAACGACCAGCGCAACTTCAACACGCACGTAGACGAGCTCAACGACCTCAACAAGGAACTCGGCAGACGCTTCAAAATCGTCTCCTTCCGCTGGCTGAACGAAAAGGAAATCTAACACAACAATGCTAAGGAAACTCGCAACACTCGTGTTTCTGTGCGCGTCGATTTTGTGCGCGCAGCAGGAACGGCAGCCACAACAACAGACGGAACAGAAAACGCAGGAGGAAAGCGTCGACGTTACAATCAAAATCTTCAAATGGGCATACTCAAACGCAATGACGATTCCCAATATCGGCGGCGGCGTCTCGACCGTCCGCGCCTCGAAAGACCAAAACTTCGACCTTTGGTATAAATCGGGAGACGCCTACAAGGTTTTGAAAGTGTCGTCGGGTTCGATGTCGAACGCGATACACTACAAAGGACCGCGCACGATGGTCTTCTACAAGCGCGAAGCGGTCGCCACGGAAGACGGCACGCAGTACAACTACCGCGAAGCCTGCCGCATGACAATCCCCCTCGGAATAGACGAACTCTTCGCGATGATGTTCAAAACGGGACGCTCGGTGGTATTCTACCCAATCAACGTCTCGCCGAAAACCCTCCCCAAAGAGAAAATCGCCGTAATCAACATGACCTCGCACAGGGTCGCGCTGATGGTCGGCAAAGAGCCGAAACTGCTCGGATCGGGCGCGAACGCAATCTTCAAGCCCAAGCAGAAGGGGGACACTTCGGTTGAAATCCAGATTGCGAGAATGGTTGACCGCAAATGGAAGCCCGTCTACCACAACAATGTGTCAACCCCAAAAGACGCGCGGTGCGTGGTGCTTCTCTACGACCCCGTAAACAGGGCGTCGCCGAAATTCACGGTGCTTGTGCTCACGCTCTAAAACCGCGGCGGGCACAGCGCGCAAATTTTCCCGCGCGGAGGCAAAACGCGCCCGAACCGCAAACGGCGGGAGGATTTCTAACAAAAGTCCGCACATGCTCAAACATTCCCAAAATGCGGTGAAAAATTCGCGCACCGCGCCTCAAAAAATGTGGACAAAACAAACCGATTATTTCATTCTTTTGCAATTATGAACTTCAACACTATATTGGATATCGCAGTATTTATTGCGTTCATCGCGGCGGTCGTTTTCGTCGGATTGTATAAAAGCCGCGGAGAAGGCGGCAGCGAAGACTACTTCCTTGCGGGGCGCGGACTCACTTGGTGGCTCATCGGCATTTCACTCATTGCCGCAAACATCTCCACGGAACAGTTCGTGGGCATGAGCGGAAGCGCGGCGGGCATTTCGGGGCTGGCAATCGCAAGCTACGAATGGATGGCGGCAATCACGCTCGTCTTCGTGGCGTTCCTGTTCCTGCCCAAATTCCTCAAAAGCGGAATCTACACGGTGCCGCAGTTCCTCGAATTCAGGTTCGACGCGCTCTCGCGCTCGGTGATGTCGTTCATGATGGTGATTGTGCTCGTGCTAGTGAACGTGACGGCGGTCATCTATTCGGGCGCGACGGTCGCCGACACGGTGTTCGGACACTCCGCAGACCTCCCCTTTGCGCTCGACCTCGAAGTCGCGTGCTGGGGCATCGGGATTATCGCGGCGGTGTACGTCTGCGCGGGCGGCTTGAAGGCGTGCGCGTGGGCCGACCTTTTGCAGGGCACGGCTCTCATCGTAGGCGGCATGCTGATTGCGTACTTCGCCTTCGACGCGTTCGCGGCAAAGCCCGCGGCGGAAATCGCAACGACGGCTACGTTCACGCCGCAGGCTCTCGACTCCCTCAAAGACGCGGGCATCATCGAAAAATTCGTATCGCTCAACTACGACAAACTAACAATGTTCATGCCCGCAGACCACTCCGAAATTCCGTGGACTGCCCTCATCATCGGCCTGTGGATTCCCAATTTCTACTACTGGGGCTTCAACCAGTACATCATTCAGCGCACGCTCGGCGCGTCGAGCCTTGCGGAAGGCCAAAAGGGCATCATGCTTGCGGCGGGGCTTAAACTCATAATTCCGTTCATCATCGTAATCCCCGGAATCATGGCGTTCAACCTCTATTCCGACGACCAGGCGCACGCGGCTCAGATGGACAAGAAAATCGCGACGGAAAACGCCAAGGCGTACTCCGTTGTGTACTTCGACTGGCTCGACCAAAACAACAAAAAATACGACCCCCGCCTTGCGGTAGAAACGTTCTCGTACGAGCAGAAAAAGGGCGCAAAGCACCCGATTTTCTCGGAGCACGAAATGAACGCCCTCCACGACGAATACGCCCGCGCAAAGGCCGACGGCACCGTTTACCTCACGCAGTTCGTCTACGACAAGGGCTGGGCGAAGGCAAACGAAAACGGCGCAAAGGCTCTCGTCGACGCATGGAATGCGCGCAACTCGGCGAACTTCGACGACCCCATGTCGACGAAAAAAACCTTCTACGGCTACAAGTACGACTCCGCTTTCGGGCTGCTCATCACAAAGGTGCTCCCCGCGGGCTTCGGTCTCAAAGGCTTCATTTTCGCCGCACTCCTCGGCGCGGTCGTAAGCTCGCTTGCGGCAATGCTCAACGCGGCGTCCACGATTTTCACAATCGACATCTACAAGAAATTCCTCAACAAAAACGCGAGCGACAAAAACCAAGTGCTCGTCGGCAGGCTTTCGGTGCTGATTTTCGCGGTCATCGGCTGCCTCGTAGCCCCCGTGCTCGCAAACCCGAACCTCGGAACGGTGTTCGTGTACATTCAGGAATTTCAGGGCTTCCTCTCGCCGGGCATTTTGGCGGTGTTCATCTTCGGCATGTTCTCGCGCAGGGCCCCGCGCTTCGCGGGCGCAATCGGCATCATAACAAGCCCCGTGGTCTACGGCCTGCTCAAACTCTTCTGCGGCGACATCGCGTTCCTCAACAGAATGGCGATTACGTTCGCGGTATCGCTCGGCATCATGGCTCTGCTCACGCTCGTAAAGCCGCTTAAACAGGATATCGTAATGCCCGAAAACACAACCATGGACCTGTCGTCGTCGAGGGGCGCAAAGATTTCGGGAATCGCGATTCTCGTGACGTGCGTTGCGCTCTACGTCGCGTTCTCGGGGCTCTTCCTCCACGCACCGCAAATGTAGGGAAATATGAAAGAATCACTCGTATCTTCTTTTGAAAAAATCTTCGGGCGCAAGCCCGAAGCCCTCGCGCAGGCTCCGGGGAGAATCGAATTCATCGGCAACCACACCGACTACAACGGCGGTCTCGTAATGGGGGTCGCGCTCGACAAGGACGTGATGGTTGCAATCGCAAAGCGCGCCGACCGCAGGCTGTGCTTCGCCCGCGCAAAATTCGGCGACAAGGTTTTCGTAGAACTCGACGCACTCGAAAAACAGCCCAAAGAGCTGAACTGGGTAAACTATCCGCTGGGCGTGTTCAAGTTCCTCGTGCAGGCGGGGCTGAAAGCCGACTGCGGCTTCGACATGCTCGATTGCAGCAACCTGCCCGCGGGCGCGGGGCTTAGCTCCTCGGCGGCAATCGAACTGGCGAGCGCGTACGCGATGTCGAAACTCTACGGCTTCGAAGCCGACCGCAAGACGCTCGTGAAAATCGGGCGCAAGTGCGAAAACGAATTCGTCGGAATGCCCTGCGGCATTCTCGACCAGGGCGTTTCGGGCTTCGGCAAAAAGGACACAATCGTTTACATCGACTGCCTCACTGAGGAATTTTCAAACTATCCCCTGCCCCCGAACTGCCGCTTCTGGCTCTTCAACTCTACGAAAAAGCACGCGCTCGTCGACGGGCTGTACGCGGCAAGGCACGCGGAGTGCATGGAGGCGGCGAAAATCCTCTCGAACGGCGGCAGGCAAAAACCGCTAAGGGCGTTCACGCCCGCCGATTTGGAGTCGGCAAAAGACAAAATGTCGGACGTAGTTTACCGCCGCGCAAAACACGTTATCGAAGAAAACGCCCGCGTGGTGAAGGCCAAGGAACTGCTGCTTTCGGGCGACATCGCGGGGGTCGGCAAACTTCTGAACGCCTCGCATGAAAGCTCGCGCAGGCTCTTCGAAAACTCCTGCGAAGAGCTCGACTTCCTCGTCGATACGGTCTCGACAATGAAGGGCGTTTTCGGCGCGCGCCTGAGCGGCGGCGGATTCGGCGGCGCGGTAATGGCGCTGACGGACGAAACGTTCTCGCAAGCCGACGCCGAAAAGGTCGCGGAACTCTACGAGGCGAAATTCGGCAAAAAACCCACGGTATTTACTTGCGCGTCGGGCGACGGCGCGAAAACCGTATAACTTGGACAAAAGCGCGTCGGGTGGCGCGCTTTTTTCTTGAAGAAAATGGGCGTCGGGCTAATTTCGCCGACTCCCGAAAACAATTTAACCAATAGAATCGCAATCATGAATGTACTGGTAATCGGAGGCGCGGGCTACATCGGAAGCCACTGCGTAAGACAACTCATAGCCGCGGGGCACAAACCCGTGGTTCTCGACAACCTTGTCTACGGACACAAGGGGGCTTTGCTGCCGTCGGTAAAATTCTACCGCGGAAACCTCGAAGACAAAAAGCTTGTGGGCGAAATTCTCGACAACGAGAAAATCGACATCGTAATGCACTTCGCCGCGTTCATCAACGTCGGCGAATCGGTCATGAACCCCATCAAGTACTACTACAACAACCTTTCGGGCGTAATAACGCTCATCGAAACGATGATAGAGCACGGCGTGAAAAAGTTCGTGTTCTCGTCAACCTGCGCGACTTTCGGCGTGCCGCAGAAGCTTCCGCTCACCGAAGACCACCCGCAGCTGCCGATTAACCCCTACGGTCAGACGAAGCTCGACGTCGAAAACTTCCTCAAAGCATGCGCGCGCGCATACGGGCTGAGCTTTGTGGCGTTGCGCTACTTCAACGCGTCGGGCGCGGCGGAGGACGGCACAATCGGCGAAGACCACACGCCCGAAACGCACATCATTCCGCTTACGATTTTCGCCGCAACGGGCAAACGCCCCTCGATTAACGTCTTCGGGACAGACTACAATACGCCCGACGGCACATGCCTGCGCGACTATGTCCACGTTGACGACCTCTGCCGCGCTCACATCGCCGCGTTCAAAAACCTCGAAAAGGAGGGCAGCTGCTCGTTCTACAACCTCGGCACGGGCACGCCGAACTCGGTTCTGGAAATCATCAAGGGCGTCGAGGAAGTCACGGGGCTGAAAGTTCCCGTGGTCTACGGCGCGCGCCGCGAGGGCGACCCCGACGCGCTCTACGCAAACTCGCAAAAAGCGCAGACGGAACTCGGCTGGAAAATCAAATTCACCGACGTCCGCGCGATTATCGAAACCGCGTGGAGGTGGCACAAAAACAACCCCAACGGATTCCCGAAAGACTAATTTATGGACGCCCAAATTCTCAAAAACAAATTCGAAGCGGCGGGTCAGGGACACGTCTTCAAATACTTCGACAAACTCTCCGAAGGGGAAAAATCGGCGTTGCTCGCGCAGCTCGAACAGGTCGATTTGGCGGAGCTTGACGAACTCAACAAAGAGCTTGTCTTCGCCGAGGCAAAGGGCGCGGCCATCGACTTCTCGAAGCTCGAACCCGCCCCCTACAAGCCGCTCCCCGCAGACAAGGCCTCCGACCCCGAATGGCGCGAGGCAAAACGCGTCGGCGAAGAGGCTATCCGCGCGGGACGCCTTGCGGCGTTCGTCGTGGCGGGCGGACAGGGCACGAGGCTCGGCTTCAACGCCCCCAAAGGCCTCTACAAAGTGACCCCCGTAAAACAGAAGAGCCTCTTTCAGGTCTTTGCCGAAAAAATCCTCTCGGCGTCGAACAAATACGGCGTGCGCATTCCGTGGCTCGTGATGACAAGCCACATCAACGACGCCGCAACCCGCGCGTTCTTCGGGGAAAACAACTTCTTCGGACTCCGCAAAGACGACGTTGTCTTCTTCAAGCAGGGTCTCATGCCAGCGGTAGACCGCGGCGGCAAAATCATCATGGAAAGCAAGTCGAAAATCGCCATGACCCCCGACGGACACGGCGGCTGCCTGCGCGGAATGTGCCGCAGCGGGGCAATCGACGAGCTTAAAAAGCGCGGAATAGACTGCATAAGCTATTTTCAGGTGGACAACCCCCTCGTGAATATCATCGACCCCTATTTTGTGGGATTCCATATCATGAGCGGCTCGGAGATGTCGTCGAAGATGATTCCCAAGGCGTACGAGCTTGAAAAGGTCGGGCACTTCTGCACGCTCGACGGCAAAACGTGCGTCGTGGAATACTCCGACCTCCCCGCGGAATACCAGAAACTGCGCGACGAAAACGGCAAACTGCGCTTTGTGGCGGGCAGCGTGGCAATCCACGTACTCGACCGCGACTTCGTGGAAAAGCTCGGCGGAAACAACTCTTCGGCGAAGCTGCCGTTCCACCGCGCCGACAAGAAAATTCCGTGCATCGACGAAAAGGGCAGGCAAATCAAGCCCGAAAAGCCGAACGGAATCAAATTTGAAATGTTCGTGTTCGACGCGCTCCCGATGGCGAACTCGCCCGTAATCATCGAAGGGTTCAGAGGCGACGAATTCTCGCCCGTCAAGAACGCGGAGGGCCTTGACTCGCCGCTTACATGCAAGAACCACCAGAAACAGCAGGCGGCGCGTTGGCTCGCGAAAGTCGGCGAAAAGCTCGACACCGACGCCGAAAACGTGCCGCTGTTCGACATTGAAATCTCGCCGCTGTTTGCGACGAACGAAGAGGACTTCGCCGAAAACTGGAAAGCCCTCCCCTTCGTGCCGAAAATCGAAGACGGCTTCTACCTCTAAACGAAAATTTGGAAAAACAAAAGGCGGCATTTTTTGCCGCCTTTTTTTGCGCCCGAAAAATCGGTATTTACACAGTCTGCCGCGCCCGCGCCGCAGCGGAGCGACTAAAAGAGCGCGCAACGCGCGAAATGACGCGAAAATTTAAGCGCGGCGGACGGGCGGAATTAAAAGGTTTTGCCGTTTTTCAAAAGCTCCCAAAAAATCTTGGAGCGCGAGGCGAAGACCCTGTCGTTTTCGGCGATTTCCGACTCCGCCGCCGCGACAATTTCGGAGGGGATTGCGCCCGTTTCGGCAAACGCCCTGCCCGCTTCTACAAAAGAATCGAGTATGCGGCGCACGCGCGCCGAACGCGCCCCTAGTGCGCCGAAGTAGGGGGTTTCTCCGCGCCTGATGTCGGCGGCGTATTCCATGTTCATGGAGTCCGCGATGGCGGCGTAGGTTTTGGAGAGCGCGTCGAACGACGAAATCCGCCCCGACGCCGCGCCTATTGTTATGAGCTTTTTGCGGACGGAGGCGGCAATGCACGCGCAACGCCCCTTTTCGGCATCGTAGGCGTATCCGCGCACGAGCGGGAAGCACCTGTCGAAGAACGCCTTTGTCTGCGCGCTCATGGAATAGAAGTAGACGGGGCTTGCGCACACGAGCGCGTCGGACGCGGCGAGGGTTTCGAGAAGCCCGCGCATGTCGTCGCGCAAAGCGCAGACGCCGCCGCTGCGGACGCAGTGGAAACAGCCGAGGCACGGCGAAATTTTAAGCGAGGTCAAATCGGCGTCGAAGACCTCCGCGCCGACGCCGCGAAGCCCGCGGACGAAGAGGTCGGCAAGCCGCGCGGTCGCGCCGTTTTTGCGCGGGCTTCCCCTTACGACAAGAACCTTCATTTCGCCTCCGCGAGCACGAGCGTGCCCGACGCCGCGACTTTCCGCCCGCTCGAAATTTCGACCGAAAACTGGCGCAAAGCCCCGAACGATTTTGCAAGCTCGGCGCGAATCGCAAGCGTTTCGCCCGCATGCACCACGTTTGTGAATTTCACGTTGTTCGAGGCAAGGTAGAACACCCGCGCAGGCTCGGTCGGCTGAGCCCCGCCCGCGGCGTCGAGGGCCACGATAATCCCGCTCGACTGCGCCATTGCCTCGACCATCAAGACCCCCGGCATAATCGGGTTGTCGGGGAAGTGCCCCTTGAAAAACGGATATTCGGGGTCGAGAAAAAGCCTGCATTCGACGGATTTCCCGCGCTCGTACGACTCCACCGAATCGACGAACAAAAACGGTTCGCGCTGCGGCAGATATTTTTTTACTTCGTCTTTTCCGAGAATCATTGGGGCATTATCGCCCGCCGCTCCCCGCCGCGCAAGACTTTTCGGCGCGGATTTCCGCCACGCGCTTTGCAATCATGCGCTGGGCGGCGGCGCAAAGCGCGTCGGCGTTGCGGTAGTCGGACGGTTTCAGCACGCCGATTCCCTCGACGGTATACGACGCCATGCGCGGCGGCAAAAGCCCCTTCTGGTCTTTCGAAAAAAACGGCGAATCCGCAACGACGCACATCGCAACTACATCGCAGCCGCGCTCGTACGCGAGCTTGAACGCAAGGCTCTTGAACTCGCCAACGCGCCCCGACTTCGAGCGCGAGCCTTCGGGAAAAATCAGGTAGTTTTTGCCCTCCGCAAGCAGCCGCTTCGAGCGTTCGAGCACATAAGAAAGCTCGGCGCGCACGGAGGCGTCGGACGCCGAAGCCCAGCCGATTTCGATGAAGTCGAAGCACTTTACAAGATACCAAATTGCGAGGATTTTCCCGTACTTGTTTTTCAGCAAAACCCCCGCGTCGGGAATGAGCGCGAGCGCGTACATGGGGTCGAGCAGCGTGCCGTGGTTGCATACGAACACCGCGCCCTTTCGGCGGAACAGCTCCGCGCCGCGCACGCGCGAAAGCCCCACGAAGCGCAGCGGCGACGCCGCCGTTATGAACATGAAATGCAGAAGCCTGCGCAGGCAAAACGACATAGCCGCCGACCGCCTCTTCGCGGGGCAAAACAGCGCAACCGGAAGCGTTGCGACGACGAAAACCGCGTTGCAGACGGCGTAGAGAAACGCGCCGAAGGAAATCCAAAACTTCCAGACGGCGGTTTTTGCGGTGGCTGTTGCGCGTTCAAACATAGTCTTGACAAGTCAAACCTACGGAAAATATCATTTCAACACAATTCTATGAAAAAACCTATTTACATTGCACTGGCGGCACTCGCGCTCGCGGGAGTCGTATTTACGTCGGGCTGCTCCACGACGACAAGAAGAAACAGCGAACAAATGGCGCAGGCGGGGCAGACCCAGCTGGCGTTCCAAAATCTCGGCGCGTCGAAAGCCTCGGTGCGCGACGCCCTGCTGACGTCGCTCACACTCCGCAAATGGAGCGTGCTCTCCGACGGCGACCCGATTGTCGCGCAAATCTCGCACGGCGGGCAGCTCGCGAAAATTTCGGCGGCGGTCTCCGACGGCGGAATCGTGTTCGAAACAAAAGGCTCGAACATTAACGGCAGCCCGTATGTCCCGATTCGCTATGTGGACATGCTCATGAAGACCGTCCGCAAAAACCTGAAATAGGACGGAAATTCACCTTTCGGAATCCGCGGGCTTGCGCCTGCGGATTTTTTTGTAGTACACGTTCGCCGAAATATGGAACACCGCGAGCACCGCGACAAGCGCGACAAACGCCGCGTATTTTTTCGCGCCCTCCTCCGACATCGACGATGCAAAAAAATTCATAGCCCCCGCAATCGCCCCCTGCCCGATTAGGTTGACCGACATGTACAGCGCAAAGCCCGTGTGCATTCCCCCCAAGACGACATTCTGAACCCAATACGGTATTCCGGGGACTACCCTCACGGCGAAATTTACGTTGAACATTCCCGCGCCGCAAGAGTCGGAGGCAAAGGGAATTTTCCGCAAAAGCCCGCGCAAGAGGGAGTCGGGGAAAAAGAAGCGTCCGAGCGCGTAGCCTATTGCCGAGCTTATCGCGAGCACCGCTGCGCACACGCCCCAGCCGAACCAGAAGCCGAACGCCGCCCCAGCGAGCAGATAGCAGAGCGAAAGCGGAAAGCCGAACGCGCAGCCTACCGACATCAGGCAGAAAAACAGAAACGCGCTGTCGGAATGCGCGCGCGCGACGTCGCCGACAAGCGAGAACAGTTCGCCCCAGCCGATGAAAATTTCGACCGACGCGACAATCGCTGCCGCCGCGCAAATTTTGAAAATGCCCGCCTTCATTCGAAACGCCGCGCGCACGCGCGACAAAACAAAAGACAAAGCACGCAAGCCGCGAACGCAACAAGATTTTTGTTTCTTTTGAAAAAAATCGTGCGATAATCCGCGCCATGAACGAAAAGACGAATGTCGTAAGAGTTTTGGAACGCGCGAAAATAGATTTCGCGTTCCACACATATTCCACTACGGGCGCGATTAGCGGAGTCGAAGTGGCGAAGGCTATCGGCAAAGACTGCTCGCGCGTGTTCAAGACGCTCGCGACGGTCGGGAAGTCGAAGCGCAATTTCGTGTTCGTCATTCCCGTGGCGAAAGAGCTTGACCTCAAAAAGGCGGCGGCGGCGGTCGGCGAAAAATCGGTTGAGATGCTCAAACAGAAGGACCTTCTGCCCACAACGGGCTACGTCCACGGGGGCTGCTCGCCAATCGGCATGAAAAAGCAGTTCGAGACGGTCTTCGACAGTAGCGCGGAGGCGTGCGAAACGATAGTGTTCAGCGCGGGGAAAATCGGCTACCAAGTCGAGCTGCCGCTGGCGTCGCTTTCAAAGGTGCTAAAATACAAAACGGCGGACATCACGACGGACTGAAAAATTCCCGCGCCCCGCAAAAAAACGCCGTTCGGAGTGATCCGCGCGGCGTTTTGCGTTTTCGGAAAAAGGGAGGGAATTTAAGCTTTCGGAGAGTCGGGCAGAACCTCGAATTCGGCGTCGGCAACGGTTTCGCAACCCGCGGCGAGGGCGTCGAGCTTCGCCGTCTGCAAGTCTGTAATTTTCGAAACAAGCTTTACTGACAGAACGCAGTAGGCAATACCGAAAGCAAACCCTGCGAACGACGGAACGAAGTTCATAAACAGGAACATCGCCCACCACCATTTTACGAGCTTCATGGCGTCGTCGGGCGCGTTGTAGGGCTTGGAATTTGTGGCGAAGAGAATCTGCTTCATTGCGATGTAGGGCATGAAATAGTTTAAAATCGGGATAAGATTCCACGCGACAGTCCACGCGGGCGTCATCATGAACGTCTTTTTGCCCGTTTTTGCGTTCTCCATAAAGCCGTCTTTGTTGAATAGAAACTTGTTCTTTGCGGCGGCGTGCAGCCACATCAGGTAGAACACAGCGCAGCAAAGCAAAACCGCGGCGAACGCGAGCATGCCCACGCCCGCAACGATAGCCCAAAGCGCGGGCGGTTCGGGCATGAAGCTGATAACAAGAACGCAGGGAAAGGCGAGAGCGTAGAGCGCGGCGCTTGCCCACAGCAGTTTTATTGTCCAGCCCGCCCTGAACGAAAGTTTCAATTTGGAGTCGGAGATTTCTTTTTTTTCCATGCCAAAATTATGACAGACGCGGCGGCGAATTGTCAATTTTATCCAAAAAAAAAAAATTTGACGCGGGCGGGAATGCGCGGTAGTTTTTTTTGCGTATAAGGCTAATATATCATGGGTAAATTCATAAGGACATTCTCCGCGCTCTGCGCGGCGGTTTTAACTGCGCTTTCGGCGGTCGCGGCGCAACAGCGCACGCCGAACCCCGTAAAATACGTTTTCCTTTTCATCGGCGACGGAATGTCGATTCCCCAGCGCATGATGACGGAGGAATTTCTCAGGCTAAACAACAGGGAGGGGCTTCTCATCAACGCGCTCCCCAACAACGCAATCACGTACACGCGCTCGGCAAACTCCTTCATTACGGACTCCGCCGCAAGCGGCACGGCGATTGCGTGCGGAACGAAAACAGACAACGGGAAAATCGGCGTAAACCCGAAGGGCGAAAAGCTTGAATCGGTGGCGTACGCGGCAAAAAAGGCGGGAAAGAAAGTCGGGATAATCACGAGCGTTACAATCAACCACGCGACCCCCGCGGCGTTCTACGCCCACAACGACAGCCGCGGCAACTACTACGAAATCGCCCTCGACATGCTCTCGTCGGGCTTCGACTTTTTCGGCGGCGGCGGCGTCAGCAAAAACGACGACAAAAAATCCAAATCCTACAAGGGCGACATCTACACGCTCGCACAAAACGACGGCTGGCGCGTGTTCCGCAACGGAACTCTCGAACAGCTCGCGACGCTCAAAAACGGCGACGAAAAGCTCATGTTCTTCGCGGCGGACAAAGCCATGCCCTATGCAATCGACGACGATTCGGGCGTTAGAATCGCCGAAATCACAAAAAAGGCGATTGAGGTTCTCGACAACCCCAAGGGATTTTTCATGATGGTAGAAGGCGGCAAGATTGACTGGATGTGCCACGCAAACGACGCCGCCACGGTTCTGCGCGAAGTCGTCGATTTCGACAAGGCGGTGCGCGTAGCGTACGAATTCGCGAAAAAGCACCCCTCCGAAACCCTTATTGTTGTTACGGGCGACCACGAAACAGGCGGGCTTACCCTCGGCTTTGCCGGCACGGGCTACAACTCTTACATAAACCTGCTCGACAACCAGAAGTGCTCGCGCGAGCGGTTTTCGGAAATGCTTTCCGACGCGCGAAAGCAAAACGAAAAGCTCTCGCTCGACGATATAAAGCCGCTCATCACAAAATGGCTCGGGCTGAAATTCGAGGGCGACCCGAAAGCGGACAGGCTTGTTGTAAACGCCGCGGAGCTTGAATCTCTGCAAAGGTCTTTCGCCGACACGCTCGCGAAAAGCCCCAAAGCCGCCGACAAGTTCGGACGCGCCGCGACGATGGTTCTCGACAACAAGTCGGCGGTTGCGTGGACTTCGGGCGCGCACACGGCTCTGCCCGTAAGCACGACATCGTTCGGCTCGCAGTCGGAAATCTTCAACGGAACTATCGACAACACAGACATCTCGAAGCTGCTGAAAGAAGCGGTCAAATAAATGGCGTCCGCAAAAAAAGACGTTCTGATGTCGATAATTTTCGCCGTGCTCTGCGCGGCGATTTTTATGTTGCCGTCGGTCGAGCGCGAAAGCGAGGGCACGAAGGAAAGAGCCGTCGTGCTTTCGGTGGACAACGCGAACATAATGTCGGTCGGGCTTATCAAACAGGGCGAGCAGAAGCTTGAAGTGGAGGTGCAAAGCGGCAAATTCAAGGGCGAAAAATTCGCGGCGATGAACGTACTTCGCGCGCAGATGGACCTCGACAAAATCTTCGAAGTCGGCGACGAAGCCCTTGTGGGAATTCCCCACGGAGCGACGCCGCAGGGCACTACAATCAACGCGCAGGACCACTACCGCACGGGCTGGACTTTTGCGCTGCTGGGAATCTTCGCGGTGCTGCTGTTCGCGTATGCCGGCGCAATCGGCGTGAAGGCGGTGCTCTCTTTCGTGTTTTCGTGCGCGGTAATCTGGAAGATTGTAGTTCCCCTTTGTCTGCGCGGGATAAGCCCCATTGCGGTGTGTCTCGGCGCGGTCTGCGTGCTGTCGGCGGCGATAATTTTCCTTGTGGGCGGGCTTACGCGCAAGGGCTTTTCGGCGTTCGCGGGAACGGTGTCGGGAGTGCTGGCAAGCTGCATCACGGGCTGGATTTTCGCGGGGCTTTTCAAAATCAACGGCGCGGTTATGCCGTACTCGCAGGCGCTGCTCTATTCGGGCTACGAATTTCTTAGCCTTCCCGACATCTACATAGGGGCGATTTTCCTCTCGTCGTCGGGCGCGGTGATGGATTTGAGCATGGACGTTGCGGCGGGCATGGACGAGCTTCTGCGCCGCAATCCGAATCTTTCGCGGAAAAAGCTGATGGAATCTGGCTTCCGAATCGGGCGGGTAGTTGTGGGCACGATGACGACGACGTTGCTGCTCGCCTATTCGGGCGGATACCTTACGCTGATGATGACGTTTTCGGCGCAGGGCGTTTCGCCGACGGACTTCATAAACAATCCGTATGTCGCAAGCGAGTGCGTGAAGACGCTCGTAGGCTCGTTCGGGCTTGTGCTCGTTGCGCCGTTTACGGCAATCGCGGGCGCGTTCATTCTCAAAGCCGACGCCCGCAAAGCCCGCGCGTAGCCCGCGCGGTTTCCGTTTTCGCCGCCGCGCCTAATTGCTTTACTTGCGGGCAAAATTCTGAAATGCTTTACGCAAAAATATCATGCACACTTTCGACAGAGAATTGATGAACACCCAGTTCCTAATCAGCATTGCGGGCGACGACTTCGAATACGCCCGCAGCGCGGCTCTCGACTGCTTCGCAGAAACCGAGGCGCTGGAACAGATTCTTAGCATGTACCAATTCGGCAGCGACGTTTCGTGCATAAATTCGTCGAACGTCGGCGACACCACGCCGATTACGGAGGAAACCGCCCGCTGCCTGAACCTCGCGTTCGCGGCGTCGGCAATGAGCCGCGGGGCAATCGACGTCTGCATGGGCGAGTTTTTCCTCAAAGCAAAGCGCGGCCAAACCCTGCCCGCGCCCGAAACTCCGCGCCGCGGAAAATTCGAATTCGACGCCGCGCACTTTCTCGTCAAAAAAACTTCGGAGGGAAAAATCGACCTCGGCGCGGTCGGCAAGGGCTTCGCCGTTGACGAGGCCGTCGAAAAGCTCGTGAATGTCTGGGAGATAAAAAGCGCGTTCCTGTCTTTCGGCGGGAGCAGCATCTACGCGTTCGGCAAAAACGGCGACGGCAAAGCGTGGGAAATAAACCTTTCGGACTCCGTGAAAATTCCCGTGGAAAATTTCGCGGTGGGAGCGTCGGGAACTTCGGTGCTCGGCGCGCACATAGTCGACGCCCGCACGGGCAAAGTGCCCGAAAACCAGCCGTTCAGAACGTGGGCGTTCTGCGCGAACGCGGCGATAGCCGACGCTATGTCTACGGCGTTCATGCTGCTCGACAAGTCCGAAATCGCCGAAATCTGCGTCGCCGAAAACATTTCGGCCGCGATACAGCAGACGCCGGAATCGGAAATAGAATTTATAGACTGACGCTCAGTCAAAGTCGCCGAAAAGCGCAAGCCAAACGCTTCCCGCGGAAACCGCCGCCACCCTGTGGCGGACATGCCGCCGTATGACGAGCCACTCGCCCGCCGAAAGTTCGACGCGCCGCCCGTCCGCAAATTCGAGCGTCGCCGCGCCCGAAAGCAGCATGACAAACTCGTCTTCCGATTGGTCGTACCACTCTCCGTTTGTGTACGCCTCGGAGCGTATGCGCTCAACCCTAAACCCGCCGCGCCCGCGCAAAATGGTTTCGACGGTTTCGGGAATTTCGGTTTTTGCAAATTTGAAAATATCGCGCTTCATATGAAAAACGGTTGCGCCGCGCCTCCCGCGCCGACGCCCAAGGTCCACAAAAAAGCCCCGCATTGTTGAATGCGGAGCATTTTGAAATATCCTTGCGGATTGGGCTTATTTCGCCTTGAACGCCGCGCCGGGCTTGAATCTTACGACCTTGCTCGCCTTGACCTTGATCTTTTCGCGGGTTCTCGGATTGAAGCAGGTGCGAGCCTTGCGTTCAACAACGGAGAACGTGCCGAAGCCGATGAGCTGGAGCTTCTTGTTCTTCTTAACGCCCGCCTTGATGGCTTCGATAGTTGCGTTGAGAGCTTTTTCAGCGCAGGCTTTCGTGGCGTCTTTGCCGAGAATTTTCTGAATTTCTTCGATGAGTTGCTGTTTGTTCATATCTTTTTTTGTTTGTGGTTTGAGATAAAAGTCTACCGAATAAACGTAGAAATATTGCCCAATATCAAGAGACCCGCGCTCTCAAAGCTCCGTAAAAAAGCTTTCGCCTTTTTAAGCGGACTCTCGTCAAACTTGAACCCCTTAACGCCACCCAATGTAGGTATTCATTTTTACAAGTCAACATAAATTTCCGAAAAATGCGGCAAAAAGACGTCCGCAAACCCGCTCGGTGCAAAGGACGGCGGATATTTTGGAACGGGGCGGCGGAAAAACTTACGAAATCCGCCGCGCCCCTACCACATGAATTCCCTCGCAGGTTTTTTGCCCACAAGCTCCATTTCGCCGCGTCCGCATGATGTCCGCGCCGAATATGCGGCGAGGGCAAGCGCCCAAAACCTGTCGGCGTGCCCGTCCGCGCTGCGCTCGGCGCGGAACACGACGCCCCCGCCCGACGCCTCCTTTTTCACCGCGTGGAGGTCGGCGGCGATTTCGAGGTCGTCGGGAATGCGGATTGTGCCGTTTTCGAAATGCGTGCGCAATGGGTAGGCAAGCTCCTCCTTGATTCCCCGCGTGAACGACACCCCCTCTATGCGCCCGCTCCCGTAGCGTTCGGCGGCGCGTTCGGCGAACTGGCGTCCGAGTCCGCTTCGGTCGATTGCCGCGCGGCGCAGGCGCGGAAGTTTAAGGTAGCCGTGCAAAACCGCCTCCTGCTCGGAAAACGGAGTGTCGCGGAATACCCTGACGTCGCGGGTGAAGAGCATTTCGCCGCATTTTTCGAGAAGCCAGAACACGGTTAGGTCGCGAGTGCGCCCGACGTCCACGCCAAGAAACAGCAGGCTGTCGGGCGAGAGCGTAGCGCGCCAGTTTGTGTCGGCGGAATAGGTGCAGCGGCGGATATTGTCGTAGTCGAGAAACGCGCCCTTTTCGTCGGCGGGGCAGCACATGTACTCCTGCATGAAGCTTTCGGTATCGGCGCAGGAGTTTTTTATGTAGTCGAAGTATGCGGCTTCGTCCATTTGCATTACCTCGCTGTCGGGCGGCAGCGACGCCTTGATTTTCCGCAGCAGCCCCTGTTCAAGCGCGTCTTGGAGCGTTATGCGGTGGAGCGAAATTTTCTTCGGGTTGCCGCCGTACCGCGCTTCGTCCACAAGGCGGCGGAAGAAGTTTTCGCCCCCGCGGTGCGTCGAGATTATTTGCAAGCTGCCGCCCCACGTTATGCCGGGGTAGGCGACGGCGTAGAGGCGTTCGGGGTCGGGGTGGAGGGCGAATTCGTCGAGCACGCGCGCGCCGCGCTTGCCCGCCTGCGCGTCGGGATTCGACGACAGCGACCATATCCGCGTGCCGTTCGAAAACCCCAACGAGCGCGAATCGGAGCCGTCCACGAGCGAGCCGCCCGACGTTTCGGAAACGGCGACGTCGAGTATTGCGGCGAATTTTTTGCAGTCGTCGATGAAGAGTTTTGCCTGCAATTCGTCGCGCGAGCTTACCCAAGAATCGTACTTTGCCGTCGGCAGACAGTGGCGGCGCACGAGTTCGTAGGCGGTCGTCCAGCTCATGCCGATTTGCCGCGACTTCTCCATGAGTTTTATCCGCGAGCGGTCGCGAATCCACGCGGTCTGGTACGGAAGAAAAAACGGCTCCATGCTACATCATTTTCAGTTGCGACTCGATTTTCGAAAGCGTTTCCTCCGAAAGATCCGCCGACGGCTGCGGCGCGTTCTCCGCCCTCCCCGCGACTTTCGCCGATGCGAGTTTCTGGATTATCCCCGCGACTGTGTTGAAGTCGGACACGCACAGTTCGGACGAGTTGCAAAGGGTGTCGAAGACTATCTCCCAAAGCAGCGCGATTGACGCGTCGCGGGCGTCGAGCGGCTCGTTCGGCGCGACGGCGTCCGCCTCCGCCTTGGCGCGGCGGATTCTTTCCAGATGCGCGGAGAAATCCGAAGCGGCGGCTTTCGGCAATGTTTTTTTTGTTGCGCGTTTTGTTGTTGCCGTCTTCTTTACGGCTTTCTTTGCGGCGGGTTTATCGAGGGTTTCTTCCATGCTAAAAATCCCCCGATTCAAGGTAGTCGCGCCCGTCGGGCGAGAGCTTCGCGCGAATGTGCGCCGCCGAAATTTTCGAGCGCGAAATCTCCACGAGGTTTTTTCCGCGCAAGTATTCGAGTACCGCCGCGATGTCGCCTTCCTCGAATTCGAAGCCCGCGAGTTTTGCGCCCGCCGAAAGGGTCGGCAACGGCAGGCTTGCGGGAGACGCGGCTTCGAGCTGCATCAGCAATGAGCGTCTGAACAGAAGTTCGTCGCGCATCTCAGATTTCCCCCTTCATTTTCAAGACGATTCTGTCGGTCTTTGCCGAAAGTTCGGCTATGCGTTGTCCCGCTATTTGTGCCTGCGCGATGAGTGCGCTTATGTTTTGGGCGTTCTTGCCGACCAAGTCGCGCGTCTCCGAAAGGCTGCGGGCGTGCTGTTTTTGCACGGCGCGGGTCTCCTCCCGAATTTCGGCACGCAGGGCGCGGAGGTCGCGCACAGCCTCGGAGATAGACTGCATTGTCTCCTCTTTGAGTTTATCCATTTGCGCGTGCGTTACGTATGTGAGTTTGGGGTCGGGTCGCTCCGAGTGTTGTTCCCTGATTTTTAAAATCATATAGTATGAGCCAAGCAGCGATGTCAGGGTTATCATCGCGGTGCCGAGCATTGTTGCGTTTTCGGTATCCATAACCCCACATTCTATTCCCTCCCCGCCAAAACTACAAAACAACTTTGGAAATTTTGGCAATAACAAGGCTGCAGCCTTGACGGCAACAGAGGGGGCTTGCCGCCCCCAAAAGGCGGTTTTCGCTACCACGAAAACTCCCGCCTGTCCCCCCGCTGAACGCGAGCCGCGGACGCAAGGTGTGCCAGCCGTTGGAGCTTCGGGCGCAAGCCGCGCCGGTCGGGTCTTGGGGCTGCGCCCCCAGGGGTGGATTTCGCTTTGCGAAATTCACCACCCACTCCCCCCGCAGGCTGCAGCCTGCACGGCGTCGGAGCTTCGCTCCTTTCTGTGATAACTCGGCGCGGCTATAACCGCGCCTTTCCCCGATTAGTTCGTATTGCCTACGGCAATTACTGGCATCTGTACGCAAACCACGGTTTAGTTATTTGTTCTGTATACGACAATTTACTGATGTTGGGAATAGTGAACGCAAGAGAAGAAAGTATTTAAAATTGACGCGCGGGGAACTTGATGTACTGTGAATGTGTATGAAAAAATTATCTGTGTGTTTATCAACCCTTGCGGCGGCACTCCTCTGCGCGTGCTCGACCTGCGAAGACAAAAACAACTGGCAACCGCTCTTCGGCGAAAATCTCGCGGAAGCCGACTACAACCCCGCGGTGTGGTCGCTCTCTCCCGACGGCGTTTTGAGCGCGGAAAAAGACGAAATCATTTTCTCGAAAAAAGATTGGGAAAATTTCGAGCTTGAACTCGAATTCAAAATTTTCAAAGACTCCAACAGCGGAGTGGTCGTCTATTGCGGCGACACAAAAAAATGGATTCCAAACTCAATAGAAATTCAAATTGCCGACAACGCAAAATTCCCGAAACCGCGCACGACTTGCGGCTCGGTATACGGCTTCGTTCCCGCCGAATGGGATACATCGTTGCCGCTCGACACTTGGCATAAAATGAGAATACGCTGTCAGGGAAAAATCATAGACACTTGGCTCAACGGCAAACACGTCTCGCACATGGATATGTCGAAATGGACGGATAATAAAACAAACCCCGACGGCTCGCCAATTCCGCCGTGGCTCGCAAAAAATAAAAAAGCGGAAGCGCCGACAGTCGGCAAAGTCGGGCTCCAAGGCAAACACGGCGACGCCGGCATAAACTTCAAGAATGTGTTAATCCGCCCCCTTTAAGATAGATTGAAAAAATAGACGCGCCTTGCGCGGATAAAAAAAGCGGAAATCCCGAAACATGGAATTTCCGCTTTTTTGCAAACCCAACTTTTATCCCAACGCAATCTAAAAATCTTCCGCGCTCCGCGCTGTAATTTTAGGGGCGTCAAAGTGCCGTTCAGGCGGTGGCTTTCACGCACAGACAGGGCGCGTGGCGTACGCAGGAATCCGCAAACATTAGGCGGCTCACTAACCAAACAACTCCACTTTTCTCCCAGCGCAATCTAAAAATCTTCCGCGCCGTGCGCTGTAATTTTAGGCATGTCAAAGTGCTTTCATAAGGGTGGCTTTCCTGTACGCACAGGGCGCGTGGCGTACTTATCGTACGCGAGCGGTCTGGGCGTACAGGGAAACGCCCTTAGGGAAGTGCTTTCACATGCCGTGTATTTTTGGGTTGAAAATGGCCGCCCCTTGTTCATTATTTGCGCGATTATGATAGACGTAAAAATTCTCAGAGAACGTCCCGACTTCGTTAAGGAAAAAATCGCGCTCAAAAAATTCGATTGCGACATCGACGCAATTCTCGCTTTCGACGTCGAAAGACGCAAGGCTCTCGTGGCTTTCGAGGAAGCCCGCAACGCCCAAAATACCGCAAGCAAGGCAATGGCGGAGCTTCCGAAAGGCTCGCCCGAATTTAAGGAAAAAGTCGCCGAAATGAAATCGGTTTCGGCAAAGGTCAAGGAGCTTCAGGCTGTCTCCGACGAAATGGAGAAAAAATGGAAGTCGATGCTGCTTACTATCCCGAATATTCCGGACGACTCCGTGCCCGTCGGCAAAAGCGACAAGGACAACGTTACGGTCTACACTTGGGGCGACATCGACAAAATCAAGAACGCAAAGCCCCACTGGGACTTGCCGTTCTTCGGCGAACTGCTCGACTTCCAGCGCGGCGTAAAAGTTACGGGCGCGGGCTTCCCGTTCTATGTGGGCGACATGGCGCGTCTTGTGCGCTCGCTGCTTGCGCTATTCCTCGACGAAGCGCGAAACAACGGCTACCGCGAGCTGATGTGCCCGATTATGGTAAACGCTGCGAGCGCGACCGCCACGGGCCAGCTGCCCGACAAGGAAGGGCAGATGTACCACGACGCGCAGGACGACTATTACATGATTCCGACCGCCGAAGTTCCCGTTACGAATTTCTACCGCGACGAAGTTTTCGAAGAATCGCAACTGCCGATTTACGCGTGCGGATACACGCCGTGCTTCCGCCGCGAGGCGGGCAGCTGGGGCAAGGACGTGCGCGGTCTCAACCGCCTGCACCAGTTCGACAAGGTTGAACTCGTAAAATGGGTGCACCCCGACCGCGGCATGGAAGAGCTTGAAAAGCTCCGCAAGGACGCGGAGGGAATACTCCAAAAGCTCAACCTCCCATACCGCGTGCTCGCAATCTGCACGGGCGACATCGGCTTCCCGCACGCAAAGCAGTTCGACCTCGAAGTTTGGGCGGCGGGCCAGCAAAAATGGCTCGAAGTTTCAAGCTGCTCCTGCTTTACGGACTTTCAGGCGCGACGCGCAAACATACGCTTCAAGCCCGCCGACGGCGGCAAGCCGCGCAACGTCTACACGCTCAACGGGTCGGGGCTGGCGATTCCGCGAGTGCTCGCCGCGCTTCTTGAAAACAACGTGCGCGACGACGGCAAGGTCGAAATTCCCGAAGTGCTCCGCAAGTGGTACGGCGGCGAAACAATCGGATAATAACGCATACGGCTCGAAATGTTCGAAGGACTCACGGAAAACCTCTCCAAAGCCCTGCGCAATCTTCGCGGTTTGGGTAAACTGACCGACGAAAACATGGCGGAGGCTCTCGACGAAGTGCGCAAGGCACTTCTGTCCGCCGACGTGCATTTCAAGGTGGCGCGCGAATTTACCGAAAAGGTGAAGTCGCAGTGCGTCGGGCAGGAGGTAATAAAATCCATTACCCCCGGTCAACAGGTGATAAAAATTATCGCCGACGAGCTTGAAAAACTCCTCGGCGAAGGCTCTACGGAGCTGTCGCCTATCCGCCCGCTGAAAATCATGATGGTGGGCCTGCACGGGTCTGGCAAAACGACCTCTTCGGCGAAAATCGCGGGGCTTCTGAAAAAGCGCGGTCTCAACCCCGCGCTCATTGCCTGCGACGTCTACCGCCCCGCGGCAATCGACCAGCTCGAAGCCCTCGGCTCGCAAATCGGGGTGAAGGTCTACGCCGACAGAAATTCGAAAAACGTCCCCGCGCTCGCGGAAGCCCTCGAAAAGCGTGCGGTCTCCGACGGCGCAAACGCCGTGATTTTCGACACGGCGGGCAGACTGCAAATCGACGCCGATTTAATCGACGAAATCGTGAAGCTCAAAGCGGTCGAAAACCCGCAGGAAGTGCTGCTTGTTGCCGACGCCGCGCTCGGTCAGGAGGCGGTGAACGTGGCAAAAGCGTTCAACGAGGCAGTGCAAATTACGGGAGTTGTGCTCACGAAGCTCGACGGCGACGCGCGGGGCGGCGCGGCGCTTTCAATCAAAACGGTTTCGGGCGCGCCGATTAAGTTTGCGGGCACGGGCGAAAAACTCGGCGACATCGAAATTTTCCACGCCGACAGAATGGCTCAGCGCATTCTCGGAATGGGCGACGTCGTAAGCCTTGTCGAACGGGCACAAGAAACGATAGACGCCGAGGAAGCCGAAAAAATGGCCGAAAAACTCCGCAAGGCGGAATTCGACTTGGAAGACTTCCTCTCGCAAATGCGGCAAATAAAAAAGCTAGGCTCGATGGGCAGCATTCTCAAAATGATTCCCGGAATGGGCGGCATAAACGTGGGCGAGCGCGAGGAAAAGAAAATGCGCCAGACAGAGGCGATTATACTTTCCATGACGCCCGCCGAACGCCACAACCCGAACATCATAAACGCGCGGCGCAGAATGAGAATCGCGGCGGGTTCTGGAACGCAGGTGCGCGACGTAAACGCCCTGCTCAAACAGTTCGAGGGCATGCGCAAAATGATGAAAATGATGCGCGGCGAAAAGGGCAAACGCCGCATGGCCGGCATGATGAACGCCATGCGCAGGCGCGGAATGTAGCGGGAAAGCCGCGGGAAAATCCGAAACATTTCGGCGTCCGCGCGGACGCCGTTTTTTTTGCGCCCGCGCAAACCGAAAACATACCATTTTTCAGGGCGGATACCATTTATTGGCGTTGCCAAAAGGCGCGGCAAAAGTTAAAATCGGCAGACAACAAAAACAAAAAAAGGAAGCACTCGCATGAAAAAACACACATTACTGCTCTGCGCGGCGGCGCTCGCGGCGCTCGCGTTTTCGGGCTGCAAGGAGGACAAAAACTTCGTCGGGGTATCGAAGACCGACTGCCGCTATCTCGCGCTAAAAGACGGCTCCACCTATATTCCGATAGGGCTGAACTTCTGCTGGCCGCCGAATGCGTGGAACGGCAAAGACGAAGAAAAAACGCTGAAAGAAGTGGAGGAACAGCTCGAAAATCTCGCAAAAAACGGCGGCAATTTCGTGCGAATCTGGATTAGCGCGGATTTCACAGAACCCGAAGTCGCCGAGGGCATCTACGACGAAAACAAGGCAAAGCGGCTCGACAGAATCGTCGAAATGTGCGCAAAGCGCGGAATCAAGGCGAAGATGTGCCTGCAACATTTCAGGCTGCTCAGCGGCAGAACGCCGTCGCACGGGGTCTCCGACAAGCACTACACGCGCAAAATCTACGACAAAAAGTTCGGCGGAAGTTTCGCCGACTGCGCCGATTTCTGCACAAGCAAAGAGGGAAAGGCACTGTTCGTCAAACGCATGGATTTCTTCGCAAAACGCTACGCGGACAACCCGACGATTTTCGCATGGGAACTGTGGAACGAATTCGACTGCGTGCAAATGCCCAAAGACCTCCATGTGCCGTGGACTGTCGAAATGCTCGGCGAGCTTCGCAAGCGTTTTCCGAACAACTTGGCGACCCAAAGCTGGGGAAGTTTGGCGGGCAAGCCCGACACTATTGAAAGAGAGCTTAAAGACTACTATCAGATTCCGCAGGACGACCTCGTGCAAGTCCACCGCTACAATCTGCCCAACGACGACATGCCCGAGGTTGAAGGGGCGCAGGACGTATGCCTGTCCACCGCGCTCGAGCGCGTCTTTGCGTTCAACCCGCAAAAGCCCGTGCTGCTTGCCGAAACGGGGGTCGCGCTCCGCTACTATATGGGACGCTCGCCCGAGCACGACGCCGACAAGGAGGGCGTGATTTTGCACGACACCCTTTTTGCGCCGTTTTTCGCTGGCGCGGCGGGCCCGGGGCACATCTGGTATTGGGACGTTTACGTGCAAAAAAACAACCTATGGAATCATTTCAGGCTGTTCAAAAATGCGATAGACGGCTTCGACCCCGCCGCCCAGCATGCAAGGCCGTTCCGAGCCGACACTCCCGAACTCCGCGTTTACGGGCTGAAAGGCGAAACGAAAACAATCCTCTGGTGCAGGGACAAAAGCTCCGACATTCACTCCGAACTGCGCGACAAAATTCCCGCGAAAAAATTGTCGGGGCTGAAAATAAAGGTCGGGAGCGGATACTCGAAAGCGGAGGCGTATTTCGATTGGACTGACAAAACCGCCGAGCTGAAAATCGAAAACGGAGAAATCGAGCTTCCGAAATTCAAACGCTCAATCACCGTAAGGCTCGAAAAATAGAGATAAAAACCTTGCGAAAAAGAACGCGCCGCGTGTTTGAAAACATTGCGGCGCGTTTTCGTTTAAGCCACAGAGCAAAGGCGGGCTAAGCCACGCAATGCGAAAATCTCCGCCGCCTTGCGCCAGATTCGAACGCCGAGGCGGCGCGGGCGGAAAGGCGCAGAGTTGCCCTCCGTTTTCAAAACGAGCGAAAGTCTGTCTGTTGCGTCCCCCGCGCGTCGCCGCAAAAAACGCGGGCTTGACCGCGCCGCGCTTTTCGGCTACGAACAATGCACCATGCGCATAATTTTGTTTGCAAAACTGCTTGTCGCCGCCGCCTGCGCGTGCGCGGCAGGCTCCGCTTCCCCACAAACCCGCGACTTCGGCGCGGAAAAGCTTTCCGCGTATGTCGACAAATTCAATGCCGACGACGACGAGCTTTACGTCAACACAATCCCCAATTCGGAGGCTAAAAAGTTTCTCGCCGAAAATGTCCCGACGCTCGACACGCCCGACGAGGCAATCGACGCAACCTATTATTTCAGGTGGTGGACGTTCCGCAAGCACATCGTGAAAACTCCCGAAGGGTACGTCATTACGGAGTTCATGCCGAAAGTGTCGTGGGCGGGAAAGTACAATACGATTGTCTGCCCCGCCGCGCACCACATTAGGGAGGCGCGTTGGCTTGCCGACGGGAAAATCGCCGCCGACTACACAAAATTTTGGAGCACTGCCCGACACGCAAGGTCGTACTCGTTCTGGTATGCCGACTCGGCGCTTGCCCTGCACTCCGCGCGTCCCGACCGCGCCATGCTCGAAGCCCTCTACCCCGCCCTCAAAGCAAACTACGCCGCTTGGGAGAAGTCGCACCGCGACCCCGTAAACGGGCTTTTCAAGCAGAAAGACTTGGCGGACGGAATGGAGCTTTCGATTGCGGGCGCGCTCAACGCCCGTTGGGAGGGATACCGCCCCACGATTAACTCCTACATGTACGGCGAATGCGCGGCGTTGGCGGAAATCGCGAAAATCCTCGGAAACGCGGGCGACGCCGAGCATTTCGGGCAAAAAGCGGCGGAGCTTAAAAAATCAATCAACGAAATGCTGTGGAACAAAAACCTGCGCTTCTATGCGGTCATGCCCGCAAACGGCTACACGGGCGACCTCGCCGACGTGCGCGAGCTTCACGGCTACACGCCGTGGTATTTCGGCATTCCGCCCGAAGAATATTCCGACGCGTGGCGGCAGATTCTCGACCCCGACGGCTTCAAGGCGAAGTTCGGGCTGACTTCCGCAGAGCGGCGCGACAGGCGTTTCAGACTGAATTACGTCGGGCATGAATGCCAGTGGAACGGCCCCGTGTGGCCGTTTGCGACGTCTATTACGCTGACGGCGTTGGCGAATTTTCTCGGCGAATACAAAAGCCGCCCCGTGTCGAAAGACGACTTTTTCGACGCGCTCAGAACCTACGCGAAATCGCATACGCTGACGAAACCAGACGGCAAAAAAGTATTCTGGATTGACGAATCGCAACACCCCGACAACGGCGACTGGATTACCCGCACGCGCTATGTCCGCGGCGGCGACAAGGTTAAAGCGTACTACAAGGAGCGCGGCAAAGACTACAACCACTCCACTTTCGCCGACATCGTAATTACGGGGCTTGTCGGGATTCGCCCGACGGCGGACTCGACGCTGAAAATCAACCCGCTCGTCCCCGACGGCTGGAAGTACTTCCGCCTCGCAAACGTGCCCTACAAGGGCGCAAAGCTCACGGTTTTCTACGACGCCGACGGCTCGCGCTACGGCGAGGGTTCGGGCTTCTTTGTTGTCGCCGACGGAAAGGTTTTGGCGCGCGCCGACAAGCCTCAAAAAACGGAAATCGAAAATTTCCCGAAAGGCGAATAAACTTAAACGCCGCGCCGCCCGCGCCGATAAAACAGGCGTTATGAGAAAATTATCGGCTCTTGTGTTGGCGGTCGCAGCGGCGTTTACGGCGTCCGCGCAGGCGGAAAAATCCACGGCGGACTATTATTATATAAAGAATTTTGCGGGCATAGGGGCGTCGGCGACGCTGTATGTGTCGGCGGCAAAACCGCTGGCTATTTACTGCGACAACAACGTTGTGTGTTTCGAATGCAAAACGGTAGGCTCGGACGGCTCGTTCGGCGGGAAAATCCGCGTGCTCATGCCGCAGTGGCGCGCCGCCGCCTTCCGCGAAAAATACGCAAGACCCGCCACGCCCAAGCCGCTTTCGGGCACGATAAAAAAATACCAGTGGGGCGACGGAATCTCGACAATCGTGCTGTTCATAGAAAGCGACACCGCCGAAAAATAGCGTGCCCTTGCGCGGATTTTACGCGCGTGCGAAAGCCCAGCGGAAGCGTCGGATTTGCGTTTTTGCCGAGGCGGCGCGTTTTGTTGAGGACTCATGCAGGCGAAGTGAAATGCGTAATTGCCAAAGACATGCGCGGCGGTCGCGCGATAAAAATCGCCTTTAATTCCACAAAATCTCAAAATTTATCGGCGATTTTTAGGCAAAATTATTCTTGTATTCCGCAAAAAGTCAGGCAGTTTTCTTGGGATTGTTCCGCGCGCGGAAATTCGGCACGGAATCATCTTTATTCTATCCATATCTCGAAAACTGCATATGAACACAAAAAAAGCATTGTTTGCATTCGCGGCGGCGGTCGCGGCGTTCTCGGCAAGCGGCGTTTACGCCGACCTCCCCGCGCCAACGACGCCCAACCCCGGCCTTAAATACTACTATCCCCTTCCCAAGTCGGAAAATCCCGTAGAAAACGAATACGACATCGTAGTCTACGGCGGCACGCCCGCGGGCGTCGGCGCGGCTTTGCAGGCGCGCCGCATGGGCAAAACCTCCGCGCTATACGTTTTCAGAAGACACGTCGGCGGCATGACGAGCGGCGGCCTCACGGAATCCGACATCGGCAAGAAAAGCTCGCTCGGCGGCGCGGTAGTCGAGTTCTACAAGAGACTCGGCAAATGGACGGGTTTCCGCCCGTCGGACGCCGAAAGGGTCTTCCTTGAAATGTTGCAGGAAGCCGGCGTTCCCGTCTACTTCGAACACCGCCTCGAAAAGGTCGAAAAGAAAGACGGCCGCATCACGAGGCTCGTTTTCGAAAACGGAAATTCAGCAAAGGGCAAAATGTTCGTAGACGGCACTTACGAGGGCGACCTCATGGCGATGGCGGGCGTTTCGTACATGCTCGGCCGCGAAGACAACGAACGCTTCGGAGAAACGTACAACGGCACATATTTCTCGAAACACAGCCACCTGCCCCGCCACGCGGTAGACCCCTATGTCGTCCCCGGCGACCCGTCGAGCGGACTCATCGAGGGTGTTGCGGACTCGAAAGTAGACGTTCTCGGCAAGGGCGACAAAAAGCTTCAGGCGTACTGTTTCAGAATGTGGGTTTCGAAAAAAGACCCGCACATCGAATGGCAGAAGCCCGCAAATTACAGACCCGAACGCTTCGAGCTTCTCAAACGCTACGTCAACGGCGCGCCCTCGACGTTCTGGAATCTCAGATACAGCACGGGGCCCGTCAAGCTCAACGAAGGCGACTGCAACAACGCGGGCCCGATTTCCATCGACCACGTCGGCGCAAACTTCGGCTGGGTTGAGGCTTCGTACGCCGAACGCGAAAAAATCTTCCAAGACCACGTAGACTACCAAATGGGCTTCATGTTCTTCCTCGCGAACGACTCGTCCGTTCCGAAGGAACTCCGCGACCGCGTTGCGGCGTTCGGCCCCGCGCTCTCCGAATTCCCCGAAACAAACCACTGGCCGCACGAACTTTACGTCCGCGAAGGCCGCCGCATGCTCTCCGACTACGTGATGACGCAGGCGGACTGCCAGGGCAAGAGGGTTGCGCCCGACTCCGTTGGCTTGGGCAGCTACCAGATGGACTCACACCACATCGAACGCGTCGTCCGCGACGGCAAGGTCGCCATGGAGGGCGGTTTCGAAAAACCCGTGAGAATCGCCTACCCCATCAGCTACCGCAGTCTCGTTCCGATGAAGTCGGAATGCCAGAACCTCTTTGTGCCGTTCGCGCTCTCGGCGTCGCACGTGGCTTTCGGCTCAATCAGAATGGAGCCGAACGTAATGATTTTGGGTCAAAGCTCGGCTACGGCGGCGGCGATTGCAATCGACGACAACGTCGCGGTTCAGGACGTGGACTACCAGAAGCTCCGCGCCCGCCTCGTCAAGGACGGTCAGAAGCTTGACGGCTTCAAAAAATAGTCGATTTTACTCCCAGCGCGCCGATAAAAAATCGGCGCGTTTTTTTTGCGACAAAAGCTTTGCAAAACAAATTAGACGCATCTAACTTACTGCAAAAATTTCAAAATCGATATGGATAACGAAAGCGAAAAACACGGTCATTCGTGCTGCTGCGGGCACAAGCACGAAGAGGAACTTCACAGCTGCTGCGGCGGACACGCCGCGGGCGGAATGCACTCGTGCTGCTCGGGCGGCGGAAAAAAATACGTTCCGACGTCCGTAAAGCTCTGGCTGTCGGGGCTGTCGCTCGTGGCGGGATTCGTTCTCTCGAAAACTTGGGCGGGATTTTCGCCGCTCGCCGACCCGTCGTGGATTGCGGTGGCGCTTTGCGGACTGCCGATTTTCGCCGCGGCGCGAAACGCCCTCGAAAACGGAAGAATCGGCGCGCCGGCGCTCGTTTCGCTTGCGATGATTGCGACTATCGCGCTTCAATTCGCGGTCGAATGCGGCGCGGAATCGGGCGGAGGACACGGCGGGCACGGGTACATTTTTGCGGCGGGCGAAATCGCGTTTCTGATGGCGTGCGGAGAGGCTCTCGAAGAAAGAACGGTCGGACGCGCCAAGCGGGGGGTTCGCAGGCTCGCGGAGCTTGCGCCCAAAACCGCGTTCGTGAAAAATCCCGACGGCTCGCTTCGGGAAAAACCGATTTCGGAGCTGAGCGCGGGCGATATTGTGGCGGTCAAGCCGCACTCGGCAATCCCCGCCGACGGCACGATTGTTGTTGGGCGCACTTCCGTCGACCAGTCGAACTTCACGGGCGAATCAATGCCCGCCGACAAGGCGGAGGGCGACCGCGTGTTTGCCGCAACGACAAACCTTTCGGGCGCGATTGAAGTGCGAGTCGAAAAAGCGGGCGGCGACTCCGAAGCGGGAAAGCTTGCGCGGCTTGTCGAGGAGGCGGCGGGCACGCGCGCGCCGATTTCGCGCATCGCAAACGTCTGGGCGGGGCGGCTCGTGGTTGTGGCGCTGCTCGCGTCGGTCGCGGTATTTTTCATCGTAAAATTCGGCTTCGGACTGTCGGCGATGACGGCTCTTGTGAGGTCGGCAACCGCGCTCGTTGTGTTCTGCCCGTGCGCGTTCGTGCTCGCGACGCCGACGGCGATTGCCGCAACCATCGGCAGGTTCGCAAGGCTCGGCGTAATCGTTAAAAGCGGCGCGGCGATAGAAACGCTCGCGAAAACCGACACTCTCGTTTTCGACAAGACGGGCACGCTCACAAAGGGCGAAATCAAGGTGGCTGGAATCATAGCTTGCGACGGCGACGCACGCGCCCTCGCAAGGCTTGCCGCGTCCGCCGAACGGCTCTCGGAGCACCCCATTGCGGCGGCAATCTCCGAATTCGCTAGGGCGGAAAAAATCGAGGCTTTGCCCGCCGAAAATTTCGTGTCCGTTCCCGGTCGCGGGATTTCGTGCGAGACCGCCCTCGGAAAAATCGAAGTCTGCAAGCGCGGCGCGTTTGCGGGCGAAATAGAAGGCTCGAAAATACTCTCGGATTTCGAAAAACAGCACGGCGGCGAAACGCTTGTAGCGGTCGCGCTCGACGGCAATTTGCGCGGGCTTATCGCGCTCGGCGACACGCTCAGAGGCGAGGCGAAAACCGCGGTAGACGAGTTGCGCGCGCTCTCCATTGACGCCGAAATGCTCACGGGCGACAACGAGGCCGCCGCAAAGGCTGTCGCCGATGCCGTAGGCATTGCGAAATTTTCGGCAAACGCCATGCCCGCCGACAAATTCAACGAGGTCGAACGCCTGGCAAAAAGCGGCAGGACCGTCTGCATGGTGGGCGACGGCGTAAACGACGCCCCAGCCCTCGCCGCCGCAAACGCATCGGTTGCGATGGGGAAAATCGGCAACGACATGGCGGTCGAAAACGCCGACATCACACTGCTCTCCGACGGAATAGCCGAAATACCGCGCATTATCAAATTCTCGCGCAAAACAATGGCGGTTATCAAAACTAACATGGGCATTTCGCTCACGGTTAGCGCGCTCGCAATCACGGCCTCCGCTTTCGGTCTCCTCGACCCCGTCTCGGGCGCACTCCTCCACAACCTCTCCTCAATCTTCGTAGTCTCCAACTCCGCCAGACTGAGCGGACAATAAGGCGGGAGCAATATGCGACGCCTGGCGGAGCTTCGCTCATTTCTGCGATAATTCGGCGCGGCTACAACCGCGCCTTTTCTCTTTTAGCCCGTATTGGCTTCGCCAATTACTGGCGTTGGGAAATCTTTTAGTTTGGCGGGAAACAAATAGCGCGCATTGCGCGACGGAAATCGAAAAAGTATCAAAAAATGTAGTTTTATCAAAAGTTCCCAAAGTAAATTTGCCGACGCGCCCTGTCCGTGATATTCTGGGACGCATGAATGCAAAAGGCAACAATCCCACGATAAGTTCGCGCTTCCTGAGGGCGCGATTCAACACGATTAAAAACCTGCGCCCCGATACGCTCTCCCGCGCCCTCGAAGAATTCGAAGCCGGAAGGCTCGGAACGGCGGCTCGAATGTTCGAGGCAATTCTGCGCCGCGACGACGTAATTTGCGGGCTGAACCTCAAACGCAAAAAATCGATAGCGCGGCTCGAATGCGAAATCGTCGTAAGCGAAAATTCGCAGAGGGCGTTCGAGCACAAAAAGATTCTGTCCGACTTCTATTCGTCGCTCGAAGCAAGGAGCGCGACCGACAAAAACGAGCGCGGCGGGCTTCGCATGCTCGTCTCGCAGATGATGGACGCTGTCGCGATGAAATACTCGGCGCACAAAATTTCGTTTTCCGAAAAGAACGGGAAAATCCGCGGGGTGTTCGAGCAATACCCGCTCTGGCTCTTCGAAAACACGAGCGGCAAACTGAGGCTGCTCGAACGCGAGGGGCAGCTCGCCGACGGCGCGCCGCTCGACGAGGGCGAATGGCTCATCACCTGCGGCGACGGTCTGATGACGGCGTCGTCAATCGCATACATTTTCAAACAACTGCCGCTCAAAGACTGGCTCATCTACTGCGAGCGCAACGGCATGCCGGGGATTAAGGCGAAAACCGACGCCTTCCCAGACTCGCCCCAGTGGGAGGCGGCGTGCGAGGCCGTCGCCGATTTCGGCGCGGAATTCCACGCTGTGCTTTCGGAGGGCACGGACATAGAGGCAATCGACGTTTCCACAAAGGGCGAGCTGCCCTACCCCGCGCTCGTCGAACGCGTAGACAGAATGCTCTGCGCCCTCTGGCGCGGCAGCGACCTCAACACAATCAGCGGCGACAACAGGCAGGGCGCGAGCGTGCAGTGGTACGAAAGCTCGCTCATAGAGGAGGCCGACGCCGCGCTTGTAGGCGACACGCTCAACCGCTGTGTGGACGCGCAGGTAATCAGGCTTGCGACGGGCGACGAAACGCCGCTTGCGAAATTCAGGCTGAAACTGCCCGACTACGAAATGCACAAGTGCGAGCTTGAAATCATCGAACGCCTCGCCGCCCTCGGACTCTCGCCCGACAAAACCGAACTCGCGCGGAGGTTCGCATTCCCCGCTTCAAACAAAAAGGAATCCAATGAAATCGGATAGGGAGCTTTTGCAGGTGCTTTGCCCCTTCGGAGAATGGCCGCACGCAAAGGGCATGCAGGTTGTCGACGAAGAGTCGGCGCGGAAAATGAAACGCGCGGCGGCTTGGAGCGCGGCGGTCGGCATTCCGATTTACGTCGGACACCCCGACGACGAGGGAATCAGGGCGGAGGCGGTGGGGCGCATAAAGCGCATATGCCCGACAAACGACGGCATCGCGGTCGTGGCGGCGTACCCGCAAAAAACCTACGAGAAAATAGTGAGGGGAGAATTTTCGGCGATGTCGCCGCGCTGGCGAATGCAGAAGCTCGGCGACGGCAGATACCGCCCCGTGAAGCTCCTGTCGGTAGGTCTTACGAACAACCCGAACATTTCCGAAAGCGGAAAAATTCTCGGCTTCGGCGGGCGCGGTTTGGCGCAAACTGCCGAACGCTCCCGCGCGGCGATGGCGAAAATGGGAAAGCTCGCGGAGGAAATAGAAATCTGCGCGGAAAAGGCGGAGTCGCTCAGAAAAAGCGCGGCGGCGGCGACAATCTCGGAACGGCTGGCGGCGCGGAAAAACGCCGACGAACGCCCCGAAAGGAGGCTTGCCGAACTTGCGCTCGAACGGTCGCGCAGACTCGGCGAGCCGTACACGAAAAGCTTTGCGGCGGTAAAAAAACAGAAACTCAACGGATAGCACTAAAAATCCGTCCGCATAAAAAACAACAGGAAATAATATGACAGACAACAGACAAAAACTGTCCGCGCGGCTCGCAGAAGGCCTCCGCGCGGCGTTCGAACGCAAGCCCGCGTTCTGCAACATCGCAGACGGCACGCACGCAGGCTCGATTACAATGGTCGCGGAGGAATCCGTAGACAACGCGTACCTCGTGGTAAAGGCGGGCGCAAACGACGGCGGCTTCGCGGTTGCGGGCGCGGCGGACAAGCCTTTCGGAGTGTGCTCCGACGAGGGCGCAAAAGGCGAAAGGCTCGCGGTGATTCTGCCCGCAAGCGCGGAAAGCACAATCATGTGCCGCGCGGCGACCGACATTCCCGCGGGAGCAAGCGTATACACGTCGGCAAACGGCAAGGTTTCGGCGGCGGCGGCGGACGGCTCGTACAAAGTGGGCGTCGCGGTGTGCTCGGCGGTTTCCGGCGGGCTTGCGGAAATCGACCCGCAGGGCTTCGGCGAATCGGCGTGGAAGCTCGCCGCGTGCGGCGTGCACGAATGGACTACGGCGACAACTTCGGACTCCCTCGAATTTTCGGGGCTTAACTCCGACAGCGTTGTAATCGCCGCCGTTCAAAGCGCGGGAGGCTCGGAAAAGACGGTAAAGGCCGCGGCGTCTACGTCGGGCATAAGCTTCACGCTCGACGCGAACGGCACGGCTGGCTCCACGAAAATCGCATGGATTGCAATAAGCAAAAACTAATATCATGAACGAAAACATAATAAGCGCAAACGAAAATAAATTCACCGCGGGCAACTACTCGGAAGCCCTCACGGCGTTCACTACGGGCTGGGTCGACCCCGACAACATCTCGGCGATTCTCGACTTCATCGCCCCGCCCGTCCCCGTCGGCAGACGCTTCGAATTCAAGCGCAGCGACAACGCACAGGCGTTCTTCTCGGAAAGCGACGACGTGCGCTCAATCGGCGCGGAGTTCAAGCGCGTCCGCTACGACGGCGAGTCGGTCAACGAAAAGACGCTCAACAAGGGGCTTACAATCCGCGTAGACCACGACGAAGCCGCGGGCGACGACTGGCAGGAACGCTATGTGCAGATGCTGCTCCAACGCCTGCTCCGCAACGAGCTGCGCAGGGCGGTTGCAGCCCTCGACGCAATCGCCACGGCGCAGACAAAGGCGGACTGGTCGGCGAGCGCAAACCCCGACGCCGACATTCGCGCAATGCTTTCCTCCGCCGCAGACCAGAGCGGAATCCGACCGAACAGGCTGCTGCTTGGCGAATCGGCGTGGGACAAGCGCATGACGTGCCTCGAATCGCAAAATTCGGCGGTTGCCTTCAAGGGCGCGGCGATGGCGCAGGACGAGCTTGCGGGCAAATTCCTGCTCGACGGCTGCCGCGTGCTGGCGTCGCGATTCCAGAGTTCCGACACCGCAAAATCGAAAATCCTCGGCAATACGGTCTACGCGTTCTACGCGCAGAACGCCGTTTCGAAGGACGAACCGTCGAACCTCAAACGCTTCTACACCCCCACGGAGGAGGGCTCGGCGTTCAGGGTTTACTGCGACGAACACGCAAAGTACACCGACATCACTGTCGAGCACTATTCAAGCATAGTGGCGGCGAGCGAGCTCGGCGTGCGCAAACTCGAAATCAAGGAAGGAGCGTAATAGGCGGCGCGACGGAGGCCTTCGGGCTTCCGCCGCGTCCATGCGGTTATGGAATGGATTAAAATTTTCCCCGAAGACCTCGAAGAGGCTCTAAACAAACCACAGCTCGACACGCTCAAAGCCGAGGCGTTCAAGTCGCGCAAACGCGACATTTCGGTGGACATCATAGCGACGGTCATAGCGCGAATCAGGGTGGAAATCGCAACGAGCGGGCTGAACGCGCTCGACGCCGACCACTCTAAAATTCCGCCCGAGCTCAAAGACTGCGCGTTGCGGCTTGCGGTGGAATCGCTCCACCTGCGCGTGCCGTCGATTGAAATTTCAGACATGCAGAAGAAGCACGCCGACATCGCCCGCGAAACGCTTGCAAGAATCGCGCGGGGCGAGCTTGTGGTGTCGCGACCGCTCGACGGCGTAAAAACCGTGCGTCCCCGACGCGGCGTATCGGCGGCTTCGGCGGCGAGAAACGCAAGCCGCAAAACAATGGAGGGCATTTAAAATGGGAACGCTCGAAAGCCTGCAAAATTCGATTTACGAACGCCTGCGCGGCGCGTCCGACCTGCGCCTTGCCGACATCAAAAAGGAGGGCGCGGACGACGACGGCGGAAAGGCGAACGGACTCCGAATAACAGTGGGAAGGCCGCTGCCGAAAACCGCGTCGAAATACGCGGCAGGCCCGACATTTTCGGAGGTGGAGCTGCGCGTGGAAGTTTCGCGCGCCGACCCGATAGCCGCAAACGCGCCGTCGCTGCTTTCCGCCGCCGAAACCGTATCGAAATCGCTTCACAACTGGACGCCGCCGCTGGCGTGCGGATACGGGCGCATGACCCTTGCGCCGCAGTATCCGTGGATTTCCAAGGACGGGAAAATCTCGATAATCCTCAACGCGCAATCGGTTTTGCAATGAAAATAAAATTCGCCGACACAAACCTTGCGAACGACGGAGAGTTCCCGAAATCGCTTTCGCTCGAAACGTGCAGACGCTCGCAGACGGAATACACTATCGACGCCGACGAGGCCAAAATTTTCGACAGGGGCAACACAAAAACTACCCTCGCGTTCGAAATCGAACGCGCCCACGGAAGCGAAGCCGACGCCGAAAAATTCGCGGTCGGGCACGCCTCCGAAATCGCCGCGCTCTCGCCCGCCGCGCTCGTTTTCGAACACGCAGACGGCTCGAAAACGACATTCGAAAACGCGGTGGTTTCGAAAATCAAAACCGAATACGAAAAACTTGTATCAAATACCCGCTACGAATTTTCGGCGGGCAAACCAAAGGAGCAACAATGACAATCGACGACATCGAACGCGAAATGCGCACGGAACTCGACAGGCTCGAATCGAAAATCGACGAGCTTGAAAAAACCGTGGCGCAGCTGAAATCCGACATCGAGGAAAGCCTCGAACAAATGAAAAAACTCAAAGGCGAAGTATAGAATGAACGTCGTTTTCAGGATAAACTCGGCGGCGGTAGACGCCGCAAAATTCCCGGTGTGCGCGGCGAAAATCCTCCGCAAAACGTCGTCGGCAGACGAGCTTAGAATCACGCTCGCGCCCGACGCGCAGACCGTGCCCGACATCGACGACACAATCGAGGTTTTCGTCGGAAGCACGCGCAAATTTTTCGGACGCATCACGAAAATCCCCAAACGGCGCGCGGCGGAAAAAACGGCGTCGGAAATCGTCGCAAAAAGTCCGTGGAGGGACTTGGAGGAAACCGTCTACCAGCAGTACTGGAAACGCGCCGTCGGCGGAGAATCGGCAAGCGTGCTCCGAAGCAGAGTCGCGCTCGGACAAAACGCCGCGGGCGGGAAAATCAAGGTCTCGGAGCAAATCAGAGAAATCGCGCTCTACGCGGCGTCGTGCGGAGCGCAGCTCGCCGTCGGCACAATAGACACAGACTCCGACATGCTGCTTGACGAAGCCCGCGACATCTCCTGCGCCCAGGCAATAGCGCGTACCCTCAAATGGGCGCCGAATTCCGTGGCGTACTTCGACTACGCGACGGACGGCTACCCCAAGCTCGAAGTCCGAAAACGCCCCGCCCTGCCGTCGGAGACAATAGATATTTCGAAGAAAACCACGCTCTCGGCAAGCGTCGCCGAGCGTCCCGACCTGCGCGTAGATTGCGTTTCCGTAAAGTACGAGCAGGAAAACGAAGTGGACGGCGAAACGTGGCTCGCGGTCTCCGAGGAAAAATACCCGCAGGACGCGCAGTCGAACTCGCGCCGCGCAATCGTGATGACGGTCGATTTGGACGGCGCGAAATCGTCGTCTTCGACATATAAAATCGTCTGCGGAACGGTGCAGCCAAACAGCGTGCAGTGGTGGCGAAAGCATGTGCCGTCGCTCGCGGACGAATCGGACATGACGGTTGTCGAATCGGCGCGTGAAACGCCGACATACGCGCGGGAGCTGCTCGTAGGCTCGATTGTAGCGGGAATGAACTTCCAAACGCTCTCCGACCGCATTACGGCGAAAGTAAAATACACAACAGACGACGGAAGCATTGTCACAAAAAACGTCGCAGCAAACATTCTTTCGACAAACGCAGTCAGCGGAACGTACACAATCTGGAAGACGTCGCAGTTCGCGGAGGAAAAGCCGTCGGGACTTGCGGAAGCCGTCTACAAAGCCGTTTCCGACGCGCAGTACGAAGGCTCGGTTAAGATTCTCGGCGCGCTCGAAAAGAGCTTTCTCGGCAAACGCATCGGCATTTCGGATTCGAAAAATCCCGACTGGGCGGACATAGGAGCGACGGTCGTGCAGACCGAGGAAAACCTCGCCGACGGCACGACGCTCGTAAAATTCGGCCCGCCCAAACACCTCTACCCCGACAACATGGAGGAGCTTTTCAGAATCAACCGAAACCGAACCGTAAGCTCCGACATATCGACGCGCACGACGGGCAAAATTTCGGGGAAATCCGACGAGCCTACGCAGACGAAAGCCGAAATCAACGGCGGCGAAGGCGACGCGGTTTTCGACAAATTCGTGATTGGCGCAAGCGGCGGCGAACAACCCGACGGAATCGAGCTCGACCCAGCCGACCTCGACGACGGCGAGCTTGCGAAAATGCGCGAAATCTACATCTGCCACAACGGCTACCTTGCAACCGCAAAAGTACTCATGAGCGAACCCAAATACGTAGAATAAACATGCAAGCGTTTACACACCTTTCCCCGATTCCCTACCCGACGACGGAAGTTCTGCCGGGCGGCGGGCTTGCAATCGGCCCGATGACGCCGCAGGAGTGCGTGGAGTTTTTCTGGCTGACATCGGAAGTGTCGCTCGACTTCTCGGTGCGCGTGTTCGAGCAGCACGCAAAAAGCGGCGACGTGCTCGTTGACATAACAAAAGCGGCGCATGCGGACAATTTCTGCTCGGCGACAATGCCGTTTTCGCTCGAACCCCGTGCGCGCTGCACGGCGTCGGGCAAAACGCTGTGCGACATATTCCTGCCCGACGGCGGACTCGACTTCCAAATTTCCGGCCCGTACGTCGATGCACACTACCCGCAAGAAATATCATTTGCAAGCAAATCATACTACTATAAACTTGCATTCCATTTCGGCGCAGGCTCGCTGGAAATCGATACAAACTACTCGACAAATACCGGCCCTGCCTACATGACAACCGTAAAAAGATTCCCGTTTACAATATTCGATAAAACCTACTATTTGAACCTCAACGTGCCCGACATGTACCTAAACCCCGCCCAATACGAACTAAACGTCTCATACAGCGCCGACATCTCATTAAGCAGGCAAAGCGCAGGCTAGCAGCAGGCTGCAGCCTGCACGGGCGCGAGCCGCGCCGGTCGTCGGAACTTCGTTCCTTTCTGTGATAACTCGGCGCGGCTATAACCGCGCCTTTTCTGGATAAGTTCGTATTGGCTTCGCCAATTACTGGCGTTGGGAAATGCTTAACGCAGAAAAGAAACTAATTTAAATAGACGCGCTATGCGCGGATAAAAAGAAAAGCGGAAATCCCGAATCTCGGAATTTCCGCTTTTTTGTAAAACCAACTTTTATCCCAACACACTCTAAAAATCTTCCGCGCCGTGCGCTCACTATTTAGGCGCGTCAAAGTGCTAGTATAAGGGCGGCTTTACGCGCGAAACAGGGCGCGTAGCATACACGGCTATCCGCAAACATTAGTCGGCTCACAAACCAAACAACTCCACTTTTCTCCCAGCGCATTCTAAAAAACTTTGTGCGTTAGCACTCATTTGTTAGGGGTGTTAGAGTGCCGTTCAGGCGGTGGCTTTCACGCATGCGCAGGGCGCGTGGCGTACTTTTGTACGCGAGCGGTCTGCGCATGCGGGGAAACGCCGCATCAACGGTGCTATAACACCCCGTCAGCGGTTGCGTTTCCTGTGCTTTTTGGTTTCTTCCACGAGGATTGGCTCGTTTCTGTACGCAAAGCCCTCCAACTTTCTGCGCTCGATTTTCGCGTTTATAAATTCCTCTATTCTTTTCAGGAACATAGTTTCGTCGGAGGAGTAAAGCGTGATTGCCGTGCCGTCCTTGTTCGCCCTGCCCGTTCGCCCGATTCTGTGGACATAGTCCTCCGCGTGTTCGGGAACGTTGTAGTTTATGACGTACTGGACATCGTTGATGTCAAGCCCGCGCGAGGCGATGTCGGTTGCGACAAGTATGTTGGTCTTGCGCTCCTTGAAATCGGCGAGAGCCTTGTCGCGTTCGCGCTGGGTGCGGTCGGAGTGGAGAATCGACACTTTGTAGTCGTGCCCGACGAGCCATTCGCCGATTCTGTCGGCGTCGATTCGCGTGCGGGTGAAAACTATGAGCGAGTCGAAAGTTATCGATTTAAGATATTCTATCAGTAAATCGTATTTTTGAATTCCGTCAACGGGATAGACGAAGTGCTCGATTGTATCGGCGGGGCTGTTTTGGGCAATGCCCGTGTCGAGCCTCTGCGGGTCGGTCAACGCCCATTTGGACAGGCGCATTACGGCGTCGGGCATTGTTGCCGAAAAGAAGAGCGTCTGGCGTTCCTTGGGGCAGTACCTGATGATGTTGGAAACGTCTTCGATGAAGCCCATGTCGAACATGCGGTCAACCTCGTCGAGCACAAGGTACTTTATGTTTTTGAGCGAAATTGCGCGGTTGCGGTTGAGGTCGAGAAGCCTTCCGGGGGTGGCGACCACGACGTCCACGCCGCTTTTGAGCGCGGCAATCTGGCGTTCCATCGAGACGCCGCCCTGAACGAGGAGCGTTTCGATAGGCGAATATTTCGAGAAATTTTTGAACGCCTCGGCGGTCTGCGAGGCAAGCTCGCGAGTGGGGCTTAACACAAGCACGCGCGGCTCGAACTGCGATTCGCCGAGCTTGTCGACGAGCGGAAGCGCGAACGCCGCCGTTTTGCCCGTGCCCGTCTGCGCCGTGCCGATTACGTCCGCGCCAGAAAGGACAATCGGGACTGCCTTTGACTGAATCGGCGTGGGCGACGCGTAGCCCATGTCCTTGACGGCGGAGAGAACCGCGGGGGAAAGACCGAGCGCGGCGAAGTCGGGAAGCGACGCCGAAAGCTCGTCCTGCGGATAGGGGGCGGGAACGTTTTTGGGAGCGCGTTTTTGCGCGGGGACATTCTGCACGTCCAAGCCTTTTTTGCCCGACTCGCGGCGCGGACGGCGACCCTCCCTGCGGCGGTCGTCGGGGCGGCGGGCGGCGTTTGCGGGGGCATTTTTGGGGCGCGGCGCGGCGGAATTTTTCTTTCGGGCGCCGCCCTGCTGTTTCCCCGCCTTGCGCGGCTCTGACTCATTTTTGGAAAAAACCTTTTTTCCGAGAGATACGATTTTCTTAAATAAATTCATGAAAGCCAAATATCAAATCAAAGGCGGACGCGCTCTTCAAGCTATTTCTTGCGCCCCTTAAAATAAAGACGCGCCCTAAAAGGCGTCGGGCGCGTTAAATTGGTTGACACGCGGGGAATGCCCAATAGGATTTTCGACTTTCTATGAAGACATTTATCACATCAATCTCGTTGGCGGTAATCGCAGCCGCATCGGCGTTCGCTCAGGAAATGCCCGCCGAATTAAGGGCGAAACTCGAAGCGAAATCGGCGGAAGTAAACGCCGACAACGCGTCGAAGGCGAAATCCTGGGTAAAAAAACAGGTCGAAGCGTGGGAGACTATCCAGAACATGTCGTTCTCGGCGGACGAAAACGACATCAAGCTCGTGAAGGAGCTTGCCGACAAAAAGTTCCCGCTCGACTTCGTAAAGCAGGAGCCGTTCATCGGCGAACAGGCGTCGATTGCGTCGGGGCTGGGAGACTATAAAACGCAGCTTGGCGCGGCGGCGTACGGCGAACTGAAAAAGAAATTTACGGAATCGGGCAAGACGAACCTCAACACATTCCTCGAACTGCTCCAAAACGAAACCGCCGCAAAGCTCGAACTCGACGCTATGACGACGGACAAAATGCGCCCGCGCACATTCGCGCTGATAAAGAAAGCCGCCGCAGAGGAATTCCCCGGAAACTTCGCCGAACAGCTGAAAACCATCAAGGAAATTTTGTCGGGCAAGGCGGCGGAAGCTTCGGCTTCCGAGACTGTCGCCGCCGGCGGAAACGAGCAGGGGCAGAAAAAACGCCCCGCCACAATGAGCGAACTCGAAAATCTCGTCAAGGAACGCTACACCGCGCAGACCTACATGACCGACGGCGACGTCCGCGGCGCGGCATTCCTTTCGGAAATACAGGGCAAACAGGTTGCGTTCATTCCGTTTGCTGCGTTCACGCCGGGGCTTACGCTTTCGAACGCGCGCGGCGAACAGCTTGAATACAACGAAAAGGAAATCTACGTTTCGAAAAACCTGCCGCTGGTGCTCGTCTTCCCAAAAGAGCTGCCCGAAGGCACGAAAAATTCGGAATTCATCAACGAAAAGCAGTACCGCGACCTCGTTGGAACCTCGCAGTTTGTCGTGGGTTATTTGAAGCAGAAGATGATGGCGTTCCCGGTAAAAATCAACGCAATCAACGACAGGATTTTGAAGCTAAACAACAACCTGCCCATAAGCTACTCGGAGGGCACGCTCATAATCAACCCCAATTCTATGGAAACGCTCGCGGTCGTAATGCCCGCGCAGGCGAAAATCAGGCGCATAAACTGGTTCCAACGCTCGGAAGTAAACAGGCTAATGCGCGACATCGAATCGGAGGCTGGCACTCTCGAAGCCCGCAGGCTCGACAACCTCGGCAAGTGGGAAAAATTCTCCGAAGACAACTACATAGACCAGAAGATGAAAGTCGAAAGAATCGGGAACGTCGCAAAAGACTTCGTAAAACTTTTCTCGACTACACAGCTTGCGGACTCGGAGAACTCGCCCGTAATCGGCATGATTGTAAAGAAGCACCTTTCCGCGCTCAAAAAACGCATGGACAAATCGAGCTTCGAACGCGCCTACAAGGCGTACATGCTAGACCTTTCGAACCTCATCAAAACGGAAGTGCGCGAAATCAACAATACGGACTTCTATTCGGGCTTCGAGGGCGACGTGAAGAAATACACCGAAGTGCTCGAACAGGTGCAAAAGACTTTCGAAAACGCCGCAAAAAGCCAGGCGTTCCGAAATCTCGTTCAGGAGGACATCAAGAGAAGTCAGGGCTGGTAGTGGTCGAAACCGCCCGCCGAAAACGGCTCGCGGCGGTTTTGCGAAACGACAAACACGGCGTCTTCCCCGTCTGCGGGATTCGCCGTTTTTATTTGCCCCATGACGTAGAACGGCTCGCCGAAACGCGCTTCGTAGACGCGCGAAAACGCGCTAAGCTCGGACGCCGCGCCGGAGAAAGTGAAGAGAAGCTCGTAGTCTTCGCCGTCGCAAAGAGCCTGTTTTAGTGTCGCGGTTTTGCCGCAGTACTCCCTGCGGGGGACGGCGCTTTCGGACAGCTCGGCGCAAGTTCCGCGCGGAAGGAGGTTGCGGAGGTCGGACGCCGCGCCGTCGCTCAAATCGGTGCACGCCGAAACGCGCGGCTCGGCGGCGAGGAACACGCCCTGCTCAACGCGCGGCTCGAAAGCCAAATGGTGCCCGCTTTCGAACGACGCGCCTAACGCGCCGCTTACGCAAATGTAGTCGCCCGCCGACGCTCCGACGCGCAAAAGCGTGCGTCCGTCGGTCTGCCCCAAGAGGGTAAGGTGGGTCGAGAAGAAGTCGCCGCCGACCGACGCGAAATCGCCGCCTATTATTTTCAGCCCGTACTTTTCCGCGGCAACGCCCATGCCCCCGCAAAAACCGTCGAGCCATTCGACCGACACGTTTGGCGAGCATATCGAGCTTGCAAGCGCGGCGAACGGACGCGCCCCCATTGCGGCGATGTCGCTTACGTTGCGCTTCACGAGCTTTGCGCCCGCGAGTTCGGGCGGGGTGTCGGGAGAAAAGTGCCTGCCCAAAATGACGGCGTCGCTTGTAAGCAGGACGTTTTTTTTCAGGGACTGCGAAAGCACGAGGGCGCAGTCGTCGCCCGCCCCGAATGGGGGCGGCAAATCGGCTGCCGCGCCGAATTTTGCGCACACGCGCGAAATCAGGCGTTTTTCGCCCAAGCCGCCGACCGTTCCGACTGTCGCAAAAGGTTTCATAAAATTAAAATCACCGCGATGTTCGCGGCGTTGAAAAGCGAATGCGCAACTATCGGCGAAACGAGCGAGCCAGATTTTTCGTAGGCGCAGACGAGGATTATCCCCATCAGGAAAATCGGCGCGGCGGCGTACGCGCTCGCGTGGATTAGCGAAAACAAAACCGACACTACCGCCGCCGAAGCCGCCGTTGCGACGGCTTTTTTCGAATCTGGCAAGACCGCCGAAAACGCGCCCTTGAAGACGGGGTACAGAATGCCGCGGAAAAACGTCTCCTCGGCAATCGGCGCAAGAAGCGCGATTGTGAAGACGGCGAAAATCTTTACCCGAATGTCGCCTATTCCCGCAAAGAGAGCTACAATCTCCTGCCGCGCAATGTCCTCGCCGAACGCCGCCTTGTAGAACACCGCTATGCACGCGCCGCACGCAAGCACCGCAAGGGTCGGGAAGAAGTACAACGCACCCGTTTTGAGAGCGGCGCGGGTCGGATTGAAGTCGAGCTTGATTTTCGCGAAACGCGCAAAAACAGCGCAAAGCGCAAGCGCCGTAATTTGCGAAGCGGAAGTCGGCAGAAATATTTTGAAAAAGTCGCCCGAAGCGTCGGCAAACGCCCGCGCAACGGACATCGAAACAAGCGCGCCCAGCACGAAAAGGAACGCGAGAAGCATCGTCGAAAACGCGTCAAGCTCCGCCGAACGCACGCCGCGCGCGCTCCCCGCAGTCTTCGCAACGGTAGCCCACACAGCCGCAAGCGACAGAAGCCCGAGAACGCCTGCCCCGAAATACTCCATCAATAAATCTTCGAGCCGCCGAGGTATGTTGCCACGACCCTGCCGCGCAGTTTTTTGCCGAACCACGGCGAATTCGTCGAGCGGGAGAGCGTTTTGTCGTAGACGTATTCGGCATTTTCGTCGATGAGAACGAAGTCCGCCTTTGCGCCGGCGGCGAGAGTGCCCGCGTCGATTTTCAGAAGCTGCGCGGGGCGCGTCGACATCAGTTCAACAAGCTTCGGCATGCCGATTTTGCCCGAGCGCACAAGGACTTCGTGGCAGACCGAAAACGCGGTTTCAAGCCCAGTAATGCCGAATGGGGCGCAGTCGAACTCCCTGTCTTTGTCGTTTTCGGAATGCGGTGCGTGGTCGGTCGCGATGACCTCTATTGTGCCGTCGACGACGCCCTCTATAAGCGCGTCCACGTCGGCTTTTGTGCGGACGGGCGGGCACATTTTGAAATTGGTGTCGTAGTCTTTGAGGCACTCGTCGGTTAGCGAGAGGTGGTGCGGGGTAGCCTCTGCGGAAATGCTAATTCCGCGCTTTTTGGCGTCGCGGATAATTCCCACCGACAACGCGCTCGAAATGTGCTGCAAATGGATATGCGACTTTGTGTAGTGCGCCAAAATCGCGTCGCGCGCCACAATTATGTCCTCCGCCGCCGACGGCCAGCCTCCCAAACCGAGCCGCGCCGACCACTCGCCCTCGTGCATCTGCCCCGTGCGCGTGAGCGTGTTTTCCTGACAGTGGTCCATGACGAGCATTCCGAACATGCCCGCGTACTGCATTGCGTTGCGCATAAGCTCCGCGCTCTGCACGCACGAGCCGTCGTCGGTCAGAGCAATCACACCGAGATTTTTGAGAGTCCCGAAAGGCGCGAGAGTCTCGCCCTTTCTGCCCTCGGTAAGGCACGCGCTCTGGTAGACGCGCACTTTTGCGGTTTCGGCGACGATGTCGTTAATAAGCCTAACGGTCGAGGCGTTGTCCGCCGCGGGAACGGTGTTGGGCATCGCCACGATTGAAGTGAATCCGCCCGCCGCCGCCGCCGCCGTGCCCGTCGCCACAGACTCTTTCGAAGTCTGACCGGGTTCGCGCAGGTGAACGTGCATGTCAACAAAACCGGGGGCCAAGACAAGCCCCTTGGCGTCCACGACTTCGGCTTTCGGCGAAACATTTTCGGCGAACACTCCGTCGCGGACTGCAATGTCGCAAACTTTGTCGAGATTCTGCGAGGGGTCTACAACCCTCGCGTTTTTAATCAAAATTTCGTTTTCCATAATAATTACCGGTTTGTGCGGTGCATGCAAAGGTTCATGACGGCCATTCTGACCGCGACGCCGTTGGTGACCTGCGTGAGGATAACGGAGCGGTCGGAGTCCGCAAGCGGCGTGTCAAGCTCCACTCCCCTGTTAATCGGACCGGGGTGCATGATGAACGCGCCCTTTTTGAGGAGGTTTTCGCGGCGCAGGTTCAGCCCGAAAACGTTGGCGTATTCGGAGACCGACGGGAAGTGCGTCGCGCTCTGGCGTTCGTGCTGAATGCGAAGAAGCATCACGACATCGGCGTCGGCGACAGCCTCGGCAAGGTCGCAGCAGACGCGCACGCCTAGCTTTTCGAACTCGCGCGGGACGAGCGTCGATGGTCCCGCAAGGGTCACCTCCGCGCCGAGCTTTTGGAGCAGATAGATGTTCGACCGCGCAACGCGGCTGAAAAGAATGTCGCCCAAAATCGTTATTTTTTTGCCCTTGAAGTTTCCGCCGAATTTTTCGCGCATGGTGAACGCGTCGAGCAAAGCCTGCGTTGGGTGCGCGTGCGCGCCGTCGCCCGCGTTGATTACGGGAATTTTCACCCTGTCGGCAAGGTACTTCGCCGCGCCCGACGAGCTGTGGCGCACGATAATCATATCCGCCATCAGAGCCTCTATGTTGCGGGCGGTATCTTTGAGCGTCTCGCCCTTGACCGACGACGAAATGTTCGACGCCACGCTTATGACGTCCGCGCCGAGCTTGTGCGCCGCCATTTCGAAAGCGGTGCGGGTGCGGGTGCTCGGCTCGAAAAAGAGGTTCACCACAACCCGGCCTTTCAGGTAGGGAAGCTTTGCCTTGTCGCTTTTGAGCGACGCCTTGAAAACGTCCGCCATTGCGAAAATTTTGCCGATTTCGTCGAGGGTAAGGTCTTCGGTCGAAATCAAATCTTTGCGCGACCACGAAAGGTCCTTCATAAAATCTTTTGCTTTCATGACAATTTTTCGCCGAATCTATTTTTTCGCCCGCTTTTGTCAAACGCATTATACGCGGCGGGCGATTTTTTCCGCAGTCGGGAGGACGCCAAAAAAAGCTTTTTATTCGCGCGAAGTCTGTTAGTGTCGATAGGTAGATATGAAAATAATAATAGTCGGAGCAGGAGACGTGGGGCACTACCTTTGCCAAGTCCTCAGCGAGGACGGGCACGGGGTAACGCTCTTGGAGTCCGACACTGACCGCGCGGACGAAATTGAGGAAAACCTCGACGTGCGGGTAATCCGCGGGAACGGCGCGTCGGCAAAATTCCTGTCGCTCGCGGGCGTGTCCGACTGCGACTTCCTGCTGGCGATGACCGCTTTCGACCAGCTCAATATCGTCGCCTGCGCAATAGGCAAAAAGCTCGGCGCAAAAACCACAATCGCAAGGGTTCACGACCAGGTATACGCCGACAACTCCCTTGTAAACTACCAAAAGCAGTTCGGCATAGACATTCTCATAAACCCCGAAGCTCTTACCGCCGTGGAGCTTGCAAAACACGTCCGCAACCCCGAAAGAATGGCGGTCGAAGACTTCGCGCGGGGGCAGATTGAATTGCAGGAAACCGAAATTTCGGAGGGCGCAAAGGCGGAGGGCAAACGCCTGCGCGACATCAAGCTCGACCCCGCCGTGAAAATCGGCTACGTCGAACGCGGCGACAAACTCTACGTTCCGACCGCCGACACCGTGCTCGAACGCGGCGACAAAATCACCCTCATCGGCACGCCCGACAGCATTTTGAAACACCGCGGAACGTTCTCTTCGGAGCGCAACTCGGAAAGCGTGAGGATAGTCCTCAACGGCGCGACGGAAACGGCGATTTCGGTAATCCGCAGGCTCTCGAACTACCGCTTCAAAATCAGGGTCATAGAACCCGACCTCGACAAATGCCGCGAAATCGCCGAACAGTTCCCGTCGGTCACGGTAATCAACGGCAGCGCAACGTCCCTGCGGCTTCTCGAAGAGGAGCAGATAGGCGACGCCGACTACTTCATAGCCTGCACGAAAGACGACGAAGAAAACGTCATGACCTCGATTCAGGCAAAAAAGCTCGGCGCAAAATACGTGGAACTTGTAATCAACAAGCCCGACTACGAGCAGGTTCTGCGCAACATCAGCGGATTCCTCAACATCACCGCCGACGCCTCTCCCCGCCGAGTTACGGCCGACGAAATCAAAAAATACGTCGCCAACAGAGACTTCGCAGTGGTCGGCGCGCTCAAAGGCGGCGCGGTCGAATTCATCGAGCTTAAAGTGTCGGAAAAGAGTGCGGCTTGCGGACAGTCGGTGAAGGACCTCAAACTTCCGCCCGCGTGCATAATCGCGGCAATCGTAAACGATACCGACGCAAAAGTGCCCGGGGCAAACGACGTCATAGAAAGCGACGACAGGCTCATTCTCATTCTCGAAAAGGAGAAAATCGGGGAAGTCGCGGCGATGTTCAGATAAATGAACTACTCTATCATATTCAAGATGCTCTCGATGGTGCTGTGGGTCATGGCGCTGGCGTTTTCGGCGTGCACGGGGGTGTCGCTGCTCTACGGGGCGTCGCCGCTCGAAAGCGAGGCAATGCCGTCGTGGATATGCGTAATCGCCCTCTGCGTAATGCTTGCGTTCGCCCTCTACCTGCCGAGCCGCAACGCGCCCAAAAAGCTCTTCAAAAAGGAGGCGATGTGCGTCGTGGGGCTTGGCTGGATTATCGCCTCCGCCGTCGGAAGCCTGCCCTACGCGCTGATTCTGGGCTGCGGGTTTCCAGACGCGTTTTTCGAATCGACAAGCGGGCTGACAACCACGGGATCGAGCGTGTTTTCTAGCTTTGCCGACTTCCCCCACAGCCTGATGTTCTGGCGCTGCCTTTCGCACTGGATAGGCGGCATGGGAGTGCTCGTGTTCTTCGTGGCGATTCTCTCCTTCATGGGGTCGGGCGGAAGGATTCTGTACGCAAGCGAATCGAGCGCGAACGCGGGCGGCGGAATAGAAACCGCGCGCATTCAAAGCGGAATCTTCAAAATACTCGCGCTCTACCTCGGCGTCTCCGCGCTGTGCCTTGCCGCGTTCAAAGTCTGCGGAATGGGCTGGTTCGACGGCGTCTGCCACATGTTCTCGGCGGTCGCAACGGGCGGATTCAGCGTGTACGAAAACGGCATGGCGCACTACGACAGCAACGCGGTCTACTGGGCGACGACGTTCTTCATGTTCGTCGGCGGCGTGAGCTTCATGCCGATGCTTGCGGCAATCGGCGGCGACTTCAAAAAACTGGCGTCGAACACGGAGTTTCGGACATACTCGGCAATACTGCTCGTATCGACGGCGGCGGTCGCGGCGTTCATCGCGCAAGACTTCCGATCGGCGTCCGACTGGGGAGAGGTGATTACAAAGGCGGCGTTCGCGTCGGTTTCGCTGATGACCACAACGGGCTTTGCGGGAATAGACTACGGAACGTGGCTTCCGGCAACGCACGCAATATTTTTCGTGCTGATAATAATCGGCGGCTGCGCGGGCTCGACGTCGGGCGGGCTGAAAGTCTCGCGCGCGGTCGCGGCGTTCAAGATAGCATGCAACGAGGTTGAAAAATCGTTCCGACCGAGAGTCGTGAGGAACATCTCCGTCAACGGCAAGAGCCTCGACGACTCCGACATCAAAAGCGTGCTCTCGCACTGCGCAATATTTTTCGGGCTGTCCCTATGCGCCACGGTGCTGCTTGCGGTTCTCGAACCCGACATGTCCTTGGAGGGTACGCTGTCGGCGGCAATCGCGTGCCTGAACAACATAGGGCCGGGGTTCGCGGAGGTCGGGCCGTCGAAAAATTTCGGATTTTTCGGCGACTCGTCGAAAATAATTTCGGCATTTTTAATGATTACGGGGCGTCTCGAATTCTACGCAATCCTCGTGCTGTTCCTGCCGTCGCTCTGGAAAAAATTTCAATAGAAAGGGAAATACCATGACAAAACTCGGAGTAAACATCGACCACAGCGCAACGCTCAGACAGGCGCGCTACCGCGAATCGCTGGACAATCCCGACGTAATAGTCGAACCGAACCCCGCGGAAATCGCGCTCGCGGCGGAACGTGGCGGCGCGGACTCAATCACCGCCCACCTGCGCGAAGACAGACGCCACATGCAGGACGCCGACATCGCCGAACTGCGCAGAAAAATCTCCACAAAACTCAACCTAGAAATGGCGTGCTCGGAGGAAATTGTTAAATTCGCGACGGAAATTTTGCCGGACTACGCGTGTCTCGTTCCCGAAAACCGCCGCGAAGTCACAACCGAGGGCGGCGTCAACCTGCTCGACCCCGACATCAAAGACAGAACCGCCCGCGCCGTCGAAACGCTTTCGAAAAAGGGAATAATCTGCTCGATTTTCATCGACCCCGAAGCCGAACAAATCAGGGTTGCCGCGGAAATCGGCGCGCCCACCGTCGAACTCCACACGGGCGCATACGCAAACGCGTGGGGCAACGTTGAAAAACGCAACGCCGAGCTCAAACGCATAGCCTCCGCGCGGGACTTCGCAAAATCGCTGGGACTCACCGTAAACTCAGGGCACGGCATAAACTACCGCAACGTCGGCGAACTGCTCCGCGCGGCTGATTTCAACGAACTCAACATCGGCCACACCATCATGTCGCGCGCGCTTCTTGTGGGAACGGAACGCGCCGTCGCCGAAATGAGGGAACTTATAAATGCCCGCTAACTTGCAGGACGCAGGAGGCGTCGCGGGCGTCGGCACCGACATCGCCGACGTCGCCCGCATTTCGAAAATGCTCGAACAGTACGGCGACGCCTTCCTGAAAAAAACATTCACCGACGCCGAAATAAAATACTGCGCCGCGCGCCCCGATGCCGCCCTGCGCTTCGCCGCAAGATTCGCCGCAAAAGAGGCAATGGCAAAAGCGCTCGGAACGGGACTGCGCGGGAAAATCACGCTCAAAAGCCTGTCGATTGAAAACGACGAACTCGGCGCGCCCCGCGCCGTGCTCGACGAAGCCGCCCGCGCCGCGCTCGAAAAACTCGGAGCGTCGAAAATGCTCGTGAGCGTCTCGCACTTGAAGGAATACGCAATCGCATTCGCAGTAGCCTCACGCTGAACAATGGAAAAAATATCCCACCCAATACTCTCCTGCGCCGACGCAAAACGGCTCGAAGCCGCCCTGCTCGGCGACTCCGATAACGCGTCCTTTGCCGCCATGCAAAAGGCGGGAACGGGTGTCGCGCGGGAATTTTTGCGCGAATTCGGCCCGCGACTGCCCTACTCCCCCAAACTGCTCGCATTCGTCGGAAGCGGACACAACGGCGGCGACGCCCTGATTGCGCTCTCCTCAATCGCGGAAAAATTCGCGTCGCCTAAAATCACCGTCATTTGCGGCGACACCGCAAAAATGAAGCCCAATACAAAAAAGGCTCTCAACGCGCTCGCAAAAAAATTTCCCGAACTCGAAATCGGCAGGGAAATCGATACCGCGCGTGAGTTCGACCTCGCAATCGACGGCATTCTGGGAATGAGCTTCACGCCCCCGCTGAGGGAGTCTGCGGCGGAGAAAATCCGCGCGGCAAACACAGTCCGCGCCGGCATAAAAATTTCGATAGACATTCCCTCGGGCGCGGCGGATACTCCGCAGGAATGCGTGTTCCGCGCCGACGCAACATACGCCACGGGCATAGCAAAAGACGTTTTGTTCAAGCCGCATAACCGCGAATGCGCGGGCAGACTCAGATACGTCGATATCGGCTTTTTCGATGCCCCCACCGAATTCGACGGCGCGGCAATCAGAATCGCCCGCCCCGATATTCTCCGCTTCGCAAACACTCTGCGCCCCGCACTCTCCGATAAACGCACATTCGGGCATCTGTTCATCGTAGCAGGCTCGCGCAAATATCCTGGGGCGGCAATGCTCGCAACACGCGCGGCGTTGCGCGCGGGCGCGGGACTCGTTTCAAGCTTCGTGCCAGAATCGCTCGCGCCCGCATTCGCGGCGGCGGAACCGTCCGCAATCTGGGTCGGGTGCCCCGAAGACGAATCGGGGGCTATCGCGCTCGACGCGCTCGGACTCGTGCGCGACAGATTCGGCGCGGCAAGCGCATTGCTCGCAGGCTGCGGACTTTCAGATTCGCCCGAAACGCAGGCACTCGTCGGCGAAATCCTGCGGCTCAACCCCGCACTGCCCGCAGTGCTCGACGCCGACGCAATACGCGAGCCGATAGTAAAAATCCTGCCGTCGCGCAACGCCCCCGCTTTGCTGACACCACACGAGGGGGAAATTCTGCGGCTCGCCCCCGACGCCTCCGATGCGTCATTGCTCGACGCATGCAAAAAATACGAATGCGCAATCGCATTGAAATCGGCGGCGACGAGAATCTCCGACGGCAAGACAATCATAATCCAAACGCGCGGCTGCCCCGCCCTCGCCCGCGGGGGAAGCGGCGATATGCTCGCCGGAATTTCGGGAGCATTACTCGCAAACAAGTCGTTGAAAAACGACGCCATAAGGGCAGGCGCACAGGCATCAATGTGGCTCGGACTCGCCGCGGAAACGGCGACAACAGAACTCGGAGAAACGGCTCTTGCCACAAGCGACCTCCACAAATACCTCCCACGCGCAATCTCCCCGCACAGATAGAAAACCGACCGCCCCCTCTCGATTGGAAAATTGAAAGGGCGGACAAGTCTTGCTTAAAACGGACGGCAAAACGCAAAAGCAACGGAAAGCCTAACCCTTGCAAACTTTGCAGGCAACACCCTCGTCTTTCGAGCAGGGTCGCCCCTTGCACTTGTAATAACGGCAAGACGAGTTATGCCGCTTGCCCGTTTTAGACAGCCAATAGCCGGTTTCCTTCTGCGCGGTTTGCCCGGAAGGCGGATAGGCGGCTTTGTCATTTTCCGCCGCTTCGACAAACGAAACAAAGAAGACCGAAACCGCCGAAAATAAAACCAAAAATATAAAACGCAAAAATCCTTTATTCATAGTAAAGCAATCCTAATATTTTGAAATAAACAAGCAATAAAAAACACACAAATCACGCAAACATTTGTTATGTTTTATTTATTATTTTCGGATAATATCTTCCTCATCTCGCCGTGAATATTCTTTGCAAGTTTTTCCGAAATCGAAACCTGTTTTGCAACTTCAACAATGTCGTCTATGCTCGGATTTCCCTTTCCGTTGACGGACGTCGTGTGCATGTCGTTGAACCCCGCGCTCGGCAGCATATCGTAGGCGGGCGACAATCTCCATTCGCCGTTTTTATATTGGAACGCGAAATTTTTCGAGTGGTCGTCTTTGTTGCCAATCAGAACATTGAAGACCATTCTGCGGAAGAGTTGCACAACCTGCGCTTGGTCTTTTGTGAGGTCTTTGCAAACAGTAAGCAAGTCGGCATAGTCGAGGCTCGGCAAGCGGTAGTGTGCGTTCAAAAGCCCCGACGCCGAAATTGTGTGAACACGCCCGTTCGGCGTTCTGTCGAAACGTTCAACCGCAAAATATTTGCCGTTTACCAAAAGCGTTTCGGGCATTTCGATTCGGCATTTATTTGCAAGCAACGAATACCTGTATTCGATTTCCCCGATATTTTTCGGGTCGAAGCTCGACCTAAATTTTACGAGCCATTCTCGTCCGTCAATTTTCGCAAACACTTTCGGACACGCACCGCCCGACGAACCGCCGTTCTTGTAAAGCTCTTCAAGCGAATGCGCGTCGATTTTCCTCTCTTCGAGGATTTTTTTACACTCCGACGAAATCTTGTCGAAATCCTTAAAATGGCTGTCGGCAATAAAACTGTTGTCAGGACGGTATTCCAACGCCCCGCGTCCGTTCGAGCCAATCAGCGACAGTTTGTCCAAGATTGTGAGCTTCGACAACTCTTTGCCTTGCTCTTTCAGGAATCTGTCGAGCAACAAACTTCCCCAACCGTCTGGAAGCGAATCGTCAAATACGCCGAAATTCCCGTCAAAAGGATCGCGCTCGGCTACAAAAACTTTCTTTTGAAGCGGCAGAACATACGGCGAAATAGAAAAGCCTCTTTCGAGAAACTTTGAGTCATACTCAAACGCACATAGCCCCTCGGAAATCAGCGCAATACGCCCCACAAGCGAACTACCAAGCCAGACTTCAACAAGCCCCTTATCCATTTTTCGACGCCCTTTTTCTTTTCGATTTTTCGCTCAGCACTTCTTCAATCGAAGAATATTCGCGCTTCGTGAAGAGATTTTTTATATCGCCCGCAAGGTCGAAAAACTTGGCGATTTCAACCAACTTGCGGAAAGAAATCTCGCCCGTAGTTTCAAATCGCCTGTATGTCGGCAACGCAATCCCGACACGCAATGCAAAATCTTTCTGCGAAATATTCCGCGCCAACCTCATTGCGCGAACATTCCCCGCCACCGCCTTCATAATCTCCGAAGCCGTCGCGTTTCTATTACGCACAACAGATAATATATTATTACTCACTTGCCTATTACGCTGTAAATAACAATATATTATCAATAAAATGCCAAGAGAATTTGTATATAAAGAGCTTTATAATTCAACTATTGCCCGCATTCCACCTCTTTCCTGAGGTCGTCTAAAATTTTGCCGTTGTAGGAAAAGAATTTTGCCCCCTGATACGCGCCCGATGTGTTGCGCCTATCGGCGGGCATAAAAGTTCCGACAAACGGCGAAAGCTTGTAAATGCGCCCGTCGTATTCAACAGTGTCGTCGCTTGCTACCGTAACGACAGTTCCCGTCGGAATGAACGTGATTTTCTCGCCGATTTTTATGCCGACCATACTGAACTTGAACCTTCCTCGCCTTGCATGCGGACATTCGTCGGAGCCATCGCCCGCCGAATCCGAGTCCTCTTTTTTGTATTCGATAAGCTCGGCGTCTTCCACTGCCGAAGCGATGTCTTTGAAAATGTCGAACGCGACTTGCGGCGGAACGTTAAAAAATTCGCGATTCTGGCGTATGCGCAAATGCGTTAAACGATCTATTGTTTTATGTACAAGCTTTTCAACCTCGTTGTATTTTGATGTCTTTATCGCGGCATAAATTTCAAACGGCAACGGAACGGCTGTGTTATCCAGTTCTTTCGAGCGGACATCTACAGGGCGGGCAGATTTGCCAATTTTCACCCAATCCTCCTTGAAACTCGGATTGGTCAAAATATATACATATCCAACTTTTGCCTCTGCCATATTTTATCCGTTTTTATTGTTCTAATTTTATGCACTTTCCTGCTCTTCCATATCGCTATTGTCTGTCCACATTTCGCACTGAGCAATAACGGTATATAGGGCTTATTTCCGCGCAACGTATTCGCCGCACGACATATATCCTACATTAGGAACAAATAGAACATGTGTAATTACGAGCAACTTGCGTAATTTTTTCCCAGTGGTAAGGCAATCCCTTACCATTTCGCTTTTTTGACAGGAAAGGAGTTTGCATGAAGAACAGATCACCTTCCTTTCCAAAAAAAGTTGCTGAAAAAAACCGCGAGCGCTGGGTCGTTTACTATTTCGACACCGAAAAGCAAAAACGATGGGCGCGCAGGTTTTCAACCCAAGCCGAAGCCCTCGAATTTTTCCGAGAGAAAAACATTTACGACGAAAAGCTCGGCGTCGAAGCCGACAGGATTTCGCCAAACGACAGGCGCGAACTGGTCGAGGCAAAGATGCTGCTTTCCCCTTTGCGGGTGTCGCTTACAAACGCCGTCCTCACCTACGTGAAGCTTACGAATGATTTGCAGTCGCTCGGAATCAGCCTAAGCCAAGCCATAGAGGAGTACAAATCGCTCGCAAAGCTAAAGGAACGCTCCGCAAGGTTGGACTTCGCAATCGACAAATACTGCTATACGCTCTTGAAAAAGGAGCTGTCGAGCGAATATGTAACAGGGGTCGAGCGCACTCTTGCCCGCTTCATGGGCGATTTCGGCAAGGAGCGGATAGTCTCGCTTATAACTGGCAGGGAAATCTTCCAATGGCTCATAAACCTCAAAAAGCGCGAATACGACGACAGCGACACGCTGACAGTTGACGGACGCCCCATGAAGGTTTTCAAGGAAACGCAGAAAGACTTGGGGATTTATTCGAGAAACGAATACAGGCGCACGCTCTATTCCTTTTTCAAATTTTGCAAGATGCAGGACTGGCTCGACGTCAACCCCGTTGAGAAAGTGGAAAGCTGGCGAGCAAGGGGCAGAACGCCCGGAATATTCACGCCCGAAGAAGTGCGAAAAATTCTAAACTCCACGCCGCCGCAAAGCGAAATCCGCGCATTTACAGCCATAGCCGCCTTTACAGGAATACGCAACGCCGAGCTAAAAAGGCTGACTTGGGACAAAATAAGGCTCGACGACCGAGAAATCATACTCGACAGCGAAATTACAAAAACGGCGTCGCGCAGAATCGTAAAGATTCCAGAAAACTTGGCGAAATGGCTCGAACCGTACGTCTGGGATCTCGGCACGAAGAAAAAGATTCTTACAAGGCGAAAAGTTCCAGTGTTAAAAAAGCTGCACGAGAGCCTCGGCAAAGGCAACTGGATAAAGAACGGCCTGCGCCATTCAGCGGCGACCTACTACCTCGCTCTGACAAAGAACGCATAACTCGTTGCCACCCTTGCCACCTTCTTTTGATGTCGAAACAAAAGATGTTTTAAAGGCATGTTTAGAAGCAACCAGATCATTAGCCGAACTGAAAGGGATTGGAAGTATTCTTCCTGATCAGTCTATATTGATAAATTCAATACCATTACAAGAAGCAAAATTAAGCTCAGAAATTGAAAATATAGTCACAACTCAAGACAAGCTATTCCACGCTAATTTGATAAATGAGAGTAATATTATAAAAGAATCTTCTTATAGCGAAGATAAAATAGACCCTGCGACAAAGGAGGTCATAAAATACAGAACTGCATTAAAATACGGTTACGATGAAATAAGACTACGTAAAAGACCGTTTGATTTAAGATTGATTAGAGACATTTGCTCTATCTTAAGAGGGAAAAGTGTAGATTTTAGAGATTATGGATCTAATGTTGCTCTCGCAAATCCTTATACGCAGGAACGAAGATATACTCCGCCAGAAGGTGGAGTCGTTCTAAAGAATAAACTTGATGATTTAGAAAAATATATATTCGAATATAACGAACATGATCCATTAATAAAAATGGCGTTAATACATTACCAATTTGAAAGTATTCACCCTTTTGATGACGGAAATGGAAGAACGGGTAGGATTATGAATATTCTATACCTTGTACACGCAGGATTGTTAGGTATTCCAGTTTTATATCTAAGTAAATATTTGATAGAAAATAAAAACGAATATTATAAGAAGCTGCGCTTAGTTACTGAAAATTCAGAATGGGAATCATGGGTTCTGTATATGTTAAAAGGCGTCGCCGAAACTGCCCAGATAACAACGAACCGTATAAAACAAATATCTACCCTTTTTTCAGAAATAAGCGATGAAGTTAAACAAAAAGCTCCCAAAATATATTCTAAGGATCTAATAGAGTCTATATTTAAGCAAGCATATACAAAGGTTTCTTTTCTTGTTCACGACAATATTGCAAAAAGGCAAACTGCGTCTATATATCTTCAAGAGCTTTCCGCTTTAGGGATATTGGAAGAAATAAAGATAGGCAGAGAAAAAGTATATATAAATTCAAGACTTGTAGATCTGTTAAGATAATTCATGTCGATTTTTTTAAAAAAATCGACATGAATGTATGATATGTCGATTCGATAAACATATCGAAAAACTTTACTTTGATTCTTTTTGAACATTAGATACTTATCTATTTACCAGATGGTATTTTTTTAGGGTCAAGCGCATAATCCATTTATTTTTTAATCCCATTACCATTTGATAATAGCCTATTTGAGAATTTTTATTTGGCTGTTTTTTAATAAGACAAATAAAGGCTCTGAAAAACGGAACGCATGGCAAATTTTGCGGAAAATGGAAGTTTATATCTTGGAATTCCATTTGTATAACCAGTGTTACATCCTACCCCAAGCAATTTTTGCCAAATTTTTTTGCGCCATATAATCCAAAATCGACACACTTTTATTTTGTGTCGTTTTTCAACCTGCTTGGGAAACCAGTTTCCCAACTATTTTTTTCAGCCCTCCAATTCGATTTTTTGCGCAATTTTGCGGCTATTGATTTTTGAAAAATTTGACACGCGGACATTCTGCATGGAAAAGAAAAAATCCGCAATAACTCAAACATTAACGCAGCCTGACGCAAGCGACAGGCTTTTTACACGCGCAGAGGTGGCGGAGTATCTCAATATTGGCACAACCTTTATTGAGCAGCTCCGCAGGCAGGGCAAACTGCCGAGCTACCGTCTTTCGGGCAAGTGCATTCGCTACAAGAAAAGCGATTGCGACGTCCTGCTTGACCACTGCTTTATAGTCCGCCCCGCCAAAAGCGCGAAGAAAGGAGAAATCTAATGAGAATTCGCACGATAAGCCAAATTTTAGCCGAAGAAAACGAGTCGATGTTTTCATTTGACGACGTTGTTATCGATAAAAACTTTCTGAGCAAGGGTCAAACGTGGGTGATTTCGGGCGCGACAGGAATCGGCAAAAGCGTTCTTGCCATGCAGCTTTCCCTCGGGCTCGCTTTTGGAGAAAAAACGCTGGGCCTTGAAATTTTTAAGCCCGCCAAAACGCTTTTGCTCCACAATGAAAACCCGATTATCGACGAGAAGATTTATTTTCGAGGGATTGTCTCGCAGTTTGCGCTCGATGAAAAGCCGAACGCTGACAGGCTAAACGAAAACCTGCGCATCTCCTGCAAAACAGGCCGCTACTATTCGGTGGACGAATTCATATCGAAACTGGACGCCTCTTTAAGCGCGGGCAAGTACGATGTGGTAATTGTGGATTCGCTGTCGTCGTTTGTGCATTGCAACTTTTCAGACCATGCGGCGGTTGCCGACCTCTTTTGCAAAATAAATGGGCTAAAATCGAAGCACAACTTCGCAATGGTCTTGATCCACCACTTCGACAAGCCGATGTTTTGGAGCAAAAGGATTCACCCCGCAAAGTGGTGCATGGGCGGGAAGGCAATCGGGATTTACGCAAACATAATGTCGGCGCTCGTGGGGACGAAAGAGGAGTCGGTTTTCTCGTTCAGGCATTACAAGCCGTTTGAGGATTCCGAAATTTCGCAGACGCTCATCGCGCAATGCCAAAACGGCAACACAGCTTGGGAAGAGGTGGAAAATGTCTAGGTTCGTGGCACAAAAAACTCCGCAATTTTTTGCGACCATGGAGACGCTTTCGGAAGCCTACAAAGAGTTTTACGAAAGCGAATGCCCCATTGACGCCTTTCCGAGGGCTATCCGCGACGTCGCAAGGACGTATTCCGTTGGCAGAAATCTGCCAATGGAGCTTCTTTGCTTCTGCGCCTGCGGAATTTTAAGCGGCGCTATGGGCAGAGTGTTCAAGACGAAAAACGCAGTAAGCGGCGGATACACGCAAACAGGGAATATCTTTGTCCTCGGCGTGGGCGAAAGCTCCACTGGCAAAAGCGCAAGCATTCGCGCCCTTTTCTCCAACTTGGAAAGAAGGGTTTTGGACGAAATCTTCGAATACAAAAAGGAGCTTGAAAAATTCAAGAAAGCGAAGACAAAGCTCATGCAGGACAAGCTTAACGGCGAGGACAAATTGGGCTTTGACGACGAAATTGCGGACACGCCCAAGCTCCCGAGAAACCCCGACTTCATCGTGAAAAATTCGACGTCGGAAGCCATGATAAAGGCGATGGAAGCAAGCGGCGGCGAAATTTTTTCGGTATGCGAGGAAGCCCGCGACAGCATCTATATTGTGGCGGGCAACTATCGCAAGCAGGGCGACGACACCGAAACTCTAAACAGCGGCTGGTGCGGCGAGCCCATAAAGCACAACCGAATTGTAAACGGGATTTCAAGCGTTCCCAACCCCTGCATTTCCCTGCTTTGGATGGTGCAAAACGACGTCATCGACACCATCGTTTCAAAGAACAAAGGCAGCTTTATCGGCAGCGGGTTTCTTGGAAGATTCCTCTACTGCAAAGGCGCTCCAAAGGCCATTCCAGACTCGAAAGAAATTATCCCGCTCGACGAATCCGCAATTCTCAAATGGGAAAACCTTCTTGCTCAAACCTACCAAACCCGCAAGAAAGGCCTGCCAGTATGGTTTGACACCGACCAAGACGCCTTCGAGTATTTCTGGGACTTCGACGCATTCAACACGGAACTCATGAACGGCAAACTGCGCACGCAGGCTTCTTTGCTTGGCAAGGCAAGGGAAAACGCAATCAGGCTTGCGGTCATTTTCGCGCAGGCTGAAGGCGCGGACCGCATCACCGCCGACATCGCAAAGCGCGCATGCAGGGTTGTGTCGTATTCAATCTGCGTTTCGGTTGTTTTGTTCTCAAGCGGAATGCTTCCAGAAATCGAAAACGACAGGGCAAAAATGGACGCCATGATTCGCCAGAACGACGGCTTCTACAAAAAGATTAGCTTTTTCGACCAGTATTCGAGTTTGCGCAGCGAACGTGTGGAATTTATCGTCCATACGTTCCCTGACCTTTACGAAATCGTCAAAAAAGGCAAAGGAAGATACGTCGTTTTAAAGGATAGACTATCCGACGCAAAACAGGCGCTTGGCATCGAAACCGACGATGACGACGATCTGTTTTAGCAAATAGGGAAAATAGGCAAATAGATAAATAGGCAGAATGTATGAGACCTGCCAGTCGGGGAGAAAATAGGCAAATAGGTAAATAGGTGAAATAGACAAATAGATTGCAATGCGCATAAAACTTGAAATTTAGTTGACTTTCAAACCGACATCTGGTCTCATGCTTTCTTTATCCCGCCCCTGTAGTTCAACGGATAGAACGGGCGTTTCCTAAACGCTAAATCGTGGTTCGATTCCACGTGGGGGCGCGGGTATGTTTTTGTTAAGCAGCATATTGCCATTTTTGCGCTCGCTGCTTTTTTTGTGGGCATAATGCCGTAAGTCCCTAGTAATTGACCTAAAATCTGGCAGAAATCCAGTATATGCCCTTACCATTTTGGCTTAACGATATGCCCCAAATGGAAGAAAAAATTTCCCCACTGGAAGAATTAATATCTATTTACCTATTTGTCTATTTTACCTATTTCCCCTATTTTGCCGGCAGTGGAGTTGCAGCCCGAACGCCCCGAAGGGAACAGGCGGAGGGCGAAACTTCACTTAGGCAAAATCTATTTCTTAAAAACTCTTTTTTATTCCACCTGTTCTATCCCTTGCAGTTTGTCCAACCATTTGGACAAGTTATCGGGTTCTGTGAAATAGTCTATGACGTTAAATTCACAAGGTTGGCGATATGGGTCGAGTTCCATGGTGAAGCCCTCGTCGGTGAAATTAAACCAAGCTCAGTTAGTGAGCAAGTTTTATGCCCCATGAATCCACTGATTGTAAAGCTTTCGGGAGATGTTTGCTATGGCGTGGTGAAGTTGTGAATTTAACCCAATTTCTATTTAACTTCACCAGTGAAATTAGACCTGTGAAGTTGGGGTATTTTCTTTTTCACCCATCGCGCCCGTCTGTGGAGCTGTGAAATTAGGGGGAGATATATACCGTAGGTATATCCCCCAAGTTCACAACTTCACAAGGCGCGAAGGGCGCGGTTGGGAGGCTTCTTTCTTCTCTCCACAACTCACCGCTTCACAGACAGGTTCGCTATGATGCGGAGAAACGGGGAATATGGTGTAATTTCGTTTCTCTGTTTCTCTGGGGAAACGGACAAACGGGGAAACGGGGAATATTATTTTCCCTATCGCACCGTTAGTGGGGAAACGGGGAAACAGGGAGAGTATATATACCATAGGTATATACTCCCGTTTCACCGATTCTCCACAGGTGCGAAAGGTGCGGTAGGCTCATCGAGCTGACGAGATTCTCCATGCACCAAAGCAAAGCCGATTAATGGCTCTATACGAACTCGGGGCGACTTATGAATGTCAAGACTCATATTCGGCAATAGAGCGCCTTTAACGGGTAAAAGACTGCGTTTATTGGCGGGTTAAATTCGGCGTCATATACAGATGGGGGGGGTATCTAAGGAATCTATTAAACGCTGAGGAACGGCAGGGACGTTCGGCAGGGCGTTTTCTCCTTGCGAATGGCATTTTTGAAATGTTCCACTTTTTTTCGTTAAGACAGCCCACAATCCAAGTAAAATAGCGCATTCGCAGGCATTTTTTACAGCGGAAAAACTATGGAAAATGTTCCGTCTTTACGCGGCGCAATCTCCCATTAGCTTAACAACAAGCAACTTGGGAAACGAAAGATTTCCACCCTGCAATTTGCAAACAAAACCAATACGAAATCTTAGGTAAAATTAGGAATACATATTGATAAAATATCACTTCAAAAAGTATCCGCCATTTTTGGGCGCGCCCCTAAATTCGATAAACTCGCTTAACGATTTCAAGTATCGACTAAGCGTTCTGACGGGAATATTCAAGGCCTTTGCAATATCGTTTGTGTTTGCGCCTTGGTTGTTTCGGATAAACTCAAGCACGTCATTTACTCTGCCATTTAGTCTGCCGTTTACTCTGCCACTTTGGCTTGTTTGGTGCAGTTTTAGAGTCTTTAAAATCTCGCCAAGCATAAAATCCACGAATATTCCCGAATCGTTTTTTGCGGAGCTATCGTTAATTGCCTCATAATAATTTTGCTGATTATTATAAACCATTGTTTCCACCGGCAAATATTGAAATAATGGATTGAACTTGGATAAAATTAAAGACTGCCAAAGCCTTCCCATTCTGCCGTTCCCGTCCGCAAACGGGTGTATAAACTCAAATTCATAATGGAACACGCAGCTTTTTATAAGCGGGTGGTCTTCCGAATTTTTCAGCCAATCAAATAAATTTTCTATCAATTCCGAAACCATTTCAGCTGGCGGAGCTATGTGGACGGCTTTATCGTCGTCAAAGACCCCGACGCCGCCCGACCTAAATTTGCCCGCTTCCGAGACGAGAGATTTCATCATTTCGGAATGCGCTTTCAACAGGTCTGATATGGAAAAAGGATCATATTTTTGAAAACTATCGTAAGCTTTAATCGCGTTTTTTACTTCCATAATTTCCCTAAGAGGCGCGACAACTTTTTTTCCGTTTAAAATATCGCTAACTTGCTCCTCGGAAAGATTGTTTCCCTCTATCGCAAGCGAGGAATGAATTGTTTTTATCTTGTTGGATTTTCGCAGTCTTAGGGAGTCCTTTTCCATTAAAATCGAATGCCGTTCTAAGAGCGCGGAAATTTCGGCAATCATAGATATTGCTTTTGCGGACACTGTAAACGGCGGTTTCTTCATACGATTTTAACAAGCAAACATAGTAAGAATTTTCGTTCCCTTTTCAAGACTTTTAACGCCCAAAGTGCCATTTTGGCACTTTAGAAAATCTCTACATGGCACTTTGGAACTTTTAGTAATCTTCTGGAAATAGCATAGTGGTAACGCTTCTGTCCCATTCGGTGATTATCCAGATTTTTTCACCGTCTGGAAGCGTGTATGCGGACAGCAATCTTTCGCCTGTTTTAAGGGCTTGGTCGTTTGCGTCCTTGTCCTCTTGGCAGACATCGCCCCAATCTCCTTGGGCGTGGAGGACAAGATATGGAAGCAATGCAAAGCGGTTCCTTTCACAATGCTCGAATAAATGTGTTGTTGATACGATTTCACCTAGGCGGAACTTTGATTCTATGAATACTCTTTCTTCCATGATTACGCTATGTTGAAGGTCGTTTTGATGTATTCTTTGCCTTTGTCCGTAAGCATTAGGACGGCGTCCCGATGCCCAGACCTTGAAATTATGTAGCCTTTCTTGTTAAGCGAGGACAGCACTCCAGATCGTGTTCTTGCGTTAAGCCCTCGGGCTTTGAGATTGTCCGAAAAGGCGTCAGCCCAAAGTGTGGACTCCACCCCGCTATCGCAGAATTCGTCCTCTATATAGGCTTGCAGGACTATCTTCTCTTTCTCGGTTAGCTTATCCATTGGAGACCTCCTGCACGTCGTCTATTTCAAAGGTTCTGCTTACGTCGATTTCGTTGCTCGTATCGTAGAGGTCGTATTCCCTTTGATTGTCGCTTACCTCTTGGCGGGCTTCGTCGGCATTTTCAGCTTCGATTTCAATCTCGCCAGTTTTGATTGTCGTTACGATGTATGTGTATGTGATTTTGTATGTCTTCATTTTCGCCCTTTGTTGCTTATTGGTTGACTTGCCTGATTGGCGGTTTGTCCATGTTGCTATTATACCATAATTTAAATAAATTTGCAACATTTTTATTTATCTTTTTTATTGCGCACCAACCACTTACATAAATAACCGAGAGCAAAAAAGACGAAAAATAATCTTGAATTTTTTAGCGGGAAATCTGATAGGTTCGAAATCTATATTATTCCGAGTGTATTTTTTGTACCTATAGAAGTTGTACTTTCTTCAATGTTCAAAAAGATATTACAAGTATCACATCCTGAAACGAAGAATTTTTAGGGTAAATATTTTTTATTACAAATCGGCTTTTGGGCATTTTAGGATTGAACGGTTATAAAAAATATTTATCGTGTTGAGCGTTTAAATTTGCTAGGGAATTTCAATGATTATATTCACATAATAAAAGGTGAAATATGTTAAATAAACAGTTGAAAGAATTAAAAGATAGGTTGTGGGCGACGGCGGATCAACTCAGAGCAAACTCCGGTTTGAAGGCCACCGAGTATGCAGAACCAGTGTTAGGTTTGATTTTCCTTAGATTTGCCGACGTGAAATACTCTAAGCATGAAGCAGAGATAATCCGTGAATTTAACAAGCTCAAAGGTTCTCGTATGGGAAGGCCTATTCACGAGATTGCTATTGAAAGATGCGGATATTATCTCCCGAAAGAATCCAGATATAATGAACTCTTGAATTTACCAGATAATGCTAACCTTGCCCAAGCCGTCAAAAATGCAATGATAGCGATTGAAAAGTACACTAAAGAGCTTGAAGATACGCTTCCCAAAGATATTTATTACAATGTAAACACTCAAGAAAATCCGTTGGTACTTTCCAACCTCTTGAGAAACTTCAAAGATATTCCAGAGAATGTGGAGCTGGATATTTTCGGTGAAATATATGAATACTTTTTAGGTAAGTTTGCATTGGCAGAAGGCCAAGGCGGGGGAGAGTTCTTCACGCCATCAAGCGTTGTTAAATATATGGTTGAAGTTCTGAACCCCAAAGAAGGTAAGATACTTGACCCCGCATGTGGTTCTGGCGGTATGTTCGTACAAACAGCACACTACATTGAAAGACACAAAAATAAAGGCGAGCATATCAACTTGAGAGCTTATGGAATTGAGAAAACTCAACAGACCGTAAGACTTGCCAAGATGAACCTTGTGTTAAACAATGTCAGAGGGGAAATAACCCACGCTAACTCTTATTATAGCGACCCTTATGAAAGCTATGGGAACTTTGATTATGTAATGGCGAATCCCCCATTCAATGTTGATGATGTTTTACTGGGGAAAGTAAAAGGCCAGCCAAGATTTAATGAATATGGAATTCCTCAGAACAAGCCCAAGAAAAAGAAGAATGATGTTAAAGAAACCGTTCCGAATGCCAACTATTTGTGGATAAACTTGTTTGCTACTTCCTTGAAAGATACTGGAAGAGCAGCTTTAGTTATGGCAAACTCAGCTTCTGATGCTGGGAATAGCGAATTAGATGTAAGAAAGAAACTTATTGAAAGTGGAGTTATCAAACAAATGGTTACTCTTCCTTCAAATATGTTCTCTTCTGTAACACTCCCAGCTACATTGTGGTTCTTTGATAAGGCTAAAGAACATAAAGACGAGATCCTTTTTATTGATGCAAGAAATGTCTTTACTCAGATAGACAGAGCACACAGGAAGTTTTCAGCAGAACAGATTAGAAACTTAGGTGTTATAACAAGACTCTATGAAGGTGATACAGAAGAATTCACCAAGTTAATTAAAGAGTATGAAACCAACATAGATAATGCTCCAGAAACTTCTGATGAAGAAGATAATCCACCTAAGAGCTACTGGCAAGAAAATATAGATTGGTTAAAGGAACGCTTCCCAGAAGGTAAATACAGAGATGTTATTGGTCTGTGTAAAGTAGCTAAACTTGAAGGTGAAGACGGTGTTAAAGACCAAGACTATTCCTTAAATCCCGGCAGATATGTAGGAGTTGTCATTGAAGATGACGGAATGACAGAGGAAGAGTTCAAGAAGAAAATATTGGCACTACATACAGAATGTCTAACTATATCAAAAGAAATAATTGATCTAGAAAAAGATATAAACAGTAATATTCAAGAACTATTTGGAGCTAATTCATGAATTATAAGAAACTTAGTGATGTAGCTTATTATTCAGAGTTACGCACAAAAGATATAACTATTGAAAATTACATAACGACAGACAATATGCTTCCTAATATTGGGGGAGTATGTTTAGCTTCTTCAATCCCAGACAGCAAGACAGCTAAATATTATAAAGACGGAGACATTCTTCTCTCTAATATCCGACCTTATTTCTGTAAGATATGGTATGCAAATAGATGTGGTTCTGCTTCAAATGACATATTAGTGATAAAGAATAATAAAGATGTTAATTCAAAGTTCCTATACTATGTCTTATGTGATAAGAACTTCTTTAATTATGATACTGTTACATCAAAGGGCACTAAAATGCCCAGAGGAACCCCTAATGCAATAATGAAATACCTTGTTCCTGATATTGATGATAAAGTACAAATAAAAATAGCTTCTATATTATCTGATTATGATGATTTGATTGAGAAGAATAACCGTAAGATTGAGATTCTGCAAGAAATGGCAGAAGAGTTATATAAGGAATGGTTTGTTCGCTTCCGTTTTCCCGGCTACAAGACAGCTAAGTTTGAAAATGGTATTCCTAAAGACTGGGGTGTTGATAAGATAAAGAATAAGGTAAATAGACTTCCATTTAATAAACTGTATAAAGAAGCTGACCTTGAAAAAGAAGGAAATGTTATTGTTATTGACCAATCTGAAAAAGAATATTTAGGATTTCATAATAATGAACCTTCACATGTTGCAAGTATTGATGAACCTATTTGTTTGTTTGGAGACCACAGTTGCAAGTTTAAACTCATGTCTGAACCATTTTCTCTAGGTGAAAATGTTGTACCATTCAAGGGGCAAGGTGTTAATCCTTACTATCTTTTCTATGCTACACACCACATTATTGAAACAGAAGAATATAAACGACATTGGGGTTTATTCACATCAAAGAAAATTCTTATTCCAACAGAACCAATACAAGATAAGTTTGCAGAGTTTATAAAAGTTATACAGCAACAAACGAATACAATAACCAAATGCCAGAGATTATTGATTAAACAGCGTGATTTATTGTTACCAAGACTAATGTCTGGTAAACTGGAAGTGAAGGTAAAACAAGAGGTGTAGTATGGCGAACTTTATATCAGAAGATAATATAGAACAAGCGGCCATTAAGTTATTGGTTGAAAACCATAACTATAAAGCAATCCGTTGCTTTACGGAAAGTCCTGATACACTTCCTGATAACTCAGGTAGAGAAAATAAGAAACAAGTTGTTCTCCCGGAAATCCTATTGGAACAGTTGATTAAACTGAATCCGAATATCCCGGAAGAGACTGTTAAAAGTCAGTGGATAGAATTATGCCATACTCCAGCGACCTATGAGATAATGGATGAAAACTATAAGAACTATTTGAAAATCAAAAATGGTATTGATGTTACATACCAAAAGGATGGCAAGAAAGAATCCAACAAGTTAATACTTATAGATTTCAATAACCCGGAAAATAACAGCTTCCATGTTGTATCTCAGCTATGGATTAAAGGTGAAACATATAACAGAAGACCAGACCTCATAATATATGTAAACGGTTTACCTCTGGTATTCATAGAATTAAAGAACTCAAATATCCCGGTAAAAAATGCTTATGACAAGAACTTGAAGGATTATTTGAAAGATATTCCGTACTTATTTAATTATAACCAGATATGCGTATTATCTAACGGTATTGAAACAAGACTGGGAAGTTTCAAGGCAGATTATAACTACTTCTTTGAATGGTTAAAAATTGAAGGTGAAGATGAAACCCCGGATAGAAAGCGTATCCGAGAGCAAGGAGTAAGTTTGGAATACTTCATCAAGGGTCTTTGTAAACCAGAGAACTTGCTGGATTATGTTGAAAACTTTATTCTGTACGACAGAAAGAGTACAAAGATTATTGCCAAGAACCACCAGTTCTTCGGTGTAAATAATGCTTATGAGTCATTCCTTCACAGAAAAGAGAAAGGCGGAAAACTCGGTGTATTCTGGCACACTCAAGGCAGTGGGAAAAGCTATTCCATGGTATTTCTGGCAAACAAGATTAACAGAAAGTGTGCTGGTAATTATACATTCCTTGTTGTTACGGACAGAGCTGATTTAGATACTCAGATTTATAAGAACTTCCTAAGAACAGGATTTATTAGCGAAAAGGAACAAGTAAGACCGAAGAACAGCAAAGAGCTGAGGAAAGAACTCACTACAAATAAGAAGATATTGTTCACTTTAATTCACAAGTTCCGTTATGACAAGGGGAAAGAATATCCCATTTTGTCTGAAAGAGACGATATTGTTGTGGTTGTTGATGAAGCTCACAGAACCCAGTATAAAGACCTTGCGGAAAATATGAGAAAAGGTCTGCCAAATGCCCAATATATCGCATTTACGGGTACGCCATTATTGGGTTCAAAGAGACTCACTAACCAATGGTTTGGTGATTATGTAAGTGAATATAACTTTTCTGATTCAATAGAAGACAATGCAACAGTCCCTTTGTACTACGTCAAAAGAGTCCCGGAAGTCAGCCTTGAAAACGACTTTTTTAATGACGATTTCATTGAAATATTGGAAGATGAAAACCTAACAGAAGAAGAACAAAAGAGGCTTGAAACCCATTATGCCAAAGAACTGGAAGTTATCAAGAGAGAGGACAGACTTGATACTATCGCTAAATACATTGTGAAGCATTTCCCATACAGAGGATTTCGCGGCAAAGGTATGGTAGTTTCTGTCGATAAATTCACGGCAGTTAAGATGTACGATAAGGTTCAGCATTATTGGAAAGAAGAGATAAAAGAACTAAACAGAACCATATCCCAGACAAGAGATGAATTTGAAAGACAACGCTTGAAAGATATAGTTAATTATATGAACAGCGTTGAAATGGCCGTTGTAATAAGTACAGAAGGAACAGAAGACGAAGAGAAAAATTTCAACAAGGAAGGGCTCACCATTAAACCGCATATCCTGCGAATGAGCCAAGTTGATGAAAACGGTTATGATATAGAAGATAACTTTAAGGATCCAAAACACCCGCTCCAATTGGTATTTGTATGCGCAATGTGGCTGACAGGATTTGATGCGCCTTCTGTTTCAACGCTATACCTTGATAAACCTATGAAAGGTCATACCCTGATGCAGACAATCGCTAGGGCAAACAGAGTGTACGAAAACAAAACCTGCGGTTTGATTGTAGACCATATCAATGTATTTAAGCACTTGAAAAGAGCATTGGCGGATTATGCTTCAAATGATAATGTTGATACGCCAGTAAAGGATATTGAAATATTATTCCGTAAATTAAACGAATGTATAGATATGGCTTGCAAATTCTGCTCAGCTCACAATGCAGAATTGAAAGATATTGTTGATGAAGATGAAGTGTTCAAGAACATAGAGAAGTTTGAATCTTATGCAAACAGTATTGTTGGTAATGATGAAGTGAAGAATGAATTTCAAGTGTTGGCAAATACGGTTGAGAATATATATGAGTCATTGAAACCAGAAATATTCACTATGGAATTTGCAAACAAGCCGTATAAAGAAGCTATTTTGTACCTTCGAGACATCATTAACGGTAAAGTAAGACCAGAGAAAATTGAATCGGCGCAGGGAAGAATAAACAAGCTATTAGACCAAAGTGTAATTGCAACTGATGATGCGAAGAAATATATCATCAATGAAGAAGGGAAAGAGTTGGATTTATCTATTATCGATATAGATGAATTAAAAGCTGAGTTTAAAAAAGTTACCAACAAGAATCTTGTTATATCTGACCTTAGAAAACATATTGAGGGTAAGTTAGAAATAATGCTCAAGAAGAACAAGACTAGAACCAAGTTCGCTGAACGGTTTAAGGGTATTATCGACGAATATAATGCTGGTGGTTCGCAGAATGAAGACTTCTATGAAAAACTCCTTGAGCTGATGCGAATGATGAAAGAAGAAGAGGCGCGACATGTTAAAGAAGAGCTTTCAGAAGAAGAACTGGAAATCTTTGATTTGTTATGCAAAGACTCATTAACCAAAGAAGAAGAAAAAAAGGTTAAGTTGGCGGCCAAAAGCTTATATAATGCCTTACTCGAGAATAAAAAAGAGCTCTTTGTTGTTGATTGGCAGAACGACCCAACCCCGAGAGAAAAAGTAAGAAGTAAAATTAATTCTGTATTGAATGAGTATCTTCCGAAATCCTACGACAGAATTATATTTCAAACAAAGAGCGACATCATATTTCAGCACATAGTAGAACAAGCGACAATGGGATATAATTGGATAGCCGCATAGTAATCTTTTTCACTTGTTCGGAATTTCCGAACAACTTGTAAGAAATCCTTACAAGTTCAGACTTGTGAGAAAACGAGCCTCAAGAAAATGATATCGAGTTTTTGACGATTTTCCTGCGAAGTGATAGCGCAAATCAATTTTCGCCTAACAAAATCGCTCCTTAAAATAAAACATCTGATTCCTGACAACAGGCATTCCTTCTCCCTTTTTCCCAGAATTTGTCTTTAAAAAACGCACAATAAAAATAGGCAAAAAGGAAGTAGCCTGTTTTTTCATTTTGACTCATTATCCCATTGTGGCTCTAATAGATTTAAGATTCTTTTTCTGTAACTTTAGATAATCTTTTCTCTTGAAAATAAAAACACAGGATTACATAATAATAATCATGTTAAACAACATACGTTTTTACTATCTATAAAAGTAATTCCTACGAATAGCAGTCTATAAACATATGGAAAACAATTATACATACGACATAACCCGTTTGGATTTAGAAAATTTAGCACAACGAACTTCGATGAGGTATAATATGTCAACCCATATTCGAGATCTTCTTTTCAATTTTTTTGGGATTAGAGCAACGGTAAAATTTCAGGGAAGTGAAGATGTCGGTTCGCCTGGATATGACGGGGACTTATTTATACCGGAAGACATGAAGAATCCAATTTTCCCAGAGGGGAATAGTGTCTGGGAATTGAGTAATCAAGTAGATATAGATGGCAAAGCAAATTCAGACTATAATAAACGGCTTGCGAATGCTGATTCACAGAAAACATATGTCCAAGCAACTTTTAGAAGATGGGATAATAAAGAAAAATGGGCAGAAGAAAAAAGAAATGAGGGAAAATGGAAAGATGTAATTGCGCTCGATAGTCGCGATTTTGAATCTATTTTTAACAATCCACAATCTGGTTCGGCGAGATTGCGATTATTAACCTGCCTGGGAAAAGTTACTACAGGAGTGAAATTTGTAGAATCAGAATGGGAAAGAATTTATTCGAGATTGGGAGAAAAACAACTCCTTCCTAAATCATATTTAATGGGGCAAACAAAAGCAATAACAGATTTGAACGAATTCTTATGCAGCGAAGATAGGATTATATATGTAAGAAGTGATTTTTCATCAAGCGATTCAAAAGCTTTTTTATTGGCATTTTTTGTGCACAATAAAGAACATTCTCCATCGGTTGTTATAGTTGAAAACAAAGATGTTCTTGATTATTTAATAGATATGGGATTCTCGGGAATTATCATTGTGGATCCAAGTTTAAAATTAAGCGGAGAAACTTTTTATAGGTGTAATTCTTCCAATGCTAAAATTTTGCTTCCTATTTATTCAATAACTAACGCTAAAAAGGCAATTCAACTAAATAGATTACCTAATACGAGTTACGTAGAGCTATTGCAGAATATTGGGTTTTCGGAAGAAGATTCTATGCGATATTCTAATATGACGAACGGCTCATTGACTTGTTTGAGGTGTTTTATCAATGATTCATTTCCAGTATCGCCATGCGCTCTAAACGACAAATCTTATACGCTTTTTGCTGTTGGTTCTTGGGATGTAAATTTCCCTGGCGATGTAAATACATTAGAGAGATTAGCCAAAGTTTCATATGCTGAAATTGAAACCACAGTAAGGGATATGGAACAATATGAATACCCTTTTATTGTGGGCGCAAAAAAGAAAGTTTCAAGTTATAATAAGATTGGGGCATGGTTCTTTTTTGCGCCACATATAACTTCATCTTTCATTGATTCATTTTTAAACGAAGCTTATAATGTATTAACAGATGTTGATCCAAAATGGGATTTAACTGCAGATAAAAGATTCGCGGCAGAATTATATGGTAAAAAAGCCAAATATTCTAATACTATAAAAAGGGGTATTGCAGAAACATTATTGTATATGATGGCCTTTGCAGACAGAGCGCCTGATATGAAAAGCCATTTAGTTGCAGGTATAAAACGCCTATTAATTCGTGTTTATGAATGTTTAGATACTTGGGAGAAATGGGCTTCTGTTGATTCTATATTACCTTTGCTTGCAGAAGCAGATCCAGATATATTCTTAGAATATATGGAAAGGACTATTGCTAGTAAACAACAATTGTTCATAGAATTGTTAAGCGATGATAAAGATTCCTTCACATTTGGAGATTGTAAACATTCTGGATTACTTTGGGGATTGGAGTTAGTATTATGTTTTCCTGAACACTCTCGACGTACAGCTGATGTTCTTGTTGATCTAGCAGTTATTGATCCTATGGGGAATTGGGGGAATAGACCAAAAAATTCATTGACTAGAATTTTTCTTTATTGGCTACCGCAGATACCATTAAAAATTGAAGATCGACTTTCGATTTTAAAATCTCTATACAAAAAACATACCAATATTGCTATATCTATTATAAAATCCATTATAAATACACATACATCTGGACAAATCTATTATCCTAAAATCACAAAGTACGAGCTTTGGAAAGACAATAAAGAAGATTCCACATTTTATTACTCGGAACTGTGTAATTTCTATCTTGAAGTCGCGAGGGATCACCCCAAGGAAATAGTATATCTATTAGACAATCTTGGGTTTCATCGTGGATTACAGTTTAAGTTGTACGAACTTTTAAACGGAATAGATATTTCTGCTTGGAATGATTCTGATCGTTTAAAAATTTGGGAAAAAGTACGGAATGACATATGGTCCTACAATCAATTTGAAGGACATCAGAATTGGCAAATAACTCCACAAAGGAAAGAAACGCTTCGAGTATTATACAATAAATTTAAACCGAAAGACAAAATTGTATTGTATTCAAAATATTTCGAACAGGGATTAAGATTAGCAGAATATAATGATGTTCCAAAGGATCTAAAAGAACGTGAAATTTATAATAGGGACTTCCAAAAAAAAGCATTGGAAGAGTTCCTAAGAGAATTCGGAGTAGATGGACTTTTAAGTTTAGTTAAAATATCCGAAGATGTGAATGCTATTGTTCGTGCGATTGAAGATGCGAAAGATATTGACGCCATTTTTAATTCTATCCCGTCATGTCTTAATTCTGACAACCCAAAGTTATTTAATTTTGCGCAACTACTATTATACCATATATATAATGTAAATCGTCAGTTCGTTTTGTCATATATCGCGAATTCTTCTTTTGATGATATTATGAAATCAAAGATTTTCGCTTCATTGCCCTATGACGATGGTGTAAAACTATTACTCGATCAGGCTTCTTCTACAATAAAAGAAAACTACTGGGTAAACCTTTCTCTTATACCGATAGACCCTAATTCGGAATATATAGAAGAAATCGCTTCTGGACTTTTGTTTGCTGAACGCATCAAAGACCTTATAAAAATACTGTGGTTATCAAATAAAACTTTTACAATAAATTTCCTATGCGAAGTCTTAGATAAAGCAAGGGAGCGCAAATATCATGAATTTATAGCGTCTTCTTATTATGAAATTATTATAATTTTTAAAAAAATATATTCACACCCTGAGATTAAAAATGTGGATAAAAATTTGATGGTAGGATTAGAAATATCATATTTGGGAATTTTTAATGGATATAACGACATTGAACCCTTATTTCTCCAAGATAATATTTTTTCTAGTCCACAATTCTATATAGATCTTGTAAAGGGCGCATATAAGAATGATAAAATGGAGGAATTCGTTAAGGATTCTAATTTGTCCGAGATGAGTTATCGCATACTAGATGAAATTAGAAATGTTCCTGGAAAAAATGAAGAAACTTTTGATGATACAATTTATAAAGAATGGATTCAGGAAATAATTAAGTTATCTAAAGAACAAGAATATTTCGTTGGTGTAAAATGCGCCTTACCTAAGGTTCTTATACATACGCCTGCAGACGAAAAAGATGGGATATGGCCGCATCGTGCATTAAGAGATATTTTAGAAGAACTTAAAGATCCTGATTTAGAATTAAATTTAGTCATTGCAAAAATGAATTCTAGAGGAGTTCGGTCAGGAAGTTTTAAACAAGAAAAAGATGAAGCAAAATATTACAGAGAACAAGCATCGAAATTAGCAATAATCTACCCACGAACTTCTTTAATTTTAAATAAGATCGCAGCCGAATTAGATTCATATGCAGATTTTTTTATCGATGAATTCTAAAATAGCGCAAGAGAAATATTATCTAAAAATAATAAATAAAAATGTTGCGTATTTTGTCGTGATGTGGTAATATAGATACCATAACGGGACAGGGTATGATGATAAGCAAGACGAAGATTTCAACTGAGGGGTTTGAGAAGGTTGAGATTACTGCGGAGATGGCTGAGATATTCGGGCTTCCGAAGAAAGCCATTGGGAAATGGGCGGTTGTTGCAGAAGATGATGTTGAGCGTCGCTTAATGAAAGTTCGTTTAGACGGCTATTTTGCGGACGACAAGTACAACAATCATCAGCGCATTTCCAACAGGATTTGGGGGCAGATGTTTGGCGGGGTGCGCTGTGCAAAATTTGAATTTTCCAAGCTATGCACGCGCAAGAAGAACTGGATATTGGCGCTTATTGACGAATTTGAGAAAATCCCCGAACTTGCCGTATCTCTGCGGAAGTTGAGCTTTGACGACATCGTTTTGCAAATTATAGACGACACGAATTCTGAGCGTCCGCAGGGCAAGGCGTACAGCTCGATTGCGAGCGCGATAACCTATTGGAAATACAAATATGGAGACAATGGAAGATGAAAATCCGTCAAAATGATTGGTCAGAATTTGGTAAGGATTTTATCGTAAAAATGCGCAAAAATACAGGGTTTTTGCCTTGTATTTGTGCTTACCACATACGTAAAAATGCGCAAAAGTTTTTAAAAACCGACATTTGCAACATCACAAGCATCAACAACATACAAAACCAAGAAAGCCCGAAAATGAATACAACCAGAAGGAGATTAGGAAACGCTCGTTCTATCCGTTGAACTACATGGGCGGGATAAATTAGGTAAAAGAATGCACAGCTTCCTTTTAAAGTCAATCTAATTTCAGCCGTATAGGGTGTGTTTTAGCGGTATACGATTTTTGTTTTTTTGAAAAAAAACGCATCGTCGAATATTATATCTTTTCATTATATAGCAACTATGTCTTGATTTTCGTTATATGCTTGCGCGAAAAAGCCTTCGGGAAATCCCGAAGGCTTTTGCATTACAAATTCAGCTTTACTTTTCTGCGCCTGCGTTTTCCGTTTCCAGCACGCGCTGTACCGCTCCGCCGGGGGATACGATAATCGGGTTCTGGAACACGCTGCCGGGGCGCATTTCTTGGAACTGTTCGCGGCCTGCGCTGCCTCCGGGGGAGATTCTGTTGACTGTGACGAATATCAACAGGTTCTTCTTCTGGCGCGTTTCACCCTTCGACTGGAACAGTCTGCCGACCCACGGAATATCGCCAAGTACCGGCACGCGGTCGTCAACTGTGATAACTTGTTCGCGTGTCAAACCGCCCATTACCAGTGTTGCGCCGTCGAACACCGTTACCGATGTGCGTACTTCGCGTACCGAGAACACGGGCTGAATGAAGCCGGACGGTACTGTTACCGTTGTGCCGCTCGAGATAGCGACTGCGACGCCGCCGTATTCGAGGAAGCCTTCGAATTCTGTTACGCGGGGGTTCAAGACTAAGTTTATCGAGCCGTCTTCTTCGACGTTCGGGGTTACTTCCATAACGACACCGACGTCGTATTTTGTAAAGTCGGTCGGAGTACCGGGGGTGATTGTTACACCAGCCGAACCAGAGCTACCAGAGCTGCTACTCGACGAAGTACCGACGTTCGACTGCATGTCGCCCCAGCTTTCGGGGTAGCGCATTTGTTGCGAAACCGTAATCGAAGCTGTCGAGCCGGAGATTACCGTTACTTTCGGAGCGCAGAGCAGGTCGGAACCGTTCTTCTGTTCCAGTGCGCGGACTTGGAGGTCGAACGCATAGGAATTGAGGAAGCCGATGAAGCCCGACGTTGTATCGGTCGAATTTCCGCCGATATTGATTGTCGAAGGCAGGGAGGGAACCGAGGGATAGAGAGTTGTCGGTTCGACAGCACTACCCGCTTCGGTAATCTGAATCGGGGTTCTGCCCGCGTTTGTACTCTGAGCGGAATCTTTCAGCGAGCGGTTGCTCGAAGCGAACATTGTCGTTTTGCCGAGAATTTCGTTCTTGGAGTCGAACTGCGCGACTGTCCAGTTGAAGCCGAGTTCTTTAAGGTCGCCCTGGCTGACTTCCATGAATTTGGCTTCGATTTCGACCTGCTTGATTTCGCTATAACGCAGGAGGATATTGCGAACCTTATCGAGGTTGCGGCGGGTGTTTGTTACCCAAAGTTTCGTTCCGTCGAACGCGAGGTTTGCGCCCTGACCGAATTCAACGCCCGCTTTGATGAGGAATTGCTTGATGGCTTCGCCTTTGTTGTCGTCGCCGCCGCCTGCCGCAGCCGTGTCGAACGGATTGTCCGAGCCTGCGCTGCCCGCCGCTTTGATACCAATCATGCGCGTTACCGCCGCCTGGGTAATCGGGAAGTCGAGCGTATCCATCGAGCTTGTCGCGCTGGAAGTGTCGGACGCCTTGCGGACTACGATTGTGTCGTTTTCGATGTCGTACTGGTATCCCGCCTGTTGCGTTACCCAATTAAGGATTTGTCCGAGGGGAAGGTCGCGGAGAGTAAGAACAACGTTCTTTGTTTCGCCGCCCGTATCAAAGAGGACGATGTTTACGCCCTTTTTGCCTTCTGTGGATTTGTCGTAGTCTACCGACAGAACCGACAAAGTGTTGATAGCCTGCGCGAGCGGAACTCCGGGATCGGGGAAGCTTACGTTGGGGATAACGATATTGCGCAGTTTTGCGTCTACAACCGAATCCGTGCGCGTACCGCCCATATCGACGCTTGCGCCCGAATATACCTGCGGGCGAACCCAGCTCTGGTTTACTTCGTCAAGCATCGATTCGCGGGTTGCGAGGTAGGAGAGTTTTCCGGGGGTCAGCAACTTTTCGGCGACGAGGCGCAGGTACGCTTTTGCCTGAATGTTGTTGGCGTCGAGAGTTTCGATTTGGCGGAATGTCGAGCGGGCGCCCGCGTAGTCGCCGTAGAGGTACTGTCTGCGACCCTTTTCGAGGAGCGCGTTGACTCTTTCGAGTCTGACAGAGTAGTCGGGGCTTACGTCCGAAATCTTGTTGTTATAGGGGTTTTCCTCGAAAGCGTCAACTTCCGCGGTAAATTGCTGGGCCTTTGCCTGATTTTCTTCGGCGGCGGCGTATTCGCCTGCGAATTTCTTGGCGTTCTTCACGTCGCGGTCGGCCATTGCGATGTTCGCGCGTTCCTTTGCCATTGTGGCTCTTGCGCGTTTGAGTTCCGAGCGGACTTGGTCGCTTGCGGGCGAGTATTCGTAGGAGGCGATTTTTTCGTCGGCAAGAGTCAGTTTTTCCGTCGCGACGTCCCAGTTACCCGAATCCATTGCGTCGTAGGCTTCGTCGATGAGGTCGAAAGCCGCGAGAATCGAGAGCTGTTGTTTGCGGGTCGCCTCCGAGACTACTGCGTCTGAGGGGGCTTCGGCTTTTGCCTCTTCCTTGTCTTCAACCTTGGCGGCTTCAGCTTTTTCAGCTTCCGCCTTTACGGCTTCTTCCTTTGCGACTTTCTGCGCCGCTTCAACCTTGTCCGCCGCAACCTGACCCGTCAAAACGGGCGTTTCGCCCTTGGACTGGCGTTCGATATCGGCGTTGACGTCTGCGAGCATGCGCTGTACGCTTTCGTCGTTCGGTGCGAGCTTCACAAGCTCTTCGAGAGCCTGTTTCGACGCCTTAAAGTCGCCGCTGTCGCGCGCCTGAACGGCCGTAACCATCAAGCGTATTTTCTCTTGCGTATTGTCTGCCTGTGCGGCGGACGCAACGCCCGCGAACGCCGTGCACGCCATTATAGCCGCCACAGCCGCCCGTTTCTGGATTCTGTTTATTTTCATATTAGCTGTATTTGTAATTTGTTGGAGAATTAATGTAGACGTTTTTCGAAAAAATTAAAGAATTATTTTTATCTTTTCGATTTTTTTACGGGCGCGACGCCCGCTTCTGACAAAGTCATGGTTTGCGGAGTAATGTCTTTATCGGAGGGTACCATTTCCACTACCGCGCTTCCTTTGTCAAAATCAACCGACTTCACCGTGTATGTCGCGTTGGCGACTTCCTTCGATTCGCCCGCGCCCTTCACGTGCCACTGGCCGCCGTCGGGCAGCAGGAACGTCATTCTGCGACTGTCCTCAATCACGGTCGGTTTATTCGAATACACCGTGATTTCCTTGCCCAATTTTTTGTCGAACAAAACGACTTTCACAACCTGCGCAATCGTATTGTCGGCGTTCTTTACGCGCTGGCGGTCGAACGATTTTACAACCAGCCCGACATCGACCGTTTCCGCCGTGCCGTTTTTGCCCATTACCTGCATTGTCACGGGCTGGTTGAGGCGGGCGTTGAAGAACGCCTTTGTCGATTCGTTGCGAAGCTGGATGAGCGGGTTTTCAAAGCTGCCCATTGCGCCGACGTATTTAATCGGATACGGTTCGTTCGAGATTCCGCCGAATTTGAGCGCGAACGACTGCCGCGCCATCGCCTTGATAAGCGGCGATTCCGTGATGAATTTGCCGTCTTCGTCGACCCAGATTTGCGGGGGCGTGAAGACCTGGAAGAACCATCTGCCGTCTTCGTCCTGCGGGCGGACTTCCGGCCATTCAATCGGCTTGATTTCCAAGCGCGGAACGGCCACTTCCTTCCATTCCATGCCTTTCGCCTTTTTTGCGAGCAACGCCTCCGCCTTGTCCGCCGATTCGGCGATTTTGGGTTTGTTCATTACATAGTATCCGCACGATGCGCCGAGCACAACAAGCGATACCAGAAAGAAAATTTTGTCGTAATATTTCATATCGCGTTCCTTTATTTAGCTTCGGCGGCGGGCTTTTTGTTTTGGTCGGGCTTTACGACCTCGACGTATTCTATTACAACCGTAAATTCCGAAACGTTGTCGGTTACAACAGGCGTGCGCGACGCCTGCTGCTGTTGCTGCTGGTCCGAGCCGTCGGTCTGGGCGGCGGCGGCCGCTTCGGCGTTTGCCGCCGCGCCGAAGATTGCGTCAAGACCCGTGGGCGCGGACTGCGCGTTGGCGTCTCCGAAATCGTCGGAGGGCTTTTCTTTGAGCTGTTCGAGCTGGGAGTAGTCGGCGGGTTTTACGTCGATACTGCGCACAACGAGCATTGCGTCGAAATCTTTGAGCTGGTTGAGGAATCTGCGGAGCACGTCGGTGTGCCCTGCGAACGTGAATTTGTATGCAATCGTATCGAGACTGCCGGCCTTGCGGGCGGTGATTGCGGGGTCGATTTTGAAGTTGTCGCCCGACTGCAAGTCCGCATTGCGGCGGGCGCGCGCGTTGCGGCGTTGTTTGCCGTCGTCCTTGACGCCCTCTTCGGGGAGGAGTTCGCGCTGGACGTTCAGAATCCACATCGGCGACTTGTCCGACTTGCATGCGAAGAGTTTTTTATTCACATAATTGAGAACGCACGCCTGTTTCCAGATTGCCGCAAGCGCCTCTTCCTTCGGGGGTTCTGCGTTGGGGGCTACGTATTTTTTGAAGCCGAAGTCCATCGAGTCGGAAAGGTCGATTTCGAGCTTTCTTGCCTCCTTGCGCCACGAGTTTACGAAGCCGCGGAGCTGTTCGACCAGCTGGTAGCCCTCTTTCGCGGTGAGCGGCTTGAAGATTGACGCCGACGCGCGGGTCAGGTCTTTTTCGAGAAATGCCAAGTGGCCTTTGAGTTTGTCGATGTTAGACTTCGACGCGTCGATTGCCTTTTGCGTGGGATCGTCCGCGAGGGCGTCTCTGTACGAATTCATTTCGCGCGAGAGTTTTTTGGAGACCGTTGCGCGCTGCGAATTCAGGTAGACGTCGAAGCCCGCCATGCCCGCAAACGCGAGAAGCAGCACCGCCGTCACGACGAAAAACAGGGGATATTTCTTAAAGTATTTCATAGGGATTTTTCTCTCCGCAATAAATTATATGGGCTTGTCGGGGTTTACCGTCAAAGTGAAGTCGAACTTCAAGATTCTGGGGTTTGTCGGGTCTGTCCTGACGTTCGAGTAATCCTTGATGAACGACGAGCTTTTGAAGGAGTCGAGCAGCTTGTTTATGCGTTCGATAGCCTTGTTTGTGTCGTAGGCTTCGGGGTCGTCGGGATTGGCGTCGCGCAAAAGCAGGCGTCCCGAAAGTTCCAGATTGTACATGGGCTTTTTCGGGTCGGCGGAGCGCACGACGTGCAACTTGTCGAGCCAAACGTCCTTCTGCTCCATGAGTTTCTGCTCGATATCGATGAACAGGTTAATCCAGTTCGACTTGGATTTCGCCAAGCCCTCCAAGCCCTCTATTTTCGAGGAGAGAAGCTTTACTTCCTTTTCGTTGTTTTGAAGCTCTTCAATTCGCTCGTTGATTGCGGGCGTGCTTTCGGCGAATTTTGCGATGTACGCCTTGTCCGACGAAATCGCGCCCGATACGAAAAGGAACGGGGGAACAGCCGCCAGCGCGAGCAACGCCGCGCCCAAAACCATGAGCGGTCGCTTCGCCGCGAACTCTGTTTCCTCTATAATGTGCCTGGGCAAAAGGTTTACACCCATCGCGCCCTGCACCACCATTCGCGCAGCCTCGCCGACGAGTTCGCTCATCTGCTGGGAGCAGGCGTTGAGAAGCGCCTGATTCACGCCCGCCGAAACGGAGACGTTTGCGAGCGAGTCCAAAAATTCCACGTCCATCTTCTCGTCTTCGGCGATGTATTCGGCGAAGCCGGGGAGGAGCGAGCCTCTGCCCGTGAGGTAGATTTTCTTCGGAGTCGCCACGCGCCCCGTTCTGCGGTAGTTGAGAATCGAGCGTTTCAGCTCCAAGCCGATTCTCTGCATTACGCTCTTGGCGTTCGAAGTGAAGTGTTCCGCCGCGCTCGACGCCGTGGACGACATTTCGACGTCCTCGTTATTCTTGAAATATTTGCATTTGAGGTCTTCGACAAAATCGAAGCTCTGCCCCATCGAGTCCGCAATCGCCTGAGTGAGGGCGTTGCCGCCGACGGGAATGCTGCGGGCGAAAAGCCCGTCGTCGCGCACGACAAGCATGTTCGAGAACCGCGCGCCCACGTTGAGCAGAACGACGTCGCTTTCAAGACCGCAGTACTTCCAAGTGTTGTAGTCGAGAATCGACGACGCCTCGATAGTGTCGGCTACGATTCCCACCGACGCCAGCGCCGCGCAGAATTCGTCCGCCGCGCTCGACTTCATGGAGGCGAGGAAAATTTCGGTTTCAATGCCGTCGTCGGCAATCACCTGATAGTCCCACGAGACTTCGTTGATGGGGTACGGAATGTTCTTTTCCGCCTCGAACGAAACGACCTCCTTTTGGCGGGCGGCGTCCACATGGGGAATTTTGATTGTCTTTGTAAGCAGGAGCATCGAGGGGGCGATAACCGTCGCCCTGCCCGAAACGTTCATCGATTTTAACGCCGAACGCAGAGCTTCCAACCAGTCTTCCTGAACGGAATAGTCGTAGGAAAGCTCCTGCATTTTGAAATCTTCAAGCACCAGCCTGCCGTTCTGCGCCGAGAACTTCGCCGCAGTGACATGCGTGGCCTGACAGTTTATTATGAGCTTATTTTTTTGAGCCATTTCTCTTTTTTAAATTGGGATAGGAGCAAAATTGTTTGCGGGGTATTTCTTGAAACTATCAAAACCGCCCCTTTATAGTAAAGCAATTTTTTCCGCAAAATGCAAAAAAAACGAATCCGCCGGGGGCTTCCCGCGCCCGACGGATTGCAAGTGGCTATTTGGTCGGCAAATAGGTGGGAATTGCGCCGCTGGTCTTGTTGTACTCGTAGCGTTGGACGTTCAGGGGAACGTCGCGCAGGGTCATGAGCACGTTTTCGTTGGCGGCGGATGCCGACTGCACAAGCTTCTGGTAGCTGTCGTAGACTTTCTTTACGTCTGTCGAACGCGCGATATTTTTGGAAAGCATCGTCTTCATGTTCTCGCGCGAGAGCGCCACGGGCGTGCCGCCGACGCTAAGCTCTATGCTGTACGCAAAGGGGTCTTTTGATAGCCTGTAAATGGGGAACGCCTCCGGCGGTATATAGAATACTACGGGGACTTTCTGGTTGCATTTTACCGCGAAGAGCTTTGCCTTGTTTTTTAGCACAATCATGTTTTCGGGCTTGTTGCGCTCCGACTTTTTAGCCTTTTCGTCGAGGTATACGAGAGTCAGCGCAACTTCTACATCGCGCACCCACTGCTCGTTGTTCGACTTGTCGTCGGGGTTTTCGTTGCCAGCAACTTCGACCATGATTCGCGTCCACTGCCCGGTCGACGCCAAGATGTCGGAGGGTTGCAGTCTTTTGAACTCGATTTTCGAGACGCTCACGGGGTCTGCTTTTGCGAAGAGGGAAGTCGGAAGCAGAGCCGCCGCGAATAAAGCGATAAACAAACTTTTCATAGATTTCATGAAGTCGATTAAACTATTTTCCCCCCTTAGGTCAAACAAATTTTGAGCAACCCGCCCTCCCCGAAGCTGCAAATCCCCCGTTTGAGCTTCCCGCCGATACCGAAAAGCGGACTCCGATTATTGTTGACAAATAGGGATCGAATTTATTTTGTAGAGCGAATATTGGAACAACCAATAAAACCAACAGCACGAAAATTCCATGAAAAAACTGACAACAATACTCCTACTCGCAGCCGCGCAAATCTTTGCGGCGGGAGCGATTGCCGCCGGCACAATCAGCACGAAAATCATTTCGCCCAAAGGCGCGACAAACCTTGCGGTTTTCGAGGGAGACCCAATAACGCTTGAAGCCGAAACAGAGGCACAATCAACAACGGAATCTTCAATGTACGCCTGCTGGTTCGTATCAACAGACGGCAAAAATTGGACACCCGAATACGAAGTAAACGACTTAAAAATAGCATCAAGTCATCAATATTTATATCAATACCGTGACCTTTATACGCTCGAAATCAAAGAGCTAAAAGAGACCATGAAATTCAAGTTCGAAGTAATGGGCAGAGACAGGAAAAAAGCGACTACTGGCGTTTACACGGTTTCGGTCTACCCGCGCACGACGGTCGATGTCGGGCTTACTACGCGCTACGTTTTCGACGGCTCGAACAAAAAATACAAGGACGCCGACTGCAAGTTAAAGTTCACCGCAAGGGCGAGCGGCAAAGCCCCCTTTAAATACCAGTGGTACGAAGTTGTTGGCGGCGAAAAGACTCCCATCAAAAACGCAAAAGCCGCAAGCTACACCACGCCCAGAATTACCGACTTCAACAAGCAGTACATGGTTGAAGTCTCCAACGCCGCGGGCACGGTGGAATCTAAGCCAATCACGATAAAGCGGGCGGTTGCGGCGAAAATCGCAACGCAACCCGCAAACGCGTTTAGCGGCGACAAAAACAGCTCCGGAACATTCTCCATTGTCCTTTCAGCCGATTCGGGCGAAAACCCCAAATTCCAGTGGCAGCGTTGCGACGTCGGCAAAAGCACCGCAGTCGAAAGCAACTGGAAAAGCGCGGGCGCGGCAAGCACATCGGGAGTTTGCAGCACTTTGGTTGTAAAAAATCCCACGGCAAAGCTCAACGGCGCACGCTACCGCTGCATTGTCTCAAACGCGGCGTCCGAAAAGCCGATTGTCTCAAACGCGGCAAAGCTCACGGTCTACCCCTCGGCTAAGATAACCGCGCAACCCAAGGCGGCGACGGTGATTGCGGGCAACGAGTTCGAGCTTAACTGCGCGGCCACGGGCGTAAACGTAATCTACATTTGGGAAAAGAGCGACGACAACGGCAAGACTTGGTCGGTGCTTCAAAGCGGCAAAAGCGGCAGCCTTAAAATCACGCTCGACGAAGCCCAGAAAGCCAAGTTCCGTTGCAAGGCGGTAAGCCGCACCGAAAGAGGAAATTATATCTATCCCGAAGCCGCAAGCTCGGCGGTCTTGATTACCGCAAACGAGCCTGCGAAAATCGACGAAATCCTGATTACGCAACTCGGCGACGAAACGGAGACGGTCTTCATAGACTATCCTTTCGAGCTTAAAGCGGTCGCAAGCGGCAAGGCGATAAAGTACCAGTGGTACGAGTCCTCCGACGGCGGCGCAAGCTTTGCGGAAATCCGCGGGGCGAGAGCGGCTACATACAAAGTCGCAAAGGGCAAATACAAGCGGGAGGCAAGCATGCTCTTCAAATGCGAAGTCTCGAACAAGTTCGGAACGCAGACTTCGGAAGCGTCCAAGACGGTCGCGGCGGAGCTTATGAATTCGCCCGTGCCCGTTTCGCTCGAAGGCTACGGATTTGTCGGCTACATCGACGGCGCGTTCACAAACGCAATCTTTACGGACAAGTCGAACATGCGCATGGCGGCGAAGGTCGGAAAGGTGAAGAAAGAGGTGAGATACACCTGCAAAAGAACCTCGCCCGTTTCGGCGGACATCTCGATTACCCTGACACCCTTTGACGATTACAAGGGCAAATTCGGAAAAGCGCAAACGCTCAAATACGAGCTGTCCTACGCCGACGGCACATACATGCTTTGCGAAAGCACAATGCCGTTCGATTACGCCGACAGAATCACCCTTTACAAGCCTGACGTACCCGCATTTAAGGCGAACGAACTCAAAGACGGCATGACGTTTAAGTCGAAGACTACGCTCTACTCGACTATGACGTTTAAAATTACGGACGCAAAAAAGCGGCAGTTCACATGCTTTAATTCCGACGGAATTGAATTCGGAAGCGGCACATACACTTACGCCGTAAAATCGCCCTCGACGGCAATCATTACGTTCAAGCTCCCGAAACCTCCCTCAATATACGATTTGAAAACGCTCGAATTCGAATATGCCATCGCGTTCGAGACCCAGTCGTCCGCGTCTGTTAAGGGAGCTGCAATCTGCAACGAATACGCCGTAAGCAAAAAAAATGTGTCCAGATATTACGCTTGCTCCACCACGTTTGAGATGAAGACCGCAGAGCAGGCGGCGGGAAATTCCGTTGAAATAGTCAAAGCCCCGAACATCGACTTCAATGACAACCCGAATATCGGCTTCGAAGGCGGCGACCCGAACCTCGACCTCGGAGACTTCGACATCGGCGAAGACGGCGAAATAATCGGCATAGGCGACAATACTTGGGGAATCGGCGAACTTGCGCCCGTAGGCGCGGACGCCGAATAACCCGCCGATAGCCCTACAAAGCCGAACAAACAAGGCAAAGCAAAAGCCCCGCATTCAAAAAAACGCGGGGCTTTTTTGCGCAAAAATTCCGCGACGCGCAACGCAAAAAATGGCACGCCCCCAAAGTGCGATACACTACAAAACGCGCTTCGCCCAAAACAAAGCGCAAGCCGCCCGCAAGGCACGCCGCGATAAAAACAAAATCCGCGGGCAAACAAAGCGCGCCGCGCTTCAAAAAAAATCGCGACGCGCCGCAAAAAAGGGAAGACTGCGGAGCGTAAGCCGGATTCTGTGGCTCTTGCGAACCGGCATTCATTTATCTGCGCGGGCGGATTGCTCCGACCCCGCGCCTCCTTGCGGAGTGCGACATACCCGATGTGTTATGGACGAGCCGCCCCACACCCTACATTGTCTTGCACCGAACTGGGTTTGCAATGCCCGTCGGGATTGCTCCGACGGCGGTGGTCTCTTACACCCCCTTTTCACCCTTACCGCTTGCGCGGCGGTATATTTTCTGTTGCACTATCCATGCGGAGGCGTTTTCCGCCGCCGCCCCGTCCTTTCAAACGGAGTTCCGCCCTGTGGTGTCCGGACTTTCCTCTCGGCGAACCGAGCGAATGCCTGCCCCGCAGTCTTCGAAAAAAAAGCTCTCACAAAAACGGCGCAAAGCGCAAGCAAATTCGCATCGAAACACGCCGCGCGAACGCAAAAAAAACGCCGCCCGCCGGCGTTCGGCAAGGGGCGGCGTTCGGCGCAAAAGCCGCGCGGACGCTAAAATTTCAGCTCAAACTTCGCAAAGCCCTCCTTGTTGTCGGGCGATTTCAGCAGGCTAAGCTCCACCGAATTGTTGTCGGGCTTTGCCGACATCTTCGCGCCGGCCGCCGTTGCCGACTTGAACGAATAGCGCGCAGGAACGTGGATTGCAACCGTCGTCGGGAAGCCGTCCACAAGGGCGATTTTGCCTTTGAGCGTCTTTGTTTTGGCGTCCCACTTTTCGTCGAGAATTTCGAAATTCGTCTGCGCAATGTGGCGGTCGGTTGCGAGAATGCGCGGGCGGTCAACCGTCGGGCGGGCGACGAGCACGCGGACTCCGTGCGCGGGCACACGGATTGCGTAGGGCGGATTGAAGTTGGTGTAGGTTTCGCCCGTCCAAAATTCGCGGCAGGTATACGAACCTTCGGGCATGCCGAGTTCTTTCGCGCTTGCCTCGACGAGCTTTTCCTCGTCGCCCCAGTTGAAGAATGCAATGACGTTATATTTGCCCATAACGGGGTGCTTTACCGCCAAGTTCCAGACGGGGAGCATGTCGAAGTACGGATAGAGCGCGGCGGGGCGCACAATGGCGGCGGGCAGCGTCTGTTGGAGAATCTTCATGCGGTCGGGCGCAAGGTTTGCGAGCTTGTCGCCGAAGAACGTGAGCTGGCCGGGGAGCGCGACGATTGTGGCTGTCGTTCGAGCCTCTTCAAGCGGAAGGTCGCGGACAAGCACGGTGTCTGGGTCGGCAATCATCGAGATGTTGTGCGTGAAAATCTGGTTGACGGTGCAACGCCCCTGCAAGAGCACGTTTTTCCACATGACGGGCTTGTTGGGGTGCACGATGTCCGCGCCCGTACGCGCCATTTCGGCGTACGCCGCCTCGGGCCCCGACGTGTGCCCCTGGCACGCAAGGAAAAGCCTGTCGCCGCCGATTCCCCTGCGGAACGCCTGCACGGTAAGCTCGAACGGGTTTGCGCACTTGGGATTCTTGAAGCGCGCGCGGATTGACGGACGCTCGTAGAGGTGCGCGCAGTAGCCCGCGTCGCGCCCCGACATGCCGTCGATTTTGAAGAACTCGTAGCCCCACTCGCGCGACGCCCTGCGCATGATTCCCTCTATGTGCGCAAGGGCTTCGGGAACGGTCGGGTCTATCGTATACAATCCGTTCCACGACCAAATAGGCTTGCCGTTTGCGTCGTGCAAAAACCAGTCTTTGTGCTTTTCGTAGAAGTCGCGGTTGCCCGTTCCGTATGGGGAAATCCAAATTCCCGGGCGGAAGCCGAGGGCGCGAATGTCGTCGGCGAGCTTCTTCATGCCGTCGGGGAACTGCTTTTCGTTTACCTCCAAATCGAGGTGGTAAAACTTAGACACGGGCAGCTTGTCGGAATTGCCCTGCCACGACTCTATCGACCAGATTTCGCAGCCGAACGGCTGCAAAAATTTTTTGCCCACGCGGGCCTCCGCAAGGTTGTCTTCGGCGGTCGCCTTGTCGAAATATGTGTTCCAGGACATCCAGCCCGTGGGGGTCTTCGGGCAGTTTTTGCGGTCGAGCGGCTTGTAGTACGGAACATAGCTGTTTTTGAAATAGTTTTTGCGCAGGTCGAAAACGAACTTCGCGCGGGAGCTTTTTTCTATCTCGCCCGACATCTCGAATTTGTACGACTTCGGCGAAAGCGTCGAAATTTTCAGTCCTCCCGCCGACATCGAAAGCATGGTGTCGGTGGCGGGCGCAAACACGGAGTCGTTCAAAAGCGAATCCGCTCCGCCAATGCCGAGGGCGAGCACGCGCTCTCCGTCGGCCGGCTTGCTTCGGCACGCAAAGGCGTCGTCGGAGGTTTTTATGCGCCCCCAGAGCTTCATTTTGCCCGAATACGCCTGCGCGGTTCGGTGGTAGAAAAGCATTTCGAGAGTGTCGTTGTTTCGAGGGAAGACGAGGTATCCTTGAACGTTCCCCTTGGCGTCGACCAGCGCAAAGCGGTTCTTCACGCCGTCGCGCGAATTTACCACGCCCCACTTTTTGCCGTCCGACTCGAACAAAAGCTCGCCGCTGACCGACACGCCGTCGTTTTCGGCGCTTAGAACCGAAGTTTTTTCGTCGAAAGAAACGCTCCATTCGGCGAAAGAAAAGGCGGGCGCAAGACACGCCGCCGCAATCAAAAAAGATAATTTTCCCGTGCGCATATTTATTGTTGTATAGGGAAGCCACGCTACGCGCTTCGGCGCGGCGGTCAAACAAATTCGGATTGCAGCAGCGCAAAAAAACGCGCATGCGGGCTGTCAGGACGCGTTGTAGACAAGCTTTTTTACGTCGTAGCCAAGCTTTTCGGCGCGGCCGAGAATTTCCGCCAAGACGGGCTTCGGGAGGGTCGGAGTCCGCGAAAGTATCCACAAATATTTTTTGTCCGACGCGCCCACGAGCGACCACTCGTAGCCGCCGCCCCGCGCAAGCACAATGTAGTCGGAGTAAAACGGGCGGAAGAACGACACCCTAAGCTCCGCGCTCTTCGCGGGGTTCGGCACATACGCAATGCCGGTCGATTCCCGCCGCGAGCCGTCGGGCGCAGTGCCCGAATTTACCACGCGAACGCGGCCGTCGGGCATAAGCTCGTAGACGGCGGAACAGTCGCGCAAGCCGTGCTGGAAGAAGTTTTCGAACCGCGCAACCTCGTACCATTTGCCCGCGTAGCGGCTCAAATCTACTTCGGGAAGCGCATGCCCCGAAGCCCCCGAATGCGAACAGCACGACGCCGAAAACAGCGCGGCGAGCGCACAGAATATCCCAGTTGTCTTTTTCATAAAAACGCCCTTTCATGCCGATTTTTAAAGCTCGGAAATTAAGCCGAGCGCGGCGCAAGCCGATTTTTTCGAGAAGCCGCCCCTACCCCTATCGGAAAAAATACGGCGCATGCGGAGAATTTTTTTTGTTGCATTAATTTTATTGCGCAACAGTATTGACGACTTCTTTAACCAGAAAGTGTATTATTATGGTATCGTACAAAGAATTAGGTCTTGTTAACACGCGCGAGCTTTTCAAAAAAGCAATCGCAGGTCATTATGCGATTCCCGCGTTTAACTTCAACAACATGGAACAAATGCAGGCCATCGTTCAGGCTTGCGTCGAAAAAAAGTCCCCCGTTATCTTGCAGGTTTCGAGCGGCGCGCGTAAATACGCAAACCAGACGATCCTCCGCTACATGGCGCAGGGCGCGTGCGAATACGCAAAGGAACTCGGCTGCAATATTCCGATTGTCCTCCACCTCGACCACGGCGACACTTTCGAACTCTGCAAATCGTGCGTTGAATACGGTTTCTCGTCGGTCATGATCGACGGCTCGGCGCACTCGTACGACGACAACGTCGCCCTCACAAAGAAGGTCGTTGAATTCGCGCACGCGCACGATGTCACGGTCGAAGGCGAACTCGGCGTCCTCGCGGGCATCGAAGACGAAGTTTCGCACGAAACGCACTCGTACACGCGCCCCGAAGAAGTCGAAGACTTCGTAAGCAAGACGGGCGTAGACTCGCTGGCAATTTCCATCGGCACATCGCACGGCGCGTACAAGTTCAAGCCCGAACAGTGCACGCGCGACGAAAACGGCCGCCTCGTTCCGCCGCCGCTCCGCTTCGACATTCTCAAAGAAATCGAAAAGCGTATTCCCGGCTTCCCGATTGTCCTCCACGGTTCGTCCTCGGTTCCGCAGCAGTATGTTGACGAAATCAACAAATACGGCGGCAAGCTCGAAGCGGCGGTCGGTATCCCCGAAGAACAGCTCCGCGAAGCCTCGAAGTCGGCGGTTTGCAAAATCAACATCGACTCCGACGGCCGTCTGGCGATGACTGCGGCAATCCGCAAGGTATTCGTCGAAAAGCCCGCGGAATTCGACCCCCGCAAATACCTCGGCCCCGCGCGCGACGAGCTCAAAAAGCTCTACATGCACAAGGTCGAAAACGTCCTCGGTTCGGCGAACAAGGCGTAGTCTTTGCGACTCGCAAAAACGGGGGGCTTCCGCCCCCGCAACGCGTCGGCTCCCAAACGCCGACAGACAAAAAACACGGGTTCAAGCCCGTGTTTTTTTTTGCGTCCTCCCGCCGAGCAATATCTAAGCCGAATTTTGGGGACTGTTTTTTCGTCCTCCCCACGCTTGTGCCAAAATTGGCACACCTTAGGGAAAAAATGGCACAGCCGCGGACGCGCCCGTTTGCGCTTTTGCCTTGAAATCATGCCGTTGCGAATTGGCACACAGACTGCTATTTGAAAGGCAATATGAGTAATATTGACGCAGAAAAATTTACGGAAAAGAGCCTTGAAGCCCTCAAAGGCGCAAGCGAAATTGCAAAGGAGCGCGGGAACACGGAAATCCTGCAAGTGCATCTCCTTGCGAGCCTGATTGCGCAGGAGGGCGGAATTGTAGGCTCTATCCTCAACAAGCTCGGCTCGGACAAACGCTCCGCGCTCGAACTTGGTATTCGCCGCGTTCTCGACAACCTTCCGAAAGTCGGCGGATCGAATACCGACCCCTATCTCAGCACGGGGCTGTCGGCAACGCTCGACCGCGCCGCATCAATCGCAAAACAGATGTCCGACGACTTCGTTTCGACCGAACACCTTTTGATTGCAATCGTCGAAAAACCCGATCCTCAGGAGATTGCAAACCTGTTCAGAAGCCTGCAAATAACGCGTTCGGGAGTGGAGGAAGTTGTCTCGCAAATGCGCGGGTCGGCGCACGTCAACACAAAGACGCCGGAGGCGACCTACGACGTGCTTGAAAAGTACGGCGCAAACCTTGTAATGCTCGCCCGCGAGGGCAAGCTCGACCCCGTCATCGGCAGGGACGACGAAATTAGCAGGGTAATCAGAATACTTTCGAGAAAAACGAAAAACAACCCCGTTCTCATCGGCGAACCCGGCGTAGGCAAAACCGCAATCGCCGAGGGCTTGGCGCAGCGCATTGTCCGCCGCGACGTCCCCGAAGGGCTGAAAGACAAGACGGTCTTCGCGCTCGACATGGGCTCGCTTATCGCGGGCGCAAAATACCGCGGCGAATTCGAGGAAAGGCTGAAAGCCGTCCTCAACAAGGTGAAGGAGTCGGAGGGCAAGATAATCCTGTTCATCGACGAGCTTCATACGATTGTCGGCGCGGGAAAGTCGGAGGGTTCAATGGACGCTTCGAACATGCTAAAACCCATGCTCGCCCGCGGCGAACTCCGCTGCGTGGGAGCTACCACACTCGACGAATACCGCCAGTACATTGAAAAAGATCCCGCCCTCGAACGCAGATTCCAGAGCGTGTACGTCGCCGAACCCGACGTCGAAACGAGCATCGCAATTTTGCGCGGACTTAAAGAGCGTTTCGAAACATTCCACGGCGTGCACATTCAGGACCGCGCCCTCGTGGAGGCGGCAAACCTCAGCAACAGGTACATCACTGGCAGACAGCTCCCCGACAAGGCAATCGACCTCGTGGACGAAGCTTGCGCGAGAATCAAAACGCAGCTCGACTCCATGCCCGCGGAGCTCGACCTCCTGCTGAGAAAACTCCGCAGGCTCGAAATAGAGGAAACCGCCCTCGTGAAAGAGGAGCACGACGACAAGCGGCTCGCCGAAGTCCGCAAGGAACTCGCCGAAATGCGCGAAAAGGCGAACGCCATGAAAGCGCAGTGGGAAGAGGAAAAACAGGCGACCGACAAAGCCGTAAAACTCCGCGAGCAAATCGAAGCCGCAAAAATCAAGATGGAACGCGCCGAACGCGAGTACAACCTCACGCAGGCGGCGGAAATAAAATACGGCGAACTTCCGAAACTCGAAGAAGCCCTCAAAAAGGCGATGAGCGAGGAAATGAGCGAATCCGCGCTCGTAAAGGAAAGCGTCAGCGCGGACGAAATCGCGGCAATCGTCGCCGACTGGACAGGCATTCCCGTCAAAAAGCTGCTCGAAACCGAGCGCGAGAAACTGCTTAAACTCCCCGAAATCCTCCACAAGAGGGTAATCGGACAGTCCGAGGCTGTGGACAGCGTTTCCGACGCAATCCTCAGGTCGCGCGCGGGTATCCAAGACCCAAAACGCCCGACAGGCTCTTTCATGTTCCTGGGGCCCACGGGCGTCGGCAAAACCGAGCTTGCAAAAACGCTTTCGGAGGCGCTCTTCAACAGCGAGGACAACATCGTGAGAATCGACATGTCCGAGTACATGGAAAAGCACTCCGTGGCGCGGCTAATCGGCGCGCCCCCCGGCTACGTCGGCTACGAACAGGGCGGACAGCTCACCGAAGCCGTGCGGCGCAGACCGTACAGCGTGGTTCTCTTCGACGAAATCGAAAAGGCGCACCCCGAAGTGCTCAACACGCTGCTGCAAGTGCTCGACGACGGCATTCTGACCGACTCGCAGGGACGCAGGGTAGACTTCAAAAACACGGTAATCATCATGACCTCCAACATCGGCGCGCGCTTCATCACCGACGGCGCGCTCGACGACAAGGGCGAGCTTTCCGCCTCCGCGCGGGAAGCCGTCATGACCGAAGTCCGCGCCCACTTCAAGCCCGAATTCCTCAACAGAATCGACGACATCGTAATCTTCAAGGCATTGCAGCTCGACGAAATCGTAAAGATTGTAAAACTGCAAATAGACTCGCTCAACAAGCGGCTCGAAGCGCAGAACATAAAAGTAGAGCTTACCAAGAAAGCGTACGAGTTCCTCGCCGACAAGGCTTACGACCCGCTCTACGGGGCGCGTCCGCTCAAACGGGTAATCAACAACAAGATTGAAAACCCGCTCGCCCGCGCAATCATTTCGGGAAAAATCAGGGAGGGCGACACCATGAAGTTCACCGAAAAGGAACTTCAAGACTAAGCCCTCCTTCGAATCGGGGCGCACGGCGCAAACGCGCCACTCCGCCCCGACCGAAAAAAGCAAACGCCGCGCATTGCAAAATGCGCGGCGTTTTTTTGCGCCCGCTTTGACCGACACTCCGCAAAGCAAACACAACACACGGCACGCCCCCGCGAAAGCGGCGTAAGGCCTACAAAAGCTCGACCGCCACGGCGTCCGCCACAAGCCTCCCGCTCTGCGTAAGGCGGATTCTCCCGCCGTCGATTTCAAGCAGGTTTTGCGCCGCAAGAAACGCGAGCGGCTCGCGGTATTTTTCGGAATCTGCCGACGGAAAGCGGCGGCGCAATAAATCGAAATCGACGCCGTCGTTCATGCGCAGCCCGAAAATCAACGCGCTCGAAAACATCTCGGAATCGTCGAGCGGCACAACGTCGCATTCCGCGGGAACGCCCGCGTTTACGCCGCAAAGCCACGTTCCGAAATCGGGCGCGTTGCGGAAACGCCGCCCCACGAACTGCGACGCCCCCGCAGGCCCGAAGCCGAGCCACTGCGCCATGTGCCAAGTTGAAAGGTTGTGCAGACACCTCGCGCCGCCCTTGGCGTAGTTCGAAATTTCGTACTGCCCAAAACCGAGCTCGGGAAGCCTGCCGAAAGCTATTTCGAGAAAGTCGCCCTCGCGCTCCGCATTGGCGTAGTCGCCGCCGCGCCCGCCGCAGCACGACGTCGCGCTCTCGAATTCGAGACAGTACGCGCTGATGTGGTCGACGGGGCAGACGGCGGCTTTGTCTATGTCGGCAAGCCACGCTTCGGGAGTCTGCCCCTCCGCGCCGAAAATCAGGTCTATCGAAAAATGCGGGAAGCCCGCGTCGGCAACGCGCCCAATCGCCTCCATCGTGGCTTTGAGCGTATGCCTGCGGCCGAGAACGCGCAGCGTGCCTTCGTCGAAACTCTGCACGCCCATCGAAATGCGGGACACCCCGACGCGCTTGAACGCCTCCAAACGCGCCCGCGTGGCGTTGGTCGGCGCAACCTCGACAGTCCATTCGTCCGTCGGCAGAAGCCCGTCGAAAGACTCCGCAAGCGTTTCAATCCTCCGCTCGTCGAGAACCGACGGCGTTCCTCCGCCCCAAAACATGGTCTGCGGGCGCGGCAAACTCCCCCCGTTTAGCGACTTGCGCAGGGCGATTTCCGCGCCCACGCCGCGCACGAACGCGTCGAGGTCGGCGGAAGTCGGAGCGCGCTTGTAGAAGCGGCAGTAGTCGCAGCTCTGGGCGCAAAACGGAACGTGTAGATATATTCCGAAATTTTCGAAAATGTCTTGCATACGTCGGACTTTTTTTTATATAGATGCGACATTATTTTAAACCTATGAATAAAGCAAAGAAATTTGTATCCGTATGCGCGGCGGCCGCCGCAATGCTCGCGGCGGGCTGTTCGGGGCTTACAAACCTCACGCCCGAACGCGTACCCGAAAACTCCTCGCGCGTGTACACGCTCAGCATGAGCGCGTACATCAACGACGGCTCGCTTGTGCGCGACTCCATCGAACCTTTCGTGGTAATCGACGAACAGATTATCCCCATGAAGGAAATCAAGGACATGAAGTACGACCGCCTCTACGAGTACGACTACACCCTCCCGAAGGGAAGAAACGAGGCGAAATACTACTTTCTGCTGAAATATAAAGTGTCGAACAACATCGACGGCGTAAAGAAAGACCGCGAAATGAAAAGCCCCACGGTCTACACGCTCAAACCCGCGACGCGCTATATAGTGAACATGCAAAACGAACGCGGCCCCGTGGGCGCGTCGGTCACGGTTCTCGGACGCGGCTTCGACAAGCAGGACGTTATCCGCGTGGGCGGCGTGGACGCCGACACCGAATACCTCTCGCGCTCCACGCTCAGCTTCGTGGTTCCCCCGCTGAAATCGGGCAAGACATACGACGTCGAACTCATCGGCGAAAAAGGCGAAATCTGGATTGGCGCGTTCCGCGTCGACACCGCAAAAATGGGCGTTTCGCCCTCGTCAATCACGCTCGCTGGCGGCGACATCGTCAACATGATTTTCGACATCGGCTTCAAAGCCCCCAAGGGCGGATACCCGATTGACGTAAAGACGAACATTCCAAGCTCGATAATTATGGACGACGTCGTAGTTCCCGAAGGACAAAGCTCGGTCAGCGTAATGCTCAAAGCCGCCGCCCCCGGAAAGGGATTCCTCTACGTCAACGGTCTGGGCTTCAACGAAACGACAGTTCCCGTGGTCGTCAACCGCGCCGACACAGCCGAACCCGTAATGACGGAAGCCGCGGGCGCAATCAACGAAATCAACACGAATGCCGAAAAATAGCATTCCGTAGAATTTTAAAGGCGGGCATTTGCGTCGCAGGATGCAATCCCCGCCTTTTTTTTCGATAAAAACAAATGCCGAAAGGAAAGAATATGGCGGACAAAAAAGTCAGGACTAAAAAAAACCAGCACAGGGTTGTTGTGAAAAACGTCGCGCTTGAAGACGAGCAAATCAGCAGCGAACAGCCGATAGAATGCCTGTTCTCGGACGTGTCGCCGAGACTCATGCGCATCATGCGCGACCTCCTCTCGCCGGCATTCATTTTCGAAAAGGAGAAAATCCAGAACACAATCACATTCTTCGGCTCGGCGCGGATTAAGCCCGAGGAGGACGCGAAGGAGGCTCTCGCCGAACTGAAAAAACGCCCCGCAAAAACGGCGGAATACAAGCAGAAACTCGCCGCCGCAAAAGAAGCGGTCGCGATGTCGAAATACTACACCGCCGCATGCGAACTTGCCCGCAGACTCCAAGAATGGTTCAACATGCTCCCCCTCCCCGACGACCAGAAATTCTACATCATGACGGGCGGCGGCCCCGGCATCATGGAGGCCGCGGGCAAGGGCGCGCACATCGCCGGAGGCACGCCGGTGGGGGCGACAATCCTCATTACCGACGAACAGCGCAGAAACCCGTATGTTGACAAGGGCGTGTGGGTGAACTTCCACTACTTCCTCATGCGCAAATTCTGGCTGCTGTTCTTCGCAAAGGCTCTCGTAGTGTTCCCCGGAGGGACGGGAACTTTCGACGAATTTTTCGAAGTGTTCACGCTGATGAAAACGCGCAAGACAGCGAGGAAAATCCCGACAATCCTGTTCGGACGCAAATTCTGGAAGGGCTGCCTGAACTTCGAAACGCTCATAAAGGCGGACGTAATCACGCGCGACGACCTCGACTTCTTCGTCTACGCCGACACTGTTGACGAAGCGTTCGACTACCTTACAAGGGAAATCTCCGCCTACCTGAAAAAGGCGAAACTCATAAAATAGCGCGGCAATTTCCGCACGGCTTCCGCAAACTCCGCCCAAACACGGCGGAGTTTTTTGCGGGCGCAGACGCGGGCTGATTTTGCCGAATAAAACGGAGAGCATGCCGCTTGCGGCGCGGCGCGTTGTGTTTGCGCGTGGCAAGGCGCGCTACTTAATTTTTGCGGACAAGAGGCAAAGAGCGTCGAAGCAGTAAGCAACGAGGGCGCAGCAGGCACGGGCGAAATGCGAGCACAGCAGGACGCGAACGAGCGCAACGTGGCGGGTGTGGATGGGCGCAACACAGCGCGTGTGGGCACAAAAAAACCGCGTCCGAAGACGCGGTTTTTGAGGAGATTTACAAACCTATTTTCTGCGGCGGTAGACCGCCATAGCAAGCGCGATTGCCCCGAAAATCGCCGCCCATTCCGCGGGTTCGGGTATCACGTAGTTGAGGTAGCCGTTTTGGTGCTGCCAGACGCCGCCGCTGAGCAATTCGCCCGACTTGTCGTACGCGATAATCGTGATTGTGGATTTACCCTTTGTAATCACGCCGCCCGAAATATCGCAACCGCTATCCATTTGGATGTCGTCGATTTTGACAATGTCGTTTGCGAAGTCCGTCAAGATGAGGTTTGCGAGGGTGTCCGCCGCGCCGCCGTCGTCGGGGCGAAGCAAGCCGATATGCAGAAGCGACGCTCCGCCGAGGTTGATTGTCAAATCAATAGCCTCTCCCGGATTGCCGCCCGCGTAGCCCTTGAATGCAAGAATCGTGAAGTTGTACGACTGCCCTTCCGAGAGCGTAAGGAAGTTGTTTGAAGTTCTTATGACCGCAAGTCTGCCCGTGTAGGACGAACCGCCGCCCAATAACAATTCTTTTGCGCTGTCGTAGCCTACTGTGCTGGTGCCTACCGCGGGGCTGAACAAGATGTTATTACCGGCGATTCTCGAAGTGGCATCAACCGAAATGGTGCCGCCGTTTGCGATTAAAAGCGAAGTTCTGTCTGTTTTCATTGCAAGCGTACCGCCGTCCGAAATGCTAAGCGTTCCCATCTTGACGATGCCCGTCAGAGAGTCCGTCTTGCCCGTAAGATTAAGCGTGCCGCCCGCGATTGAAATATTTGCAAGCGATGTCAATTTTCCATACGTATTCGCTTCCGCGAGGGTGTTGTTGATGTCCAATACCCCGCCATTGCCGATTGTAAGAGAGCCCAAGACCCATTCGTTCGCGACGGCATTGGCATATTTATCGTAATCGGAACCGCTGCTGGCATACACAACATGCCCCGAAATGTTCAATTCCGTTTCCGCGTTGACCGTAATGTAGTTAGCGGTAAGCGTTTTGCCGTCGGCTACGGCAAGTCTGGAAACGCCGGACTTCGCCTGCGTTCGCATCGTGCCGACAAGACCGTCGGAAACGAATTTGATATCGCCATCGCGCGAGCTGCGGAGTTCGAGAGCGCGTTTCGAAAAATCTACATTTTCGCCGAAGCTTATCGAACCGCCGCTCGTTGCGATATTGCCGTTGAGCGTGCCGTTAAGCTCGAACGAGCCGCCGTAGACTGCCGCCATGCCTGTCATGACGCCCGTTTCGCCGACAATAAGTTTTGCCCCTGTGTAAACCTGAGTGCCAGACATGTTTGAGTACGAACCGTTAACGGTCATGGTAGACGCGCCTCCCAGCACGGCGGTCGTGAACGAATCGTCGGGAGTAATATAAACGGTCGCGCCGTTGTCGATTGTAAAGGAAGAACCGTTTAAAACTCTCAGTTTGCCCTTGTTTTGGATTTCACCGCCGCTTCTTACGGTCATGTTCGTATTGTTCAGCACAAGCGAATCAACCTTGGTGCCCGTAAGATTGAGCGTGCCGTCTACATAGAACATGGAGTCGGTGTACGAAGCCTCGGACGTTCTCAGCTTGCCGATTACATTTGCCGACTTGGTTTCAAGCGTTACATTTTTGCCGATTGTGAAAGTTCTGCCCGTCTTGCCCAGAGCGACGTTGCCGTGTACATAGTCGGCGTCGTTGGAAGCCAAATTGACGTTAAAGCCCTTTTCGTTCGTCGCCTTGACGGTGATTGCCGAGCCGGCCGCCGATTCGAGCGAATATCCCGCGGAAGAAACCCCGCTTCCGTACGCGTTGTATTGGAAATTTTCGAGCACGGAAAACGACGTATCCTTTTCGAGCAGAATGTGGTAGGTAGCGTGGTATCCCTTGCCGCCGGAACTATACAGGAAAGTGCCGAGGGTGTCGGTGGACGATTTCAGATAGTAGTCTGCCCACGAGGTCATTTCAGAGTCAAGGCGGTTCGTTTTCAAAATAACGTCCGAACCGTCGAGAATTGCCGCGTTTTCGGGACTTGTGTTTGTGGTGACGAACAAGTCTTTTGCGCACAAACTGTCCGACGCAAACGCGGCAGCGGCGGCGGACAATGCTAATAGCAGTTTTTTCATGATAACAATCTCCTATAATGTAGTTGTTAATAGATGGTTTAATTCGGCTTGGTAATAAAATAAAAGAGCAAGTTTCTATTTTCGTCAACACCGAGATACGTATTTTTTGTTAAACTGTTTACCTTGCGTTAATTGATTACATTTCAATGCGTTGCGAACTTTGTTCAAATTTCCGAACATTAATTTACGGAATTTTTTGTAGCGAATTTTGCGAAAAAAAAACTCCCCCGAAATCCCCAAGAACGCGGACGGAAATTTTTGGCTTGAAAACGCGCCGACGCGCTTTTATTAGTCCGAACATGAAAAAAATTACAACGCTCCTTTTCTGCTTGCTGGCGGCGGTATCGTTCGCCGCCGAAAAAACCGCCGCCCCTATCGACTCCGATTGGAAGGGCAAAAACGTCGCATTCCTCGGAGACTCCATCACCGACAAAATCTACGCCTGCTCAAAAAAGAACTACTGGCAGTTTTTGGAGGAGTCGCTCGGAATAGCCGCGCGCGTCTACGCAATCAACGGCAACACTTTCGGCGGCGTCCTCAAACAGGCGCAAAAACTCAAAGCCGAACGCCCCGACATCGACGCAATCATAATCTTTGCGGGCACAAACGACTTCAACGGCGGCGCACCCCTCGGCGACTGGTACACCCTCGGCGACGAGCAGACAAACGCCGACGGCAAAACCGTTGTCCGCAAACGCCGCGCGTTCTCGACCGATACAAAAACGTTCCGCGGCAGAATAAATGCGGTTCTCGGCTTTTTGAAGGAAAACTTCCCCGACGCGCAAATCGTACTTCTTACGCCGATACACAGAAGCTACGCAAAGTTCGGCGAAAAAAACGTCCAGCCCGACGAGTCCTTCCCCAACCGAATCGGTCTTTATATAGACTCGTACGTCGACGCGGTCAAGGAGGCTGGCAACGTGTGGGCGGTGCCCGTAATAGACCTCAACGCCCTTTGCGGTCTTCACCCCAACACGCCCGCCCACGCGAAATATTTTGCAAACAAAGACACCGACCGTCTCCACCCCAACGCCGACGGGCACTACCGCATAGCAAAAACCCTCGCGCGGCAGCTCGCAAGCCTCCCCGCAAATTTCGAGTAATTTAAAACGGAGCTAATCGGGCGCGGTGCGGCTGGCGCAAAGCACGGAACGAAAAAAAAATTCCGCGCCGAAGAGGACGCGGGAAATTTAGCCGCAAAAACCTAACGCGGCAAGCGCGCTTTCGCGCGAACTTCCGCCGCCCGTACGCGCGTCTTCCGTCGTTTAGATTGCGCTTTCGCGTCCGTCCTAAAACTGCGGCGCATGTGCATGCGAAAAAGAAAACCGACGACGCAACCCCCGCCAGTCGAAACTTCCGCAATTCGGAGGCTACTTTTTCAGGCGCAGCATTTCGTCGAGCACATTCTGCGGGACGAACTCGCTGACGCGTTCGGGTGCGTAGGCGGCAACCTGCTTGATTATCGTGGAGCTTGTGTAAAAATACTTGTGGCTCGGCATCAGGAAAATCGTCTCGACGCCGCCGTCGAGATGCCTGTTCATCTGCGCAAGCTGGAACTCGAACTCGAAGTCCGACACCGCGCGAAGCCCGCGTATGATGGCTACGGCTTTGTGCTCGCGGGCGAAATCCACGGTAAGGTCGTCAAACTTGCGAACCTCCACATTCGGCATGTCTGCAAGATTTTCGGCGAAAAGGCGCACGCGGGTATCGACGTCGAACAGCGGCCCCTTGCCCGCGTTCGGGGCAACCGCAACGATTACTTCGTCGAACATTTTGGCGGCGCGGCGGAGAACATCGATGTGCCCGTTCGTAACGGGGTCGAATGTTCCGGGGTAGATTGCGGTTTTCTTTTCCATATAAATTTCCGTCGGATTTCTCTTGTTTTAGCTATTATTCTTGTAAAATCGAAAAAATCTATCAACACTATTTTACAATGAATTTTCCAAACACTCTCACGATTCTGCGGATTCTGCTGACATTCTGCGCGGTCGCGCTCGTCTGCACCGACGTCCGATACTGTGCGCTCGCGGCGTTCTTCGTGTACGTCGTAGCGGGCACGACCGACTGGTTCGACGGATACCTCGCAAGAAAATACAACGCCGTTACCGTCTTCGGCAAATTCATGGACGCCCTCAGCGACAAAATCATGGTCGTTACAATGTTCATGACGCTCTTCGCCCTCGACATGTACCGAGACTGGACCCTTGCCGCCCTCGTCTGCGCAATAGCCTCCGTCACGCGCGAATTCGCCGTGAGCGGAATACGAATGGTTGCCTCGAACGCGGGAATCGTGCTCGCCGCCGAAAAAATGGGCAAATACAAGGCGGCTTTCCAGATGTACTCCGTGGGCGCAATTATCCTCGCCTTCGCAATGAAGGTGGACTTCGGGACGACGCGCGGGTTCGTGGCGGAATTCGCGTACGGCTCTGGAATCGCAACGCTGCTGCTTTCGACAGTGCTCTCGGTGTGGTCGGGGCTTGGATATATCCGCCGATACGGACATTTGCTGAAAGGCTAAACCATGACCGTGCGCAAAAAATTCTATCCGTGGGCGGCGACACTGCCCAAAAATGTCTCCGTAAATATCGCAACACTCTTCGGGCTCGGCAATTTGAAAGCCCCCGGAACGTGGGGCTCGGCGGCTGGCGTGCTCTTCTACTGGCTCGTATTTTCGGGACTCGGCGGCGACGGCGCGCTCGGATTTTTCAGATACATTCTCTTCGCGGCACTGCTGACCTACCTTGCGGTGGGCATCTGCGACGCCGCCGAACGCGCCATCGGCATGCGCGACCCCGGGAAAATCATTCTCGACGAATTCGTGGCGATGAACTTCTGCTTTCTGCCGCTTTCCGCCGAACCGTATAGCGCGTTCGGATTGCTGCTGGGCTTCGGGCTTTTCAGGTTCTTCGACATAAAAAAGCCGCTCGGAATCTCGAAATTGCAATCATTGGAGGGCGGGCTTGGGTGCGTAGCCGACGATATCGCGGCCGCGCTTGTCTCGTGCATAGCACTCAACGTAGCGGCTCTTGGAGTGCCTACAATTTACGCATAAGAACGCGCAAGGCAAACTCATGGAAACGCGCGGAAAATAAAAACATAAAATTTCTAAAAAAAAGCTTGCCAACAGACGCGCCATTCATACATTGATTGCTTTAATTTCTTTAAGGGCCGATAGCTCAACGGTAGAGCAGTTGCCTTTTAAGCAATTGGTTCCGAGTTCGAATCTCGGTCGGCCTACTTAAAGGAAACAAAACTTAAAAACTCGCAAGATAGCTACTTGCGAGTTTTTTTGTGCCCAAATTTCCAAGAAATTTATATCCACCCAAATTATCCATTTTATCCACCTTAAAAGGAAATCAGGTGGATAAAAGTGGACATTTCAAGTGGATAAAAAGTCCACTTTTTTATCCACCTCAAATCGATTTATTGGAACAAAATATTAGCTTTTCAAAAGCCCCGCATAAGCAAAAAAAGTCGCGCACATACACGCGGGGTTAAGTGCGGGCGGGTTAGTACGATAGTTTTGGTAGCGGCGATTATGTCGCGAAAAGCTCAATGTTATGAACACAAAATTCAATGGTAGTCCCGTCAAGCTTGGCGGGAATTTTGCGGAGGTCGGCGCGAAAGCCCCCGACTTCAAAATGGTCAAGTCCGACCTCAGCAACTTCACGCTCGGAAGTGTGGCGGGCAAGCGTCTGCTCCTGAACATATTTCCGAGTCTCGACACCTCAGTTTGCGCGATGTCGGTGCGGAAATTCAACAAGATGGCGTCCGAAATCAAAGACGTTCTCGTTCTCTGCATTTCGAAAGACCTCCCGTTTGCCCAGAAGCGTTTTTGCACGACCGAAAACATCGCGAACGTCATTCCCCTTTCCGACTGCCGCATCGGCTCGACTTTCGGCGCAGACTACGGGGTAATCATTACAGACGGCGTTTTGGAGGGGCTTTTTGCCCGCGCGGTTATTGTAATTTCGCCCGACGGGAAAATCGAGTATGCCGCGCTTTCGCCCGAAATCACGAAAGAGCCCGACTACGACGCCGCGATGGCGGCTCTTGCAAAAGCCTAAGCCTTTTCGGCTTTTCCGAGAGCGCGCGCAGCATATTCCGAGGGAAATTTCCGCCCGAGAAAAATCGGCGCATTAGTGTTTGCGGGCTGCGCGGAAATTCCGCGGCGGAAGTCCGCGTTAGTTGCGGGAACCTCCGCGCTGTCCGTTTTTGAATCCGTTGCCGCCCCATTTGCGTTCCCTTACGGGCACGGGCTTTGCGGAAAAATGTTTTTTCACGACCGACGGTTCTGCGGCGAGCGTCTTGAACAGCGGCGGGCAGAACGCAGTGCGCATTATGCGTTCGGAGCTCATTTCGACGTAGTCGGCGTCGCCCACCCTGATTTTAATTTTGTGTTCGATTGCGTCGCCCTTTGCGTCTTCGTAGACGCCGTGCGCGAGAATTTTCACGAAGCGTTCTGCGCGGGAGTCGGGGTCGAGCAGCCATTCGATATTTTCGCAATACGCCGAGATTGCGGAGGGCATCGACATGACGGTTTCGCCGTTGAAGCGCAGTTCCGAGCCGTCCTTGCTTTGGCATTCGCCGATGACGCAAACGCAGTCGCCGTCGCGCACGCGCGAGAAATATTCGGAGAAGGCGTCGGGGAAGAGGTTAATCTGCCAGACTTTCGAGTTGTCCCTGCCCGACAGCGTGAAGTAGCACCACGGTTTGTTGTCCTTTTTTGTGAGCTTTTTCACGACGTTCGACACCACGCCACACGCGCGGAACGGCAGGCGTTTGATGCGTTTGACGGCGTCGCTTGCGGGAATTTCGTCGAGGGCGTCGTCGAAGCCCGCGTACTCGTTCATTGGGTGTCCCGAAACGTAGAAGCTAAGAAGCTCCTTTTCGGCGAAGAGTTTTTCGGCGAGCGGCATTGTCGGTTTCGAGGTGTCTATCACGTTGTCGGACATCGATTTTCCGCCGCCCATATCGAGCATGTCGAAGAGGTTTGTCTGTCCCGTTTTTGCGTCCTCCTCCGCCTCCGCCGACTGCATCATGATTGCCTCTACCGAGTTGAGCAGGTGCCCGCGGTCGATTTCGAAAGAGTCGAACGCGCCCGTCTTTATGAGGTTTTCGAACACGCGCTTGTTGAGCGATTTCGAGCCTATGCGCGAAACGAAGTCGAAGGCGTCCTTGAAAGGCCCGTTTGCGTCGCGCTCCCTCACAATCGCCTCCGCCGCGACGCCGCCTATTCCCTTGATTGCGGCGAGTCCGAAGCGGATTGAACCGGCCGATTTTTCGAACATCTGCCCGTCGAGGTCGGGCTTCCAGTTCGGGTCGATAATTGGCGTGAAATTTTCGCGCGAAATGTTGATGTCGGGGCCGAGAACCCTGATGTTTATAGCCTCCGCCGACTCTATGAACTTCGACACCTTGTCCATGTTGCCGAGTTCGCTCGAAAGCAGGGCCGCCATGAATTCCACGGGGTAGTTAGCCTTCAAGTACGCCGTGCGGTAGCTGAGCATTGCGTACGCCGCCGAGTGCGATTTGTTGAAGCCGTACTGCGCGAATTTTTCGAGCACGGCGAAGATGTCCTCCGCCTCCTTGGCGGGCATGTTGTTGAATTTTTCCGCCTTTGAAATGAAAATCGCCTTTTGCTGCGCCATGACTTCGGGCTTCTTTTTGCCCATGGCGCGGCGGAGAATGTCGGCCTCGCCGAGCGTGTAGCCCGCGATGATTCGCGCCGCCATCATGACCTGCTCCTGATAGACGAGCACGCCGTAGGTTTCCTGCACCAAGTCTTTGAGGAGCGGGTGCGGAACGTGCATTTTTGATGGGTTTTTTTTAGCCTCGATGAACTGGTCGATGAACTGCATCGGGCCGGGGCGGTAGAGCGCGATGAGCGCGATGATTTCCTCGAACACACTAAGCCCGATTCTGCGGCAGAGATTCTGCATGCCCTCGCTTTCAAGCTGGAAGACGCCGACGGTAATGCCGCTGTTGAGCAGTTTGTATGTGGCGGGGTCTTCGAGTATGATTTCCTCGATGTCGAAATTGTTGTGGCGCGTGCGGCGCACGTTGTCCTGGGCGTCGGAGATTACGGTGAGGGTTTTGAGTCCGAGGAAGTCGGCTTTGAGCAGCCCCAGCTCTTCGACGGGGGTTTTTGCGAACTGCGTCGTGAGCGTTTTTTCCTGCGTCATCATGGGCACCACGTTGTCGAGTTTCTGGTCGCCGATGATGATGCCGCAGGCGTGCTTGCCGAGCTGGCGAATCATGCCCTCCAAGACTTCGCCCTGTTCGAAGATGTGGCGCACTTCGGGGTCGTGCTCGACCTCGTTGCGGAGTTCCGCCGACATTTCCAGAGCTTTTTTGAGCGTCATTTTCAGCTCGTCGGGAACCATTTTCGCGATGGCGTTTGCGCGGTCGAAGGGAATGCCGTTGACGCGCGCCAAGTCGCGCACGACCGCCTTTGCGCCGAGCTTGCCGTATGTCACGATGTTCGACACCCTGTCCACGCCGTACTTGCGGCGGACGTATTCGATGACGTCGCCGCGGCGGCGTTCGCAGAAGTCTACGTCGAAGTCGGGCGGCGACACGCGTTCGAGCGAAAGCATACGCTCGAAAAGCAGGTTGAAGCGGATAGGCTCGATGTCGGTGATTTTGATGAGGTACGCAATCATGCAGCCCGCGCCGCTACCGCGCCCGGGGCCTACGGGGATGCCGTGGCTTCGCGCCCAGTTGATGAAGTCGTACACGATTAGGAAGTAGTCTACAAAGCCCGCGCCAACGATAATCGAAAGCTCGTAGTCGAGCTTGTCGCGCAGGAACTGGGCGCGGTCGGGACGCTCGTTGGGCTTGGGAACGTAGGCTTCGGGGTGGTCGTAGTCTACGCCGTATCGTTTCATCATGCCCTTTTTGGAAAGGTCGAAAAGCAGGAGACCGTTTTTCATCAGCTCCTTCCTGCGTTCGGGCGAAAGCGAGAAATCGTCGGGCTTGCCGTTCTGCCGCAGAACCTCGTTTTTCTTCACGACGTAGAGGTCGAGAATGCGGTTGAAGTTGGTTTCGTCGCGGTCGTAGACAATGTCGACGGGCTGCTCGTACTTGGGGTAGTGGTTCTCGCCCATCGGGATTTTAATATCGACGCCCTCGGCAAGCTCGACGGTGTTGTCGAGAGCCTCGTGGAGTTCGGGGAAGATTGCCTCCATCTCCTCGCGGGTCTTGATGTAGAACTCGTTGTTTGGGTAGCGCATGCGGTCGGCGTCCGACACGAGCGAGCCCGTGTTTATGCACAGCATTGCGTCGTGCGCGTCGGCGTCCTTTTTGTAGACGTAGTGGCTGTCGTTTGTGGCTACCATCTTCAAGCCGAACTCGCGCGCGAGCTTCACAAGACCGGGGATAACCTTTTTGTCGGCGGGCAGAAAGTGGTTCTGCAATTCGATGTAGTAGTTTTCCCTGCCGAAAATATCGACGAAGTTCGCGGTGACGCGGCGGGCGTTCTCGTAGTCGGAGTACAGCAGATACTGCGACGCCACGCCGTTGATGCAGCCGCTGAGGGCGATTATCCCCTTCGAATATTTTGCGAGCGTTTCGAAGTCTATTCTCGGCTTGCGGTAGAAGCCGCGCTCGTAGGATTCGCTCGTGAGCTTTGCGAGGTTCAGAAAGCCCTCGTAGTTGCGGGCAAGGAGCGTCTTGTGGTGGATTTGGTACTTGGGGTAGTTCTGCGGGTTCAACAAAGAGGGGTCGCTCTCGATGCCGTCGATGTCGTCCGACTTGTCCTTGTCGCGGACGGACTTCATCAGCTCCTTGATGTCGTCGTTGAGGGTGTGGTCGTTGATGTAGTACGCCTCCATGCCGATAATCGGCTTTATGCCCGCCTTGTTCGCCGCCTGATAGAAGTCTATCGCGCCGCACATGTTGCCGTGGTCGGTCATGGCGACAGCGGGCATGCCAAGTTCCTTCACGCGGTTTACGAGGACGGGAAGCTTTGCGCAGCCGTCGAGAACGGAGTAGTCGGTGTGGACGTGGAGGTGTACGAAATTTGCCATTTTGCGGAGATAAAAATACGTCTGAATGAAAACATCGGGCGGCGTTTTTTGCAACAAAATCATTGGCGAAAATGCCCGATCGGGGGTCGGGAAAGTATTTTTTCAAAAAAAACAGTTGCATTTTCCGCCGAGGAGCTTTTAATCCAACAACTTTATTGATTAAAAAAGGAGAATTTTATGTCACAACACAACAGCTTCAAAAGCGGCGGCTCCGCATCTTCCAAAAAACGCAGCGTTCTCAAACGCTTCGAACGCATTGACCTGCTCCGCAAACGCGGCCAGATTAAGGAAGTAACCCGCGTAACGGGTCTCCCCAAAACAAAGCCCGCCGAATAAGCCCAAAGCTTCCGAACGGACTATTGCGCGCCCTCGACTTTCCGTCGGCGCGTTTTTTTGTTTGATATGCCCGAAAGCAAAAAAAACGCAATCCGCCGCCCGCGCCCCGAAATTATGGCACCCGCGGGCGATTTTGCGTGCCTCGACGCCGCAATAAAGGCGGGCGCGGACGCCGTGTACTTCGGAATAAAGGGCTTCAACATGCGCGCGGGCGCAAAAAACTTCGAAGCGGCGGACTTGAAGAGAATCGCAAAAATCTGCCGCGCCGCTGGCGTCAAAACATACATTACGCTCAACACGATTTACTACGACTCCGAGCTCAAAAAGCTCGATTCCCTCGTCGGGAAAATTGCCGCCGCGGGCATAGACGCCGTCATCGCGTGGGACTTCGCGGTTTTCGAAGCCGCAAAAAGACGCGGCGTTGAGGTGTTCCTCTCGACGCAGGCGAGCGTCGCAAACACGGCGGCGGCGGCAATGTATTTCGAAAAATTCGGAATCAAAAGGTTCGTGCTCGCGCGGGAATGCTCGCTTTGCGACATCGCGAAAATCAGGGGCGGTCTGCGCCGCAGATTCGGGAGGGACGCGGACATAAAAATAGAGGTTTTCGCGCACGGGGCAATGTGCGTGTCGCAAAGCGGCAGGTGCTTTATGTCCACTTTCGCGTGCGGCAAAAGCGCAAACAGGGGCGAGTGCATGCAGCCGTGCCGCCGCGAATACAAAATAGAGGACGCAAACGGAAAGGGCTTTGTGGTCGGCAACGGATACGTCATGAGCCCAAAAGACCTCTGCACCATTCCGTTTATCGAAAAAATCTTCGAGGCGGGCGCGGACTCGCTGAAAATAGAGGGGCGCAACAGAAACCCAGAATACGTTTTCGAGACGGTCTCCGCATACCTAAAACTGCGCGACTTCTACTTCGACAACCGCAGCGAAGACGGCTTCGAAGAAGACTTCGCGCGGGAAAAATCCGCCGCGCTCGAACGCGTCTCGACCGTGTTCAACAGGGGATTCTCGGACGGATTTTTCATGGGCAAACCCGTCGGCGACTGGACTTCCGACGGCAACAAGGCGACGGAAAAAAAGGCGATTGTGGGGCACGTCGTAAAATTCTTTCCGAAAATCTCGGTCGCCGAAATTTCAATAGACGCCGAACCGCTCTGCGTCGGCGACAAGATTTTCGCCGAGGGCGACAAGTCGGGATTCTCCGCATTCGCGGTTGAGAGCATGCAAATAGACGGCAAAAACGTGCTGTCGGCAAAAAAGGGCGAACATGTCGGAATAAAAGTTCCGTCGCCCCTGCGCAGGCTCGACAGAATTTACAAATCAAAGAAAGCGTAAAAAACCGGCCGCCGAATTTCGAGGTCGGTTTTCGTTTTCCGAAACGGAAATTTTTACGCGCGGGCGAAGCGCAAAACAACGGCGCGGATTATTTCCGCCGCCTTCGCCATGTCGGCCTCCGTGAGGGTCGGGTGGATAAGCGTCATAACTCCGGTGTCGCGCAATACGGCGGCGTTCGGCAACTGCGTTTCGTCTTTCGACAGCCCCGCCTTTTTGAAGCAGTTTTCGTTCGAAACGTTCCAGCACGTTCCGCTCATCGCGGGAACGCCCTCGGCGTTTATCGCGTCGATTACGTCGAGAACCGTTGTGCCCTCTTTGAGTTTCGAGAAATCGAGGAAGAAATAGAACTTGTAGTTCGCGTGAACGCAGTCGGCGGGAACTTTCTGCAAACGAACGGCGTCTAGCGGCGCGAGGGCGTCGGCGAGAATCTTCGCGTTGCGCGCGCGCTTCGCGCTCCATTCGGGCAGATTCGCCAAGCCGCGAATGCCCAAAACAGCCTGCATCTCGGTCATGCGCATGTTCGTGCCGAAAGTTTCGAGATACCAGCGGAAGCCCGCGGGGTGCTGGGCGTGGAAAACCAAATCGTAGTCGCGCCCGTGGTCTTTGAACGACCACATTTTGCGCCAAACCGCCTCGCTGTTCGTAGTGACCGCGCCGCCCTCGCCGCCCGTGGTTATGATTTTGTCCTGACAGAACGACCACGCGCCGACGTCGCCGATTGTGCCGACACTGCGCCCCTTGTACTTTGCGCCGTGCGCCTGGGCGCAGTCTTCGATAACGAAAAGATTGTGCCTGCGGGCGACGTCCATGATTGCGTCCATGTCGCAGGGGAAGCCCATGAGGTGGACGGCGATTACCGCCTTTGTCTTCGGAGTGATGAGCTTTTCGATTTCGGAGGGCATGATATCCTGCGAATTTAAATCGACGTCGGCGACAATCGGAGTCGCGCCGCGCATGACGATTGAACTTGCCGATGCCATGAACGTGCGGCACGGAACAATAACCTCGTCGCCCGCGCCGACGCCCAAACCTTCGAGAGCAAGCTCAAGGGCGGTCGTGCCGTTGCTTACGGCGATTGCGAACTTCGCGCCCGTGTAGTCGCAAAGAGCCTTTTCGAAAGCCAGATTTTTGTCGCCCGTCCAGCGGTTGATTTTTCCGCTTGCGAGCACTTCGGATACCGCCGCAATGTCGGCATCGTCGAAATGCGGCCATTTTTTGTAGTTTTCGCTAATCATTTTTTCGGCATGGGATTTTTGCCGAACAAGCCCGCCTTGCAAGGAAAAAAGCTAAGCTCTAAAAATCCCCACCACAAAAAACCGCAACACCACGCAAAATATAAAGCAACACAAAATCATACAAAACATCAATACCTATTGCGCACGAAAAAAAGCGGACGCACCTTCCTACCCCACAATGAACAAACATGTACATATGGCAAACAACATAAACAGTACCGACTGCCGCGCGGAAATTACACAACAAAAATAAGCAGTTCCACGCCGCGCCCCGACGGAAACGAAATGCCCCTCGTTTTCGTTTCCGTCCCCCTCCGTGCGCATTAAGCGCACTCTGATTTTCCCATACTCATAGGAACGCGGAAAGCTACCCATGCAAAAAATTCCGCCGCAACCATGGCAACCAATAAAAAATATCACCATGTAATATACAAAAAACGCGATATTTCGGGCATCGCGAAAGTCCCAAATATCGCGTTTTTCTCTAAACTCCGCGCGGCGGCTGCCGCGCTGTCGAGGCTTGCGAGGTTGCACGCAGAAATGCGGCTTTGCGAAGCAAGGCGACGGGAGTGTACTCTCGTACATGACCGAAGCCGCGCGAGCGAAACGCATTTATATGCCGACCCCGCAAGCCCTCCTAAATCTCCTTGCACGCATTGAGCGTGCCAACACTATCTCCTATCCCAAATCGACGAGCTTGCCTGCGACGGCCGCATGCGCCACCATCAAAGGACTCATCAATATCGTGCGGCCGGTGGGGCTGCCCTGACGACCCTTGAAGTTGCGGTTCGAAGTCGAAGCGCAAAGCTGATCGCCGACGAGCTTGTCGTCGTTCATGGCAAGGCACATCGAGCAGCCCGCCTGACGCCACTGGAAGCCCGCTTCCGTAAAGATTTTGTCGAGACCCTTTTCGCGCGCGATTGCATCGACAATCTGCGAACCGGGGACTGCGAGAGCCTTGACGCCCGCGGCAACCTTTTTGCCTTTGAGGTATTCGGCGGCGGCTTCGAAGTCTGAAAGCCTGCCGTTCGTGCACGAGCCAATGAACGCGACGTCGATTTTCGTCCCCGCGATGGGCGTGCCCGATTTCAGCTTCATATAGACGAGGGCGTCCTCGGCGTCCTTGCGCTGGGTGGGGTCTGCAATAGTTGCGGGGTCGGGGATATTTTCGTCGATAAACACCGCCTGCGACGGGTTCACGCCCCAAGTTACCGTCGGGCGGATTTCCGCGCCGTCGAAGTCAACCACATCGTCGTACTGGCAGCCCTCGTCGGAGGCAATCGTCTTCCAGTACTCTACCGCCTTGTCGAAATCTTCGCCCTTGGGCGCGTAGGGTCTGCCTTTGAGGTACGCAAAAGTTTTTTCGTCGGGGTTGATGTAGCCGATTCTCGCGCCGCCCTCGATTGCCATGTTGCAGACGGTCATTCTGCCCTCCATGGACATGTCGTCAAAGACCTTTCCGCCGAATTCATAGGCGTAGCCGATGCCGCCGTTAACGCCGAGCTTGCGGATAATGTGGAGCGCGACGTCCTTGGGCGTTATGCCTTTTTTGAGCGAGCCGTTCACGTTGACGCGGCGGACTTTAAGCTTTTTGAAAGAAAGCGTCTGCGTGGCGAGAACGTTGCGGACTTGGCTTGTACCGATGCCGAACGCGATTGCGCCGAACGCGCCGTGGGTCGCCGTGTGCGAGTCTCCGCAGGCGACAGTCATTCCGGGGTGGATAAGCCCCTGTTCGGGCATTACGACGTGGATTACGCCTTGCTTGCCCGTCGTGGAGTCGAAGAAAGTAATGCCGTTGTCGGCGCAATTTTTGCGGATTGCCGTGAGCATTTCGTACGCAGTCGCGCTCTTGTAGGGTTCGGTGCGGTCGTCGGTGGGAATGATGTGGTCAACCGTGGCGTATGTGCGCGACGGGTACTTCACGGGCAGTTTGAGCGTGCGGAGCATGCCGAACGCCTGCGGGCTTGTCACTTCGTGGAGCAGATGAGTGCCGACGAGCAGTTGAGTCGAACCGTCGGGCAGCTCCCTGACGGCGTGTTTTTCCCATACTTTTTCAAAAAGCGTCTTTTTCATAATTGCGTTTGCGTAGTGTTGTAAATACAAATCGGCGCGGATTCAATCCCGTCGAAAACCGAAAGGACAGCCGCGCCGATAAATCCGAATTAGTCTACGAGCGAACCGTCGAGGTCTTCGTTGGAGTAGACATTCTGCACGTCTTCCAAGTCGTCGAGAGCGTCGGTAAGCTTTACGATTTTCTTTGCGAGTTCGGGGTCGGTAATGACGGTTTCCGAATTCGGAATCCATGCGATTTCCGAGTCTTCCGTTTCGATGCCCGCCTTTTCGAGAGCTTCGCCGACCGCGTTGAACGCGGAAATAGGGCACAGGATTTCGAAATAGTCGCCGTTATTGCGGATATCCTCCGCGCCTGCGTCGAGAACTACGTCCATGAGGGCGTCTTCCGTCGTCTTTTCGGTGCTGACGATAAACTGTCCCTGTTTTGTGAAGTTGAATTGGAGCGCGCCGGGGGTCGCGAGGTTGCCGCCGTTCTTTGTGAACGTGCTGCGGACATCGCTTGCCGCGCGGTTCTTGTTGTCGGTGGTAACTTCGACGATAATGCCGATACCGCCGGGGCCGTAGCCTTCGTAAATAAGCTGTTCGTAAACGACGCCGGGGAGTTCCCCCGTACCCTTTTTGATTGCCCTATCGACGTTGTCGGCGGGCATATTGGCAGCTTTCGCCTTCTGCAAAAGCATGCGCAAACGCGCGTTTGTTGTGGGGTCTCCGCCGCCGTCTTTCGCCGCGAGGGTCAAATCCTTACTCAGAGAGCTGAAAATTTTGCCTCTTTTTGCGTCTACGGCTGCCTTGTGTCTTTTAGTTGTTGCCCATTTACTATGACCGGACATTTGTTTTTCTCCTGTTATTTTAGAGTGTTGATTTTATCACATTTCTACTCTTGAAAAGTAAAATTAAGCCCTATGGCCCGCCCCTTTTCAAGCATTTTTTATCGCTTCTTGGGAGTCGAGCGACCGCCGGGGTTCTTTTTGCGCTTTTCGTAAAGAGTCCCTTTAAGCCTGTCTTCCTTTATCTTTTCCTTCGCTTTGCGCGCGTCCTCCGCGGCTATGCGCAGACGCTCTTTGAGGGGAAGTTTTGCGAATTCGTCGCCGCGCTTTTCCTGCATCGCCTGCGCCTGTTCCATCGCCGCCTGCATTTTCTGCATGAACGACGGCTTTGTGCGCTTTTTCAGCACGACCTTGTCTTTGCCCATGCGGATTATCAGCGCCTGCAAAATTCCCAGCAAGCTCTGCACAAGCCAGTACAGCACCAAGCCCGACGGGAACGTGTAGAAGAACACGAGCATGATGACGGGCATGAGCTTGAACATCATCGCCTGCGTTTTGTCCGCCGACGGCGACGGGTTCAGGTGCATTTGCACGAATGTAACCGCCGCGTTCAGCAGGGGCAGAACGTGCAGGGGCACTCCGAATATGCTCGGCAGGCTTTCGATTGTGTCGGGCAGGGACAAGTCCTTAACCCACATGAAGTGAGCAAAGCGGATTTCGCACGAAGTTTGGAGCATGTAGTACAGCCCGATGAAAATCGGAATCTGTATAAGCACGGGCAGGCAGCCCGCCAGCGGATTTATGCCGTACTCGGAGTAGATTTTCATCGTCTCCTGCTGCACGCGCTTCGGGTCGTCCTTATACTTCGCCTTGATTTCGCGAATCGGCTCCTGCATTTTCGCCATGCGCTGCGCCGACTTTATCTGTATCGACGTAAGCGGCCAGAGAAGCAGTCTTACGATAAGCGTCAAAATGATGATTGACCAGCCCCAGCTCCACGACGGCGAGATTACCTCAATCCCCGAATTAATCCAGACCAGCAGCCTCGAAAGCGGGCGGCTGACGAAGCCGAACCAGCCGTAGTTCATCACCGCTTCCTGCCCCGCGCCCAGCGACGCAAGCGCGTCAAGCTCTTTCGGCCCGACGTAGTACGTCCCCGAAAGCTCCCAGCTCTTGCCCGAGGCAATCGCGCCCGTGTGGAAGCCCATGAAGCCCGCGACCGAGTTTTTCATATACTTGTTGTCGGTCTTGAAGCCCGTTTTCAGCGGAATTGCAAAGCCGATGTCGGAAACCGCGTTTTCGGGCGTGAACACCGCCGCAAAAAACTGGTTCTTCACCGAGCCCCAGACGGAATCGGGCACGTTGATTTTTTCGAAAATCTTCGCCTGCGACGCCCCGATTCCCAAAAATCCGGAGCTTTCCGTAAACGCGCTCGACCTCGCGAAGTGCGCGCTTCCGTTATACAGCAAAAACGCGAGGTTCGAACCGTACACGTCGCTCGCCGTCGGCGGAACCGCGCCCAAGCAAACGTAGACTTCCTCCAACGGAAGCGGCGCGGCGGACAGATTTTCGACCGACGTTTTCGCAAAAACCGTATATTTTGTATAGTCGGCCTTGCCGCTTTTTATCAGCGCGTATGTGCGCGAAATTTTCATTTTCCCCTTTTCGACGTACTCGTACGAAACGGTGTCCGCCGACTTCGCGGCGAGCGCAAACGTCTTCAAAAACGGCGCGGGAAGCTCGCTCGACGGGTCGAAAAACGCAAGGCTCATCGCGGGAATCGCGCCCTTGACTTCGTTGAACGCAAACGGCTTGTCCGAATCCTGACTTTCGGCGTATTTCAGAACCTCGACGTTGGCGATCGCCCCGCCCCTGTTCGTGAAGTTTATTGAAAGGTTCTCGTTTTTTAGCGAGCAAAACTCCTCTTTCGCCGCGTCCGCCGACTGCTTCGCCGCAATCTCGAACTTCGACTCCGCCGACTTCGGCGCAACCGCGTCAACCGTCCGCACGACCTCCGCGCGGCGCGCGCGCGCCGCCGCATCCTTCTTCGTGGAGTCGTACATAAAATAGAATGCCGCAACTATCAGCAGCACCCCGATGATTGTGTTTTTCTTATCCATCGTTATAAAAAAAAGAAAGACAAATTAATTACCGTCCGAATTGCATTCGTCAACTTTGTTTTGCGAAAATAGTTTCCGCCACGAAAAATTTTTCGGAACGTAGTCGAAGCCGCCCTCGCTATACGGGTTGCACCTGAGTATCCTGCACGCGCCCATCAGAATTCCCTTCAACGCGCCGTGCCGCGAAATCGCAATCAGCGTGTACTCCGAGCATGTCGGGTAAAATCGGCAGCCGCTGTTCGGCAGCAGATGTATCACGGGGGAAATCGCCAGCTGGTAGAATCTGACGGCAAGCCAGCTCGGCGCGGACAACAGCCCGCGCGGCATTTTCCTACTCTTTTTTTGCATTCGCGATTACCGTTTCCGCCGCCCGACGGAATTTTTCGCGCAGCTTTGCGTACTCGAACTTCGCGTACCCGCGCCTCACAAACACCAAAATATCGCACGGCACGGCGAAATCGGGCGCGCATTCGCGGAATATCGCCCGAAACCTCCTTCGCGCCGTGTTGCGCTCAACCGCGCAGCCGACCTTTTTGCTCGTCACCAAACCCAGCCGCGACGCCGAATTTTCGGGCCGCGGCAGACAATAAAAAACGAAGGCGGAACAATCCGCCTTCTTCGACTTTTGTTTTAAAAAAGCAAAATCGTTCGCGAGCCGTACCCTGTTTTCTCTTCCAAAACGCACGACCGCTTACCGACTATTTCGTAACCAAACGCTTGCGACCCTTTTGACGGCGTGCCGCAATGACGGCCTTGCCGCCGCGCGTTTTATTTCTTGCACGCCAGCCGCAACGACGGGCGCGTTTCAACTTCGAAGGTCTATATGTAGGATTCATCTTTTGTCTCTTGTAAAATTATTAAAGATTCTTCATGAAATCACACCTCAACCCTTTGTCAACAAAAAAATAAGGCTAGAGCCTTAACGCCGCAGATGGGGGCTACCGCCCCCATGAGGCGGATTTTGCTTTGCAAAATTTCTCCGCCTCCGCCCCCGCAGGCTGCCTGCACGGCAACAGAGGGGGCTGCCGCCCCTCTCGTCGGAGCTTCGCTCCTTTCGGTGGTTATGCGGCGCGGGTATACCCGCGCCTTTCCCCGATTAGTTCGTATTGACTTCGCCAATTACTGTCATTAGAGAATGCTTTATGTTTGCAAGAAACAATAAAAAAATAGACGCGCTTTGCGCGGATAAAAATAAAAATCGAAAATCCGCAAACATGGATTCTCCGCCTACCGTTCCACCCTACTTTAATCCCAGCGCATTTTAAAAATCTTCCGCGCCGTGCGCTCACTATTTAGGCGCGTTAGAGTGCCGTTCAAACGGTGGCTTTCACGCATGCGCAGGGTGCGTGGCGTACGCTACAATCCGCAAATATGGATTCTCCGCTTACCAATCAACTCCGCTTTTATCCCAAAGCATTTTAAAAATCTTCGTGCGCAAGCACTCACTATTTAGGCGCGTCAAAGTGCCAGTATAAGGGCGGCTTTGTGCACGGAACAGGGCGCGTAGCATACTTGGCGTATGTAAGCGGTCTGGAACGTGCGCGAAACGCCCTTAGACTAGTGCTTTCACGCGCCGTTAAGCCCCGTCATCGGCGGTTGTTCGCCGCGGAGATGAGATATAGGAGCCAGCCGAGCGACGACACAAACGCCGCCACATACGTGAACGCCGCCGCGTCCAGAACCTCTCCCACGCCTCTGCCTTCCGCTCCGTCAACAAATCCCAAGTTGCGCAGTTGCGCCTTCGCCCTGTTCGACGCGTCGAATTCCACCGGCAGCGTTATGAGCTGGAACAGCGTCAAAACTATGTAAATTCCGATGCCCGCGTAAATGGTAATCATGCTGTTGAACAGGAAAAATCCGCCGAGCATTACGATTGGCAGAAGCGAGCACGCAAAATTTGTTATCGGCACAAGAGCCATGCGCAGATTGAGCGGCGCGTAGGCGCATTTATGCTGGATTGCGTGTCCCGCCTCGTGCGCGGCGACGCCGAGGGCGGCAATCGACCGCCCGCGGTAGTTTTCGGTGCTGAGGGCGAGCACTTTTTTCGTCGGGTCGTAGTGGTCGGTTAGGTGCCCCGCGATTTCGACGATTTGCACGTCGTCGATGCCCGCCGACTGCATGACGGCCGCCGCCGCGTCGCGCCCCGTCGCGCCCGAGCGCGTGGCGACGCGCGAGTATTTTTCGTATGCCGAAGACACCTTTGCCTGCGCGTACATGCCGATGATTATCGGCACTAAAATCAATACGAGAAATTCCATATTACTTCCTTCTCACATATCTGACAACGTCGAACTGCGGGTGGCTCAAAATAGTTTCGGAAGCCTCGAATTTGCCGTCGAATTTCGGGAAGAACACGTCGCCCTGCGGAGACATTTTCACGCGGCTTATGACGAGTTCGGAGCAGAAGTCGAGGGCGGTTTCGTAGAGCTTTGCGCCGCCGATAATCCAGAGCGTGCGGGGGTCGGCGGCGTAAAACCGCGCGAGTTCGTCGAGCGAGCGGAACGCGCGCGCGCCGCCCGCGATTTCTTCGGGGCGCGAGGTAATCACGACGTTCTCGCGGTTCGGGAGCGGCTTGCAGCCGAGGCTTTCCCAAGTGCGCCGCCCCATCGCGACAATTCCTCCGAGGGTCGTTTTCTTGAAGTGTTTGAAGTCTTCGGAAATGTGCCACGGAATGGAGAGTCCGCTGCCAATCACCCCGTTTTCGGCAACCGCCGCTATCGCCTTGAATTCGCTCATACGGCAATGGGGGCTTTGATTGTCGGGTGCGGGTCGTAGCCTTCGAGGGTGAAGTCTTCGTATACGAATTCGTCAAGCTCGCGGCGGTCGGGGTTGAGCTTCATTTTGGGAAGCGCGCGGGGCTCGCGCGAGAGCTGTTCGCGGACTTGGTCGAGGTGGTTTTTGTAAATGTGGAGGTCGCCGAAAGTGTGGACAAACTCGCGCGGTTTCAGCCCGCAGACCTGCGCCACCATCATCGTGAGGAGCGCGTAGGAGGCGATGTTGAACGGAACGCCGAGGAAGAGGTCGGCACTGCGCTGGTAGAGCTGGCAGCTCAGCCCGCCGTCGGGCGAAACGTAGAGCTGGAAGAGCGCGTGGCAGGGGGGAAGCGCCATTTTGTCAAGCTCGCCGGGGTTCCACGCGCTTACGATGTGCCTGCGCCCGAAGGGGTCTTTGCGGATTCCCTCGACGAGGTTTTTGATTTGGTCGATATGCCTGCCGTCGGGAGCGCGCCAGTCGCGCCACTGGGCGCCGTAAACGCGGCCGAGGTTGCCGTCTTTGTCGGCCCATTCGTCCCAAATCGAGACGCGGTTTTCGTTCAGAAATTTGATGTTGGTGTCGCCGCGCAGAAACCAGAGCAGCTCGTAGATAATCGAGCGGGTGTGGAGTTTTTTTGTCGTAAGAAGCGGAAAGGATTCGCGGAGGTCGAAGCGCGCCTGCGCCCCGAACACGCCGATTGTGCCGACGCCCGTTCTGTCGGAGCGTTCGGAGCCGTTTTCCATTACGAGTTTCAAAAGGTTCAAATATTCTTTCATTACCGAACCCATAAAATCGAAACGCTCCGCCCCTTACAACAAAAAAATCTCGCCAGCCACGCCGAGAAAAGAAAACGCGGACAACGCCCAAACACTACCGCGCGTCAACGACAACTCCACGAACCGCCCAATGCCAACCAGTCGTATGTGTTTAGGCTCGGTTTCAGATTTCCGTCCAGAACAACATCATATGCCGTCGTTATATCGCAACCGTGGTAGCCCGTAAGTATGAGCGAAGAATTCATTTATTTGCTTTTCTTCGCCTTCTTACGTTTATCAAGATCTGGGTCGATAGCCCTCAAAAAGGCATCGGTTTTACTCTGGCTGCGGCGGATAATTCGCGCGGCATCTCTGATAACGCGCACTTGACGTTGGATTTCTTCTTCTGTCTGTGTTGCTATCATTGCCATGCCCATAATCTCTTCCTTTTGTCCGATTTTGTCAACGGTTAGTTTTCTGCAAAATCGGCAAAACTTGGGGATTTTGAATTTCCCGCGCCGCGGCAAACGCGCAAAAAAAAAAGACTTCGGAAAAATCCGAAGTCTTAAAAGAAAGGTTGCTTGCCCGATTAGCGGTTTTCGTAACGCTGGCGGAGCATATTGTTGAAGGCGGCAACTTTGTTCTTGCGACGTTTGATTTCGCAGGGTTTTTCGTAGTAGCGCTTCTGGCGGACGTCGCGAATGACGCCTTCGCGGTCGAGCTTCTTTTTGAGACGGCGGAGAGCCTTCTCCATTGCTTCACCCTTGCGCAATTTAACTTCTACTGACATTACCATTCACCTCCTTCTATGAAAATTCGATTTCGTACCTGGCCAGGGACTCGAACCCTGAACCAATTGATTAAGAGTCAACTGCTCTACCGATTGAGCTAGCCAGGCAAAATCAATATTCAACGCATACTGTACATTCGCGTTCGCTATGCAAGAAAAAAATTAAAAATTTTTAAACAAACTCCGTTTCCCTCAAAATCGCGCACCGAAACGGCTCGCCGAGTTTGCCGCAAAAATCCGCGCCTCCTCCCCGCGCCCGCCGTTATTAGTTGTTGACGCCGACGCCGCGCTTAAAATACAATGTCCTTATGAAAAATACATATCTGAAACCGCTCTTTGCGGCGTTTGCCGCCGCCCTCGCATGCCTTTCCGCCGACGCCGAAACCGTCGCGCTTTGGGGCGACGGGCAAATGCAGGGACGCTCCGCGCAGACGGACACCCTCAACAAGCGCAACATGTTCAACGGCATAAAAACCCCCGCGCTCGAACTCTTTTTGGCGAAGTCCGACAAGCCGAACGGGCTGGTCGTGATTGCTCCTGGGGGCGGATACCAAATTCTCGCATACCCGCACGAGGGCGTTCAGATTGCCGAATGGCTCAACAAATGCGGAATTTCCGCGGCGGTTCTCAAATACAGAGTGCCCGACTTCCCCGCTGAGGCTCTCGCCGACATTCAGCGGGCGATAAGGCTCGTCCGCGCGAACGCGAAAGCGTGGAATGTCGACCCCGACAAAATCGGCGTAATGGGCTTTTCTGCGGGCGCAAACCTCTGCGCGCGCGTGTCCACAAACTACGGGAAAGACGCCTACGCGCCCGTGGACGACGCCGACAAGCTCTCCGCGCGCCCCGATGCCACATGCCTGATTTACCCTGCATACTGCGACAGGCAGGGCTTCGACAGACGCTGGAACAACGCAAAGTTCGACTTCGACGCCGACATTCAAACCCTCTACTCGCCCGCCGAAAACCTCGGCGTAGACAAAAACACGCCGCCCGTTTTCATAGCGCAGTCGCTCGACGACAAAAACTACATCAATTCGGGGATAGCGTATTTTCTCGCGGCAAAACGCGCGGGGATAAAGGCGAACCTGCACGTTTTCGAAGCGGGCGGGCACGGCTACGGGCTTGCGGCGAAAAGCGGAGGACTCCACGCCGACTGGCCCATGCTCGCCGAAAAATGGTTCGCCGCGAGGGGATTTTCAAACAAATAAGCCTGCATGCTGAATATGAAAAAATATCTTAATACAATAATTTCCGCGGCACTTGCTTTCGCCGCGGCAAACGCATACGCCGCCCCGCAAAAGACGGTCGAAATCTGGGACGGCGTAAAAATGGCGGGCGAGGCAAAGCCCTACAAGGGCAAAAAGACAAACGACAACAACGTCTGGTACTCGGTTCAAGCCCCCGTGCTCGACCTCTACCTGCTTGAATCCGACAAGCCCAGAGGCTTTGTAATCGTATGCCCGGGGGGCGCGTACTATGCTTTGTGCATAGGGCACGAGGGCGAAAAAATCGCGAAGTTCCTCAACAAAAAAGGCTATTCGGCGGCGGTTTTGAAATACCGCATTCCGAACAATTTCGACGGCGCTCTAATGGACGCCCAACGCGCGGTAAGAATCGCGAGGGCTAACGCAAAGGCGTGGAACATCAAGCCCGACAAAATCGCGATAATGGGTTTTTCGGCGGGCGCAAGCCTCGCCGCGCGCGCGTCCACAAACTACGGCAAAAAGCTCTACGCGCCCGTGGACGACGCCGACAGGCTCTCCGCGCGTCCCGACGCAACCTGCCTGATTTACCCCGCCTACTGCTCGCAGCCCGAAAAAGACCGCCGCTTCAAAAAAGGCGGCGCGAAAGACGGCGACTCCTACGACGCGCGCTACAAAATTGCCGACTGGAACGTTGTCGACAAAAACACGCCGCCCGCATTCATCACCCAAACGCAGTTCGACCCCTACGTAGACGCGTCCATCGCCTACTACCTCGCGCTCAAAGAGGCGAAAGTTCCCGCGCAGCTGCACATGCTGCCCGTCGGCAAGCACGGCTATCAGGACAAAAAAGTTTTCGAAATGTACGCCGATTGGCTGAAATCCAACGGATTTTAATTCGACAGAACAAGAATGAACATCACCACATACGAACTCGGTCAGCTGGGCACAAACAGCTACCTGCTGTACCCCGACAACACCAACCTTGCGATTCTTGTCGACGCGCCGCTCGACGCCGCCGAGGAAATCCCCGCGCGGCTCGACGCCGACGGCAAAAAGCTTGCGGCAATCCTTTTGACGCACGGGCACTGGGACCATCTTTGGGACGCTGGCGCGCTCCAAAAGCGCACCGACGCAAAGCTCTACGCGGGCGCAATCGGGCGCGAGCTTGTGGAAAGCCCCGAATTCCAGCAAAAGAACTTCTACGCGCAGTCCGACTTCGACGCCGCGAAAATCGACGTTCCCGTAAAGGACGGCGACACGCTCGACATCGCGGGGCTTAAAATAAAATGCTTCGAAGCCGAGGGGCACTGCCCTGGGAGCATTGTCTACTACACCGACGACGGCGAGCACAAATACCTCTTCGCGGGAGACGTCCTCTTTTCGGGAAGCGTCGGACGCTCCGACCTCTGGGGCGGCGATTTTTCGAAGCTCGAAAAGGCGATAAAAACGCGCATCTACACGCTCCCCGACGAAACGATTGTCCTTCCCGGGCACGGAGAGGCTACGACCGTCGAGATTGAAAAACGCTCCAATCCCTACGTTTCCGAATAATGGCGACCTCCGCAAAACCCGACGCATTCTACATGCGCCGCGCCCTCGAACTCGCGAAACGCGCGTGGGGCGACACCGCGCCCAACCCGATGGTGGGGGCGGTGCTCGTCAAAAACGGCGAAATAATCGGCGAGGGCTGGCACACGCGCGACGGCATGCCGCACGCGGAAATAGAGTGCCTGCGCAACGCAAAAGCCCCGCCCGACGGCGCAACGCTCTATGTTTCGCTCGAACCGTGCTCCACGCGCGGGCGCACGGGCGCATGCACCGAAGCCATAATCAAAGCGGGAATAGCCGAAGTGAAAATCGGAACTCTCGATCCCAACCCCGCCCACGCGGGACGCGCCCTGCCCATTCTCCGCGCGGCGGGCATAAAGTGCGAGTCGGGAATTTTGGAGGGCAAATGCCGCGGGCTAAATTTCATCTTCAACCACGCCATTACGCACTCCGAGCCGCTTGTCGCGCTAAAATACGCGGTGTCGGCGGACGGGAAAATAGCGGAAAGGCGCGGAGTTCGCACGCAAATTACAAACGAAGCGTCCCGCGCAAACATGATGGTGTGGCGCAGGCTGTTTTCGTCGATTGCCGTGGGGCGCGGCACGCTCGAATCGGACAATCCGTCGCTTACTGCACGGGGGCTTCCCGACGGCGACCACTGCGCGGAAAGGCTTGTCTTCGACGCGTCGCTCAACATCGCGCGGCACGCCGACCCTAAAAACTTCGCGCTGTTCTCCGACAAATTCGCAAACAAAACGCGAATCGTCTGCGGCGCGGAGGCGTCGGAGGAACGCGCCGAAACGCTCGGAAAACTGGGGCTTCGGATTTTCAAAATAGCCGCGGCGGCGGGAACGCCCAAATTTTGGGAAAAGCTAAAAGAAAAGCTTTTCGCCGAGCGCATAACGTCGCTTTACATAGAGGGCGGCGCGGGACTGATTAAGTCGGTCTGCGACGCGCGGGCGGCGGACTTCGCGTTCGAATACCGCGCGACGAAAACAATAGGAGACGGCGGGCTGCCCGCTTTCGAAAACGGCGAAAGGCCGTTCGACATCGACGGCAAAACGCTTGCGCTCGACGGCGACACACTCACATTCGGGGAAATAAAATGGAAGCGGACGCGGTAAAATCGTACTTCGAGCGGGCGGAGGTTGTTGCCGACTACGCGCGGGCTGTGGACGAAGTGGGGCTTTGGAAGTCAGAGGAAGCGGTAATCTGCGCCCTTGTGCCGAAAGACGCCGCCGTGCTCGAACTCGGCTGCGGCGCGGGGCGCATAGGCATAAACCTCGCGCGGCGCGGATACACAAACGTGCTCTCGACCGACTTCTCCGAAAACATGGTGAAAATCGCCGAGGCAATCGGCGCGCGCGACGGGCTGAAAATGTCGTTTGCAGTCTGCGACGCAACCGCGCCCGCCCTGCCCGACGAATCGTTCGACGCCGCAATTTTCGGCTTCAACGGGCTTATGCAGATTCCGAAATCGGAAAACAGGGAAACCGCCGCGCGCGAAATTTTCAGGGTTTTGAAGTCGGGCGGAATCTTCGTGTTCACCACGCACGACCGCGAAGTGTCGGCGCACCGCCGCTACTGGGAATCGGAGGAAAAGCAGTGGGCGCACGGCGTCCAGGACCCGCGCCTCGACGACTTCGGCGACATCTACTACAAGGGGGAGCACGGGAACATTTTCATACATTCGCCGTCAAAAGACGAAGTGGCTGAAATGCTCGAACGCGCGGGCTTCGAAACGCTCTTCGCAAAACGCCGCTCGGAAATCGCGCAGGAAAACGCTTCCGTGGAGGAGTTTTCCGACGATTGCATATTCTGGGCGGCGAAAAAACCCGCGCCCCAAAAAATTTTATGAAGAAAACACTAACTTTATTACTGGCAATATCAATGGCACTATCGAACATGGCGGCAAAGCCGATTCTCGAACGCGACAAAAATTTGGAGGTCGAAACCCTGCCCAACGGAATGACGGTTGCGGTATTCAAAAACTCCGAACCGCCGAACAGGGTTTCCATGCGCCTGCTCGTCAAGCGCGGCTCGGCATACGAAACGGAAGGCGAGCGCGGAATAGCGCACTTCGTGGAGCACATGGCGTTCAACGGCACAAAACACTTTCCGTCGGGCGACATGGTGGAATATTTCCAGAGGCTGGGAATGGCGTTCGGCGCGGACACAAACGCGCACACGGGGTTCTCGGAAACGGTCTACAAAATCGACATGCCCGAAGTGTCGAAAAAACTCGTGGACGACGGTCTAACGCTTCTGCGCGACTACTGCGACTCCGTCATGTTCGAGCCGAAATCCATCGAAAGCGAGCGCGGCGTAATCATAGCCGAAAAGGACTCGCGCGACACCCAGGACTACCGCAAGGCGGTCAAGGAAATCGCCCACACATTCAAAGGCTCGATTTTCGCCGAAAGAATGCCGATAGGGATTGAAGGCGTAATCAATTCGGTAAAACAGCCCGACTTCAAAAAATTCTACGCCGCAAACTACCGCCCCGAAAACACGGTGCTCGTAGTGGTTGGCGACATCGACCCGCGCGAAATTTTCGCCGCCGCAAAGCGGATTTTCGCCGACTTCAAGGCGAATCCCGCCGTGCCCGCCCGCGAGGCGGACTTCGGCAAACTCGAAACCTCTAACGTAAAATTCACTTTCGGCAAAACGCCGCTCGACATCGACGCAATCTACGACTCCACGCCCAACACGCCGCGCTCGTACGCGTCGGTCGCCGTGGCAAAACAGCCAGAATCGCGGGAGGATACGCTCGAAAGGCGCGTCGAGGACTTCCGCAGGCGCGCGCTCGCGGCGACGCTCACGGCGAGATTTTTGAGGGTCGCCGACAGACCCGAATCCAAATTCTCGCAGGGCGGCGCGGGAACATTCCAGTTCGACAAATACTGCGACGTTTTCATCGTCAACACAGAAGCCCCCGTCGGCGGCGGATTCGACGCTCTCGAAGAGGGTTTCCGCCAGCTTTTCGGCGCGGAGAAAATCGGCGGGCAGGAGCTTGAAACCGCAAAGAAAAAGATTTTCGAAAACCTCGAAAGCGAAATCAAGGCCGCGCCCACGCGCAAGAGCCGCAGCCTTGCAAACGACATCGTTTCGGCGTTCTCCGACGGCGAAACCACCACGTCGCCCGAAAAGGATTTGGAGATTGCCAAATACGCCCTCGGCGGCTTCGGCGCGGACGACGCCTCCGCGCTTCTCAAAAACATTTTCGACAACGCAAAAATCAAGGTTTTCGTCTCCGACGCAAAGCCCGAACCCGACGCCGCAAGCCTCGACGCCTCCGTAAAACGCGCTTTCGAAAACGCGGCAAAATCGACCTACCCCGCGGAAACGTTCGCGGCGGCGTCGCTTGTATTTTCGAAATTCGGGGCGGCGGGGAAAGTCGCCGAACGGCGCGAAATTAAGGAGCTTGGAATCACGCAGGTGAAGTTTGAAAACGGCGCGAGGCTCAACGTAAAACGCACCGACTTCGCCAAGGACGAAGCGGCTATGAAAATCTCGTTCGGACGCGGACTGCTCGACATTCCCGCCGACAAGCCCGAATATTTTGCGGCAATCTACGCGCTCGTTGCGGGCGGCACAAAATTCCAGACTGTCGGGGAAATCAACGCGGCGAAATTCCCGATGAAAATGTCGCTCGGAATTTCGGTTGACGGAAACGCGTTCGCTTTCGGGGCGAGGTCGTCGGCAAAGCACTTCCCCGACGCGCTAAGGCTCGCCGCGACAATATTCGCCGACGCGGGCTTCCGCGAAGACGGCCGCGAGGCACTCCTGAAATACGGAGAGGCCTACTACCTCGACTACCGCACCGACCCGATGTCGAAGCTGCGCTTCCTGCCCGTGCGCATGGTGAAATCGGGGCTGGCGGACGTCCCCGGGGATTTCGAAAACTTCAAGAAAATCGGAATGGACGAAATCGGAAAATGGTTCGCGCCGATTCTGGAAAAATCGTACGCGGAAATTTCGGTCGTGGGCGACGTCGAGGTCGAAGCCGTAATTTCGCTCGTGGCGGAAACGTTCGGCGCAATGCCGCCGCGCGAAGCCGACAACCCCGAACCCTACGCAAAACTCGAACTTCTGCCGCCCGCCGACAAAATCGAAATGCGCTACGAAACGACCGACGAGCCGCGCTCCATTGCGGTTAGAATGTGGCGCAGCGCGGGCAGAACCGACATCGAAAAAATGCGCGCCGACAACGTGCTCGGCGCGGTGCTCGACGACGTTCTCCGCAAGGACGTGCGCGAGGCGCAGGGCAAAGTGTATAGCCCGTTCGCCTACAACAACGCAAGCACGTGGATTGACGGCGCGGGACTCATGACGGCGGCGACTTTCGTAGTGCCCAAGTTCAACGCGGAGCTTCTCGAAACGCTCGAAAAATGCGGCAAAAAAGTCGCGGAGTCAATCACGGAGGACGAATTCGAACGCGCGAAAATCCCGCTGATAAAGGGGGTCGAGGCGAACAAGCGCAAGAACTCGTACTGGCTTGAAGCCGTGCTCGACCGCTCGCAGTGCCGCCCCGTGAACATCGAGCTTGCAAAGAGCATCGACACGGGCTACGCGGGCGTGTCGCTCGAAACGGTCAGACGCCGCGCGAAGGAAATTTTCGGCGAAAGCGCGTACTCGGCAAGCGTAATGCCCGAACGCGTCAAAAAAGAGTTGAAAAAATAGCGCGATTCCGAGATATTCGAAATTCGAGAATGAATCCAAAATATAAAAGAATCGTACTGAAACTCAGCGGCGAAGCGTTGAAAGACACCGAAAACGGCGACGCGCTCGACCCGAAAATCCTCAAAAACCTCGCCCTCGAACTCAAAGAGGTCTACAATATGGGCGTCCAAATCTGCCTTGTGGTGGGCGGCGGCAACATCTTCCGCGGCCTCGCGGGGGCGAAGTCGGGCGTGGACAGAACAACGGGAGACTACATGGGCATGCTCGCAACCGTAATCAACGGGCTTGCGCTCATGAACGCGCTCGAAAGCGAGGGTCTGCCCGTGCGCGTGCAGACGGCAATCCCCATGGAAAAAGTTGCCGAGCCTTTTATTTTGAGACGCGCGGTAAGACACCTCGAAAAGGGAAGAATCGTGATTTTCGTTGCGGGAACTGGCAACCCCTACTTCTCGACCGACACAACCGCCGCCCTCCGCGCAAGCGAAATCGGCGCGGACTGCATTCTCAAAGCCACAAAGGTGGACGGCATCTACGACAAAGACCCCAACAAGTTCGCCGACGCCGTGAAATACGAAACGATAGACTATTTGGAGGCAATCGAAAAACGCCTTGCCGTCATGGACTCCACCGCGTTCTCGCTTTGCATGGACAACAAAATTCCGATTATCGTCTTCAACATGAACGACGGCGGCAACATCAAGAAAGCCGTCGAGGGCGACAAAATCGGCACACTCGTAAAATAACAAAACAAAAGGAAAATACATGGACATATCGGCTGAATTAAAGAAGACGGGAGACGCAATGTCGAAAGCCGTTGACCACGTCGAACACGAATTCGAAACGGTGCACACGGGCAAGGCAAACCCCGGAATGGTCGAAAACGTCATGGTGGAAGCCTACGGAACGTCCTCGCGACTGCGCGACATCGCGGCAATCACCACTCCCGACAGCTCCACTATCCGCGTGCAGCCGTGGGACAAAAGCATTCTCAAAGACGTGGAAAAGGCGATTCTTGCCGCGAACATCGGCTTCACGCCCGCGGTCATGGGCGACGCCGTCCGCTGCCCCATTCCCGCGCTTTCGGGCGAACGCCGCGCGGAACTCGCAAAAATCTGCCACGAAATGGCGGAGCTCGGCAGGGTTAGAATCCGCACAATCCGCAGGGAAACGCTCGACGCCGCGAAAAAGATGAAGTCGGCTGGCGCGGCTACGGAGGACGACCTCAAAAAATTCGAAAAGGAAGTCCAGAACCTCACCGACAAATTCATAGCCCTCATCAACAAAAGCCTCGAAGCAAAAGAGGCCGACCTTAAAAAAGTCTAAAACAAAATGTCCACCGATTGCGCAAAGCGCGTCATCGTGAAACTCGGCACGGGGGTGCTTACCTCCGGCGTCGGGCAGCTCGACACGCGGAAGATGGAATCCGTCTGCAAGCAGATTGCCGACGCAAAAAAACGCGGCTACGAAATCGTGCTCGTAAGTTCGGGCGCGGTCGGGCTGGGCATGGGGAAACTCGGTCTGAAAACCCGCCCCAAACAGATTTCGGCGGTGCAGGAATGCGCGGCGGTCGGACAGGGAATCCTGATTCAGACTTGGGGCGAACTCTTCGCGCCGTTCGGAATCACCGTGGCGCAGATTCTGCTCACGCGCGACGACGTCGATGTGCTCGAACGCCACAAGTCGCTGCGCGGGTTGATAGACAGGCTCCTCGCCGACGGCATAGTGCCGATTATCAACGAAAACGACTGCATCAGCGCGGCGGGGCTTTACATTAAATTCGGCGACAACGACGTGCTCAGCGCGCTCGTCGCCACGCTCTCGAAGGCGGACAAACTCCTGATTCTTTCGACGGCAATCGGGCTTATCGACATGAAGGGAACGGGCAAAGTGGTGCCCGTGGTCGAGAGGATAACCTCGAAAATCCGTGAAATGGCAAGCGGCACGACGAGCGCGACGGCGGTCGGCGGCATGATTACGAAAATCAGGGCGGCGGAAATCGCCACAAGCAGCGGCTGCGACGTCTACATAGCAAGCGGTAGCGAGGAAAACATCGTGGGGAAAATCCTCGGCGGCGCGGAGGTCGGTACGCTCTTCCGCGCGCATTCGAACTCGGTAAGCTCAAAAAAACGCTGGCTTGCGCACTTCGGCAGGACGATAGGCAAAATCTTCGTGGATTCGGGCGCGGTCGCCGCGCTGCGCGGCAGGGGAAGCTCGCTGCTGCCCGCGGGAATCAAAAGGATTTCGGGCGACTTCAAATGCGGAGATCTCGTGGAAATAGCCGACGAAAAAACGGGCGAGATCGTCGCCCGCGGCCTCGCCGAAAAGAGCGCGCGGACAATCAAAAAACTGCTCTCCGAAGATTCGCACAAAAAATGCGGACACAAGGACGTCGCAGTCCACCGCGACAATCTGGCAATAGTCTAAAATGGCGGGATACATCAAACTTTCGCGCGACTGCCCCGCAATGCTCATTCCGTCGGGAATGAAGGTGTTGCTCATGGGCGGTTGCGAAGTCATAATAACCCACAAGCTCGCGGGAACGTTCACGGTGCTCGGCAACTTCGGAATGGCGCGTATCGACGGCGAAAACGCCGACGCGCTCGGACTCGAAAGCCCGAAAGCCGACAATCCGGCAGGCGCGGCAAAGCTCTCCGCGTGCGCAACGGCGTCGCAAATAGCCGACGAGCGCAAAACGCCCGCAGAACAGCCCGGACACGTCTCGGAAGACGACGCATGGGAGGTCGCAAAAACCGTCTACGACCCCGAAATACCCGTGAATATCGTAGACTTGGGGCTGGTTTACAGGCTCGAAGTCTTCGACGACGGCGGCGGCAAGCGGCGGGTCGAAGCCGACATGACGCTCACCGCCCCCGGCTGCTCGATGGGCCCTGCAATCGCGGAGGACTTGCGCTGCCGCATAGAGGCGTTGCCGTCGGTGTCGGAGGCGAAAGTCAACATAGTCTGGGACCCTCCGTGGAACAAGGACATGATGAGCGAGGAAGCCCGCATGATTTTGGGCTTGGCATAAGCCGCGGACACGCTAACATACAACAAAAAAACAGGCATTTTATGAAGATTCCGAAAATTCCGTTCCTCCTCGCCGCGCTCGCGGCGGCTCTCGACGCGCACGCGCTTGTCGTCGCGGGAAGCGATTTGATGAAGCAGGTCGTCGGCGACGAAATCAAGGCGATAGCCGCAAAGAACAACATTCAGGCGGACATAAAAATGGAGGGCAGCTACGCGGCAATCGACGCTGTCTCCAACGGAAAGGCGGACTTGGCGGTAATCGCAGTCCCGCGCGGGACAAAACTGCCCGCCGACTTCGTAGCACTCCCGATTGCGTATCAGGCTGCGTTGGTTGCGGTAAATTCGGTAAACCCGATAGAGGAAATCTCCACAAAACAGCTTTTCGAAATCTACTCGATGGGCGCGACCGCGCACGCCGAAACTTGGGAACAGGTGGGCGTGAAAAACATCGGGCTTCGCAACATCATGCCGATTACGACAAGCCTTTCCGACAACGTCGTGGTGGAGCTTTTCAAGTACGAGGCGATAGACGGAACGAACCTCGGCTCGTGGGTGCACGTCGCAAAGAACGCGGCGGAAATCGGAAACCTGCTGAGGGGAAACAACTCGGCAATCGCGGTAATCGGCAAATTCGAGGGGCGCGACGGCAACCTGATAAAAATCTTGCCCGTCTCGAAAGCCGACAAAGATTCTGGCAAATTTTACGCGTTCAAGCCCGACAGGGAAAACATCGCAAACGGAGACTACCCGCTTACACTGCCGTTTTGCATAGTCTACAAGAAGTCGAACGCCGAAAAAATCAAGGCTCTTGCAAAAATTCTGCTCGGTGATGATATTGCAAATAAGATAGATAAGTCTGACTTCTACTCCGCGCCCGTAAATTCGAGAAAAAAATCAATTTTTAACCTTGACATTCCGCAACAATAAGGCACTATCGGAAGCATAATAAATTTTACGCGGGCATAGCTCAATTGGCAGAGCGCGACCTTGCCAAGGTTGAGGTTGTGAGTTCGAACCTCATTGCCCGCTCCATTTAAAAGCCGCAAGTCGGAATTCCGACTTGCGGCTTTCCTTTTTCCGAAATCGGGCGATATTCTATGCGCCGAACACTCTCCTCACGCCCAGAAGCCCGCATAACGCGCAAGTCGCGCGGCGGCACATTCAAAATGCCACGCCCCTGCCGCAAAAGACGCAAAACCGCCAAAACAGCTTGACCGCCCGCCGACTAGCGGCAGAATAGCTGCATAAAAATGACAACCCGCAACAAAAATATCCTGTATTTTCTCTACCCCGCAACATACGTTCCGCTGGCGCTTGCGGGCACGTTCTACGCGAAGGCGGATTTCTCCAACCCGCTCTACATTCTCTACGCGCTGCTTCCGCTTGCGGTCTCGGCGATAATTTCGGCGTGCGCAGCGGTTTCGTGCGAAAAATTTGCGGCAAAGAAATTCGCAAACAACTGCACGCTGGCGCGCTTCGCTGTGCTTTCGTTCGCGACGTACGTTGCGTGCCTTTGCGTTGCAAGCATCATAACGCTTGCTATCCGCGGCAGAACCGACCTTCCGCTTATCCTCGGCGCGTGGACGGTGCTGCTTACGATTTTCAGCGTCTACCTCTTTTGCTGGCTCTACGCGGTCTACCGCATTTTCTACAAAGACAACCCCGACTTCCTTTAACCACCTCCCGAAAAAAGCAAAAAGCGCGGGCAGAAAAATCCGCGCTCTTTTTATAAATGCCGGCTAAACTACTCGATGCCGAGAGCCTTTTTGAGCGTCGGCAGGGAATTCTTGAACATCAGATAAAAACCGAGGTCGTTGGGGTGGCAGTTATCGACGGTGAGGTATGAGTAGTCCGCCCCGCTAAAAAGCGTTTTTCCGTCTATAAACCAGACTTTTTTGTCGCCCGCCTTGACGGCGTTTTCGTAGGTCGCGCGGACGACGGCGTCGCGCTCTGGCGTTGCGTGGGTAATCTTGCCCAAGATGATTATCGGGAGGTCGGGGCGCGCATTTCTGACCGCCTTGAAGAACGGCTCGTGGGTCTTTTTGAGGTGCTCGAAATTCGGCGCGTTGTAGTCGTAGTCCATGACGAACGCGGCGAGGTCTAGCGAGCCGATAAGCTCGGCAACTTTTATTTCGCCCTTTGCGTTGCCCGAAAAGCCGAGGTTAATCAGCGGAGCGTCAACCGCGCGGCAGAGCATTGCCGTGTACGCGTTCGACGTTCTTGAAGCGCACGCGCCCTGCGTAATCGACGAGCCGTAGAAAAGGACGGGCTTTTTTATTTTGTGCGGAGTGGGCGCTTCAAGCTTGGCGTCGGGCGCAAGCCCGATTTCGAGCGAATCGACGCCGTTGTAGAGCGGCATGTAGAGGGTGTAGTCGCGCATTTTTTTTGCGCCGCCCTTTACAAGCGGGACTTCGAGCGGCACGGGAATCGACTTCTTGTAATGCGCGGGATTCACCGTTTTGACATACTCGTTGCCGTCGCGGAAAAGGTCGAAGCCCGACGAACCCGTTTCGGGCATGTGCCCCATGCTCTCGTTCGGGTTGGAAATTTTCGCCCTCAGCGTGATGTACGGCGAATCAGTGCGGAAGCGCACGACGCCGCCCGACGTGTGTTTCGCCAAAGCCATTCGCGCCCCCCTGTTGATGTCTTCGGGCTTGATGTTATGCGGAAGCCTGTAAAGGGGTTTGCCCTTTTCGAACCACGGAAAGCCCTCCAAGACAAAAGGCGCGGAAAGCGCGTCGCGGTAGACGACATTCAGTCCGTCGCATTTCTCGACGGCGAAATTTTTATCGACGCTCGCGATGTCCTGCGCGAATGCGGACACCGACAAAGCCGAAACCAAAACCATTGCCGAAAATATTTTTAACATGCAATATTTTTAAAATTCGGCGTCCCTGCCGGCAAGAAAAAAAACGCCCGAACCGCAAACGGGTTTCGGGCGTTTTCCGAGCCGCCGAACACGCAATATATTGCAACGGCGGCGCAAACGGGCGGCACGCGCAACTATTTTTCGAACACTCTGTAGCCCAGCGACGGCACCGAAACGCCCTTGTGCGCAAAAGGCTTGTCGGAATAGTTTGAAACAATTTCCGTGCCGTCGGAATAGACGGTGGAATACACGCCGTCGGCAATCTGCTCGTGGCTTTCCATGAATTGGAGTTGCAGGCGGGCAAGCTTCTTGTATTCGTCGTACGCCTCCTTGATTTTCGACACGTCGTGGACAAGCTTTTCGTCGGTCTCGCAAGTAATGTCGTCGTTGCCCATCCAGTTGCCGCTGTCGCGGAACTTGGAGTGGAAGTAGAAGCTGGGGCGTCCGCCGAACTCCACGAACTTCAGCCGCGTCTTTGCGTCCTTGATTGAATGGTTGATTGTGTACGGGCCGGGATTGTACAACACTATGCCGTGGTAGACAATCTGCCAGACGGGAACCAAATCGTCCCAGTACGAATACAGCTTGTCGCGTCCGAGCGCGAACGAAACGTATAGAACGGAATCCACAACAGAAAAGCCGTGGTCGTAGCCGCCCTCCGACATCGAGCCGCCGAATGTCTTGTTGCAGTATTCGAAAATCTTGTTCATGTACGCCGACGCCTCTTCGGGGGTTGTGGGGTGCCTGGGGTCGAAGCATTCGCGGGCGGGAACGCATGTCGAAACGTCTATGTAGTGCATGCCCTTGAAGCCCAAGTCGGCGACTTTCGCGAGGTCGTGCTCGCCGAAGCGTTCGTAGGCGCGTTTCCAGCAGACGTCGTACATCTCGCCGCCGCTCCACGGAGTCGGATTCTTTTGCAGCGAGCCGTCGGGCTTCTTGATGATGTACTCTTCGCTCCACACGTCTGCGATTTCGTAGGCGTCGGTGCTGTTTGTGTGGCAGGTAATTTGGTAGCCGTCGGCAAGCGTGTTTTTGATAAGCTCGCGGAGCTTCGCCTCGCCTCCGAGCTTCGGCTCTACGGGGAACATCTGCGGATAGCGGCCGTCGTGCCCGCTCTTGTTCCAGCCCACGAGGCAGATTTCAGCCTTGTCCACGCCCTGACGCTTCAGCTCGCGCACGATGTCGCCTACCCTGTCGAATGTGACCACAACCTTCATTTCTGGCTCGTTTTCGAGGGTCTGGTGGATTACCTTCGGAGGCGCGGGCTTCCAGCCCTGACGCACCCTGATTTCGGGCGCATAAACGCAGTATTCGAGCGCGGGCCTTTCCTTGATTTTTTCGGACAGCGGCCTTACCGCGCCCGATTCAAGCTTGTATTTGCGGTAGGCGCGCGCCATACCAGAATAGTTTGCGTCGCCGCCTTCAAGCTTGACGTAGTCAATGAGAACGTCGGCGTAGGGTTTGAGGTGCTTGAAGTCGAAGAAAACGGTCTGCGTGTACGAGTCTCCCTTTTTGACGTTCTTCGCCGAAAAGAAATACGGCATTGACTTGACTATCGACGCGTACGCGCCCGCAGGGGTTTTCGAGCCTACAAACGCCATGTGCCCGCGCTTGATTTCCACCCTGCCGTCCTTGCGGTCGAGAAATTTTGTCATCGCGCCGTTCGGCAGAATGAAATAGCCGTCGTCGCCTACTTTCGCCCGCGCGAAGTCGGGCGTGAGTTCGAGCCGCTCGACGTCGGACGGAATTTCCGATGCCGCAATTTTGAGTCTGTATGTGTCGGGCGAAATCTTTTCGGGCTTGACCGTCTTGGTCTCCGATTTTCCGCCGCCGCGCACAAATGTTATATCGACGCTCTGCGCTGAAAGCGAAACCGCCGCCGAAAGCAAAAGAATAAGTGTGTTTATTTTCCTCATAAATTTGAAAAAGTAAAACGCTCTAACGTTAGAAACAAGCAAAAAAATCCGCCGCATTTCAAAAATTTGTTGAAAACCCGAACGCGCGGCGGAAAATCGCGGAATTTAAATGAAATTCGAAAAAACATATCCCGTAAGAGCCGCCGAAATGTCGCCCGAATACAGGCTGAAAAAGTACTATGTCGGCATGTATTTTCAGGAGTGTTTTGCCGAATACGCCGCGTCGGTGGGGCTTGCCGCATTCGACACGGCGAAAATCGGGCGCACTTGGCTGACCTCCGACGCGCGGGTCGATTTCACGGGGCAAATGCCGTTCTGGCGCGAAGACGTGAAAATTTCGACATGGGTCGGGAAAATCACGCCCGCGCGGATTTTCGTGAGCGCGGTCGCCGAATGCGGCGGCGCGGAAATCGCCTGCGGGGAATCGGTGCACGTCATAGCCGACGCAAAAACCCACAAGCCAGAGCGCAGCGCGGGATTCGCCGAAAAATTCGGAATCGGCGGCGGCAGGGCTTTCCCCGCCGAAACATTCGGCAAGCCCAAAATCCCCGACGGCGCGTACGGAATTTTCGAAACATCGCAGGTCGTCAGGTTCGACGAGCTTGACTTCAACATGCACCTCAACAACGTAAGATACGTTCCGCGCGCGCTCGAAGCCTTGCCCGAAAATTTCCGCGCCGAACACAAACTGCTCTCCTACCGCATAAAATTTCTGCGCGAGGCGAAATTCGGCGACACCATTGTCTCGCGGGCTGTCCCCGCCGGGAACGAATGCCTGCACGTTCTCGCCAAAAGCTCCGACGGCGCGGAACTCTGCCGAATGAAAAGCGTTTGGGCGTAAAAATTTCCTTGCAAAAGGCTTTAACATCTATTCACTTACCGCCCTTACATTATGAAACATACCGAAGACATTATAGTCAAGCTGCTGCAAATCCGCGAGGCAAGAAAACTTGCGGAGTCGAATGTAATGTCCGACGAAGACACGGAAAAACTCCGCGACCTCATCGCGGCGAACCGCAGGCAGATTCCGTCGTTCGCGCTGTCGCATTTCGACAGGCTCGAATCGGACGGCAAAAGCGGTCTCGCGGAAGTCGTTGACGGCAAGTGCGCGGCTTGCGGCGCGGAAATATCGGCAGACGAGATTGAATATCTCGAAAAAAACAGAAATATCGGCGTTTGCGACAACTGCTTCGCCTTTATCTACATGCCCGACGAAAAATACAACGTCGCCGATTCCGTTAAAAAGCTCCTCACAAAATGAGTCATTCCAAATTCTCGTTCCGCCCCAAAATGCTCGACTGCATGAAGGGCTATAACCGTTCCGTTTTCGCCGCCGACCTGTGCGCGGGTTTTAGCGTCGGAATCCTCGCCCTCCCGCTGGCAATGGCGTTCGGCATAGCAAGCGGCGTCACGCCCGAACAGGGCATCTACACGGCGATTGTCGCGGGCTTTATAATCTCGGTCTTCGGCGGCTCGAAAGTCCAAATCGGCGGCCCGACTGGCGCGTTCATCGTAATCGTGGCGGGAATCATCGGGCAGTACGGGTATGCGTCGCTTGCGGTGGCGACGCTCCTTGCGGGCGTCTTCCTCATCGTGATGGGCATTACGAAAATGGGCAACGCAATCCGCTACATTCCGCGCCCCGTCGTAGTGGGCTTCACAAACGGCATCGCAATCCTCATCATGTCCACGCAGGTGAAGGACTTTTTCGGGCTGCAAATCGACAAAGTGCCCGAAGACTTCATTCCCAAGTGCGTCGCAATCTGCAAGGCAATCGGCACGACGCACATTCCCACGCTTTTCATCGGGCTGCTCTCGATGCTCGTAATCGTCTACTGGCCGCTGTCGTGGCGCAAGCGCATTCCGGGACAAATCGGCGCGATTTTCGTCGGCACCTTCGCCGCGCTTGCGATGTCGAAGTTCGGCTGGGAAACGGAGACAATCTACACGCGCTTCGGCGACATTCCGAATTCGCTCCCCCAATTCAAATGGATTGACATAGATTTCGCCAACATCAAAAACCTGCTCATGCCCGCGTTCACCATCGCGCTCTTGGCGGCGATTGAATCGCTCCTTTCGGCGGTCGTTGCCGACGGCATGATTGACGACAAGCACGACTCAAATCAGGAGCTTATCGCGCAGGGCATGGCGAACATCGCAGCCCCCTTCTTCCTCGGCATTCCCGCAACGGGCGCGATTGCCCGAACCGCAACCAACATCAAAAACGGCGGGCGCACGCCGATTGCGGGCGTCGTGCACTGCGCGGTTCTGCTCTGCATACTCGTGTTCGCCGCGCCCTACGCGCAATACATTCCGCTTGCGACGCTCTCGGCGGTTCTGTTCGTCGTGGCGTTCAATATGGGCGACTGGTCGGCTTTCCCCGAAATGCGCCTGCTGCCGCGCTCCGACGACGTCGTATTCGTCTCGACGTTCCTGCTCACCGTGGTTTTCGGTCTGACGCTCGCAATCGAAGTCGGTATGATTCTTGCGGCAATGCTCTTTATTAGGAGAGTCTCGCAGACGACGCAGGTCATGCTCGTAGACAAAAAGCTCGAAACAGACCTCTCGAAATACTCGCTCGAAGGCAAGGACGTTCCCGAAGGCGTGATGATTTTCCGAATCTTCGGCGCGCTGATGTTCGGCGCGGCGGACAAGCTTGAAAGCATTTTGACATCGATGGGCGAACGCCCCAAAATCGCAATTTTGCGCATGCGCACGGTTCTCGCAATGGACGCAACCGCCCTCGACGTGCTCGACAGACTCTACGAAAAATTAAAGGCAAAAGACGTCGTACTCATGATTACGGGTGCGCACTCCCAGCCCCTCCACATGATGCAAAAATCGGGCTTCCTCAACAAAATCGGCGAAGAATATGTCCTCGAAAATATCGACGCCGCCCTCGAAAAATCCCGCGAAATCCTTGGGCGCGAGCCGCGCCAGTCGACGGAACTTCGGTAGGCTGCAGCCTACACGGCGTCGGAGCTTCGCTCCTTTCGGTGATTATGCGGCGCGGCTATAACCGCGGGCGCAAGTTGCGCCTCCCTACGGAGCTTCGCTCCTCATAGTGATTACACGCGGCAAGTATACTTGCCGCTTTTCTGTATCAGTTCGTATTGGCTTCGCCAATTACTCGTGTTGGGACTGCCGAACAGTAGAGAGAAACAGTTTAAAATAGACGCGCATTGCGCGAAAAAATAAAAAGCGGAAATTCCAAGACTTGGAATCTCCGCTTACTTTTTAACTAAACTTTTATCCCAACGCATTCTAAAAAACTTCGTGCGTTAGCACACATTTGTTAGGGGCGTCAAAGTGCCGTTCAGGCGGTGGCTTTCACGCACAGGCAGGACGCGTGGCGTACTTCTGTACGCGAGCGGTCTGACTGCGCGGGGAAACGCCGCATCAACGGTGCTTTCACGCCCCGTGCGCGTCAAAGTGCCTTTATAAGGGTGGCTTTCCTGTGCTCGCAGGGCGCGTGGCGTACGCGACTATCCGCAAATATAAGTCGGCTCACCAACCTAACAACTCCACTTTTATCCCAACGCAACCTAAAAATCTTCCGCGCCGTGCGCTGTAATTTTAGGGGCGTCAAAGTGCTTTCATAAGGGTGGCTTTCCTGTGCTCGCAGGGCGCGTGGCGTACTTGTCGTACGCGAGCGGTCTGCGGGTACAGGGAAACGCCCTTAGGGAAGTACTTTCACGCCCCGTGCCGCTTAGAAGAGACGTATGCGCGAGGGCAGGAACTCGCTGCGGTAGGCGTAGAGCGACTTTATGTACTTGTCCGCCTTCGGATAGTTCAGGAACGACATCGTCTTCGGGTCGTACACCAGCGGAATGTTCGGTTCGCAGAGCGCGACCATTCCCAGCAACGCCATTTCCGTGAACGGAGCCGCGTAGTCGAAATTGCCAACCGACTGCCTGCCTTCCAAGCAGCAGATTGCCCATTCCTTGTGCGGATTGTTCGGGGCAACCGAGCGGGGAATCGTCTTCTTCGGGAGCGCGCCCGATTTCGCCAAATCCTTCATGCGCGAAGCCGGCCAAATGCGCGAGCCTACGCCGTATTCGTTGGTGTAGACTGTTTCCTTTGTGCCCACGATGAATGTCGCGTTGTTGTTGCGCGGGTCGTCGAGGAACGACTTGTCCACGCGCTTAATCGCCTTCGGCTTTCTGCCGCCGTCGTACCAGTGCAGGCGGATTTTTCCGCCGACGCCGCGCTCGTTTGCGAACGTCATAACCGACGACGCCTGACTCGGCCAGCTGTAATCGTTGAAAGGTGTGGAATTGCCGACAACCTCCTGCGGGAAGCCGAGGTCGAACGCCGAATACGGAACGTCGAGGAAGTGGCACGCCATGTCGCCCGCAGCTCCCGTACCGTAGTTGCGCAGACCGCGCCAGTTGAACGGAACGAACGCCTTGTTGTAGGGCTGGTAGGGCGCGACGCCGAGCCACAGGTTGTAGTCGAGCGTGGCGGGCACGGGCTGACCCGCAGGCATTTTGAGGTCGCCCTGCGGCCAAATCGGGCGGTTTGTCCAAATGTGGATGTCTTCGATTTCACCGAGGATTCCGGCTTCGTACCATTCGCGGATTACGCGCCAGCCCTCGTTGGTGTGCCCCTGATTGCCCATTTGCGTGATGACGCCAGCCTTTTTGGCGAGACGCTTCAATTCTTCCGCTTCCCAAATTGTGCGGGTAAGTGGCTTTTCGCAGAAGACGTGCTTGCCGTTGGCAATTGCCCACGCGGCAATCGGGTAGTGCATGTGGTCGGGAGTGCAGACGGCGACGGCGTCGATGGAATCGCCGAGCTTGTCGAACATCACGCGGTAGTCGCGGAAGCGGGGAACTGCGGGGAAATCCTTGTAGGCCTTTGCCGCGCGGACGTCGTCAACGTCGCAGAACGCGGTGAGCTTGACCCTTTCGAACGCGCCGAGCGACTTGACCGCCGCATAGCCGCGGCCGCCGCAACCGACAACCGCCACGCGGAGCAGTTCGTTTGCGCCGAATTTTTTGGTTTCGCCGAACGCGGAACGTCCGCCGAGGAACATAGCGGCACTGCCGAGCAACGCCGAATTTTTGAGGAACTCTCTTCTGTTGAACATGTTTTAGTCTTTGTAGTTAAGTAAAATCGGGGGAAAGCCCGCGCGGAGGCGGCATTTTCGAAAGGACGTACGCCTTGCGGCGGGCGAGGCTCGCGACTCCCCTTAAACATGTAAAATTCAAAAAGAAGTGCCAAAATAGTCAACAATTTTTTGCGTCCAAAAGCCGCGCCGAGCATGCTGCGGCGCAATTTTTCGAAATTCCGTTAAAAAATTTAAAGAAAACGCTTGATTTGTCCGAAAAAAGAATAGAGTATTATGACGGTTCGCGAGAGATTTGCCGCGGCAAGTGTCGCCCGAACCGTCAACCTCAATAGAGGCGTTCTATGAAATACCGAAAAGAAAACGTCGCCGTGTTCGACTACGAACTGCGCGACGGAAACAAATTCGGCGCAACAAAATACCGCTGCCGCCCGTCGGCCTCGCTGGAAGAATACATTGAGCGGGAGTTAAAGCTCGACGGATTTTTCCGCAACAACCGCGAAATTACGGGCGCGCAAAGGGCGTTTGCGCTGAATTAGTCGCAATCGCGACGCGGGTGCGGCGAAAACTCGAACGGGCAACGACGCACTCATAAAAAAGGGGCGACCGCTATCAAGCAGGTCGCCCTTTTTTTGTGCGGACGGGAAATTGCAAGCCAAAATCCCGCGCCTTTTTTGCTCCGGATATTTGCGCGGCGGGGGAAGGCGTCCGAAAAAAACTTGCCTTGAAAATCCGCCTACATAGAACATTGCGCCATGACACATGCGAAATTTATTTTTGCCGCAGGCGCGGCGTTCGTGCTCGCGTCGGCCGCCGCAACTGCGAAAAACTACGGCGCGCTCGAAATAGAGCCGAAAGGCACGGCGGTTTCGAACGGGACGAAAATGTCGGTTGTGTGGCGTTTCGTAAGGCAGGAGGAAGCCGTAAAAATAGGCTCGGAAAAATCGAGTGAAAAGCTCTACGAGTTGTCGGGCGCGATTTCGACGAAAAAAATCGGCGAAATGAAAATCGCCCAAAGGGTAGAAAAAATTTCGGACTCGCGGACACGCTTCGAGGCGGAAACCGAAATAGTGGGCACGCCGCCGCGCGGCTCGAAGCTCCGCCCGTCGTTCCAGTTCCACCTGCCCGCCGACGTCTTCGACGGCAGGATTTTCGCCGACGGCAAAAGCGTCGCGCCGGAGACAAAACAATTTTCGGCGTCGGAGCTTTCCATACAGTCGGAAAACGGCGAGCTTAAAATAAGCGGGAAGCTCGACGTAGCGATAAAGGAGAGTGTGCGGCAGAAAGTGCTGAAATACCGCTCGATTTCGATAATGTTCGACGAGCTTGGCGGCGGAAAATACAAGACGGCTCTCGACTTCTCGTTCGACAAGAACAAAAAGCCCGTCCCGCTCGCGAACGAGTACACAGTGGGGGAATCGCGCGACTACATGCCGATGCCGAACCCGCGCAAAACAAAAAAGAACAGCGCGCTCGACTTCTCCTTCCTGCTCGACGCCCCCGCGGGTAAATACGGCTTCGTCAGGGCTGCCGGCGACTCTTTCGTGTTCGAAAAACGCCCCGACCGCAAGGCGCGGTTTTTCGGCGCAAACGTCTGCCAGACCGCAACCATTCCGTCGGGAGAGTCGGCAACCGCGCTCGCCGAAGAGTTCGCTGCGTCGGGCTACAACACCGCCCGCCTCCACCAGTTCTCGCCAATTCTGCGCGGCAAAAAGGGCGACTTCGCCGAGCTGAACCAAAAGAACATGGACAAGTTCGACTTCCTCTTCGCCGAGCTTAAAAAGCGCGGAATCTACATCACTACCGACTTCTACGCCTCGGGCAGGCTCTTCCCCGAAGAATTCGACGACGTACCCTACCGCGGCGACAACATGAAGGCGCTGTTTTTCGTCTCAGACAAGGCTCGCGCGGCGTTGAAGCGGTTTATCGCAAACTTTCTCAACCACGTCAACCCCTACACGGGCTTGGCGTACAAGGACGAGCCTGCGCTGGTTTTCGCGAGCGTCGTCAACGAAGACTGCATCGAAAACGCGCGGAATTTCGTAATCCGCACGCACCTCGACTACGACATCGCAAAGCCGCTTTACGAAAAGTGGCTCGCGGGAAAGCCCGCCCTCCCCGACGGAATCGACGAGAACGAAAAATTCCAAATCTTCCTCGTCGAGCGCTACGAAAGCTTCTACCGCGAAATGTCCGCCTATATAAAGTCAATCGCGCCCAACATGCTGCTCACCGACCAGACAAACGGCGGCAAGCTCCTCGCGACGGTCATGGCGGAACGCTACGACGTCTACGACACCCACCTCTACAACGGGCACCCGCTGTTCTACGAAAACCGCTTCACAACCCCCATGTATGTAGACCCCGCAGACCCGCTCGAAAAGCGCGGCGGCGCGTTCATGAAAATCGGCGCAACGCGCCTGCTGACAAAGCCCACGGCGATTACCGAGTGGGACTACGTGCGCCCCAATCCCCGCGCGGCGGTCGGCGGGCTGCTCGTCGGCGCGTACTCGGCGCTGAACGGCGTCGACGGGCTTTGGCAGTTCTGCTACACGCACCACGAAAAGAACATCTGCGGGAATCCGCCGCTGGGAATTTTCGAGACAGCAGGCGACGCCGCGAGAACGCTCGCCAACAAAATAGGCTCGCTGATGTTCCTGCGCGGCGACATCGCCGAAAGCGGAAAAACCGTGGCGCTTGCCGTCTCCGACAAGCCGTTCGACAAATGCAAAAACGGCGACGCGTACAAATTCTGCGACGCCCTCGCGGAGCTTGCTCTTGTGGCGAAGTCGGGAGTCGTTGCGGCGGCGGACATGCCCTCGCTCGAAAAAAAGCTCCCCAAAGACACCGCCGCCGTGCTCTACACCGACGCCGCGTTTGCGCCGAAAGACCGCAAGACTTTCGGGACGTCGGAAAGCGCGGAAAAAATCGCGAACAGGGTTTTCCTCGACGACGGCGGAATCAAAAACGGCGTCTACACAAGCTCGACGGGAGAGCTGAAACTCGATTCGGCAAAAGCCCGCTGGAAGGCGGTCGCGCCGCGAATCGAAGCGTTTGCGCAAAACGGATGCTCGGCGCAAAAGGGGAAATTCGCGCGGGTCGAAAACACGGACGGCTGGTCGATTGTCGCGCTGTGCTCGCTCGACGACGCGGAGCTTGGGAAGTCGAAGCGCATTCTCGCCGCGCACATAAGCAACATCATGAACGGCGGCGACAGATTCGGCGGGCGCAACTTTGCGACCCTCCTCGAAAAGGGAAGCGGCGGCTACCTGCTCGCGCGGGCGGAGTCGAAAATCGAGTTCGCAAAAAGGCTCGACGGCTTCAAATGCTTCGCGCTCGACGCAACGGGCAAACGCATTGCGGAAATCCCGATTGAAAGAACCGAAAACGGCGCAAAACTCGCCCTTTCCACCCACAACAAGTTCGGCGCGACAATCGCCTACGAGCTTTCCGCCGAATAGCAAAAAACGCCCCCAAGACGACCTCCCCCGCGCCCCGACGGCGCAAGCGCCTTTCGGGGCGTCATTTTTTTGTGGAAATCCGCGCCGAAAAGTGTTTTAGTAGCCCGATTTTATGGAATTTTAAAAATAGAAATATTATGTCTACATTCAAATTCGCAGTTTTGCCCGGCGACGGTATCGGGCCGGAAGTAATGGACGCGGCACTCGAAGTTCTCGACGCCGCATGCAAAAAACACGGGCACTCGCTCGACTACAAAATCTGCGCCGTAGGCGGCGCGGGCATAGACCAGTTCGGCAAGGCGCTGCCCGACTCGACGGTCGAAACCTGCAAGAATTCCGACGCAATCCTGTTCGGCTCGGTCGGCGGCCCGAAGTGGGAACACCTCCCCCCCGCGGAACAGCCCGAACGCGCCGCGCTTCTGCCTATCCGCAAAATCTTCAAGCTCTTTGCGAACATCAGACCCGGACTGCTCTACCCGCAGCTTACCGACGCCTCGCCGCTTAAATCGGAGCGCATTCCCGACGGCATCGACATCGTCTGCATACGCGAGCTTACGGGCGGCATCTACTTCGGCGAGAAGAAGACGTGGACGGAACCCAGCGGCGAGCTTGCCGCGTGCGACACCATGATGTACCGCGTAAGCGAAATCGAACGCATCGCCGAGGTTGCGGGCAACACGGCGATGGCGCGCAACAAGAAAATCTGCTCAATCGACAAGGCGAACGTCCTCGAAACGTCTGTGCTCTGGCGCAAGACGGTAACGGAATACTTCAAGAAGCACTTCCCCGAAATCCAGCTGACCTACATGTATGTAGACAACGCCGCAATGCAGCTTGCGCGCGACCCCAACCAGTTCGACGTCTTCTTCACCGAAAACATGTTCGGCGACATTCTTTCCGACGAAATGGCGGTAATCTGCGGCTCGCTCGGCATGCTTTGCAGCGCGTCGCTTGGCGACATCAAGAACTCGCTCGGCTTGAAGTTCGGCCTGTACGAACCCGCGGGCGGCACCGCTCCCGACATCGCGGGCAAGGGCATAGCAAACCCCTGCGCCCAGATTCTGTCGGCGGCGTTGATGCTCCGCTACTCGTTCGGACAGGACGAAATCGCGGCGGAAATCGAAAAGGCGGTGCGCGGCGCGGTATGCTCCGGCGTGCGCACGGGCGACATCGCGTTCGGCATGAAAGCCGTCTCCACCGACGAGATGAAACGCGCCATCATCGAAAGACTCTAATAAACACAAAATATCCATATGGAATCCGCAGAAATTAGAAAAAGTTTTCTGGAATTTTTCAAATCGAAGGGACACACGATAGTTCCGTCGGCGCCGCTGTTGCCGACATCGCCCAACCTGCTCTTCACGAACGCGGGCATGAACCAGTTCGTTCCGTACTTTCTGGGCGAGGAAAAAAATCCGTTTCTGCGCGCCGCCGACACGCAAAAGTGCATTCGCGCGGGCGGCAAACACAACGACCTCGAAGACGTGGGCTTCGACACATACCACCACACGTTCTTCGAAATGCTCGGCAACTGGTCTTTCGGAGACTACTTCAAGAAAGAGGCAATCAACTGGGCTTGGGAGCTTCTGATGGACGTGTGGAAATTCCCCAAGGAACGCCTGTACGCGACGGTCTACAACCCGTCGGAGGGAGAGCCCGCGGAGTTCGACGAAGAGGCGTACGGCTACTGGGTCGAAGTGTTCGAAAAGTACGGGCTTGACCCGAAAGTCCACATCAAAAAATGCGGCAAGAAAGACAACTTCTGGATGATGGGAGAAACCGGCCCCTGCGGCCCCTGCTCCGAAATCCATATGGATTTGACCCCAAAGGGCGACACCGAGGGCGCGCTCGTAAACGCAGGCTCGCCGCTTTGCATAGAAATCTGGAATCTGGTTTTCATGCAGTTCAACGCGCAGCCCGACGGCACGTTCGTTCCGCTTAAAAGCAAGAATATCGACACGGGCATGGGCTTCGAGCGCGTCGCGGGAATCATGGCGACTACAAAGAATTTCGCCGACTTCTCGCAGCTCGCCTCGAACTACAACAGCGACCTCTTTACCGACATCTTCAAATACATCTCGCACATGTCGGGCAAAGTATACAGGGGAACGCTCCCAAAAGACCCGCGCGACATGTCCGCGCAGGAGCTTACCGACTGCGTTTTCCGCGTGCTCGCCGACCACGTCAGAACACTCACGTTCTCTATTGCCGACGGAATTATCCCCGGAAACGAGGGCAGGAACTACGTTCTGCGCCGCATTCTCCGCCGCGCGGTGATGTACGGAAAGCGCCTCGGGCTCGAACGCGGCTTCTTCACAAAGCTCACCGAGCCCGTCATCGAAAAAATGTCGCCGTTCTTCCCAGAGCTTAAAGAGCAGCGCAAGATGATTGTAAAGACAATCGAGGCCGAGGAAACGAGCTTTGCGCGAACCCTCGACAGGGGCTTGGAGCTTCTCGACAGAATCACGACGACCGACGGCAAAATCAGCGGCGAACAGGCGTTCGCGCTCTACGACACATTCGGATTCCCCATCGACCTCACAGAGCTTATCGCCAGAGAACGCAACATGCCCGTAGATACCGAGGGCTTCGAGCGCGAAATGGAAAAGCAGCGCAAGCGCGCCCGCGACGCGCAGACGCGCAAGGTCATCAGCGTATCAGACCTCTCTGAGGCTGGGCACGCTACGCAGTTCATAGGGTACAGCTCCGACAACCTCGCGAATTTCACGACGACAATCAGCGCGATTCTCGAAGACGAAGACGCCGACTACATCATTCTGCCCCAGACCCCGTTCTATGCGGAAAAGGGCGGACAGGTCGGCGACACGGGCTTCATCGAAATCGACGGCGTGGCGCACGAAGTAATAGACACAAAGGCGGACAAGGCAGACCACATTCTCCACAAAGTCCGCAAGGGCGTGTTCAAAAGCGGAATGGTCGGGCGCGAAGTCGTGGTGTCGGTGGACTGCCTGCGCAGACGCGCAATCCAGCGCCACCACACGGCGACGCACATTCTGCACTGGGCGATGAGGCAGGTTCTGGGAACGCATATCAGACAGGCGGGCTCGTACGTAGACGCCGAACGCCTGCGCTTCGACTTTACCCACTACGAAGCCCCGACGCCCGAACAGCTCGAAGAAATCGAAAGGCTCGCCAACGCGAAAATCCTCATGAACGAGCCGGTCAAGTGGCGCGTGCTGCCCCGCAACGAAGTCCCGCCCGAATGCATGGCGCTCTTCTCGGAAAAATACGGCGCGGTTGTGCGCATGGTGGAAGTGGGCACTTTCAGCAAGGAGCTTTGCGGCGGCACGCACGTTGCGGCTCTCGGCGAAATCGGCTTCATAAAAATCCTCGGCGAGGGCGCGATTTCCGCGGGAACGCGCCGCATAGAGGCGGTTGCGGGCGTGGCGGCGCTGAACCGCGTGGACAAAATGCAGTCGACGCTCGGCGAAGTCTCCCGCGCGCTCTCGTGCAAGCCCGAAGAGGCGTCGGCAAGGCTCAAAAAGCTCGTCGAAGCAAAGAACGAGCTTGAAAGGGAGCTTAAAAATTTCAGAAAGGAAAGCGCGGGCAAGCTCGCAAAGAGCCTCGCAAACGACGCTATCCTCAAAGACGGAAAAACTCCGTTCATGGTGAGAATCGTCGAAGCGGAAAACCCAGCGGAGATGCGCCAGCTTGCGGTTGACGCAATCAGGGAGCGTCCCGACGGCGTGGCGGTGCTGGGGGCGGCTTTCGGCGAAAAGGCGACGGTGCTCGTGCTCTGCTCTCCCGACGCGGTCGCGGCGGGAATCAAGGCGGGCGACATCGTGCGAGAGCTCGCGGGCAAGCTCGGCGGCAAGGGCGGCGGCAAGCCCGACTTCGCGCAGGGCGGCGGCTCGGCGAAGGACATCGCAAAAATCTTCGACGAATACAAAGCCGAAATAAAATAACGCCATGTATTTAAAGCAGCTGACAATCAACGGGTTCAAGAGCTTCGCCGACAGGACGGAGCTACCCCTTACCCCCGGCATTACCTGCATTGTCGGCCCCAACGGCTGCGGCAAAAGCAACATTGTAGACTCAATTCGCTGGGTGTTGGGCGAGCAGAGCGCAAAGGCGCTGCGCGGCGGAAAAATGCAGGACGTCATTTTTCAGGGCACGGAAACGCGCAAGCCGCTGCAATTCTGCGAAGTCAGCCTGCTTTTTTCGGACTGCGAAGGCCAGCTTGGCACAAACTTCAACGAAGTGGAAATCACGCGGCGCGTCGGGCGCGACGAAGGCAGCGAATACTTCATCAACGGCAAGGCGGCGCGCCTTAAAGACATTCAGACGCTGTTTATGGACACGGGCGTCGGGCGGGTGTCGTACTCGTTCATGGTGCAGGGGCAAATCGACCAGATTCTGTCTTCGAACCCCGGCGAGAGACGCTCGATTTTCGAAGAGGCGGCGGGCATTACAAAATACAAAACGCAACGCCGCGAAGCCCTCAACAAGCTCGCGCTCGTAGACCAAAACCTCGCGCGGGCGACGGACAGAATCGAGGAAATCGGGCGGCAAATCGGCACGCTGAAACGTCAGGCGTCGAAAGCGCTGCGCTACAAGCGGGCGAGTTTCAGGCTGAAGCACCTCGACCTCGCGCTGAACGCAAAAAACTACGCTGACCGCTCCGAGCAGCTCAAAGCCGACGAGGAAACGCTGAAAAAAATTTCGTCCGACATTTTCGAGCTTGACCGCAAGCTCGCGGCGGCGGAGGAAACCCTCGCCCGCATGCGCGCCGAGCGCGGCGAATGCGCCGCCCAGCTTGAATACCTGCGCCAAAGCGCGGCGGAAACGCGCTCGCAAAAGGAGCAGGCGGAAAGAAACTGCGAGTTCGCGGCGGTCAGAAAGCGCGACCTCGCCGAACGCATAGAACAGATTTCGACAGAGCTTGCCTCGCTCAACGAACAGCTCGCGGCTCTCGAAGGCAGGGCAAAAGGCGACGCCGAAGTAAAGCAAATGCAGCTGAACTTGGTGTCCGCCGACGACGAAGTTTTCCGCAGGCAGAGCGAGGAACTTGCCGAAACGGAAAGCATGCTCCGCGCCGCGGAGGAGGAACTCTCGAAGGCAAAGCGCGACGCCCTCATGGGCGAAAGCTCCATTACGCGCCTCAGGGCGAACTGCACGACGCTCGAAGTCGATTTGAAGTCGTACCAAGTGCGCCACGCGGCGGTGTCGGACTCCGTCTTCCAGCTGAAAGAGGAAAGCGCGGCTCTCGAAAACCGCAAAAACGAGCTTGACGCCGCCCTCGAAAACGCAAACGAAAGGCTCGGCAACGCCGAGGCGGACACTACCGACGCCCAAGCCCGTTCGGAGGAACTGCGCGCGCAGTACCGCAACAGACAGGCGGAAATCCAGCAGCTCGACAGACAGCTTGCGAGCAAAAGCGCAAGGCTCGGGCTTCTCAACGATTTCCGGTCGCGCATGGAGGGCTTCTCGGAGGGCGTCAAGGCGATTGTAAAGGGGCGTCTTTCGGAGTGCATAGACCCGTCGAACGTGAAAATCGTAAGCCAAAACGTGGAGGTCGCCGACGGCTGGACTTCCGCGTTCGAAACGCTCCTCGGAAGCGCGCTCGACGCCGTCGTTTTGGAGGACTCCTCCAAGCTCGCCCAGACGCTCTCGCTTCTGCGCGAAAGAAACCTCGGCAACGCCTGCATTCAGATTCCGCAGTCGAACTTCGGGGAGTCGCAGACGCCGCTGCCCGACGGAATCCGCAGGGGCGCGGACGTCGTCAAAACAGACAGGGAAGACCTTAAACGCTTTGCGGCAAACCTCGTTGCGGGCTGCTATTTCTGCGAAAACATTGCCGACTTTGCGGCGTTTGCGGCGGCGGCGCCCGACTTCAAATTCGTGGCCGCCGTCGCCCGCGACGGCAGCATGCTCGACGCCCGCGGAATCGTCTACGCCGCCAGCGGCGAAAAGCGCGACACCGAAAGCAGCTTCATTTTGAGGAATCAGGAAATCAAACGCCTGAAAGCCGAAATAGAATCCGAAAACGCCGCCCTCACCTCGCTCACCGAGGGCGCAATGGAAATCAACGCGCAGCTCGACGCCGCCGAGCGCGAGATTGAAAACCGCAAAAACGCAGCCGCCGAAATCAAGCGCGAAATCGCGTCGATAAACGGACAGACGGCGGGGGTTGCGGCGTCGCTGGCGGAGAAAAAGGCGGAGATTGAGAAAAAGTCGGCGTCGCTGGCGGAGATGGAAAACTCGCGCTTCGAGGCGCAGGACAAGCTCGACTCCGCGACAAAGGCTCTCGCGGAGGCGGAGCAGACAATAGAAAACGCCCGCAACCTCACAGAGCAAAAGGAGCGCGAAATCGCCGAACTGCGCGAAAGCAAAGACCAAAAATACGCGGTCGTTTCCGAAACGCGCCTCGAGCTGGCGCAGAAACGCTCGCGCCTCGAAAGCCTCGAACGCGGGCTGGCGGCGACCGCCGAACAGCAGAACGAGACAAGGATTTTGATAGAAAAACGCTCGGCGGAGTCGCGCTCGCTTTCCGAGCAAATCGCGAAGTTCGACGACGAAACAGCCTCCGAAAAACGCCGAGCCGAAACCCTCGCCGAAACCCTCCGCGAGCAGCTCGAAACGATAGAGGCAGGGCGCGTGAAATTTTCCGAATGCGAAAACAAAATCGCCGCGTTCGAGGCGTCGCTCACGGGCGACCGCGAAGCGCAAATGCGCAACAACGCCGCGAAAAACGAATGCGACGTCCGCGTGGCAAAGCTTCGCGCAAAGCTCGACTATGTGGCGGAGCGCGTGCTCAACGAGTACGAGACGGAAATAGCGTCGGTAGACTGGAAGTCGGAGCTTTGGAAGTCGGACGAAGAATTCGAGTCTAAAATAAAGCTCGAAGAATTGGAGGAAGGCGAAGTCGCCCCCAAGCCCAAGCGCGAGCGCGGCGAACCCACCGAAGCCGACCTCGCCGAAATGGACAACACCGACTTCTCCAAAATTGACGACGAAGTGCGCGAGCTGCGCGAGCGCATAAACGCCATGGGCGCGGTAAACCTCGTGGCAATCGAGGAATACGCCGAGCTGAAAGAACGCTACGACTTCCTCAAAAAGCAAACCGACGACCTCTGGACGTCGAAAAACGCGCTCGTCGCCGACATCGACGAAATCAACGCCACAAGCCAAAAGCTTTTTGCCGACACTTTCGAGCAAATCAAAAAGAATTTCCAGTTCACTTTCCAGAAAATCTTCGGCGGCGGCACTGCCGACCTCAAACTGGTCGAGACCGAAGACGTGCTCGACAGCGGCATCGAAATCGTCGCGCGTCCCCCAGGAACGGTTCTCAAAAGCCTGTCGCTGCTTTCGGGCGGGCAGAGGACGATGACTGCGGTCTCCCTCCTCTTTGCAATCTACATGGTAAAGCCAAGCCCGTTCTGCGTGCTCGACGAGCTTGATGCCCCCCTCGACGACGCCAACATCGGGCGCTACACCGACCTGCTCAAAGAGTTTACCCACTACTCGCAGTTCCTTGTAATCTCGCACAACAAAAGGACGATGTCGGCGGCGCAGACAATCTTCGGCGTCACCATGCAGGAGCGCGGCGTCACCCGCCTAATCTCCATGAAACTAAGGGAAGCCGAAACTTCCGCCGAAATCGCCCGATAGCAGACTATGTGCGAATCGCAAGGCTAAGCCTTGACGCCAACAGAGGGGGCTACCGCCCCCAAAAGGCGGGCGCGAGCCGCGGGCGCAAGGTGCGCCTCCCTACGGAGCTTCGCTCCTTACGGTGGTTATGCGGCGCGGGTATACCCGCGCCTTTCCCCGATAAGTTCGCATTGCTTCGCAATGGCTTTGTGTTGGGATAAACCGCAAAGAAAGAAAAGTAAATTGCCTGCGGCAAAAAACGGAATCGGCAAAACACGGCAAGGGCGCAAAAATTCGGAAAGAAAAAAATAGGAAAAAAAAGCTTCTTGACAAAAGCGCGGCAAAGCGTAGTGTTCATATTTTTAATAAATTTCAAAGAGGTAATCTACCATGGGACAACCAAAACGCAAACAATCTAAACAGCGCACGCGTATCCGCCGCGCCGCAAACCATTACGAACTTCCCCAGTTCGCAAAAGACCCGACGGACGGCTCCATCTGCATGTCGCACAGGGTTAACCCCTCCAACGGTATGTACCGCGGCAAGCAGGTAATCAGCGTTAAAGTTTAGTTCTTAAAGTCGATAGGCTTTTTTCATCGTAATGCGGGATTTATTTTAATTAATAACTCCCGCGTTTTCTTTAATCGGGGGTCGTGTTTTCGAGCTTCGTTTTGCAAAACTCTTTCCTCTTTTTGGGGAAAAGCGCGGTCGGCTTTTGGGGTTGACTATTCGGCGTTTTTAACCGAAACTTCCAGCCGATTTTTTCTCAGAAAATCAACACGTCATTTTCGATGAGCAACTCAATCCCAACAATAGCCGTAGACGTCATGGGCTCCGACCTCGGGCCAGAAGAATTGATTATCGGCGTCCGGCAGACACTTTCCTCCGACAAAAGCGACTTCCGCATTATCGTTGTCGGAGATGACAAGGTTATTTCGCCGTTGCTCGTCCGCCACGACGTTCTCAAAGACAACCGCGTGCAGGTCTACAACGCCTCGGAAGTCATCGAAATGGACGAAAAGCCCATTCAGGCCATGAAAACCAAGCGCGACTCCTCCATGATGCGCGCGATAGACCTCGTGAAAATCGGCACTGCCGACGCCGTTCTCAGCTGCGGAAACACCGGCGCTCTCATGGCGGGCGGCACTATCAGACTCCGCACAATGGACGGCATTGAACGCCCCGCACTCGGCACGGTTATCCCCGGAAAGTTCAAAAATTTCATAATGATTGACGTCGGCGCGGCTCCCGACCCGAAACCCGAAAGCCTTGTAGACAACGCCATTTTGGGCGCAAACTACGCGCACGTGGCTCTCGGAATAAAAAATCCGCGCGTGGGGCTGCTTAGCAACGGCACGGAAGACTGCAAGGGCAACAGCCTTGTCCAGACCGCGCACAGGCTTTTCAAGGCGCAGGAGGGCGTTATAAACTACGGCGGGCTTATCGAAGGCTTCGGGCTTTTCGACGGCGAGTTCGACGTTGTCGTATGCGACGGTTTTACGGGAAACGTCGTGCTGAAATCGCTCGAAAGCTCGGTCAGAATGTTCAAGGACATTCTCAAAGAGGAAATCATGCGCTCGTGGGTCTACAAGCTCGGCATTCTGATTGCCCGCGGGGCTTTCAAAAACCTGAAAAAACGCCTGCCCATCGACAAATTTTCGGGCGCGCCCCTGCTCGGTCTGAACGGGCTTGTGGTCAAGGCGCACGGGTCGAGCAACCGCAAGCAGATTGCGGGGGCGATAGAAATCACTCTGCGCTGCCTGCGCAAACAAATGCAGTCGCGCATTAAGGAGGACGTTTCGCGCCTCAAAGAAATCGTCGAAAAGAACAAGGAAACCGCCCGCGAGCGCGAGCGCAAGTCGGCGGAAGAGCACAACACGACGGGCTGAAAAAATCATCGGGGAAGGCTACAAATGTTTTAAGCTTTCCCCTTATAAAACGCGGCACTGCCGCAAAAAAAACATCGGACCAAATTTTATCTGAAAGCGACATGAATTTCAAAAAGCCAAACTCCATCGTAATCGCGGGCACGGGAAGCTACGTCCCCGAAAAGACCGTCTCGAACGACGACCTCGCAAAATTTCTCGACACTTCCGACGAATGGATTTTCGAGCGTTCGGGAATACGCCGCAGGCACATCGCAGCCGACGGCGAAGCCGCCTCGGACATGGCTCTCGTGGCGGCGAAGAACGCCCTCGAAAACGCGGGAATCGCCGCCGCCGACATAGACTTGGTCATCGTCACGACCGTCAACCCCGACATGATGTTCCCCTCCACAGCCTGCCTTTTGCAGGCAAAGCTCGGAATCCGCAACAACATTCCGTGCTTCGACCTAAGTGCGGCGTGCTCGGGCTTCGTCTACGGCACGGAGGTCGCGACCCGCATGATGCAAAGCGGGCTTTACAAAAACGCGCTCGTGGTAAGCTCGGAAAAGATGAGCAGCATTGTCGACTGGACGGACAGGTCAACCTGCGTGCTCTTCGGCGACGGCGCGGGCGCGGTCGTTCTAAGCGCGTCTGACGCGGAAAACACGGGGATTCTCGGAACGGTTCTGGGCGCGGACGGCTCCGACACCGCCATGCTGCGCATGCCCGCGGGAGGCTCGCTCATTCCGACCTCGGCGGAAACCGTCGAAAAACGCCTGCACTTTGTGCAAATGGACGGGCGCGAGGTCTTTAAACACGCGGTGAAAATCATGCAGGAAAAGGCGCTCGAAGTGCTCGACCTCTGCAAAGTGCCGCCCGAAAAAGTTTCGCTTCTGATTCCGCATCAGGCGAACACGCGCATTATAGAAAGCGTGGCGAAACGCCTGAAAATTCCCTCGGAAAAAGTATACGTCAACATAGAAAACTACGCAAACACGTCGTCGGCGTCGATTCCGATTGCGCTCGACGAAGCCGCCCGCAACGGCAGAATCAAAAAGGGAGACTACGTTCTGTTCGTGGCGTTCGGCGCGGGTCTGACGTGGGGCGCAACGCTCGTGCTCTTCTAAGGGGCTGGCGGAATTTCGGCGGCGGAATTTTTCGTTTTTTTCGCAGGGAAAAATCCGTGTTTCTTCGGCGGGATTTCCGCTACTTGCGCAGAGCGTAAAATTCAGCCGCGAAAATCGGGCTTAGGCGTTTTTCCGCAGTCCGAAAACGCAAGAATCACTACGGCGGAGACTATCAGCACTATACCCGCAACGAGGTTTGCCGTGCACGATTCCCCCAAAAACACTACGCTTAGCGAAACCGCGGTAAGCGGCTCGAACGCGCCCAAAACCGCCGCGACGGTCGGCCCAGCGTATTTGACGGAATAGGCTATCGCCGTTATCGAAACCGCAGTCGGGATAAGCGCAAGCCCGCATGAATCGAGAATTTCGGAAGCAGTCTGCGGCGCGGCAACGCCGCCCGCAACCGCGCACTTTGCGAACGTAAAAACCGACGCGAGCCCCAAAACCCAAAGCGTAAGTTTAAGCCCGCCGATACCCGCAAGCAGCGACGCCTTTTTAATTATCACCATGTAGAACGCGTAGGAAAGCGCGGAGAGAACCACGAACACCGAGCCTAAGAAATCTACCGAAAGCTCCGCGCCGTCGAGCGCGATTGCCGCAACCCCCGCGACGGACAGGAATATCGACGAAAACACCGCAAGCCCGAATTTTTCGCCGAAAAACAGCGACATTATCAGAGCCGTGAAAATCGGATAGGAAAACAGAAGCGTGGAAGCCACCCCCGCCGACATTTTCGTAAACGACCAAAACAACGCCTCCGCCGAAAACGCGAAAAGCGCGCCAAGAAGCGCAAGCCAGCCGACCGCGCGAAGCGGAACGCGCAATCCGCCGCGCTCGGAAAACAGCGCGACGGGCGCAAGCAAAACCGCCGCGCCGAAGAAACGCCAGAACATCATCGAGTCTACGGGAAAGCCCGCGCGGATAAGCCGCACCCCGAAAAGCGGGTTCGTGCCGTACGCCACCGCCGAGAGCATTCCGAAAAATATTCCCAAGAATTTGGACATTGCCGCCCCCTATTCTACCGCCGACCGCGCAAAAGACTTCAAAACGTAGAACACCATGCCGCCCGAAATCAGCGCGTACACAAAGCCGTGAACGGGATTTCCGAACGCCGAAACCGAAACGATGTCGACCACAATCGACGGCGTGAGCGCGCACAGCGCAAGCCTTGCGCTCTGCCAAAACGTAAGGATAGGATAAACCGTGCGCGAGAGCACGAATGCGGCGATAGTCGTGAGCGAGACGAAAACTGCGTTCGTCGGAATCACGAAAAGGAAGAGGCACGCAAGCGGCGCGATTATGTAAAGCAGCGTGTTTTTCGACGGAAGCATTGCGTCCACGCCGCGCCCGTCCAAAAGTTTGTCGTAGCCCGCGAGCGAAAAGAAAGTCTCGCCGCCGTCTGGCAGGTAGAACGAAACCCTGTCGCGCTCGAACGCGAACATCAGGTCTTTCGTCTTCACGGCGTCAACATAGTTCTGGCTTGCGACGGCGAAGACTTTTCCGTCGCGCCCGCGCAGTTCGACGTCCGCGCCGTCGGGGGTTTTGACGCGCCCGTTTTCGACCTTCACGCCTTTGAGTAGTTCGAGCGCGGGGGCAATCGAGCCGTCGTAAAATTCGCCGAGTACGCGGTGCGTTGCAAGCATCGCCGACGCCGACGAAAGCAGGGAAAGCAGAAAGAAGTACAGAACCGATTTCCACTTCCAGCCGAAAACCGCGTTTTTGTATGCGTCCGTGTTGCCGAACGACAGCCAAAGCATTTTAAATACGTCCATGGTTTTTATTTTTTAGACACCGCCTTTTCGAAAGAGTCTGGCAGCGGAGCTTCCGCGCGGAACTCGACCGTCCGCCCGCCGATTTCGACTGAAAGCCTCGTTTTCAGGCAGTGGAGAAAGAGTCTGTTGAGCTTGGAGGAAGCCCTGAATTTTTTGTTGAATGCGAAATTTCCGTAAGTGGCGTCGCCCAAAATCGGCAAGCCGTGCTTTGCGCACTGCACACGAAGCTGGTGCGTAAGCCCCGTGCGCGGCATGAGGCGCAGAACCGACAAGCCGCCCGCGACGCGCAAACGCGCAAAGTCGGTCTTTGCGGGAAGCCCGCCCGATTCGGAGAAAGTGCGCACAACCCTGCCCTCGCGGTGCGGGCGCAGCCTGTCAACCCACGTTCCGCGCGGCGCGGCGACGCCAACGCAGATTGCGACGTACTCCTTTTCGACCGCCTTGTTTTTGAATGCAGCCCGCGCGGCAAGCGCGACCGCCTCGTCGCGGGCGGCAATCACCACGCCCGAAGTCGGCGAGTCGAGCCTGTTTACAAGAAAGAGCTTTTGCCCGCCGCCCCAGCGGTAGAACTCTCCGTCGAAATCGTATTCCGCGCGGAGCATTGCGGGCTTCGCGTTGGCGGAGGGATTCGGGTTCGGGTGCGTAGCCCTGCCCTCGCGCTTGCCGATTGCCACAAGCCCGCATTCGTCGAAAGCAAGAACCTCGCAGCCGTTCGAGAGCGGCAGACTTTTCACAAATTCTTTCATCGGTAGTGGAATGTTATGCGCACGGACTGCTCCTGATTGCCGAACGCGGCGACCATTTCGCGCGTCCATTCGCCGTAGGGGGCGGTCGTGAGAATCGACTGCTCGCAAAGGCCGCTGCCCGTGTTTGTTGAGTTCGAAAACACTATGTTGAATTTCGTCAATTCGCCGAGCGAATTCAAATAGTATTCGGCGACGACTATCGTGCCCACCGCAGTGCCCAAGTCGTACTTCGACGCAAGCAGATTCCACTGGCGCGAGATTGCCTCAATCATGCGCTGTTGGTACGCGCCGAATTCGCTGAACCGCGAATCGCAGGCGACGGTGCCGCGCGCGCTCGCGTGCGTGGGATTGTCGGCAAGCGGGCCTGCGGGGATTTTCATGCTGAGCGTCGGGCGCGGACGCGGCGCGGGAAGCGGCTCTTCGGCGGAAGCAGGCGCGGGGGTTTGCGACGCCTGCGGAGTCGGAGGAGTTGCGGAAGTCTGCGCGGGCGGACGGGCTTGCGATTGCGACGGCTTGCCCGCGCCCTTTTTTTGCGCATTGCCCGCGCCCTGCGACGCGGCGTTTCCGCCGTCCGATTTGTCGGGCTTCGAAGCGTCCGCGCGGGCGTCCGATTTTGCGGAGTCGGACTTGCCCGAATCTTTTGCGGTCGTTTTTTCAGTCAAAGGTTTTTTCGAAATTTTGAGAAATGCGTCGGGGTCGTCGGGAGTTTTTTCGTCGGCGTCAGAATCGCTTTGTTCGGCTTTCGGAGCGTTGGAAGGCTGCGCCGGCTCGGCGGCGTTTCCGCCCGACTGCGCCCCGCCGTTTTCAGGCGGATTCCCCGAAGAAGCCCCGTCTTGCTCCGAAGCCTCCGATTCGGAACGCGCCGAAGTTTGCGCGTCGGCTTGCGCCGTTTGCGCCTGTTGGGGCTGCTCCGCACTTGTCTGCGGCGCGGCGGGCGAGCCGCCCCCCGACTGTTGCGCCGACGCTTCGTCGGGCTGCGCGGGGCGTTCGAGCGGGCGTTCGAGAGTCTGCATGACGGATTCGGGCGAATATTTGTCGTCGTCGGAACTCGTGCCCGATACGATTTTCTGGCTGTCCGTGTTCTCGCCCACAACGAACGGCTTGCGCGACTTCGAAGCGGGGTCGGGAATTTCGTCCGCCGCCCGCTGGTCTTTGAAAGATTCGGGGGCGTCGGGCGAGTCGGGCACGGCGTCGTTGCCGAAAGGGTTTGCCTCTATGAATTCGGGTTTGCGGTTTTCGAGCTTGGGAGGGAGGATTTCGAGTTTCAATTCGCCGTCGTCGCTTTCGGGCGCGGCGTGCGCGAACTTGTCGGGAACTACGCAGTACGCGCCGACGTGGAGCAGCGCAGTGAGAACAAGCGCGGCGAGTGCGGCGGGAACGTCGTATCGGTTGCCGTCGCGATAGAAGTCGCTGTCGAAATTCCCGCGCATTAGCCTAAATTTTAAGTTCCGCCGCAAGCATATCGAGCGTGCTTTCGGCGAGGGCGACGGGCAGCCCCATTACGTTGTCGAAATCCCCGTCGATTTTTTCTATTATCATCGAGCCGCATTCCTGAGCGGCGTACGCGCCCGCCTTGTCGAGCACGTCCACTTTCGAGACATATTCCGAAATCGCGTCGGCGTCGAGGCTCTTGAAATGCACGCGCGACTCTCCGCACGCGGTTTTAGTCCTAAGCTCCGCGCCGTCGAAATACGCCGCGCACACGCCCGTGAACACCGAATGCGCCCCGCCACGCAACTCGGCGAGCATGCGCTTTGCGTCGGCGATGTCGCGCGGTTTGCCGTAGATTTTGGAGTTGCGGTACACGACGGTATCCGCGCCCAACACCAGCCGCTCCGCGTTCTCCCGCGCGACGCGCGAGGCCTTCAATTCGGCGTTCGAGACCGCGAGCCTTTCGGGCGGCGCGGAAACGTCGGCGTCTTCCGACACGTCGGCCACGCGCACGTCGAACGGCACTCCCGCGCGTTCGAGAAGCTCCCTGCGGCGCGGGCTCGCCGACGCCAAAATAATCCTGCCTGCGTATTTCATTTTAAAAACCGCGATTTTTCCAAACGCTCCGAAAAACGCAAAACAAAAAACGGGGCGCGGCGCGCAGAAAAAAATTATCGACAACGACGACGCATTTTTGTTAGGTTCAAATTTCTCAACCAGCTCTACAAAAACAGGAGGAATCACACATGAAAAAATACGCTCTCGCCTGCGCGGCAGCCGCGCTCGCGCTCTCGGCGCAATGCCTGAACGCCGAAATCTTCGAGCTTAAAAGCCCGAAAGCGCAAATAAAAATAGACGACAAGGGCAACTTGGTGTCGCTCAAAAACCTCGAAAAGAACCGCGAATATGCGGGCGGAGAGGGGCTCTGGCGGATAATCTATCAGGACGGGCTTTCGCTCGAAGAAAGCGTAGAGAGCGAAAACGCGCCCGTGAAAGTTTCGAAGAACGGCGGAAAAATCACGCTCGAATACGGCGGCGAATTTCCCGTGAAAGTCGAGTGCTCGCTCGACGGCGACGAAATAGCGTTTTCGTCGGAAATAAAAAACGCCTCGAAAGACAAAATTTTGCGCGAGTTCCAGTTCCCGATTATAAAGTCGGCAAAAATCAAAAAGGACACCGTCCTCTACTGGGCGAGCGCAAGCGGCACGAAAATCCCCGACGTCCGCAAATGGCTCATGGGCGGCTTTAAATCCTACATGGCGCAGGACAACAAGGCAATCGAGCGCTACGACGTCTACCCCTCGCCGATGTCGCTCAACTACTTCGTGCTCGACGACGGCGACTGCGCCCTCTACTTCGCAAACCACGACCCGAATTTCGAAAAGACTCTCCACCTCTTCCGCACGCGCAAAATCGGCGGCAGGGGCGACTTCGAATACGGCGGAATCGACGCGGCGATGGCGAAATACCCATTCCTGAAAGCGGGCGAATCCAAGAAATTCGCCGACTTCGTCGTAGCCCCGCATTCGGGCGACTGGCACGTCTCGGCAAAGAAATACCGCAAGTGGGCCGACACTTGGTACAAGCACATTCCGATTGCCGAGACTTTCAAAAAGTCGAACGGCTGGCAGAGAATTATCATGCGCCACCAATACGGCAAGGTGCTATTCCGCTACGACCAGCTGCCCGAAATCCGCAAGGCGGGCAAAAAGGCGGGCATCGATACTATCCTCATGTTCGGCTGGTGGAAGGAGGGCATGGACGCAGGCTACCCCGAATACACGCCCGACGACACTCAGGGCGGCGACGAAGCCCTCAAAAAATGGATTAAGGAATTCCAAAAGGACGGCGGCAAAGTCAACCTCTACTACAACGGGCAGCTCATCGACATGGGCACGAACTTCTACCGCACGCTCGGCAAAAAAATATCGGTCAAGCGCGCGGACGGCACGGAGCACATGGAACGCTATCCGTTCGGCGGAGACGGCACGGCTCTGCGGGTCTTCGGAAACAAGACATTCGTGACGGCTTGCCCCGCGACAAGGGAATGGCTGGAAATCCTCAAAAAGCTCGCCGAACGCGCAATCGCGCTCGGAGCCGACGGCGTGTTCTTCGACCAGCTAGGCTTCAAAAGCGAGCTTTGCTACGACGAATCGCACGGGCACTCCATTCCCGCGCAGGACATCATGAAGTACAAGCACAACATGCTCAAAGAGCTTCGCGCCTACGTCCGCTCGAAAAAGCCCGACATGAGCATGGGAATCGAATGGGTGAGCGACCCGACCTCCATGTACGCCGACTATATCCACGCGGTCGCCCCCAACCTGTACATAACCCACAAGGATAAAAACGGCGTGCCCGCCACAAACTACGCGCCCATGTACTACTACACATTCCCCGAAGTGTACACTACCAACCGCGACATCTACAACAACCAAAACGTGCCGTTCCGCTGCAACCTGACTTTCATGCGCGGCTGGCGCGAGGACGCCGCGGTCTACCGCTGCCGCGCGACCCTCGACGAAACGCCCGTCTATCAGGCGTACCTCGCAAAAATCGACGCCCTTCGCGACAAGTTCCGCGACACCGTCCTCAACGGCGCATTCAGAGACACAGACCTCGCGAAGTCGTCGAACCCGAACATGTACTACTCCACGTTCGAGAACGACAGTCAGGTTGCGGTCGTGGCAATGCACCCGCACGCCAAAACCGTCGAAACTGCGTTCGAAGTTCCGAACTGCAAATTCGTCGAAAGCGGCGGAATCGGAGACTTCAAAGTTGAGGCAGACGGCTCAAAGGCGAAAGTCGGAATCGGCAAGGACGGAATCGCCGTGCTGCTTTTCGAAAAAAAATAGCGCATTGCAATTTGCCGGCAAGAACGCGCCCGATTGACGGGGCGCGTTTTTTTGCGCCTCCGCGCAAAAAAAATTGGTTGACCGACCGAAGAAAAACAAAGATAATCGCTTTGTTTTCGGGTGCTGTTTAGCCCCCGAACGCGCGGCTTTGAAAATCCGCGCATGTTCTTTGTTTGCGCGGAAACACACGCTCAAAAATGTAAACCAAAACGAAAAACCAACCGATGAAAAACGAAAAAAAACTGTTCGCGGAATTCCAGCCGTCGACATATCGGGAATGGTACGCCGAAGCCGAAAAGCTTCTGAAAGGCGCGCCGTTCGAGAAGAAAATGTTTACAAAAACCCCCGAGGGCATAACCCTCAAACCCATCTACAATAAGGATGACATCGATTTCGAAACGTCGCTCCCAGGGTTTGACGACTATGTCCGCGGAACGGACGCGGCGGGCAACAAGGCGTCTCCGTGGAAAATATCGCAGGAGCTTGCCGCCGACACCGCAGGGGAATTCAACGCAAAAATCCTCGACGCGCTCAACAAGGGGCAGACGTCCGTCGAAATACTCGTAAACGACGGCGCAAACAACGGCTTGGACTTCGCCTCCGCAAAGGATTTCGCCGAAGCCCTCGACGGCGTCGAATGCGGCTGCGTAGACATTTTCGTGCGCGGCGACACGGTCGGCGCGGGAACGCAGGCGGCGTTGTTCGCCTCGCAAAAAGGCAAAAAACTTTCGGGCGGAATTTTCTTCGACCCGCTCGGCGCGTTCGCAAAATCGGGCAAAATTTCGCCCGACGCCGCCTACGGCGAAATGTTCGCAATGGCGTCCTACAACGCCGCAAACATGCCGAACTTCACGGCAATCGGCGTCGACACATCGGCATACTCCTCCGCAGGCGCAAGCGCAGTCGAGGAGGCGGGAGCGGCGTTCGCGACGGCGGTTGCTTATATCCGCGCAATGCTCGAACGCGGCATGGAAATAGACGATGCCGCAAAGCAAATCAGGTTCAGAGTCTGCCTCGGCGGAAACTTCTTCATGGAAATCGCAAAAATCCGCGCAATGCGCATGGTTTGGGCGAAAATCGTCTCCGAATTCGGCGGCAACGAAAGGAAAATCAAGCTTTCGGCGCGGACGGCAAAATTCAACAAAACAGTGTTCGACCCCTACGTCAACATGTTGAGAACCGCGACGGAGGCGTTCTCCGGCGTCGTCGGCGGAGTCGATTCAATGACGGTCGGCGCGTTCGACGAAATAATCCGCAAGCCCGACGAATTCTCCGAAAGAATCGCCCGCAACCAGCAGATTATTTTGCAGGAGGAATGCAATTTGGCGGACGTAATCGACCCCGCGGGCGGCTCGTACTATGTGGAAAACCTCACGCGCGAGCTTGCCGCAAAAATTTGGGAGTTCTTCTCTAAAATCGAATCGCTCGGCGGAATGCTCGAAGCGTTGAAGTCGGGCGCGGTGCAAGACGCAATCGCCGCGACCGCCGCGGGCAGAAAAAAGCTCTACGACACCCGCAGAAGCTCGGTAGTCGGCACAAACAACTACGCAAACCTCTCCGAAAAGCCGCTTGAAAAGCGCGAATACCAAAAACGCGCCCAGCCCGCAAAGACGCAGGCGTTCGACCTCGGCGGCGCAAAGGGCGCGGACGCGTTCGCAAAACTGCTCGAAGCCGCGGACAAGGGCGCGGGCATCGACGGCATGAACGCGGCGTTCGGCGGCGGCGAAACGATAGAGGCAAAGCCGCTCGCGGCGCACAGAGCCGTGGAGCACTTCGAAGCCCTGCGCCGCGCAAGCGCGGAATTCAAAAAGAAGAACGGCTTTGCGCCGAAAATCTTCCTCGCAACAATGGGCCCGCTCTTGCAGCACAAAATCCGCGCGGACTTTATCCGCGGATTCTTCGAAGTCGGCGGCTTCGACGTCGTCTACCCGAACGGTTTTGAATCGGGCGAAGCGGCGGCAAAGGCTTTCGCCGAAAGCGGCGCGAAATACGCCGTGATTTGCTCGACCGACGACACCTACCCGACGCTCGTCCCCGAAACGACGCGCGCAATCAAGGCAGTCGCGCCCGACGCAACCGTCTACATGGCGGGCGTTCCCGCCCCCGAAGCCGAACCCGCGTACAAAGAGGCGGGCTACGACGGCGCGGTAAGCATAAAGAGCAACAACTACGAAACGTTGAAGTCGATTCTTTCGGCACTCGGCGTTCTCTAAAAAAGCGGAGGAGAATTCTACAATGAGCAAAAATCCCGATTTTACAAAAATCGCCTTCGAAACGCCCAAGACGAAAGCGTCGATGAAAGACTGGAAAGCCGACATCGAAAAGAAGACGGGCAAAAGCCTCGACGACCTCGTCGTGGAAACAATGGAGCAGATTCCCGTAAAGCCGCTCTACACGGCGGCGGACACGGAAAATCTCGAACACACGGGCTTCACGGCGGGCATCGCTCCCAACCTCAGAGGGCCCTACGCGACAATGTACGTCGTGCGCCCGTGGACGGTGCGCCAATACGCGGGCTTCTCTACGGCGGAGGAATCGAACGCGTTTTACCGCAGAAACCTCGCGGCGGGGCAGAAGGGGCTTTCGATTGCCTTCGACCTCGCGACCCACAGAGGCTACGACTCCGACCACCCGCGCGTTGTCGGCGACGTCGGCAAGGCGGGCGTCGCGGTCGATTCAATCATGGACATGCAGGTGCTCTTCGACAAAATCCCGCTCTCGCAGGTCTCGGTTTCGATGACGATGAACGGCGCGGTTCTGCCGATTCTGGCGTTCTACATCGTCGCGGGGCTTGAACAGGGCGCGAAGCTCGAACAGCTTGCGGGCACTATCCAGAACGACATTCTCAAAGAGTTCATGGTGCGCAACACCTACATCTACCCGCCGACGCCCTCGATGAAAATCATCGGCGACATCTTTGCGTACACGTCGAAAAACATGCCGAAATTCAACAGCATTTCGATTTCTGGCTATCACATGCAGGAGGCGGGCGCAACCGCCGACCTCGAAATGGCCTACACGCTCGCCGACGGGCTTGAATACCTGCGCGAGGGCGAAAAGGCGGGGCTGCTCGTGGACCAGTTCGCGCCGCGCCTCTCGTTCTTCTGGGCGATAGGCAAAAACTACTTCATGGAGGTCGCAAAAATGCGCGCCGCCCGCATGCTCTGGGCGAAAATCGTCAAGGGCTTCAACCCGCAGAACCCGAAGAGCCTTGCGCTGCGCACGCACTCGCAGACAAGCGGCTGGTCGCTGACGGAGCAGGATCCCTTCAACAACGTGACGCGCACGGCAATCGAGGCGATGGGCGCGGCTCTCGGACACACGCAGAGCCTGCACACAAACGCGCTCGACGAGGCAATCGCCCTCCCCACCGACTTCTCCGCGCGAATCGCGCGAAACACCCAGCTCTACCTGCAAGACGAAACGGGCATCTGCCGCGTAATCGACCCGTGGGCTGGCTCGTACTACGTTGAATCGCTGACGGACGCGCTCGTCAAACGCGCGTGGGCGCACATCGAGGAGGTCGAATCGCACGGCGGCATGACAAAGGCAATCGAGGCGGGGCTTCCGAAACTCCGCATCGAGGAGGCTTCGGCGCGCAGACAGGCGAGAATCGACAGCGGCCGCGAGACAATCGTGGGTCTCACAAAATACCGCCTCGAAAAGGAGGAGCCGCTCGACATTCTCGACATCGACAATACCGCGGTGCGCGAAGCGCAAATCAGGAAACTCGAAATCCTCCGAAAAAACCGCGACAACACTAAGGTTCGGCAGATTCTCGAAGAAATCACAAAATGCGCAGAAACCGGCAAGGGCAACCTGCTCGAACTCAGCGTCGAGGCGGCAAAGGCGCGCGCAAGCCTGGGCGAAATCTCGCTCGCGTGCGAAAAGGTCTTCGGACGCTACAAGGCGGTTATCCGCTCGATAAGCGGCGTCTACCAAAAGGAATACGCAAAGGACGGAAAGCACATGAAAATCGTCGAAGAAATCGCAAAACTCGTCTCGGAATTCGAAAAGGAGGAGGGACGCAAACCGCGTATCCTCATCGCGAAAATGGGGCAGGACGGACACGACAGAGGCGCGAAAGTCGTCGCGACGGCATACGCCGACCTCGGCTTCGACGTCGATATGGGCCCGCTCTTCCAGACGCCGGAGGAAACCGCGAAAATGGCGGTCGAAAACGACGTGCACATCGTCGCGATGAGCTCGCTCGCCGCGGGACACAAAACACTGCTCCCGCAGCTTGTCGAAGAGCTTAAAAAGCTCGGGCGCGAAGATATTATGGTCGTCGCGGGCGGCGTCATTCCGACGCAAGACTACGACTTTCTCTTCAAGCACGGCGCAAGCGCAATATTCGGCCCCGGAACGGTCATTCCCGAAGCCGCAAAGAAAATGCTGCTGCTTCTCAAACAACAGCAGCAGGCGTAATTGAAGAAAACAAAAAAACAAACGCGCGTTCGGTCTCGGACGCGCGTTTTTTGCGGCTCGCGCACGGAATATGCTTGTTCGAATCGCGCAAAACGAATATTTTGCCTGCTTAAATCAATCAATATCTATACACATATGGGAAGATACATCTTGTTTATGCTCGCGCTGACAGGCGCGCTATGCGCGTGTTCGACGCAAAAAATCGAAAAGCAAAACGACGCCGACAATGTCGAAGTCTTCGTGTTTTCAGACAAAAAGATAAAGCTGTGGCGTCCGCTACAAATAGCATACAAAAGCGACGGGAAATGGGTTGCCTCCGAAAACAAAACCCTCACAAGCTTCTTCGGCGACAGACGCCTGCGCCCGCCGCGACAGATGACGACGCCCTATCTGTTCGTCGGAAACGACGGGCTCTGCCACTGCATTTGGGCGTTCGGCGACGGACGCAACGAATTTGCCCATTCGAGCACGCCCGACTTCTTTGCGTGGAGCAAACAAGACAACGCAGCGCTTCCCGACGGCGTGAGATTCCTCAATCCCGTAGTGAAAGCTTCCGACAGCGGCTACACGGTGTTTTTCAAAAACGGAAACGACGGCTTCATGAAAACAGAAACCGCCGATTTCAAAAACTATTCGACACCGAAAAAAATCGACGCCGCGGAATATCCCGACGAATACGCGCAACTCGAACTTCCGCGCGGAAAATACGAAGGCGCATTCGTAAAAATAAGCCCGAGCTGCTTCGAAAAATTCATAAAAACCGAACGCGACTTCCTGAAAAAAAGCAAAATCATGCGCGACACTCCCGAAGTCATGGCAAAGCGGCTCGGCGGCAAAAAAGTTTCGGCAAAACTCGCGCTCGCGGGGACGAAGAAATCAGTCAACAAAAAGATGTCGGGGCTTTTCTTTGAGGACATCTTCCACGCCGCCGACGGCGGTCTATACCCCGAACTCGTCCAAAACCGCGACTTCGAATACTCGCCCGCCGACAACGACAAATTCCACCCCCTCTACGCGTGGAAAATCTCCCCGAACGCCGAATTTTCAGTGGAAAAATCAAACCCCATCAGCAAAAATAATCCGACGCACCTTTTTGTAAAAACGAAAGACGGAAAGCCCGTGCGCTTGGAAAATTCGGGCTGGGACGGAATAGACCTCAAAGGCGGCGCGGGCTACGACTTCTCCGTTTTCGCGAAGTCGGCAAATGCGAACGGCATGATAAAAGTATTTGTAAAATCCCCCGGCGGCTCGAACGCGCTTGAAGGCGAAATCGCGCTGAACTCTTCCGAATGGAAAAAATATTCGCTTTCGACTGTCGCAAAGTCGGGCACGAAAGCCGCGCCGCTTGCTCTCGAAATCGAAGCCGACGGCGGCGTAGCAATCGACATGGTATCGCTATTCCCGCGCGACACTTTCAAGGGCAGAAAAAACGGACTCCGCAAAGATCTCGCCGAAACGCTCGCCGCGCTCAAACCGAACTTCGTTCGCTTCCCCGGGGGCTGCATAGTCCACGCCGACAAGCCCGAACACTTCTACCGCTGGCAATACACAATCGGCAAACTCGAAAACCGCAAGCCGCTGCCAAGCCTCTGGAAATACCACCAGACTTTCGGACTCGGATACCTTGAATACTTCCAGTTCTGCGAAGACCTGAACGCCGAACCGCTGCCAGTGGTGTCTGCGGGAACGGTCTGCCAGATAAAGGGCAACGCCTGCATTCCGCTCGACAAAATGCCAGCGTACATCGACGAAGTTCTCGCGCTAATCGAATGGGCGAACGGCGACCCCGAAAAAACGAAATGGGGAAAAGTCCGCGCCGAAAACGGCCACCCCGCGCCCTTCGGAATGAAATACCTCGGAATCGGCAACGAAGACGAGCAGACCGAAAACTTCAAAATCCGCTACCTGATGATTAAGGACGCCGTTAATAAAAAATATCCTGACATAACAGTAATTGGCAGTTCTGGAATTTTGTCGCACGGTCAGGACTACACTCAGGGCCGGAAAATCGTGAACGAATCGCGCACGCCTATAATCGACGACCACTGCTACGAGCCGCCCGAATGGTTTATCGCCAACGCCGACTACTACGACAACCGAGACCGCAACGGCGCAAAAGTCTATCTCGGCGAATACGCCCCGCGCAACAAGGCGGACACAAACACCGTCTACACCGCGCTCTGCTCGGCGTTCCACTTGGCGAACTTGGAGCGCAACGGCGACCTCGTAAAAATGGTCTCCTACGCGCCGCTGCTCTCGCGAATAGGCGTCTCGAAACGCAAGACGATGATGGTTCATTTCGACAACACAAACGTCTATCCGACGCCCGAATACTATGTTCAAAAACTCTTCTCGCACAACGCGGGCGACGTATACCGCGACTCGAAAATCGAAATAATTTCGGGCGGCAACGACGGCGTGAAAGAACGCGTCGGCGCGTCGGTCGTAGATGATTCCGAATCGGGCGAAACCGTAGTGAAGCTCATAAACCTGCTGCCCGTTGAATGCGAAATGTCCGTAGATTTGGATACTATAGGCTCTCCGCGCGACGCTGTAAAAACCGTGCTAACATGCGCTAAGCCCGACGACGAAAGCGCGAAAATAAGCGAAGCCCGCGTTAGACTCGGAGGAAGTTTTACCGAAAATCTGCCTCCATATTCGCTCGTCGTAATCAAATTCAAAAAGGGACAAAACTAAAACCGCGCAACGCAAAAAGAATCGGTTCATTCGAACCGATTCTTTTTGCGATAGCACCGCCGCTAAAATTTCGCGCCTCTGTCGCGCGACTCGCGCCCCGCGCCGATTCTGAATATTTTGATTTCGCGCGCGTCGGCGTCGATTGCGACAAGCTCGGCGAGCATGTTTTTCCGAGGGTCGAAAGGTTCAAGCTTCACGTCTTTCGGACGGTCTTTTTCCTCGATAGTGCCGTAGCCCTGCGAGACGAAAATGTTCACGCCGTCTTTCGAAAACGTCCTGTCGAAGTGGCTGTCGCCCGTGAGATTCGCGGCAAGCCGCCCGCCCGCCGCAACATAGTCTTCCATGATTTTTCTGAACTCGTCGCCGCTCTTGCCCGCAAAATGGGGGCGTATCGGCAGCCAGCTTCCCTTGATGTCGACGCAATAATGGGTGCACACAAACGCCGCCCAGCCGTCGGGCGTTTCGGTCAGATTTTTGCGGAGAAATTCGAGCTGCTTTTGCGAAAAGCCGTAGTAGAGCGGAGACTCGCTCGAATTGAGGAAAAACACGCGGCAGCTTTTTTCGGGGAGGTCGAGAAACCCGTAGTCGCCGTTTTCGCCGAATGTCGCCGCCTTGCAAAACGGCATGAATTTGCGTCCGAGATATTCGTTGGAATAAATGCGGCGGTAGTGGTCGTGGTTGCCGACGCAAAAGAGCGTCGGAATCTTCGTGCGCGAGTGGCAGTCTAGAACAGTGTCGAGAAGCTTCTCGCCGTTGTGTTCCCTTTTCACGGGGTACTCCAAGCCCCAGTCGCCGAGATTTATGACGGCGTCCGCGCCGAGCCTTTCGGCGGCGCGGTTTGCGTACAAAATGTGCTTGTAGGTGTGCCGCCAACGGGCGACCTCGTCGATTCCCGAATGGAGGTCCGTTATGGCGACGAACACCGCGCATTTGCGGCCGTTTTTCCAAGCGTCGAAACGCTTTTTTGCCAAGTCGATTTCCGAATCGACCCACGACGGAAGCTCCGCCGAAATGTTTTTCGCCGACGCCACCGCCGCCGCGGCGAGCGCAAGCCCTATGAAACCCCTTCTTTTCATAGAGCCATTTTCGGGAGGATTCTCAAAAACGCAAGCAAAATCATGGAAGCGCGGAATTTTGTTGCCTGAAAAACGCCGCCGCGTAGGATAGATCGGACAATGAGCGAATCTTTCGAAAAACTGAAATCCGCGCTGCGGAAACTCCCCGGAACGGGAATGAAAAGCGCGGAGCGAATGGCGTTGCACCTCGCGCTCGAAAACCAGTCGGACGCGCGCGCGCTGGCGTCGTCGATAATCTCCGCGCTCGAACACATCACGCCCTGCCCCGTCTGCGGCGGGCTGTCCGAAGACGGCGAACTTTGCGAAATCTGCAAAAACCCCGCGCGGTCGGACTCCGCAATCTGCGTGGTCGAACGCGCGAGCGACATCGACGCAATAGAAAAATCGGGCGCATGGCGCGGCAAATACCATGTTTTGGGCGGCAAGCTTTCTCCGCTGAAAAAAATCGGCGCGGAAAACCTCAACATGGCGTCGCTGGCAAAGCGCACCGAAAGCGGGGAGGTAGAGGAAATCATGCTCGCGCTCTCGAACGACATCGAGGGAAAGGCGACTTGCCTTTTCATTCAGGAGCGCATTGTCGGCTCGAAGCCCGTGCGGCTTACGCGCATAGGCTTCGGACTGCCGAGCGGAAGCCAGCTGGGCTTTGCGGACTCAGAGACAATCAAGAACGCGCTCGATTCAAGAAAATCATTTTAACAAAAAAGCACAAAAATGAAACCGTTTTTAACATTTTGCATTTTAGCCGTTTCCGCGCTGTGCGCAAACGCGCAGCTGACGGTCGTTGAAATCGGCGCGGACGGAAAGGCGGCGGAGACCTCCCTAAAACAGGCGGCAAACCACTCCGCAAGCGGCGCAAAGACCGACATAAACTACACCGACGCCCTCGCGCTCGGGCTCGTCGAGGGGCTGACCGAATACCTGCCCGTGTCGTCCACGGGGCACCTGATAATCGCAAACGCCGCCCTCGGGCTCGAATCGGAAGAGCCGCTTACCGACAAAAACGGACGCGCGGTTCTCGGCAAAGACCTCAAACCCTACACGATGAAGAACGCCGCCGACGCCTACGCAATCGTAATCCAGTTCGGCGCGATTCTCGCAGTCGCCCTCGTCTACCGCGACTATCTTCTGAAAATGCTCGCGGGGCTTTTCGGGCGCAATCCCGTGGGGCTTCGGCTTCTGCGCAATATAATCGCGGCGTTCCTGCCCGCCGCCGTTGTCGGGCTGGTTCTCCACGACGCAATCAACGGATACCTTTTCGGGGTAAAACCCGTTGTGGCGGCTCTCGCCGCGGGCGCGCTGCTGATGTTCGGCGTGCAAAAATACTACCAAAAGCGCGAGCAAAGCCGCGCCGATTTCACGCGGCTCGAAGACCTTTCCCTGCGGCAGTCGCTAGTCGTGGGCGTGTTGCAGTGCGTGGCAATGTGGCCGGGGACAAGCCGCTCGATGATGACGATTCTCGGCGGATACCTCGCGGGAATGCGCCCCGCCGACTCCGCGCGGTTCAGCTTTCTGCTGGGGCTTGCGACGCTCTCGGCGGCGTCGCTCTACAAGGTTTACAGGGACGGCGCGGCGATGGCGGAAACGCTCTCCGTGGGGCCGCTCGCGTTCGGAATGGCGGTCGCGTTCGCAAGCGCGGCGGCGTCGGTAAAATGGCTTATCGGTTTTCTGACGAGGCGCGGGCTCGTGCCGTTTGCATGGTACAGGCTCGCGCTCGCGGCGGCGCTCGGCGCGATGATTTATTTCGACCTAATCGGATAAGCTGCAATGATCGACGCCCACACGCATTTCTATCCCGAAAACGTCGCGGCAAACCCCGCCGCGTGGGCGGAACGGCGCGGAGAGGCGTACTGGGCGGCGCTGGTCGGCCCGCGCCACGACGGGAAAAGGTCATTGCAGGGCTTTCCGTCGGAGAAAAAATTTCTCGAAGACATGGACGCCGCGGGAGTCGAACGCGCAATCGTGCAGGGCTGGTATTGGGAAAGCCCCGACACCTGCGGCGAGGCGAACGCCGCAACCGCAGCTTTCGCCAAACGCCACCCCGACAGGATTTCCGCGTTCGCGTCGGTGCAGCCCGCGTTCGGCAAACGCGCGGCGGAGACCGCAAAACGCGCGAGGGACGACGGCTTTGTCGGAATAGGCGAAATCCACGACGGCGTGCAGAAATTCTCGTACGCGGGCGGCTCGTTCGAACAACTCGCCCTAGCTTGCGCCGAGGAAAGCCTGCCCGTTTGCGTCCACCTGACGGAGCGGAGCGAACGCGCGTATTTGGGGAAAGTAGCCACGGATTTTTCCGCGGTGTTCGCCGCCGCGCGGAAATTCGCGGGGGTCGATTTCATTTTCGCGCACTGGCTCGGCGGCGCGTTGTTCGACGGAATCGGCGGCGGCGCGGAGGCGGCAAATCTTCCCAACGTGTTTTTCGACTCCGCCGCAAACCCGTTCGTCGCGGGAATCGAAGCGTGGCGGACATGCGTTTCGGAATACCCCGACTCCGCAATCTACGGCTCCGACTACCCGCTGCGCCTATATCCGCGGAAATTCAAAACGGAGGAAATGGCGACAATCGCAAACGAAGCCCGCGCAAACGTGCCCGCAGAATTCGCAGGAAAATTTTTTTCGGGAAATATCGCAAAAATCGCGTTCGGCGGCGGGCGCAATTCGGGATTTCCGCAAAATAACAGTTGAGAAATCGGGAAAAGTCGCGAATACTTTTGTATATGAAAAAGGGCATATTCATCACGTTCGAAGGCGGAGAGGGCTGCGGGAAAAGCTCGCACATAAAATCGCTCGCGGAATATTTCGCGGGGCTCGGACGCGAATGCATAATCACGCGCGAACCGGGAGGAACGCCGCTCTCGGAAAGAATACGCGACCTCCTGCTCGACCCCGACAAGGGGCGCGGAATGTCGAGCCGCGCGGAGCTTCTGCTTTTCGAGGCAGCCCGCGCCCAGCATGTGGACGAGCTGATACTGCCCGCGCTCGCCGAGGGAAAAGTCGTGCTCTGCGACAGGTTTGCGGACTCCTCCGCGGCGTATCAGGGCGCGGCGCGCAGGCTCGGAGACGGCGCGGTGGAATGGCTCAACGCGTTCGCGGTAGCCTCCGCAAAGCCCGACCTCACGATACTTCTCGACCTGCCCGCAAAGGACGGACTCGCAAGGGCGAACGCCCGCGACGCAAATTCGCCCGACAGAATGGGCGCGGAAAAAACCGCGTTCTACGAAGCCGTGCGCGGCGCGTTTCTTAAAATCGCAACCCTCAACCCCGACAGGGTCGCGGTAGTCGATTCGTCGGGGACGAAGGGAGAGACGTTCGCGAAAATCCTCGAAACCGTGAAGGCAAAATTCGATGTCCAACCCTAAGGCACTCAACATTCTTCTGGGCGCGCTTCGGGCGGGCAGACTGCACCACGCGATTCTGCTTTACGGGGAATCGCTCGACGCGCTCGAAGAGACGGCAAAGGCGGTCGCGCAAAGACTGCTCGGCTCCGACCCCGACAAGCACCCCGACCTCTTCACGCTCCGCCCGCAGGGCAAAATGCGCCTGATAAAAATAGGCTCCGACTCCGACAAAATCGGGACGGAATGGCCGCCCAACACAATGCGCAGGCTCTTGCGCGAAATTTCGCAGACGTCGAACAGGGGCGGCAACAAAGTGGCGATTGTCTACGAGGCCGACCGCATGAACGCCGCCGCCGCAAACGCCTTTCTGAAAACCCTCGAAGAGCCGCCGAAAGGCACTACAATCTTCATGCTGACAACCCGCCCGAACGACCTGCTCGACACAATCAGAAGCCGCTGCATAAGCCTGCGGGTGGACTCCGACGCCGAACCGCTCGACGACGAACAGTGGCGGGCGTGGCTCGACGACTTCAAAAACTGGCAGAAGTCGCTCATGGGGGGAGTAGGCGTGAAAATTCCGATCGCCGACGCAATGATGCGCTGCTACGGGTTGCTTGCGCGTTTCGACAAAATACTCTCGCGCATGACCGACGAAGTCGCCGACATCGGCGAGGCGGAAACGGAGGAGCTTGACGCCGACGTCATCGACGCGATTGTCGCCGGAGAACGCCGCGCCCTCCGCAAACGGCTCTTCGGCGAGATAGAGGACGCGTGCGTTTCGTGCGCGCTCGGCGGGAACGGCGTGCCCGCGGTCAAGCTTTCGCGCGTGGTGGACGCCCTCGAAAAATCGGCGGGCTTCACGGAGCTCAACATGCCCGACACCCCCGCGCTTGAATATTTTATGCTAAATTCAATCAGAATTTGGGGAAGATGAACATGGACGGCAGCCCGATAATTTCGCTCTCCACAAGCTACCTTCAAAAAAAATTCGAAGGCGACGGATACGCCATGCTCTGCCGCGCGGCGGAGCTGGGCTTCGAATACGTCGAGCTTGGGCACTCCACGACGAACGCGTCGATGGAGGGCATAATCAGGGCGGTCGAAGAGGGGATTGTGAAAGTGTCGTCGCTGCACAACTTCTGCCCCGTGCCGCCGTTCGCGACTGGAGCCGCGCCCAACCTGTTTTCGCCCGCGACGGCGTCGAATGCCGAGTCGGAGCAGTGGCTGCGCCACACGAAAAACACGCTCGAATTTGCGGGACGCTTCGGGGCGAAAGCGGTAGTGTGCCACTGCGGATTCCTCTCGTATTTTTTCATGCGCCCCGAACGCGCCCTCGAAAAATACATCGAGAAGCACCCCGACGCGAACGCGGAAAACGACCCCGTCTACGCGAAAATCGCCGAAAAATTCAAGACGCGCTCCGCCCGCAGAGCCGAAAAAAAAGACTACATTTGCATTGAAAACAACGTGCGCGAAATCGCCCCGACCGCCGAAAAAAACGGCGTTCTGCTGGGGCTTGAAAACCGCGAAGCGCCCAACGAGCTTCCGCTCGACTGGAATTTTGAAAAGCTCGTCAACGCCCTGAAAACCGACACTCCCGCGCGGACGTGGCACGACGCCGGACACTCCATGCGCAAGCAGCTGCTGGGGCTTGGCACGCAGCTCGACCTCCTCGAACGCACGTCGGACTCGCTAATCGGCTGGCATTTGCACGACTGCACCGACGCGGGCAAAGACCACATCGCAATCGGCGCGGGCTGCATAGACTTCGCCGCGCTCGCAAAATTTTTCGACCCCAAAAAACACATTTTCACGCTCGAACTCAACCGCGCCGTGCGCTCGCGCGACGCCGCCGATTCGCTCAAACGCGTGCAGGACATGATGCCATGAAAAGACAAACCGACATTTCCGATTTCAGCGGCATGCTCGAATTCGACAAACGCAAGCTCCGCCGCTTCATAGACCTTCTCGACGCCGAAATGCCCGACGGCTTCAAAGCCCCGCAGGGGACGCTATCCGTCGCGCTTTTCAACGACAAAGACCTCGCGAAAATCCACGCCGACTTCCTGAACAAGCCCGACGAAACCGACGTTATAACTTTCGAGGGAGACCCCGACGACGGCTTCGCAGGCGAAGTGTGCGCAAGCGCGGAACGCGCCTTCAAATGCGCCGCAAACTACGGCTCGACGCCCTCGCGCGAGCTGTGCCTTTACGTCGCCCACGGATACCTGCACCTCGCGGGGATAAACGACATAGAACCCGAAGACGCCGCGGTCATGCGCAGGGGCGAGGCGCTCGCCCTCGAAATTCTCGACCGCCGCTTCAAAAAGCCGATATTCAAATACAATGATTAAAAAGTTAGGCAACTATTTCATAACAGGAATTATCATCGCGCTCCCGATAGCCGTCACGATTTTCGTGTTCATGGTTTTGATTCGGAACGTGGGCACGCCCGTTTCGCAAACGGTTTTCGTGCCGCTCTTCCGCAACCTCGACGCCGCGCTTCCGCATTCGGGGCTGGGAATTGCGATGCTCGATTTGCTCTCGACGCTCGTCGTGGTGCTGTTCATAACCGCGCTCGGAATCGCGTCGAAATTCCTGCTCGCCCGCTGGATTATCGACGCGGGGGAGCGCGTGATTAACAAAATCCCCGTCGTGGGGGTCGTCTACCGCACGGTCAAGCAGATTGTGGACACGTTTTCGAAGCAGAACAAGGCTGTGTTTCAGGCGGCGGTCATGGTCGAATTTCCGTCGAAGGGTCTGCGCTCGATAGGCTTCCTCACGGGAGAGGCCAAGGGCGAAATCCGCGAGCGCACGGGCGGCGACTACGCAAACGTCTTCGTGCCCACAACCCCGAACCCCACGAGCGGCTTCCTCATCGTAGTGCCGAAAAGCGAAATCGTGTACCTCGACATGACGGTGGGAGAGGCTATGAAACTCATAATTTCAGGCGGCGCGGTCGCGCCCGAAGCGAAAAAATCCGAAAAGTGAACGCGTTTTTCGCGATAGACTGCGCAACGGTTCTCGACACGCAGATACGCGGCGAAAGCTCGCTGCAAATCGCGGCGTACTCGCCCGAACACGGGCTTTTCAGGGCGTCGAAAAGGATTTCGGCAAAGCGCGCGGGCGCGCTCCCCGACATCTTCGACGACATCTCCCTCGACTGTGAGGCGGCGTCGCCCTCCGCGCTGAAATTCGTCAGGGAGTTTTCGCGGACAAAACGCCGCGGGGGAATAGCCGAAAGCTACGACGCGTTCGAACAGGCGTCGCTCATCGCCCAAACCGTGCTGAAAAACGGCGGGCACATAGAAGACTCGCGCGCGCTTTCGGGCAAACTGCGGCTTGCGCTCGACGCGATAGACGCGGGGCGTCCGCCCGTTTCGGTGCGGCTGAAATTCATGTACCTGCTCGCGCGGGACGAGGGCTACCCCGTCCGCGAGGACTTTTACCGCAGGCTTGCCGAGCCGCAAAAGGAGCTGTTTTCCGCGCTCGTGAAAACGCCGAGCGGCGAATTGCGCGAATTCGAGACGCGCGCGCGCGACATGCTCGAAAAGCTCTGCCGCTGGATTTATGCGGAAACCGACATCGCCGAGTAGCCGCTCATCTCCCGCTTCCGACGGCGAGACGCTCCCGCGCCCTGTTGACGAAAGAAACCGCGTTTTTGGAAAACGCCGTAAATTCGGACAGCGCGGCGTCTACCCGCGCGAGGTTTTCCATCGCCTCCTGAACGGTGGAATCCGAGCCTGCGCGGCCGCGCAGCGAGGCGGAAATGCCGTTTGTCTCGGCTGAAATTTTCGAGAGCATGAGGGTAAGCTCGGAAAGGGCGGCGTCGATTTCGTCGAGAATTTTTGAGTCGGACTCCAACGCCGAAAGGAACGAGTCGGTATCGTTTGCGCCCGCGTCGAGCGTCTCCAAAATGGAGTCGCGAATCGACTCTATGTCTATGACGGAAACGACGGTGCGCTTCGAAAGAATCTTGACCTGCTCGGCAAGCGTGCCCAAGCCCGACCCCTTGATTCCCGACTTCGCGGTTTCAATCGAAAGGTTCAGACTGAGAATGTTCGCCTGATCGGCGACTCCCGTGAAAGTTTCGGCGATTACGCTCATTTTCGCCGCCGCTCCGCGAAGCGCGGCGAGCCTTGAAACAATGCCCTGCGCCGACGACAGCGCCCCCCTGATTCCGCCCGAAACCTCCTGCACAGACTTTCCCTGCGAACGCGCAAGCTGCTCCGCGCCGTTGAGGCTTTCGCGCAAGTTCTGGGCGGCGACGGCAAGCGACGCGTCCGACTTGTCGCGCAAGTTCGTTTTTGCGTCGATTCGCAGAAGCCCGTTCGAAACGCCGTTGAGGCGCGGCTTCTGCTCGGCGACAATCGACCTCGCGTCTTCGTCGAGCTGCACGGAGGAGTCCAAAACGGTTTTTGCGATTTCGGAAATTTCGGCGTAGGCGTCAAGCAGTTTCACGATGTCGGTGTCTATTCCCGCAAACGCCGATATTCTGCGCGGAGTGATTTCGAAATATTCGCGCGCGCCCTGAATGTCGCGCAACGCCGCAAGAGCCGCGAGCCTGCGCGTTCTGCGCGCCGAGAGCGCCACCGACCGCCCCGCCAGCAGCGACACGAAAAGCGAAAGCGCCACAACCCCCGCAAAAACGTAGCCCGCAATCCGCAGTTTCGACACATCGGCGTTTTTGGACGCCGTCAAAAGCCCGTCGAGCGACTTCACCGAAACGTTCCACAGCTCCGACGCCGCCTTTTCGGTCTGCGTGAGGTTTGTGCGCACAAGCGAGGCGTCGAGGCTCTTGCCGTGCCAGATTTTCGAGACCGCCGAGTTCAGCTCGATAGTCGCCGAATTGAATTTGCCGATGTCGGCGACAATCGAAACCGACTTTTCGGGCGGGCATATCGCGCACGCCCTGCGAAGCTCCGCGACAAGCTCCGTTGCGCGTTCGTTCAGCACAACATACGCGGCGGAAAACTCGCTCGCCTGAACGCGGTCGGGCGCGGCGGGGTATTTTTTCAACAGCGACGAAAACTTGAAAAGCGCGGAGTAGAACGACGGGAAAAGATCGGACGACGCGTCCATGAACATGTGGACTCCCGTGTGCGAATCCGTAAACAGCCCGCTTTGCAGGGCGATGAAGCCGCCCATGTCGGCGACAATGTCGCCCGTATCGGGCGTTTTTACGAACGCGTCGATTGACGACGCCGAGAAAATCCCCTGAATGCGCGGGCTTTTTTTGGCGTCGGAATTGCCGAGCTTCGGCGCGCCGTCGGAAAGTTTTTTTACCGCCTTTTTCAGTTCGGACGCGTCGAAGCGTTCGTCCGCTCCCGAAAGATACGCCGAGTGCGCAACAACCGCAAGCGACGACAACATTTTCACGCCCCTCAGCTCGCATTCGGAATTGCGCGCCCTGCCCGAAAGCTCGCAAAAATAAAAGAATGCGGGCAAAGCCGACGCCGCAATACCCGCGGCGCATATCACAAACAGGCGCGTTCCCAAACTGTCAAATCTTAAAAATTTCATTCCGACTTGTGTAATAGCCGCCGCCGGCGGATTAGGCAACCATTTTTTGACTTCGCAAAGGCGCAAAAAAAATCGGAAGCCGAAGCCTCCGATTTTTTGGAAATCTTGAATCCGATTAGTTCGAAGCCGACGTTACAATCGTGTTGTCGGGGAGAACGTCGTTCACGTCCGTAGCGGGAGGAGTCGTGAGCGGGTTCTGGGCGTTCGAGGAGGAGTCAACCAACTGGGTGTTGCCAACCGAGCCTTTTACCGTGCCGTTCGCATCGACGGCAAAGATAACCGGCATTGTGGTTGCCGTACCGTTCTGACCCTGAGCCGAAACGTTGCCGACCGTGTCCGCAGTCTGCGTGGCGGGGTTGTAGCGCGTTTCGGTGTTCGCCTGATATTTTTCGCCGGCGATTGCGACGTTAGCCGCAACTTCCGCAACGTTTACCAATTCTTCAACCTTGTTCTTTACTACGAAAGAAACTTCGACGGGGCCGAGCGCGGGAGCGTTTCTATCAGCAAGAGCCGCGTTGATTGCGACCATCGCCGCGCTGATTGCCTTGCCGTTGAGGGAATCCGCGCCGACTGCCGCAAGAGCCTTTTTGAGGACGTCTTTAAGGGCTTCTTCGCAGGAAACCGTGGGGTTTTTGACATCGACGGAAATGGAAACCGATACCGCGCCGTTGTCATTCTTGACGGAAACCTTGACGGGGTCGTTCGACTGCGCGTCCGCAGCGTATGTAAGGGATACCAACATGGCCGACGCCAACACTGCTACATATTTTAAGATTTTCATATCAACTCTTTCCTTTGTTTTGTATAAAAGTTTTTTTTAATGGACTTCAAACTAAACCCTCGCCCCTCCGTTTTACAAGCTTTTTTTTACATTTTTTTGAAGCGCCGAATTTGAGAGGGCGGGCAATAAGGCCGCGCCGAAATCCTCGCCCCGCGCGTCCGCCATTCTTTTTCATACGGAAATTTTTGTTTTGCAATAAACGCAAAATATGATTTTATCGCGTACCCATAAAACAATTCGACGCGTCCACCGTCCGACGGCGGGCGACTTTTACAAAACAATCACAGGATATTATAGGCATGTCCGAAGAAAACAACGAACAACAAAACCGCGCGGAAGTTGATTTGAGTCAGCTTTCGAACATCGAATTCGCAACCGCTTGGACGCCCAGCTCGTCCATAAAAAAGAGCTTCGGCGACAAGCCCAGAGGCGCGTTCCAGCGCGGAGGCAGAGACGGGGACGACCGCGATTTCAAAAAACGCCGCGACTTCAAAAAGAATTTCGGCGACAAAAAATTCTCCAAGCCCCGCGCCAAGTTCGACGGCGAAAAACCCCGCGAAAACGGCGGCGGCAAATTCCGCAAAAATTCGAAGTTCGACGGCAAGCGCAAGCCGCAGACGCCCTTTAATTTCTCGATGGAAGTGCTGTTCTATCCCGACGATACCCCTTTCAACAAGCTCGCGGACATCATGAAAAACTCGAAGCGCACCTACCAGCTCTTCGACATCGCCGAACTCGTGCTAGAAAAGAACGACAGGTTCGTGGTTCTCGCGAAAAACCTCCCCGACGAATCTGGCGCGGTAAAGCCCCTCTATTGCGCACAGCCGCTCAACCTGCCCTTTGAAGACGAGGCTTCGGCGAAAAACGCGGCTCTCGAATACTACGCCGACGAACTTTTCGAAAAGCAGAAAATCGAAGCCGAACCGCCCAAAGGCAGCTTCCAGGTCGTCAACCGCTGCGCGCTCACGGGCGACCTCCTCGGCGCGCCGAACTGGCACAGATACAACGAATACCTGCGGGAATACCACCGCGAACACTGCCAGAAAATGCCGTTCGAGGCGTTCCTTGCGACAATCGAATCCGTGCGCGACGCCGACCAAATCAACGCGTGGCTCGAACAGATGAAGACCCGCGAAGTCTACAAGCTCAAAAACCCCGCAGAAGGCGAAAATGACACGTTCGACACCCGCGAGGCGGCAATCAACTACGTCGCCCACAAAATGGGCTCGGAGCTCGTAAAAACCTACGAGCAGGTCAGAATGAAGGGCGCAAACCTTTCAAAAATGCCTTTCGGACGCATTCGCAGAAACATCGAGGAAGCGTGGCGCAAGCAGAAACGCTTCCCGATTGTCACGGCGAACAACCTGCGCGGCCGTCTGCGCCGTTCGGGATTCTCGGTCTACAAGCGCGGAAGCAAGGGCTTTGCGTTCGTGTCGGTCGTAAAGAGGAAGTTCCTGTTGGAGGGCGACAAACTCTCCGACACTCCCCAGCAGATTTTCGACTTCATCACGGCGAACCCCGCAATAATCGCGGCAGACCTGCCCTACAAATTCCTCGGACTCACGCCGCCCGCCGAAAAGCCGAAGACAAAGACGCTTGCGGAGGAAAACAAGGCGGAACAGCCCGAAACGCAGGAAAGCCCGATTCGCGAATCGGAGGAAATTTCGGAAGAGCAGAAAATCAAGCTCAGCTCCGTTTGGAGCGAACTGCGCTGGCTGGTTTCGGAGGGCTACGTTGTTGAATACGCAGACTCCACACTGCAAGCCAACCCCTACCTGCCCCGCCCGAAGGACAAATCGCAAAAGTCCGAAGAGCAGAATCTGGGCGCGGCGGACGAGCCTATTGTAGCGCCTAAATCGGAATCGGAAGAAGCACCCGAAGCGGAAGAAAACTGCGGCGAAGCGAAAGCCGAAGCCCCCGCCGAAGAGAACCCCGAAGCAGAGCAAAGGCCCGAAGCCCAGGAAGCCGACGGCGCGGAAAAATCCGAATAACGAGGATATTTTTCCGAAAGAACGCGGAGCATTGCGCTCCGCGTTTTTTTGCGCCCCCCGACGACGCTACGGAATTGGGGGAACTCCGCCGACCGCTTGCGCATTGCCGAAAAGGCGCACAATGCAAACCCGCATTAAAGCACCACCGCACAAACACAAAAGCACGCAGATGCAAAACGCAAATGCCTACACGCGCCGCACGAAAGCAATTGCGTTTTTTCAGCGGCGTTTTTTGCGCGGGGCGTTCTTTGCCGAATTTTGCGGATTCTTTTTGACGCCGCCGCCCTCCAAAAGTTTTTTCAAATCGGCAAGAGACTTCGCGCTCGCGGGCTTTCCGCCAATCACGGGACGGCGCGGCGCGGGCGCGGAAAAGGGCTTTACATGCAAACGTCCGCCGCAGTTTTTTCCGCAGTCGGCGCGTTTGGAATTTAGCGCGGATGAAGCATCGGCGGAAGTTTTGCGCGGAACGGCGGAATCGGCTCGCGCCGCGTTTTCGCCGAAATCCGAGGCGTTTTTTGCGGACGCGCGGGCGCGTTTCTTTTTGAGCCGCTTTGAAATCAGCGGCGATTTTCCGAAAGCCGATTCTATGTCTACGGCAAGCTCGTCGAGCTTCGAGAACGGGTTTGTCTTGCGCCATTCGAGCGACGCCGACGCGTTGTTCGACTTCGCCGCGCGGACTACCGCCCTCTCTGAAATTTCCGCGCGTTCGAAAAACGATTCGGGCGTGAGCGACATCGCGCCGAAGCTCGACGCCGTGAGCCTCAAAAGGTTGTCGCGCGTGATTACAAGCAAATCCTGCGGGCGTTTAGACTCGGCGCAAAACTGCTCTATGAATTCGTCGGCGGTCATAACCGACGGCGTGTAGACTTCCGAAAACGTCGTAGCCGCGCCGCGCCTTACGACCGAAATATCCGCGCCCGCGCCGTCGTAGACAATGGTGATTCTCGCGCCGTCGTAGTCGTGGAGCGCGGCGAGCATTGCGGAAAGCTCCGCCTGCGCCTCCTCGGCGCGGTTTTCGGCAAGCTCGCGGGCGAGGCGCGGGTGCGCATGGATTGCGTTCCAACCGTCAACGAGTATGTGCCTGAAACATTCCACGATTCGCTTATCGGAAAAATCCGGCTCCCGCTATTTGCGTTTTTTTCCGCCGCTTTCGAAAACCTCCGCGCCGATGGACTCCGCCTCGGAGGGCTTCGCCGAAAGCACGCGGTACAGACACCATGCAAACAAAACGGTAATCGAAAGCGTCGAAACGCCGAAAGTTATCCAGCCGCCGAAAGTCATTTTCCGTCTTCCTTTCCGAAGTTTTTATACCGCCGCGACGCCGAGAAAATCAGCGCGAAGAACAGGTAGAGCGCGGCGATTATCGCGATGCAAATGCAGGCTGTCGAGTTCGGCGGGGTATCCGCCGTGCCGATAAGGTCGGTAATGTAGGGCGAGAGATTTCCGCCGCCGACCACGCCGAAAACGTCCTTTGCCACCCACAGCGCAAACACCGCAAGCAGCAGCGCGGGCGTGATGTATTTCAGAACGAAGCCGTAGAACGGCGGCAGTTTCAAAAGCGAGCCCTCGTTTGCGAGCGCGACGCCCCTCTTCACGCCGAATATCCACGCGAACGCGATTGTCTGAACCATCGCGAAAATGTAGATTGTGACCTGCCCAATCCAAAAGTCGAAAGTGTCCATCGCCTTCAAATCCTTCGAGAAATAGACAACAAAGCCCGTGATGAAAAACGTCAGAAGCCCCAGCAACAGCGTCGAGAATTTGCGCCCCAGCCGCGTCGCCTCCTCGATGAACGCAACCCCCGGCTGGAGCATGGAAAGCGAGCTTGTGACCGCCGCCAAAAACAGCAGGAAGAAAAACAGGAAGCCGAAAAAGTTGCCGAACGGCAGCGACACGAAAAACAGCGGAAGCACCTTGAAGCCCAAATCGAAAAGCGACAGCCCCGCGCCTATCGCGCCAGACACGCCGAAAAACGCCACCGCCGCAGGCACGGTTATCATTCCTCCGAGGCAGATTTCGCAGAACTCGTTTGCGCTGCACGAAGTCAAGGCGCTGAGAACTATGTCGTCCTTGCGTTTGAGGTAGCTCGCGTAGGTCATAATCGCGCCGAAGCCCACGGTCAGGCTGAAAAACACCTGCCCCGCCGCGGCAATCCATATCGACGGATTCGAAAGCTGCCTGAAAACCGAAATGCGCGTAATGCGCTCTTTCGGCGCGGCGGCGGAAGCGGAGTCCGCCGACTTTAAACGCGCGGTTTCCGCGTCTATTTCGCGGTCGCCCACAAGCTGGCGAACCTCGACCCACTTGCCGCCGTCCTCTCGTTCAAGCACGACTTTCACGGGGTTCCACATAAAGCCCATGCCCTGATTTATCGAGCGTTCGGGATGGTCGGGCGAAACGTCGGAAAGGGTCATCATTCGCACGACGATAATTATCCCCAAGACAATCAGCGTTGGCATTGCGTATTTGCAGAACAGCTCGATTCCGCGCGACACTCCCCTGTAAATCAGCCAGAAATTCAGGCAGAACGAAACCGCCAAAAACACGAGAACCTTGTCCGCCCCGAACGCCAGCGCGCCGCCGTTTTCCGCCGCGCCGATGAAGTTCGAGAAAAATCCGCCCGACTCCGCCAGCGTTTTGAACGACAAATTCCCGCCCAAAAAATTCGAGGCATAGCCCAAGCACCATGCCTCGATGTAAATATAATAGCAATAGATAAGAATTGTCATAATGGGGCTGCCCAGCCCGACATACGCCAGCGCGCGCTTTTTGGAAAACGCGCCCATGATCCCCGCGGGCGAATTGAAGCCGCGCGCGCCGCCGTACCTGCCGATGGTCCATTCCGTAATGGAAATCGGAAGCCCGACGAGAAAGAACGAAACGACGTACGCAATCATGAACGCCGCGCCGCCGTACATGGCGACCTGACCGGGGAATTTCAGAAAATTGCCCAGCCCCACCGCGCTTCCCGCGACGGCCAAAATCACGCCGAGGCGCGAGCTCCAATTTTCGCCCTTCATTCGGAAGCCCCCGTAAGTTTGCCGTCGACGAGCCGCACAATGCGGTCGGCGATGTCGAGAATGCGGTTGTCGTGGGTGACCAGCACAACGGTTACCCCCAAATCCTTCGCCATTTTCCTTATGATTTCAACGACCTCGCGCCCGCTCTTTTGATCGAGCGACGCCGTAGGCTCGTCCGCCAGAACAATCGCGGGTTTGCGGATAAGCGCGCGGGCGATTGCCACCCTCTGCCGCTGTCCGCCCGAAAGATGCGCGGGCTTTTTGTGCGCCTGCGAGTCTATGCCGACGGTTTTGAGCGTTTCGAGGGCGCGGGCTTTCGCGGTTTCCGAATCGACGGTGTCGTCGAAAGCGAGGGGAAGCTCCACATTTTGCAAAACGCTTATCGAATTGAGCAGGTGGTGGGTCTGGAAGATAAAGCCCAAGTCGCGCCTGATTTTCATGAGCGCCGACGCCGATGCACCGTGAAGGTTGTGCGAGCCCACCGTGATTTCGCCCTCCTGCAATGTCAGCTGCGCTCCAATGAGTTTAAGCAGCGTCGATTTTCCAGAGCCCGACGGACCCATGATTATCACGATTTCGCCCGAATAGAAATCGACGTCGATGCCGTGCAAGACCTCCTTTATTCCGTCGCCTTCCCTGTACGAATGGCGGAGGTTTCGCACGCTGATAATCGGGCGTTTGTCGTTTACCGTCGCAGTCATATAAATTGTTCCGATAAAATACCACTCGCCCGCAAATTGCGAGACATTTTTAACAAAACAAAACTCCGCAAGCGCGCCCCAAGCCATGCCCTACCCCGCGCCGCCCCCCGAAAGTTCCGCGCGTGCTCCGCCGCGAGCCTTCCGAAGCGCAAGTTTTACGCGACGCCAGCCCCCCCAGACGGAGTCTCCGTCTCCCCACCAAAAGTCCGCCCGCGACTATCCCGACGCCTCGAAGCCGCCGCAAAAAGCGCGCTTCCCGCGCGCGCAAAAAAATGCGCCCCCTTTCGGAAGGCGCATTTCGGAAATTTGAAAAGCCGATTCTATTTGAATTTCACGACGTCCACGCGGCGGTCGTGCTTTGCTTCGGGCGAGTCTTTCGCAACGTCGATTGCAGCGCCCGCTTCGCCGCGCGCGATGATTTCGATGCGAGAAACGTCGAGACCGAGGCTTGCCGCGTAGTCTTGAACCGCCTTACAACGCTTGTCGGAAAGGAGCATGTTGTATTCTTCCGTGCCGTACCAGTCGGTATGGCCTACGAGAACTACCTTGAAGTCGGGATTCGACGCGTAGAAGTCAACCGCGCGTTTTACCTTGCCGCGTTCGCCGGCCGCAACCGCGTATTGGTCGAAGCCGAAGTAGATTGTTTCGACGATGTCTTCGGGCTTGATATTGTCGGGGTCGAACGCGCCGAGTTCGTTGATTCCGCGCGAGGCGAGACCAGCGTCGGACAGGTTGGCGTCGCCGGGGAGATCGCCGGGGTTGAGTTCGTTGGACGAGCTTGACGCGCGGGTGTCGAGCGGCGATGGGCCGTCCATGGAATCGCAAGCTGCGAGGAAGAACATTGAGAACGCTACTGCGGCGAGTGTAAATGCTTTTTTCATAATTTATTTATTATCGGATTATTTTTTCTTGAAAAAATCTATATATTGCAAGTCTCCATGCATTTTTTATTTTTTGCAAGTTTTTTCTACGCCGTTCAGCAACATTTTCGGGCGCGGCGAAAAAAAACCTATCGGCGGACGTTCGGAGAAAGAATCCGCTTGTGGTGCGGAAGAAGCACTATGCCGCCCCTGCGCTCGATTTCGCGCTCGGTCGCCGCCTGAGCCTCCAAGGCGGCGGCGTTGAGGCGTTCAAGCTCCGCCTGCCGCAGTTTCAGAGCCTCGATTTCCGACTCGCGGCTTTTCAGAAGCTTGCGCATGTTTTCGAGCCTGTCGAGCGATTCCGAGCGCGTGGAATTTTGCGCGCGCAGCCGCTCCAAGTCGGACTTGGTTTGGGCGACGGTTTTGTCGAGAATGTCGCGCTGTTTCAGAAGTTCGGCGTACGCCTTTTCGGCGGAAAGGCGGGCGTCCGCCTCGCGCTCCAGCTGGGCGTTGAGTTTGGAGACAATCTCCTTTTGCGTAAGCGAACTTGTGCGCTTTGCGCGTTCGAGCATTTCGCGCGCCTCCCGCGCCTTGCGGATATTGTCGGCGGCTGCCTCCTGCGCCAGACGCGTTTTGCGCTCGGCTTCGTCCGCCTTGCGCTCTACGGTCATCGCGCGGGTCTGCGCCGTTTTAGTCTCCTCCTCCAATATTTGCGACTGCGCGCGCTCCTGACCGTATTTCAGAAAAAATACGATTGCCGTAAAGGCGAGCAGGCACAGCGCAAAAATTAAACTCCCGTGTATATCTTTCATGCGCGTTGAATAATGCAAAACCGCCCCGCCTTTGCAACGTTAAAAAATTCCACAATTTAGTTGCTCAAAAATTTCGCATACGCAATAATGGTGGCATGTCTATATATAAATACTATCTGCTATCAATAGCGGCGTTTGCGGGCATGCAGGCGTTTGCTCAACCTTTCAAGGCGGAGGAATACAGCCCCGCGACCGACCCCGCCGTAAAAAAGGCGGCGCGTCCCGAATTCGGGAAATGGAAAGCCGCATACATGTGGTATCCGGGGCAGTACGCGTCGTTCTGCCACCGCAGACTCGCGGAAAAATCGGTGGAACGCTGCGCATACGTAAACGACGGCGGAACATACTACACTCCGCAGGAATCGACGCTTTTCAGGCGCGAAGTCTACCTGCCGAAAGACGCCAAGATGAAATGGCGGGCGTCGCACTTGGCGTACATCGACGTCGACGGCAAGCGCGTTGCGGGAATGCGCGCGGGCGAAATCACAATACCCGCGGGGAAGCGCGAAATCAGGGTGAAGGTGGTTTCGAAAACCCGCCTGCCCTGCCTTATAATAGAGGGCGAGGGGCTGTCCACGCCCGAAGGCTGGGCGGCGAGCCTCGACGGCAAGAGCTGGGTGCCCGCGGAATCGTCGCCGCTCTTCGACGAGCCGCAGACTACGCCCGACTACCTCGCCTACGACATCTACGAAATTCCGCCGCACAAATACCCCGTCGCCGAAAACTGCAAAGCCTCCGCCGACGGAATCGAGATGGGCAAAAACTCGAAGCTCGTGATAGACTTCAAGCACGACGAACTCGGCGGCGTCGTCTTACGCGCAGAGGGAAGCGGAACGCTCAGATTTTCCGTCGGCGAAAGCCTGCCCGAAGCCCTCAACGACGACGAAGTGCGCTTCGAGCAAAAGCCGCTTCCGTCGTTTGCGCTAGCGGACGGATTGAACGACATCGAGCTTCCCGAAAGGGCGTTGCGCTTTCTGCGCATTGAGTCGGACGGCGGCGCGAAAATCTCCGTCCCAGTGTTCCGCGCAAAACTTTTCCCGATGAAAAGAATCGGAAAATTCAGGTGCAGCGACGAAATGTTCAACCGCATTTTCGAGGCGGGAGCCGCCACAATCCACACCTCCACGCACGACTTCTACCTCGACGGAATCAAGCGCGACTTCCTGCCGTGGCCGCTCGACGCCGTAGAGGCGGGCCTTGCCGCCGACCTGCTCTTCGACGCCCGCGCGGTCTCGCGCAATTCCTACGCGCTCTCGCTGCTTTCCGACAAGCCGTCGCTCTACAACACGGGTATTCTCGACTACCCCCTGCACGCGCTCGTGGGCTTCGAACACGACTTCGCAAGATACGGCGAAATCGAGACGTCGCTCCAATACAAAGACAGAATCCTGCAAATGCTCGCCCTCTACGAAAGCGCGCTCGACAAAAACGGGTTCCTGCCCTACCGCCATTCCAAGTGGCCCGCGTTCCTCCCAGGCTGGGCGAAAAGACACCCATTCCCCTACTGGAGCGGAACGCCCGCCTATGTGCAAATGATGCTCTACATAAACTGGAAGAACGCCGCGAAATTCTCGGAACGCTGGGGCGATACCGCCGCCGCGCTAAAATACGCAAACATGGCGGAATCATTGCGCGGGAAAATCCTCGAACATTTTTGGGACGGCGAGCGGCGGGCGTTCATAAACGGCTACGACAAAAACGGGAAGCCCGACACTGAAATATCGCAATACGCGCAGTACTGGGCGGTACTCGCCGGGATATTCCCGAAAGAGTCGCTCGACAACCTCTTCGAAAAAGTCATGCCCGCAGTCAAGGACTACCGCGAAGACGTAAGCATCGAAAAGCCCTACGAAATGCTCGCATACGCAAAGGCGGGGCATGTCCGCGAGGCTTTCGACTACGTCAAAGACATCTGGGGCGGCTGGCTCGACGACGGCTTCACGCGCTTCCCCGAAAACTTCACCCCCAAGGGGACGCCCGCGCAAAAGCTCGAATTCTACCGCAGACCGTTCGGGCTTAGCCTCTGCCACGCGTCGCTCGGCGCGCCGCCCGTCATCGTCGCATTCCGCGGAATTTGCGGCTTCTGGGAAACCGAAAATCCGAACGAATACCTGCTCAAACCCGACCTCGTAGGGCTTGACTGGGCGGAGGGCGAAATTCCCGTCAGGAACGGCTCGATAAAATTCCGCTTCGAAAAAAGCGGGAAGTTCGAAGTGTCGCCGCCCAAGGGCGCGAACGTCGTCTTGAAGTTTGCGGGCAAAACGCGCCGCATTGCGGGCAAATAGCCCAAGCGCAAACACGGATACGCAAAACGCCCCGCGAAAAACGGGGCGTTTTTGTTTTGCGGGAAAGCCGAATTTTGCGCTACGCGTCAACAACAACGCAGGAGTCGCCGAGCATGGACTTCACGAAATTTTTAAGCTCCGAAATCCGCGCGTCGGTCAGGTTGTTTACTATCGCAAAACACGCGCTGCCGGAGCCGCTCATCATGGCGGGTACCGCGAATTTTTCGCGCACGCCCTCCACTGCGAGTTCGAGCGCGGGATATTTCTTGAACGCCTCAATCTGCATGTTGTTTACGAGCGGCAGACCCGAAATGCTCGGGTTTTCGAGCCATACGGAAAGCATCGATTCCGCCTCGTCGGCGTCGATGTAGTCGGAGGGGTTCGCCCTCATCTGCGAGTACGCCCAGCCCGTGTTTATGGAAAACGCGGGTTTGAAAATCACGAGTTTCAGGCGCGAAATGTAGTCTTGCGCGTCGCCGAAAAGCGGGTAGACAAGCTCGCCGCGCCCGCGCATGACGACGGGCGTTCCCGTGAGGAACAGCGGGCAGTCGCTGCCCATTTCCGCCGCAAGGGCTTCGAGCCTTTTCATCGGAAGCGGATTTCCGCAAAGCCCGTTTACCGCAAGCAGAGCTGCCGCGCCGTTGGAGCTTCCGCCGCCAAGCCCCGCGCCGTGCGGAACTTTTTTGTCGAGCTTGAATTTGAAGAAAACGTCCCTCCCGCTCTCCCTGCGGAACAGCGCCGCCGCCTTTACAACGAGGTTCGACTCGTCGAGCGGCACGCCCTCCATGTCGCATTCGATTTCGTCGCGCGACGCGCCGTCGAGAATTTCGGCTTCGAGCCAGTCGCCGAATTTGACGGGGGCTACAATGCTCACCAGATTGTGGAAGCCGTCGGGGCGCGCGCCCGTTATCGCAAGCATCAGGTTCACCTTGCAGGGGGAAAACTTTTTTACTTTCATATTTAAATATTTGAAAAATTTTACGGATTGTTGCATAAACGCGCCAATATGTCAAAACACGATTGCAAATTGATGCTCGCCCTCGACCTCCCCGACAAAAACGCGGCTCTCGACATGCTCGGAAAACTGCGCGGAAATCTGGAATGGGTAAAAATCGGGCTGCAAATGTATCTCGCCTACGGGCGCGGTTTCGTAAACGAAGTCGCCTCGATGGGCTTCAAGGTTTTTCTCGACCTCAAACTGTACGACATTCCCAACACCGTGGCGTCGGCGGTCAAGAGCCTCAAAGGCCTGCCCGTTTCGATGCTCACAATACACACGTCTGGCGGACGCGAAATGATGTCGGCGGCGGTCGCCGCGGCAAAGGAGACAAACCCCGACATGCTGCTGCTGGGCGTCACAGTGCTCACATCGTTCGACGCCGACGGGCTCGCCGAAACGGGAGTCGCAAAAGCCCCCGCCGAACAGGTGGAGCTGCTCGCAAAGCTCGCGGTAGATTCGGGCATGCGCGGCTTGGTGTGCTCGCCGCTCGAAATCGAACGCCTCAGAAAAATCATACCGCAGGAGGTCAAACTCATAACCCCGGGGATACGCCCCGCGGGAAGCTCGACAGACGAGCAGAAGCGCGTGATGACGCCGTCGCTCGCGGCTGAGGCGGGCTCCGATTTCATAGTCGTCGGACGCCCCATTCTCAAAGCCGAAAACCCCGCCGCCGCCGCGCGCGCGATAATCGACGAGCTGAAATGAAAGCCGCAAAAAAAAGCGCAAAGAGCGGAAACGCCGCGGTGATTCTCGCGGGCGGAAGCGGCTCGCGCATGCGCGGAACGGTAGCCGACAAGGTGCTCGAACCTCTCGGCGGAATGCCCGTAATTCTGCACTCGTTCAAGGCGTTTCTCGAAAGCGGGCAGGTGTCGGAGGCGGTTTTCGTCTGCCGCGACGCCGCGCAGAAACGCGCAATTTCCGCCGCGCTCAAAAAGTTCTTTCCCGACTTCAAAAAGGCGGTGTCGGTCAAATTCGCGCAGGGAGGCGCGGAGCGTCAGGACAGCGTACTAAACGGGCTTGCCGAAATTTCCGACAAATCCGCGCTCGCGTTTATCCACGACGGCGCGCGCCCGCTTGTCGGCGCGGAAAACATCGTGCTTCTCGCCGCAGCCGCAATGCGCGACGGCGCGGCGGTTCTCGCCTCGCGCGTGGTCGATACAATCAAGCGCGTGCCGCCCGACGGCTCGACCGAAAAAATCAAGCCCGCCGACCTCGACCGCTCGCGCCTTTGGGCAATGCAGACCCCGCAGGTTTTCCGCGCAGGCGCAATCGAAAACGCCTACAAAAAAGTAAAGCGCGGGAAAATCAAAATCACAGACGACGTCGCCGCATACGTGCTCGACGGCTCGAAGATTTCGATTGTCGAAAACCCCAACCCCAACCCGAAAATCACAGTACCGCAGGACATCGCATACGTCGAATTTTTGAAATCGAGGATACAGTAAATGGAATGCAATTTTAGAATAGGACACGGCTACGACGTGCACAGGCTCGTCGAGGGCAGAAAATGCATCATTGGCGGAGTGGAGATTCCGTCGAAGCTCGGACTGCTCGGACACTCCGACGCCGACGTGCTAACGCACGCGCTTGCCGACTCCATTTTGGGCGCGCTCGCCCTGCCCGACATCGGCTTCTACTTCCCGCCGTCCGACCCGAACTGCGAGGGAATAGACTCGCAGGAAATCCTCAAAAAGGCGGTTGCGGAGGCAGACAGGCTCGGCTACAAAGTGGCGAATGTGGACTGCTCAATCATCGCCGAAACGCCGAAAATTCTGCCGCATGTCGCCGCAATGAAAAAGGTCTTGGCGAAGTCGCTGGGCGTTTCCGAAAACGACGTCGGCGTAAAGGCCACCACGAACGAAAAAATGGGCTGGGAGGGCGAGAAGCAGGGAATCGGCGTGCACGCGGTTTCGCTTCTTTGCAAAAAATAGCCCGAAAAAAAATTCGGCAAAATTATAACGGCGTCGGAAAATTTATTCCGACGCCTTTTTTTTGCAAAACCCTCCGAAAACTTTAACGGACGCGCGAAACGGCAAATCGCGGGCGGCACGCGAGGGGTATCCGAAAAACGCCCGCAAAAAGATTCCGCGGGCGCGGCGTTTTAAAACATCGCGCGGATTTTCGACAAGGCCGCGCCGCACAGGCGGTAGCCCTCGTCGTAGAGGTCGGCAAGTTTTTTCGGGTCGCGTTCAAGGCGTCCCACTTGGAGCGGACGCGCTGGACGCAGGGCGACTATCCGCCCCTCGCGCTCCAATTTGTCGGCATACGCGAGAGACTCGTTGTAGGCTTCGTGGGCGCGTTTGAGCGCGTCAATCAGGCGCGGATAACGCTTGTAGAGGATTTTCGCGATAGACAAATACATGGGAGGCTTGCGGAAGCCCCTGTTGCGCGTGAGCACAAGCAGGATTTTCCCCGCGCCGGTTTCAAGCGCATGCCTTACGGGAATGGCGTCGGAAATTCCGCCGTCGAGATAGGGCACGCCGCGTATGCGCGTAAGCGGGCAGACGTAGGGCAGACTGCACGACGCCCTGCACGCGGCAAGAGTTGCCGCAAAAGTCTTGGGCTTTTCCAGATAGTCGGGCTTGCCCGTCCTGCAATTCGTGGCGACAAGCTCGAAGTCGCCCGACTTCAAATAGGCGTCGAAATCGTAGGGGTAGACGCGGCGCGGAAGCTCGCCGAAAAGGTAGTCGTAGTCCATTATGCACCTGTTGGTGAACAGGTATTTCAGACCTATGTATTTGCGGTTTGCGAGCGCGTCTATGTTGCAAAAGCGCGCGCGTCCGCGCTGGCGCGACGCGTACGAAAGCCCGTTGGAGCTTCCCGCCGACACGCCGATAACGCGCGGAAAATATATTTTTTCGTCGAGCAAGCAGTCGAGCACTCCCGCGGTGAAAACCCCGCGCATGCCGCCGCCTTCGAGAACAAGAGTCTGTTTCATATTGCGCATGCCCAAAAGGCGGAACGCCGCGGCAACCCTACAAAGCCTCGCCGAAAACGGGGGTTTCGGTGATTCTGTCGCCGCCGGTTTCGGTGTTCGTGGAGGTTGCGTTTTTCGAGTTCACAAGGGTGTCGATTTCGCGCATGATTTTGTCGCGGTTTTTCGTGAAAATGAACTTGTCGCTCGAAAGGTTTTTGCGCGCCTCCAAGACAAGCTCGCGGGGGGGGCGGCGCATCGCAAGCAGGCGCACGATGTGCTTGTCGAGGTTAGTCGAGTTGCCCTGATTTATTTCGAACTGGATAAGCCGCGTGAGCGCAAGCTGGTGCTTTGGATATTTTTCCACCGCCGTCTCCAACAGCTTTTGCGCAAACGCCATCGCGCCGAGCTTGTCCATGCGCCGCGCCGTCGCCACGAGCACGCGCGGGGTCGCCGTTCCCCTGTTGAGAACGTCCTTCATGATGATTTCGGACATGTTGGCGTTGCCCGTGGCGTAGTAGGAAATCGCGCGGAGGCAGCCAAGAACGTCCTCGTAGCGTCTCGCCCAGACGGGTTTTTCCTTCAAAATCTCCTCGGAGAAATCGACCGCGCCCTTGTAGTCGCCGTCGGTAATCATGGTTTCGAGAAGCAGCAGGCAGAACGCGCCAATCGGAAAATTGTTAACAATTGCCCCGTCGTAGATTTTGCGCATTAGGGCGATGTTTCCGTTGTCGGCGGCGTAGTTGCCCAAGACGAGCATTGCGTTGTAGTCGCCCGCATACTGTTTCAAAAGGGATTCCTCGGCTTTTTTGACCGCCTCGGCGTCGCCCGTTTTCGCCTGCAAATTCAGGTATTCCATGCGCTGTTCGACCGAAAACGGATTCTCGATTGAGCGCAGCATCGAATACTGGCGCGCCTTTTCCAAGTCGCCCATCGTCTTGTAGTAGTTTACCAAAATGGCGTAAAGCGGCTCTTTATTTTTGGCGTAGTTGAAATTCTGCGCAATTATGTTGATTGCCTCTTCGCGGTTGCCCTGCTCCCACTCGTTTTTCGAAAGGCGCAAAATTCCGGGGAGGGTTTTGTCGAGCTTGTACTTCACCAAATACTCCTTCGACTTTTCGAAATTGCCGTGCAGCGAATACACCGACGAAACCGACATCGCAAGGTACGCGATGACGTCGTTGTTCGTGAGCGTCCCCGAAGTCAGAAGCTTCTCGGCGACGTCGAGCAGACGCCTGTCCTCTGTCTGGTCGATGAGCGTGCGCATGTAGAGCCGCATGAACTGCGTGTCGTTCTTCGCGTAGACGAGCGAACGCTCCATGACTTTTATGGCCATGTCGGGACGCTTGAACATGGGCGAAATGTAGAATTCGGCAAGAAGCATTGCCCCGCGCACGTTTTTAGGCGAACGCCCCGTTCCGAAAGCGAGATTCTTGTAGGCGTCGCGCCACTTCGCCTCTTTTATGCACTGCTCCGCCTGCGCGATGTTGTAGTCGCCGATTGCAACGCGGAGCGCGGAGCGGTCAAAGGGATAGGCGAGCGCCTTGCCGACGGTCATTTCGTCGTACTTGATTGCGATTCTGAAATAGAAATACACAAACGCCGTAAGGAGCATGTACAGCGCGACGGCGAGCACGCCCAGCACCGTGAAGAGCCTCGACCAAACTACCTGAACAACCCACACTCCGTTCGGTTTGCGGATTCTGCACAGCATTCCGAAGAACAGTGGATAATAATTGCCTACGCCGTATTTTTCGCTTTTCTTGTTGTCCATGATTGAAAAATTGTCTCTTATTAAAAAAAGTTTTGACGATTTCCGATAAAATCCGAAATACGGAAAATGTAAAGCCCGAAAGTTTCCGCCTCCCCGCGCGAACGCCCGTTAAAAAATACGGGGGATTTAATGCTTGACAAGTTTGAAAAAATTTCAGAGATTTCTGCTAAATTGTAAAAAACAAACACGCAATCGTGCGATTGCCCCAAAATTTAAAATCAACCAAATATCTAATAATGAAAAAAATATTATCATCGTCTATCCTGCTCGCTGCCGCGCTTTCGGCAAGCGCCGCGCCTCTCGTCACGGTCGGAGACCAGCTCGACCTTTTCTTCAAGGGTGCCGTAATCGGCAAGTGGAACAGCAACATCACAACAACAAGCAACAAGGCGAAAAAGTACGACGACTATTCGGCGACAATCCGCCTCGGCGCGGAAGCGGACTATGGCCGCAACAGCAAGTTCAAGGCGAACATCAAGTTCTTCGAAGACATTATCCGCTATGCCGACAAGAAAGAATTTAACGCGAACCTCGCACACGTAGCGGCGAACGCCTCCTACACGGAATCGGTATTCTCGCTCAAAGCCAACTTCTCGTTCGACCAGACCTACCAGAACACGTCGCAAACACTCGCGGCGGCGCAGGCGGGCGAACTCGTCCGCTCCAACGACTGGAAAGCGGGTCTGCTCGGCTCGTACGACTTTTCCGAAAAGCTCTTTGGCGAACTCGGCGGCAACTGGTTGTACAAAGAATATCTCGGAAGATGGAGCAATCAATACTCCGACTACGATATGTACAGCGTTCCGCTCAGCGTGCTTTACAGAATAACCCCCAAGATTGCCCTCGGTCTCTCGTACCAGTACCGCTACACCACGTTTGAAGGCGGCAATCCGACGAACAAAATTCTCTACGGCAACAACCGCGAAGACCACTTCGGCGGCATCACGGTTCGCGGCGACATTCTCCCGAAGCTCAACCTTTCGGCGTACGCCGGCGTTTCCTACCGCAACCAGACAAGCGGTATTCTTGCAGGCGACGACACCACATTCTCGTGCTCGATGACGGCTTCCTACGAACTCACCGAAAAGGTCGGCCTCTTCCTCACGGGGCGTAGAGACTTCGCCAACGGTGCAGCTCGTCAAAGCTCGGTTGACAGCACATGCGAATTCGGCGCGAACTACCTGCTCAACCAGTTCGTCACCTTCACGACAAGCTTTGCCTACACCAACAGCGACTACATCGCAATCGACCGCAACGACGACGAATACGTTGGCCGCGTAGGCGTTTCCTACAAGCCCAACAAGTTCCTCACGCTCGGCGCGAACTACCGCTTCCTCGAAAACTGCTCGAACGTCGCTTCGGCGCGCTACAACCAGCACTTGGTTGACATTTCGGTTGCGGTTAAATACTAATACATTTCATTGTTAGACAGAAAGGCCCGAATCCACGCGGTTCGGGCTTTTTTTGTGCCCTGCTGTCCCCACTCCCGCGCTTAAAGGACACGGAGGACAAAAAGCAAAAGACGGTAAAAGACGGCTTGCGGCGCAGTCAAAACGGACACAAAAAAACTTCGGAGGAAATGCCGAAGCTTTTTGCGTCGCAAATTAAGCCTCGTAGGGCGTGCTCGAAACGGAAAACGGGGAAACGATTTCTATGCGCTGCCTGATGTCGCCGATGTCTTCAATCAGCTCGGCTATGTGGGAAACGCTGTTGCACTCGCGCGAAATGTGGGCAAGATAGATTTTTTCGACAGTGTCGGGGGAAAGCCCGCGCATGATTGAAATTGCGTCCGAGTTCGACAAGTGCCCGTGAGAGCCTTTTATCCTTGCTTTCAGGCGGTACGGGCGCGGGGAATTTTCGAGCATGCGCGGGCAGTAATTGCTTTCGAGAACCAATACTTGCGCGGTTGAGGCCATGTCTTTTGCGAGCATTGTCGGCTTGCCCAAGTCTGTCAGCCAAACGAGGTTTTTGCCGCCAACGCAAAAGCGGTAGCCGACGGAGTCGCTGGTGTCGTGCGGGACGGGAAAGCCGCACACGCCTATCCCCATGAAGTCGAACTCTTTCCCGTCCTCGAATGTAGTCCATTTCAGCGACTTCGCCGCGGAATCGCCGTATCTGATAGATTCCGCGGTAAGTTGGTTCGCAAAAATTCTGGTATTCGGGCTTGAAAAATATTTGACCGCCTTGCAGTGGTCGGAATGCTCGTGCGTGATGAAAACGGCGTCGATGTCGTCGAGCGCCAAGCCGCGCGAGGCAAGGTAGTCTTTAATTTTCCGAATGCCTACGCCCGCGTCCACAAGCGCTCGCACGCCGTCGTGTTCGAAATACGCGCAGTTTCCCGCGCTCGAAGTCTCTAAAATCTGGAAAAACATATCATTTTTTGTTTACGGAATCGACGACCGCCTGCGCCGCCTTTGCCCGCTGCTCGGGCGAAACGCGGTTGATTGGAATGCGCGAAACCTTGTCCACGAAAATTTCGCCGTTGCAGCCCACCTTGATTTCCTGTTCGGGATTCAAATAAGAGTCGCCCATGAAAAGAACCGCCGAGCCGTCGAGAAAAAACGCCTCCGCCGAATAGGTATCGAGGAAAATCATCGCCGACGTGAAGCCGTCGGGGCGCGGGTCGGTCGCTTTGATTGCGTACTTGTTCGTTTCTATGCGCGTGATTTCGTAGGATTCGGAGATTTTGGAGTAGCCAAACTTCGCCACTCCCGCGCGGAGCGAAAACCCGACAAGCTCGCTGGTGTCGAACGTGAACACGACCGCAAAATTGTTGCCGACAGCCTCGGGAAGAGAAAACACGTTCGAGCGGAATTGGAGCTGCGGAATACCCAAAGCGTCCTCGGGTCTGCCGAAATGCCCCACGATTTCCTGCGGGACGGACGCGCGAAGGCGCAAACCGCGCTTTGTGTCGGCAAGGCGCAACTCCCACGGAATCGACGCCGACTGCGAGAACGACTGCCCCACATCGCGCATTAAGTCGCCCGGCTGGTCTACGCGGGCGGTCGCCAGAATGCGCCCCGACGGAACGTTTTGCCAAATCTGCGCGCCGCGGGCGTCGCCGTAAAACAGGCGCGCGGGCTTGGGAAAATCGCTCTTGAAATTGCCGCCGTCGAAGCCTCCGACAAGATAGGAGCCGTCGCCGCCCCAAAGAACGTATTTCCTGGTATCGGAGGCGGAAACGTAAGTTTCGAAAAGCGTCGGCGACGGCATGTCGGCGGCGACCGAACCCGACAGCTTCCAGTTGGACAAATCCCGCGACGTGTAGAATTCAACGACGTTCGAACCGCCCGACGAAACGCATTTTACCACAAGCCAAAGCTTTTGTTTTTCGAGATACGAAAGCGACGGAGAGCCGACCGACTTTCCGCCCAAACCCGAAAGAACCGCAAGCTCCGCGCCCTCCGACGAAACCAGAACGGTAGAGCCGTCCGACTTTTCGACAATCAGAATCACGCCCGAACCCGAATCGAAAAATCCGCTTTTGTTGTTTTTGTCGAAAAATGCCGAACCCGCCACGGGATAGACCGCCGCGCCGTCCGAAAACACGGGGCGCATGACGTCGGGCTTGTAGTCCCAATTCACGAGGTCATCGCTGACGGCGTGGGCAATGAAATACGGCTCGTGAGGAGTCATCGCGTAGGGGTTGAAAAGAAAGTATGCGTGCCAAAGACCGCCGACTTTCACAAGCCCGCAGAAATCGCCCATGTAGCCGAATTTCGGGGTTAGGTGGAAAGTCGGACGCCCTCTGTCCTTCGAGTGGTCAATGTAGCCAAGCTCGTCCACCTGCCGAAAGCTCGGCTCTTTCGTCAAAGTCTGGTACGAAAACGTGATTTCGCCGCCCTTGAATTTCGACACGTCAACGGGCGCGTGCCACTGCGCGTTGCCGTCGGCAAGCAGCACCGAACCCGCAAAAACGGTGTTGCCGTCGGCGTCGGTAATTTTTACTTTGTTGTACCGTTCGCCGCCGTTCATGGGCAGAAGCAGCCAGTTTGCCTCGACCTTAACCTTCGCCTCCGAGACTCCCGTAAACGGTGGCGGGTCGGGATAGTCGGTCTGCGCGAATGCGGCAAATGCGGAAAGGAGAAGCGCAATAAAAAGGGGCAATTTCATACTGTTTTAGAAATCGGAATAATAAAATAGTTCGCGGAACATTCAAAAAACGGCGCGGAAATTTTGCGAGCAAAAACGCAAAAAAAGACGCCGTTTGCGCGGCGTCCAGAGCGAATTTTCAAATGCCGCCGCCCCGATAAAAACGCGCGGTGGGCAAAGCGGGCTGAAGCCGAGCCGCAACCGAATCGGCGGCGCGGAAATCGGGACTGCTACGCTTTCGGGAATTCGGCGTAGACCCTGACTTCGCAAACCACGACTTTCGGCGAGCCGTTCGTCGCAAGGAACTCAGCGCGGAGCGACTTCACCTCGACGGGCGCGAACTCAGCGCGGACAAGCCGCTGGAAGTTGCCCCTGATTTCGCAAAGCCTTCGCTCCGAAGCGTCGGGCAGAACGCCAACGATGTCGAAGTCGCGCACAAGCTCTTTCTGCGCGCCCCTGTACATGTTTTTCAGCAGATACTCGGAATGCGTCTGCGAAAGCTCCGCGTGCCCGCCGTAGAACGCGAACTGCGCCGCCGAAATCTTCACGGGCGAAGCCCACGAAAGCGAAAGCTTCGGCTTCGATGCGGCGTCGGCAACCCAGCGGTTTTCAACGCCGTTGCGGGAGTCTATCGCGACGCCCGAAAGCACGTTTTCGGGGCGGCTTCCGTCGAGCGATTCGCTTGCGGAAACCGACGCGGAACGCGCGATGTCGAGCGGGTCGGAATTTTTCAGTCCGAGAATCGTCTGGTCGTCGCGCAAAAGGGTTTGCTGCAAGTCGGAGAGCATGCCCGCGTCGGCGCGAAGCTGCGCGGGGAGAACGTTTGCGTCGATGCACGCCGCCGCCGCCGTGCCTACCGCCTGCCCAACCGCCGCGCATGTGGACATCACGCGGGTCGAGGTAAACGCGACGTGGCTGCAACTGATGTTGCGCCCCGCCATCATCAAATTTTTCACGTTTTTGGAATAGAGCGAGGACAGCCCGATATTGTAGAACGGCACTTTGCCGAACTGCCTGCACGGACGCCTGTCGGGGGCGTTGAAGCCCTTTGCGGGGTGGTCGTCCATCGACCAGCCGCCGACCGCGACGGCGTCGTCGAAGTTTTTCCAGCCGCCCATGATGTCGTGCTGCGTCATGATACGCTCGCCGACGATTCTGAAAGTGTCGCGCCGCCCCGGGACCATGGCGATTGAATCTATCGCGCGGTTGGCGGCTTCGGGATATTTGCCGCTGTTTTTTAGGTAGTCCCAAACGCCCATTACGATTGAGAGAAGCTCGAAGCGGAGCTTTTCGTTGTCGCCGATTGCGTCGCCGTCGCCGCCAAGCTCAATCCACCAGTAGCCGTAGGCGATCCCGTCCGCCTTTATGCTGCGGAACTTCATCTGCTCTGGCGTGATTTTCTTTGCCCAGACGGGAGGCGTGAACGGCATGGGCTTGTCGTAAAGCTTCGACGTGAACATGATTGTCGAGCCCTGCCGCGTGCCGACGGGGTCGAAGTCCGCGAAAGATTCGCCGAACTTTTTCGAGCCGTCGCGCCCCGACATAACCTCCGCGCCCGCCTCCATCGCGAGACGGCAGTCGCCCGTGGCGTCCACAAAAATCTTGGCGGAAATTTCGTAGTTGCGGCGGGCGGTGTCGCAACGCGCGTAGGCGCGGGTGATTTTGCCGTCGGAGACGTCCGCGCCGCAGAGAGAAGTGTCGAGAAGCAGCGTTATGTTTTTTTCGGACACGCACTTGTCGTAGAGGAGGAAGTCCCACATTTCCCACGCAAGCTGCGGATTGTTTGCGGCGTTTGCAAGTTTAAGCTCTTCGATAATGCCGCCCTCGCGCCAGCCCGTTCGGGGCGAGTTTACGCCGAGCGGGTGCATCTTGATTTCGGAACTCGAATTTCCGCCGAGCCTCGACCTGTCCTGAACAAGCACAACTTTTTTCCCGTGCCTTGCAGCCGACAACGCCGCGCACACGCCCGCAAGACCGCCGCCCGCCACGAGAACGTCGCATTCGACGGCGAGCTTCTCCATGGTTTTGCCGTCGTTTACGAAGCGTCCCCCGAAAGTTTTTTCGGGCTTCCCCAAAATTTTTCCGACTCCCTTTGCCGACGCCGAAGACGGCGCGCTCACAATCAGACTGTACCCCAGCATAGACGCCGCGGCCATGAAATCCCTGCGTTTTATTCCCATTTTTATATACCGATAGAATTTGATGTTGCCGACGCCGCGCGCCGTTTTTCGAAAAGTTTTACGGCAAACTCCGCGTTTGTCAAGACGCTATATGGCGCGAATTTGTCTTGAAAAGAAAACGCTTTTTAAGGAATATACGAGAATGCGAAGGATTATTTGCGCCGTATTGTGCGCGTCGATTTACATGCAGTCGGTCGAAGCCGCGCCGAACGCGAATCAGGCGGCGGGGAAAATGCCCGAAACCGCCGCGCCCCTCTCGACATCGGAGAAACGGCGCACGGCGGAATATCTGGAATCGCTCGGAAAATCGGCGCAGTCGGCTCTCCGCGCGGGAATGCCGTCGCTCGCAAAGGCGATTGTAGGCGACGCAATCGAATCGGGAAACATTCCCAAAGAGCTTGAATCGGGCTTCGACGCAATACTCGTGGACGCGCTGATTGCGCAGGGCGTGTTCGAGGACGCAAAAAAACTGTTCGCAAAAATAGACTCGAAATCCCCCGCCGACAAAATCAGAAGCGCATTGATAAACGTCGGCATGTTCAACGCAAACGCCGCCGCGGCGGACTTGGAGGGAATAAGCCCAGAAAAGCTCGGCTCAGACGAGCTTCCGTGGTATTTCATAGCATCGGGCTACATAGACTACGAGCGCGGCGACACGCGCAAAGCCCTAGAAAACTTCGAAAAGGCGAAGAAATCGGCGGACTTCCCCGCGACAATCGCCGACGTCGAAATAGCCGAAACTTTCTGCAAAATGGACGGCGCCGACACGGGCGAAAGCCCCGAAACGCTCGCAAAAAACCTCGGCGAAAAGGTAAAAATCTACATGGGAACGCCGCAGGGCTTCCAGCTCGCAAAGCAGTACGCCGCCGCCCTCTACAAACTCGGCAAGCGCGAGGAGGCAATAGAGCAGCTCGAAGCCCAGCTCGAAATCGAGCTTGCGTCGGAGCTTGACAAGGACGAAATCAGAATCGTCGCCGCCGCGATGACAAAAAGCCCCGAAAAACAGCTCGACATGCTGCGCGGAATTCTGCGCGAAACCGCGTCGCCCGCCGTCTGCGATTTCGCCCTCGCGATGTACGCAAAAAACGCGTCGGCGTCAGCGGAGAACAAGCGGAAATTCTTGGAGGAACTTCTCGAAAACGGCTCGGAAAAAATACGCGACAGAATCTACCTCGAGCTCGCGAAAGCCGCAATAGACCTGCGCAACGGCGCGGAGGCGTCGAAATTCGCGGGGAAGCTTGTCGACGAATTTCCCGCGTCGAAATACAAAAGCGACGCGCTCAGAATCCTCGCGTGGACGGCGTTCGCCTCCGCCGCCGACAAACTGCCCGAATACAGGCTTGCGGCAAAACACCTCGAATCGCTCGCCGAGCTTGAAAGCGACCCGCAAAAGGCGCGCGAAATGAAACTGCTCGCCGCCGACTGCTTCTACCTCAACAAAGACTACGGCACGGCGGCGAAACTCTATGCGGAGCTGATGGACACTATGGTGTCGAAGCGCGGGGTAATCCTCAACCGCGCGATAGAGTCGTACCTGCTGCGCGGCGAGGAAAAGAGCGCGGTCGAACTGCTCGACGCCGCATACGGCAAGAGCGGCGTGGGCGACGACGCCCTCTGGAACGCCGAGTGGAAAATAATTTCGCGCTTCCGCGCAAACGGCGAAAGCGCGAAGGCTCTGGCGAGAATCGAACGCGCTGCGAAATCGACGCGCTCGAAACAGCTCCTCGTAAAAATGCAGTGGCTGCTTGCGAGAATCACGGAGGAATCGGGCGACACGCAAAAGGCGGTCGAACGGTGCGACAAAATCCTAGCCGAACTCGCGAACCCCGACTCCGCCGACAAAAGCACGCGCGAAATCGTGGCGTCGAACGCAATGCTCATGAAAGCCCGCTGCCTCGAAACGCTCGGCAAAACCGACGAAGCCGTGGCGGTCTACAAAAGCTTGCAGGAAAAATATCCGCAAAGCGACGCCGCAAAAGTCTCATACCTCTACAACGCGAGAACCGAGGCGGGGCGCGGAAATTTCGCCGCCGCACAGCAGCTCTGCCGCACGCTCGCCGAATCCGACCCCAAGGGCGACTACGCCTACGACGCCGTCTCCGACGCCGCCCAGTACGCCCGCAAAGTCGGGCTTGAAGCAGACTACAAAAACGCGCTCAAAATGCTCGACAAACTTTGCGCCGACTTCCCCGACAGCCCGCGCAACTTCTACTCGCGCCTCGCGCAGGCGGAAATTTTGCGCCTGCTGAACGCATTTCCCGACGCCCGCAAACTTTACGAGGAAATCATCAACAACTACCAGTCGCACCCCGAAATACACCTCGCGTGGCTCGGACTCGGCGACTGCGTACTTGCCCAGCCCACGCGCGCGCTCAACGCCGTCGCGATTTTCGAGCGCATCTACGCACTCCCCGAAAGCTCGCCCGCGACGAAAGCCGAAGCCGCGTTCAAATGCGCCTACGCCCTCGAACGCGCGGGGCGCACGCGCGAGGCAAACGAAATGCGCTGGGGCACGGCGCGGCAGCTCCTCGCCGAAAAGCCCGCCGACGCCGCGGCGAAATACTGGGTGGGGCGCAGCCTCTACGCGCTTGCGGGCAACCTCGAAGCCGCGGGCGAAAAGCGCGACGCCCGCGCGGCGTACGAACTCATTGTAAAATACAAACTGCCGTCGCAAATGGCGGCAAAGGCGAAACTGGAAAAACTCAATTAATTTTATGCAGAAACTCATCGACATCTTTTCAATGGGCGGCCCCGTAATGATACCGCTTGCGGGCTTGGGCTTCGTGGGGGCGATAATTTTTCTCGAACGCCTGCTCTACCTGCACAAGGGGCAGATACGCGCGGTCGAGTTCGTGTCGGGCATAAAAACCGCGCTCAAAAACAGGCGGCTTCTCGAAGCAATCACAATTTGCGACGAAAGCTTCGGGCCGATTCCGCGAATCGTAAAAACCGCCCTGCTCAACATAGAACAGCCGCGCGACGTCATGGCGCAAAGCGTGGCGGTCGCCGCGCAAAACGAATTCGCGCTGATAGACAGGCGCGTGGCGAGCGTCGCGCTCGTGGCGAAAGTCGCGCCGCTGCTGGGGCTGTTGGGGACGGTCGTAGCGCTTCTGCAAAGCTTCTACACAATGTCTAAAAGCGGCTCGTACGCGACCGCCGCGGAATTTTCGGGCTATGTCTACGCCGCCCTGCTCTCGACGGCGTTCGGGCTTCTGATTTCGATTTCGGGCTGGCTTGCGTACAGCTTTCTCAACAGCCGCGTGCGCGCGCTCGCCCACGACATCGACCTTTCCGCGAACGAAATCCTGCTTTTCATCAACAGGGGCATGCCCGAAAACGAAAACCTGCACTTGAAGGGAAAGGACGCAAAATGACGATTGTCGACGTTTCGTCGAAAGTCAGGCGCGAGCGCATAACGCTTTGCTCGGCGGCTCTTGCCGACGCGCTTTTAATCGCGCTGATGTTTACGGTGCTCGGCTCCAAGTTCATACTCGCTCCGGGGTTCGCGGTGGACTTCGGCGGAGACTCCCTGCCCGCGGCGAAATCGCCCGACGCGGCGGTCGTAGACGGAGATCTCGACGTGCTCAACGCGAACGGAAATTCGATGGTGATTTTCGACGGCGCGATTTTCAACGCCGAAACTTTCGCAAGAAAAATGGCGACGGAAAAAAAACGCCGCGGCACGCTGCTCGTCAAGGCCGACAAAAACCTCGACGCGCAGACTCTGCTTAATATTTGCGAGTCGGCGCGCGCGGGCGGATACACAAAAATCCACATCGCCGCCCGCCCCGAAAACCCCTAACAGATGGACGACGCCCGACAGAAACGCCACACAACGCTCGTTTCCGCGCTCGCAACATGCGCGGCGGCGGCGGCGTTTTTTGCGTTTTTCCCCGACGTCTCCCCCGAATGCAAAGACCCGAAAGAGCCGCAAACGCTCGCGTCGATTTCGACCGACGGCGAGGGATTTTTCGGGCTTGACGAAATCGCCGACTTCGCCCCGCTTTTCCTGCCCACAAGGCGCAACGCCTCCGCCGCGCCCCGCAAAATTCCGCAACCAGCGGGCTGGGACTTCGGCAAGAGCGATTCCGACACCCCAGCCGCCGCCTTGCGCTCGCCCGAATTTCTGCCGAACGCCGAAAGCGACATGGCGCGGGGGCGCAGCGCATTCATGAGGGCGGTCATGCGCAACTTCTTTTCGTCGTACGGCCGCGCAAACTTGGACATTCCCCAATCGGACGGCTCGGCGACATTCAAGCTTGTCGATTTGAACACGGGCGAAACCGTAAGAACCGCGCCCGTAAAATTGAAGTCGCCCAACAAAATGTACGCCGTCGCCGAGTTCAAAGTCTATATAGAGCGCGACGGCTGGGCGATGAAGCCGCTCGAACTGCAATCGTCGGGCGACGAGCGCAACGACGCCGAACTTGCGTCAATGCTGACCTCCGCAAAGCTCCTCAAAGGCGCGGAGAAAGGCGAGTACAGGGCGGTTTTCATACCCTGATTTAGGCGGGCAGCCGAATAAAATTCCGCTCCGCCTATGCGCGCCGCGCCCGCGCGCCATGTCGCTTTCGGCGTTCGGCAGAAAATCCAGTCGGCGCAAAGACATGCGCCTAAAAAAACGCCCGTCGAAAACTCGGCGGGCGTTTTGCGGAATTTGCGGCGTCTACTTGCGGGCGTCGATAATCCTGAAATTCTCCAAGTGGTAGGACGGGTCGGCGCGGAACGTCAATTTGAGGTTGTACGCCTTTTCCAGATTGATGAGGTGTTCGTAGTCTTCCGTCTGCAAGCGTTGGAGGTTGTCGGGGTGGAGCAGAATGAGCAGCGCAAGCTCGCCCACGTTTGCGTTGTTTGCCCGCATAGACCTGCATGTTGCGACAATCTTGCGCTGTATTTCCGCGCTCATCGTCCGCGCCGATTTCACAATGCCCTTGCCGCCGCAATACGGGCATGTCGTGTAAATGCCGCTCGAATTGCTCTGCGCGTGGCGCTGGCGCGTCATCTGCATGATGCCGAGCTGCGAAATCGGCAGAACTTGGCTCTTTGCCTTGTCCTTTTCCATTTCGTCTTTCAGGCGTTTGTAGACCGCCTGCCTGTCCTTGCGGCTCTTCATATCGATTGTGTCGATGATGACAAGCCCGCCCAAGTTGCGCAGGCGCACCTGACGCGCCGCCTCTGTTACGGCTTCGAGGTTCGCCTGCAAGATGAAGTCTTTGCCGTCCTCGCTCTTGCCTTTGTGCGAGCCTGTGTTTACGTCGATTGCCACAAGCGCCTCGGTTTCGTCGATTACGATTTCGCCGCCCGACGGAAGCGGCACGCGACGCTGGAATGTCTGCGCGATTTGCCGCTCGATGTTGTAGCGTTCGAAAATCGGAATGTTTTCCTTGAAGAGCTGGATTTTACTGCGGGCGCGGCGCGAGATTTCCGACACGGAACGCAGAATGCGCTCGTAGTCTTCGCGGCTGTCGATGAGGATTCTGTCGGTCTGTTCGGTGAGGAAGTCGCGGACGGTGCGCTCTATGAGGTCGGGCTCTTTGTAGATGGTCGCGGGCGCGGGGACGGTCTCTATGCGCTGCTGGATTTTCTTCCAGATGTTCAGTAGCATGTGGAGGTCGCGCACAAAGTATGTCCAGCGTTTGCCCTGCCCAGCCGTGCGGACGATAACGCCCATGCCTTCGGGCACTTTCATCGACTTCAAAATCTTCTTGATGCGCTCGCGCTCGGCTCTGTCCTCGATTTTCCTCGAAATGCCGAACTGCCCCGCGAACGGCATGAGCACGAGGTAGCGGCCGGGAATTGCGATGTTCGTCGTTACGCGCGGGCCTTTTGTGCCGATTTGCGTCTTGGTGATTTGCACGATGATTTCCGTGCCTATCGGGAATTTTTCGGGAATGTCCTTCGTCGAAAACTTCTGCGCCTTTTTCTGTTCCTTGCTCTTGTTTTCGCGGACGACTTCGTAGGAGTTGTCGGTCGTCGTCGGGAAGATGTCCCAGTAGTGGAGGAACGCGTTTTTGGGCTGTCCGATATCGACGAACGCCGCCTTCAAGCCGGGCTCGAGGTTTTGGATTTTCCCCTTGAAAATCGCCCCGACCATGCTTTCGTCGCCGTTGCGCTCGATTTCGAATTTCTGCATCACGCCCTCGACAAGCAGCGCGACGCGTTTTTCGAAAGGCTCCACGTTGATTACGATTTCGCGGTAGGGTTCGTCTTCGCGTTTGAGAAGTCTGATGATTTTTTCGAGAAGCGGACGCTTTTTTGCGCGCAGCTTCGCCTCCTGATTAAGCTGTTCTTCGGGAATAGGCTCGACTACCTCCTCCGCGGGACGCTTTGTCAAATCATAGTTTTGGTTTTCCTGTTTCATGGTTTCGCTTTAATTTTGGATTAAGCGAAACTTTTGCCTTTTCACGCATATTCTTTTCTGTGTCGGTATACGCTTTGAACGAGACCGAGTAGTATGCAACACGTCAAAACAAAAGTTCCGCCATAACTTAACATTGGCAGGGGAACTCCCGTAATCGGCATAATGCCGATGGTCATTCCCACGTTTATGAAAGTGTGCGTCATGAGTATTACGCCGATTCCCGCGCACAGATACCTTCCGAACCCGTCGCGCGAAAGTTGCGCAGCCCCAAGACAGCCGTAAATTATTATTATCGCCATCAATACGACGGCGACCGTCGCCCCGAAGAACCCCGATTCCTCGGCGAGCACCGAAAATATGAAGTCGTTATACGCGACGCTCGACGGCAGATAGCCCAGTTTTGCCTGAGTGCCTTCGGCGTGCCCCTTCCCGAAAATGCCGCCCGACCCGACCGAAATCAGGCTCTGCCGCTGGTTCCAGCTAACGCCGTTCCCCTGGGGGTCAACGACTTCGGGAGCAATGAACGCCAAAATTCTGTTGCGCTGGTAGTCTTTAAGCGGCAGTGTCAGAGCCGCCGACGACCCGTATGCGTTAGCGTTCGCCGCCGCCTCCGCCGACATATTGTGCGACTTCAAAAACGCGTTGTATCCGCAAATATCCGCCGCCACCACGCCTATCAGCAGCCCGAAAAGGAGCGCGCCGACTGCGAAAAACCTCTTCGGGAGGTTCGATATGTAGAGCATGGCGAAAAGCATTGGAAAAAATACGAGAGTAGAGCCTAAGTCTGGTTGCAAAAAAATCAACAAAATAGGAACTAAAAATACCGCCGCTATTTTCAGCCAGAATTTCAAATTTTTCTTTCCGTCGTTGCGGGCGAACATCGCCGCCGCCATTATGCACGTCCCGATTTTCGCGAATTCCGACGGCTGGACGGACACCGCCCCGAAGTCAATCCAGCGCGTCGCGTTGTAGCGGCTTTCCACAAACGGTATCGGAATTCCCAAATTTTCCTTTAACGCAAGCGGAATCAGCAGAAGCAGCGACAGCGCGTAGATTGCGTTGGCGTAGGTGAAAAACACCTTGTAGTCTATCCACGCAAGAAAGACGTACACGGGCACCCCCGCGAACACAAAATAGCATATCTGCTTGACCCAAAACTGTTTGGCGAGCGGAATTTCGTCTATATTGTAGCTCTGCGCGGAGTAGATGAACGCCACCCCCATGAGAAACAGCAGGAACATGCAAAGCGGAACGACGAAGTCGGTCTTGACTCCGCCGCGTTCGGGCACTGTTCCGTATATTTCCCTGTCGAGTTTCATCGCGCCCTTACCGACATGTATTTTTCGACATCTTCGACTGCCCGACCGCCGCGTTCGGCGTAGTCGCGAACTTGGTCCCGCCCGATTTCCGCCGAAAAGTATTTCGCCGACGGATTGGCAATCCACAACGCCGCGACAGACGACTTCGGCGTCATCATGAAGTTGTCCGTAAGTTTTATGCCCGCCGACTCTTCGAGCGAGAGCAGTTTTTCGAACTTCGCCTTTTCGGAGTGGTCGGGGTATGAAGCGTAGCCCGCCGCCGCGCGGACGCCCGCGCGTTCTTTGGGAGAGTCCGAGAACACCGCGCGTTGCGCGTAGGTCGAGAGAGCCTCGGCGAGCGCGTCGCACAGGGTTTGGGCAATCATGTAGGAATAGTCGTCGCCGGCGTCCTTGAACGATTTTGCGAACGCCTCCGCCTCGCTCCCGACCGTAGCCGCGAAGGGAGCTACGTAGTCGCCTTCGGGGGCTACGTAGTCTGCAAGGCACAGGCACTCTCCGCGCGAGTTTTCGACCTGCGAGCGCACGAGCGACAGCGTTTCAATCCGCGTCCCGTTTTCGAAAAGCGCGATGTCGTCGCCGTCGGGCTTCGCCTCGAAAAATCCGACCCTGATTCTCGGCTTCGCGACCTCCGCAAGCCTTTCGAGCATTGCGAGGGTGTCCCTGCAAAAGTCCTCCGTCGCCGCCCTGTCCTTCACGCCCCAAGTCCTGAAATACATGTTCCACGGAATGTCGGGCTTCAACTCCGACACGGGAACGCCGATTGTCCGCACGCCTGTAAACGGCGGCTTTTCTACGTGGGAGAAATCGCAGACCGCCTTTTTGGAACGCGCCTCGGCAAGCGGCAGAAGTTTTTTGTGCGCGGGCGGGTTGGCGTGCTCCGCCTCGTATTTGTCGCGCAGAGCCTGCTGGGCGGCGGCTATTGAAAGGGCGAACGCCTCCGCCTTTCCGCCCATGGTGAAGTCGGCGCAGACGCCCGCCGACGCGCCGGCGTCCTCCACGCGCACGACCGTTCCCGAATAGAGCGGCGCGAGTTTCACCGCCGTGTGGAGGTCGCTCGTAGTAGCCCCGCCGACGAGCACGGGCACTCTTATGCCGGCGCGTTCGAGCGCGGAAATTGTGTTCGCCATTTCGTCGAGCGACGGCGTGATAAGCCCGCTAAGCCCGATTACCGCAGCGTCGCGGGCGGCTTCGACGATTGCCTCGGGCTGAACCATCACGCCCAAGTCCTCCACGCGGAAGCCGTTGCAGCCGAGCACTACCGAAACTATGTTTTTGCCGATGTCGTGCACGTCGCCCTTGACCGTAGCGAGCACGACTTTCGGCGCGCTCCCTGTCGCCGACGACTCCATGAAAGGCTCGAGAGCCGCCACCGCCCGCTTCATCACGCGCGCGCTTTTTACGACCTGCGGCAGGAACATTTTGCCCGCCCCGAAAAGCTCGCCGACTTTTTTCATCGAATCCATCAGCGGCTTTTCGATTACCCTAAGCGGCGTTTTCAGCTCCTCCAAAAATTCGAGCGCGAGCTTTGCGGCGGACTCTTCGTCGCCCTTGACGAACGCCCTGTCGAGCCTTTCCTGCGGCGTCGCGTTAGGGTCGTCGCGCGCCTCTTTTTTTTCGGAGACGGCGGCGTCCTTGTAGTCGGCGGCGATTGCAAGCAGACGCTCCGTGGCGTCGGGCGACGAATTGAGGATTACCGCCTCGACCGCGTCGCGCAGGCGCGGCTCTATTTCGTCGTAGGGCGCGAGCATTCCCGCGTTGACGATTCCCATGTCGAGCCCTGCCTCCCGCGCGTGGTAGAGGAACACGCTGTGCATTGCCTCGCGCACCTTGTTGTTGCCGCGCAGGGCAAAGCTGATGTTGCTTACCCCCGCGCTCGTGCGGGCGTAGGGGCATGTGCGCTTGATTTCGCGCACGGCGTTTATGAAGTCTGTCGCGTAGGAGTCGTGCTCGGGCATGCCCGTCGCCACAGTCAGAACGTTTGCGTCGAAAATTATGTCGCGCGGGTCGAAGCCCGCCTTTTCGACGAGCAGTTTGTACGCGCGCTGGCAGACCGAAATTCTGTCGGAAAGCGTCGAAGCCTGCCCGCGTTCGTCGAACGCCATCACGATTGCCGCCGCGCCGAATTTCATAATCTCCCCCGCGTGCGAAAGGAATTTTTCCTCGCCCTCTTTCAGGCTTATCGAGTTGACGACGCACTTGCCCTGTGCGCATTTCAAGCCCGCCAAAACCGTCTCCCAATTCGACGAGTCTATCATCAGCGGCACGCGCGCGATTTCCGGTTCGGAACCGATGAGGTTGAGGAATTTCGACATGCACGCGGGGGAGTCAAGCATGCCTTCGTCGAAGTTGATGTCGATGAGGTTTGCGCCGTTTTCGACCTGATTGCGCGCAACCGAGAGCGCGTCGGTAAACCGCCCCTCCTTGACCATTTTGCGGAACGCGGGCGAGCCCATTACGTTTGTGCGCTCTCCGACGAAAATGAACGGCGCGCCACTGTCGGGAATGCGCAGAAGCTCCAAGCCCGCAAGCGTGAGCGCATCGGCTGTTTTGGGCTTGCGCGGCGCAAGTTTGGCGCACGCCGCAACGACCGCCTCTATGTGCTTGGGCGTCGTGCCGCAGCAGCCGCCTACCACGTTCAGAAGCCCGTCGGCGCAGTATTCGCCGAGGTATTTTGCGGTGTCCGCGGGCATTTGATCGTAGCCGAATTCCGAAAGCGGGTTCGGCAGCCCCGCATTGGGATAGCAGTGGGTGTAGCACTCGGCTATTCTGTCGAAAGTCTCGATGTACGGGCGCATTTTCTCCGCGCCCAGAGCGCAGTTCAAGCCCACAAAGAGCGGCTTCGCGTACCGTATCGACGCGTAGAACGCCTCTATTGTCTGTCCGCTCAGAATGCGCCCCGACAGGTCGGAGACCGTCATGCTGACGGCTATCGGAATTTTCTCGCCGCGCTCTTCGCAGAGGCTCAAATAGGCGTGGATTGCCGCCTTTACGTTCAGCGTGTCTATCGACGTTTCGAGTATGAACAAGTCCGCGCCCGACTCCGCCAAGACCGACATCTGTTCGTAGTACGCCGCGCGGAGTTCGTCGAAAGTTATCGAGCGCGCCGACGGGTCGGACACGTCGGAGGCAATGCTTGCCGCCTTGTTCATCGGGCCTAGCGACCCCGCCACGAACAGCGGCTTTCCGCCGAGCTTCGCCGAGACTTCGTCCGCCGCCGCCCGCGCCGCGCGCACCGCCGCGGCGTTCATGTCGCGCACCAAGTCCTCGCCGATTCCGTATTCCGCCTGCACAACCGAGTTCGCCCCGAAGGTGTTTGTAGTGGCGATGTCCGACCCCGCCAGATAATATTGCCTGTGAATATCCGATATTACGTCGGGGCGCGTGATTGAGAGCAAATCGTTGTCGCCGCGCAGTTCGCCCGCGGTTTTTTCGAGACGCGCGTCGCCCTTTCGGAAGTCCGCCTCCGTCAGACCGCGCCGTTGAATGAGCGTGCCCATGCCGCCGTCGAGAAACACAATCCTCTTCCCGATTGTTTCGGCGAGCAGCGCGCCCCTTTTGGAAAGAGGTAGTTTAGACATCTTTCTTTGCGTTTCCTTTCGCCATGTGGGCGATGAGCCTGTCGTTGAACGCCTTTGCGCCGTCGTGCCCCATGCGGCGCAGAGCCTGCACCATTGCGGCAACCTCCACAAGACGCGCCATGTCGCGGCCGGGGCGCACGGGTATTACAAAATGCGGAATCTGGATACCCAATATGTCGAAATAATTTACCTCCAAGCCCGTTCTGTCTTCGACAACCCCCGGCTTCCATTCGACGAATGTCACCACGATGTCTATCGACTTTTCCATGCGCACGCAGCGGATTCCGAAAAGCTCGGCAACGTTGATTATCCCGATTCCTCGGCACTCCATGTAGCCCCTGTTGAGTTCGTTGCCGCGTCCGAGCACGATTTGGTCGTTGACTTTCACGCAATAGACGTGGTCGTCGGCTACGAGCGAGTGCCCGTGGTCGATGAGCGCGAGGGCGCATTCGCTTTTGCCGATGCCGCTGTCGCCGCGAATGAGAGTTCCGATTCCCTTGATGTCGAGCAGCGTTCCGTGCACCGACATGCGCGGCGAAAACAGCCTTTCGAGCCGCACGAAAACCTCGGCGGAAAACTCCTTCGACTTCATCTTCGTGCGGATAAGCGGCACGTTGTGCGAGTCCGCCGACTCAATCATCGCCTGCGTGGGTTCGAGGTTGCGCGAGATTACCACGCACGGAATTTCGTGCGAAATCATTTCGCACATCACCGCCGTTTGGCGGTCGCGCGAAAGGTCGCACATATACGCCATTTCGCCCGCGCCGAAGAGCTGGATTCTCTTGGAGGCGAAGTTTTTGTAGTAGCCCGTGATTGCCAGCGCGGGGCGGTTGAGGCTCGGCTCGTAGATGATTCTGTCGAGTCCGTTTTTGCCCGCAAGAAGTTCGAGCTGGAGCGAGCCTTCGAACATTTCGAAAAACTCGCGGACTGAAATTTCCTCCGACACTCTCGTTTTGTTGATTCGGTTTTCCATGCCCTACATCGTAAAGTTTTCGCCGAGATAGAATTTTCGGCTCTGGGGGTCGTTCACCAAAAAGTCGCTCGTGCCCTCGCAGAGCACTTTGCCGTCGTGGATAAGGTAGGCGCGGTCTACAATGCTGAGCGTTTCGCGCACGTTGTGGTCTGTTATGAGCACGCCTATGTTTTTCGCCTTCAAGCCGCGTATGATTTCCTGAACCTCCGCAACGCTTATGGGGTCTACGCCGCTGAAAGGCTCGTCCATAAGCAGGAATTTCGGACGCGCCGTGAGGGCGCGGGTAATTTCAAGACGCCTGCGCTCGCCGCCCGAAAGCGTGAACGCCTTTTGCGACGCCAGCTTTTCAAGCCCAAGCTCCTCCAACATCGACATCGTAAAGTCTTTCAGTTCCGATTTCGGCACGGGCAGCGTTTCCGCCACGCCGTAGATGTTTTCGTAGACCGTAAGTTTCCTGAAAATCGAAGCCTCCTGCGGCAGGTAGCCTATCCCCATGCGGGCGCGTTTGTACATGGGCACGTTTGTGATGTCGCAGTCTTCCAGAAACACTTTGCCCTCTGTTGCGGGAACGAGGCCTACAATCATGTAAAAACTCGTCGTTTTGCCCGCGCCGTTCGGGCCGAGAAGCCCGACAACTTCGCCCGCCTCAACGCCGATGTTCACGCCCTTTACGACTCGCCTCTTGCCGTATTCCTTGACGAGGTTTTCGGTGCGTATCGACGATTTTTTATTTTGAAATTCCATGCCCTGCAACATAGCCGAATTACTTTTTTCTTGCAACACTTTTGATGTGTCCGCGCGGGCGTTTTTGAACAATTCCGCCCGCTATTTGCGTTTGGCGCGGAGCGCGGCGTCGGCGACCGCCCACGCATGCACGCACACGCCCGCTGGAATGTATATCATGTACGCCAAGACCGCCCCGAAGAAAAAGCCCGCCGCCTCGTATCCGCGCGACTCGAACAGCTGCCCCAAGCCGGGGAGGAAAACGCTTGCGAGCGCGCAAAGCACAATATTTGACATCGTTTTATCCTTACTTTCAGGTTTTATCTAAAAACAAAAAAAGGGGAGTTCAAAAAACTCCCCCTAACTCCGTTCCGCGGCGCGGAGCGGAAAAAAAAACTATTTGCCCGCGGGCGCGTTTGCGTTGATGCGCTTGATAAGCTCGTCGGTGAGGTCGGCTTTCGGGTCGGAATAGTGGCAGACGCTCTTTTCGATAATGCAGTCCGCCTTCTTGTCTTCGGCAAGCTTCTTTACGATTTCCCTGATTTCTTCGAGGTGGACTTTGCGGATACTGTCGGCGTTCTGGCGGAGTCTTTCGTTAGCCTGCGCGCTGATGTTGCGCATGTTCGCCTCAATCTGCTGGCATTCCACGGCGATGGGTCTGATTTCCTCTTGGAGCTTCTTCTTTGCGTCTTCGCCGAGGGCGGGGTTGTTCGCCTTTTCGAGCAGCGCCTGTGCCTGTTTCGCCTTTTCGTCGTAGGTCTTTTTCATTTTTTCGAGTTCGCCTTTTGTGGCGTCAATCGAAGCCTGAATTTGTTCCGCCGCGGCTTTCGCCTTGTAGTAGTTTTGGTAGGCTCTTCCCATTTCGATGTAGTAGATGTTGGGAGCCGCGTTAAGTGCCGCGCAGGCGGCGAGCCCCGCGATTAATGCCGTTAATTTTTTCATATGTTTTTTCTTTGTTTGTGTTTTTAGTAAGCTGAAAAAGCCGAATGTTCCGAATCCGCGATTTTTTTTTAGAACACCGTTCCGAACGAGAAGTTGAACTGCATGCCGTCGTCGTTGTACGGGCCGGTTTTCCACGGGAAGCCCAAGTCTATGCGCATGGGCGCGCCCATGAGGAGCACGCGGAAGCCGACGCCGAAGTCGGAATTATAGTCCGACGGGTCCCAATCCCACTCGCCCGAATTTACGAAGCCGATGTCGTAGAACACCGCAAAACGCACGGGATTGAAAAGCTCTATCGAATATTCCGCCGACGCGAACGCGAACGTTTTGCCGCCGTACGCCTCGCCCGTATTCGGGTCTATCCTGCCGACTTTGCGGTATTTGAAGCCGCGCATGTTGTAGCCGCCGCCGAGGAAGTACTGCTCGAAATACGGAACGTCTTTGCCGCCGTAGCCTATGACCGTGCCCGTTCTGCCGACGAACGACAGCACCTGATTGCCCGCCTCGAACGTCGGAATCCACCAGCCCGCGCGAGCCTCCACGCGGTAGAGGTTTGTCTGCCCCAGAAGCGGCCCGCCCGCGACGTCCTGAATAAGCTCGAAGCGCGTGCCGCGCGTGGGGGTCATGAGACTGTCGCGCGAGTCGCGCAGGAACGAAAGGCTCACCTGCGAAATCGAGCGTTCGCCGATGTCGCCGCGCCACTCCTTCATGACAGGGTCGGGGCCCGTGGTGAGCTTCGAATCGACGTCGTAAATATCGACAAGTTCGAGCTTGTAGGCAAGGCGGGCTTCGATGAGCTCGTAGACGCGCTTTCTCAAATAGTTTGTCGCGCCGAGGCGGACTTCCGAATAGTAGTCGGAATAGTAGCCCGTGTCGGTGCGGTAGGCGTCGATGCCGTATGCGAGGTTGCGGTTGAAAACCCACGGCTCTTCGAAGCTCACTATAATCTGGTTGCTCTTCAAGCCGATGGACCCGCGGATTCTGAATTTCTGCCCCGCGCCCTGAAAGTAGCTGTCGTAGTTTTCGTAGTCGAAGTTGCTCTGCGTGATTTCGACCGTCGCCACCAAGCTTTCGATTGTGCTGAAACCCGCGCCGAACGTGAGGTTGCCCGTGCGCCCCTCTTTGACCACCACGCGCAGATTGCGGCGGTTGGGAATGTTTGTGGCTTCGGGCGAAAGGTTCACTTCGTCGAAGAAGCGCGTTTCTTTGAGGCGGTTTTCCGAAGACTTCATTCTGGCGAGGTCGAAGACGTCGCCGGGGGCGAGCGCGAGTTCGCGGATTATGACTTCGCTCTTCGTTTTCGTGTTGCCCTGAATGTTGATTGATTCGAGGTAGAATTTGCCGCTCTCGATTATGTCTATCACCAAGTCGATGTCGCCCGACTCCACGTTCGGCTTGCGCTGGGCGCGGACGATTGTGTCTATATAGCCGTATTCGCCGTAGTAGATTCTGATTTTTTCAATCATTTCGTCAACTTTCGACGGCGAGAACACGTTGCCCGTTGTGAGGTCGAAGTACTCCACAAACGGCATGAGTTTTTCGTCGGAGAACAGCTTGTTGTTTTTGAACGAAACCTTGCCGACCTTATACTGCCTGTTGGGGACTACGTTTATGACGATGTCCATGTCGCCGGGGTTGTCGGCGTCGGGAAATTCGAACTTTACTTTCGACTCGTCGATTTCGACGTCGAGGTAGCCGTGGTCGCGGTAGACTTTGCGGAGTTTTTCGATGTCCGCCTGAAATTCCTCGTCCTTGAAGCGTCCGTTGTCGGTGATGTAGGAAATGACGGGAATCCAAGTGTCGGTCTTCATTTCCTTCAAAAGTTTAATCGAGTTAAGCTCGGCGGGATTGTCCTTTGCGAACATGCGCTTCCATAGCTTGCCCCAAAAGCCGTACTGCTTTTCGACGGCGGGGTCGCCCGTGAACCTGATATTTTCGATTGCGATATCCTCGCCCTCGTTGATGTCGAAAATCACCGCGCCCTTGCCCTGCTCGTCGTTGCGCTCTATCGAAAAATTCACCTTTGCGAGCGAGTAGCCCTTTTTTTGGTAGAACGCCTTGATTTTGTCGGCGTCGCGCTTTGCCTGAACTTCGCTGAGGGTGGAGCCGGCGTACGAAGAGATTTCCTCCTGCAATCTCCGCGCCGAATACTCCTTGTTCCCCTTGAACACGATTTGGCTGATTCTGTACTTGGGAACGATTAAAAATTCGATGTCCATTCCGCCGTTTGAAGACGCCGTGCGCGTTGCGTCAATGATGTCGTAAAGCCCCGTTTCGTAGAGCGAGCGTATAGACTGGTCGAGCGATTTTTGGTCGAACTTCATGCCCTTGCGGAGTCTGACATGCGCCGTGATTGCGTCTTCCGAAATCGTCTTCGGGCCTTCGATTTTGTAAGTGATGCGGTTGATTGTGAGCGTCTGCTCGTCAACCGGCTTTCCCGCCGTCTGCCCGTGCGCCGCCGAGCACGCCGCAATCGCCGCCGCAATCGCCGCAACGCGGAACGCGCCCGTCGCGCGTCCGAACGCCGCGCGCGCGGTTTCAAAAATTTTGCCGTTAAACCTGAACATTTTCAGCATCTATGTAATTTTCGTAGCGTGTGCAGCTTCTGTTGAACATGAGCGTGACAACGCCTGTGGGTCCGTTTCTCTGTTTCGCAAGCTCCACCCTAATCAGCCAATTCTGGTTCGAGTTTGCCTCTTCATCTGTGACAGATTTCTTCTGCCTACTCAACAGTAAAATTGCGTCCGCGTCCTGTTCTATCGAGCCGGATTCGCGCAAATCGCTCGGTCGCGGGTTGCGCTGGTCCTTTTCGCTGTCGCGGTTCAGCTGCGCAAGCACTATCACGGGGCAGCGCAGCTCCTTCGACATCGCCTTCATGCCGCGCGAAATTTCAGCGACTTCCTGCTCGCGCGGAAGCGACGGGTCGGAACCGCGCAGAAGTTGGAGGTAGTCTACAATGACAAGACCGAGCTTCCCGCCGAGCTGTTGGTGGAGCCGCCTCGCCTTTGCCCGCATTTCGAGAATCGAAATGCCCGCGGTGTCGTCAATCCAAAGCGGCGCGTTTTTCAGTTCGTTCGCCGTTGTGTTGATGTTGCGCAGTTCCTCGTCGTTGATTCGCCCCATGCCGAGCTTGTGCTGGTCTATCCTCGCGCGGGAGGCTATCATGCGCCCGTACAGCTGTTCGCCCAACATTTCCAGCGAAAATATCAGCGTCGGGAACTGTTTGCGGCCGAACAGCGCGGTCTCCGCTATATTGAGAGCAATCGACGTCTTGCCCGTGCCGGGGCGTCCCGCAACGACTATCATTTCGTTGGCGTGCAGGCCGCGCATCATATTGTCGAGCGCAGTAAAGCCCGTGGGAACGCCCATCAGCTCGCCCTTGTTTTTTATGAGCTGGTTGATTAGCGCGACCGCCGCGGGCACTTGTTCGCTCGCTTTTTTTACCGAGTCGCCGACCCTGTCCTGACTGATGCCGAGAATTTTCTCCTCCACGCCCTCTATGAACATGTCGATTCCGCCGCGGTTCGCGTAGGCGTTTTCGATTGTTTCGGAGCACGCGCGTATGATTTCGCGCATGAAAAATTTTTCGCGGAGAATGTCGAGCCACTGGCGGTAGTGGGCGAAAGTTTCAATCCTGCCCGCAATGTCGTTGATTGCCACTATCCCGCCGACCTGCTCCAGCGCGTTGCGCTTTTTCAGATATTCGGCGAGCACGATTTCGTCGATGCTCGCGCCCTCGCTGAACAGGGCGACCAACGCCGAGTAGATTATTCTGTGTTGCGGCTTGTAGAAATATTCCTCGCGGACTTTCATTGCGACGCACGCGTTGATTACCTCGTTCGTGCCGTCGATTATAATGGACGCCAAAACCCCCGCCTCCGCGTCGAGATTGTGCGGCAGCTCGCGCCCCAACTCGTCGGTGCTTTGCGGTGTTGCGCGTTTTTTGCGCGCGGGTTTCCTGTCCTCTTCTGCCATTGAATTTTTCGTTTCCATGCCGCCACAATAGAGCCGCCGCGCGACAAAATGGGACGAGTCCTTATCTACCGCACAACTCGACGGGCAGTGCGCGCCGCGTCGAGTTGCACAATTCAATCAATTTCCGCCGAAAAGCGGCGAAAACGTCTTAGTTGGATTCTTTCGCGGAATCTTCGATGGGATTCTCGGAAACAACCTCGAAATGAATGTCGATTTTGACGTCCTTGTGGAGCTTGATTTGCGCCGTGTGCTTGCCGAGTTCCTTGACGGGAGCGGCGAGGTGCACAGCCTTCTTCGGAAGCTCGATGCCGCCTTCTGCGATTTTCGCGACGATGTCCGCAACCGTGACCGAGCCGAACATTTTGCCGCCTTCGCCGGTCTTGACCGCAAACGCAATCGACATGCCTTCGATTGCCTTCGAGAGAGCCTGCGCGTTTTCGAGTTCCTTGGCTTCGCGGAGTTCGCGTGCCTTGATGAGCGCTTCGATTTGCTTCTTGTTAGCCTTGCTTACGGGAATCGCGATTTTCTGCGGATAGAGGAAATTGCGCGCATAACCCGCCTTAACCGAAACCTGTTCGCCTTCGCCGCCGAGATTTTCAACGGGCTTGACCAGTAATACTTTGCTTATTGCCATAATTGTGTTGTTTTTAATTTAAAGTTTGTTTGCAAATTTTCCGACAAATCAGAACGGCACGTCGTCGTCTTCGATGTCGTCGTTGGAGGGCGCGCGCTGCTGGCGCGGAGCCTGACGCGCTCCGCCGCGCGGTTGCGGCGCGGAATACTCGGCGTCGTAGCCGCCGTTGCCGCCCGAATCGCGTCCGCCGACAAATTCGAAACGTTCGAGAACCACCATCAATTTGGTGCGCTTCTGCCCCGTCTGCTTGTCTTCCCAAGTGTCCTGACGAAGACGTCCCTCGACGAGTATCGGTTTGCCCTTCGTGAAAAATCTCGCGATGTTTTCCGCCGACTTTCCGAAGCAGTCGATTTCGACAAAACACGTTTCGTCGCGCAAAGAGCCATCTTGCGAATTGAACGAGCGGTTGACCGCTATTGCAAAACGGCAAACGCTTGTGCCGTTCTGGGTCTGCCTCAGCTCCGGATCGCGGGTGAGGTTGCCCATCAAGATTACTTTGTTAAACGACGACATTTTCGTTCCGTTTACGAAAGTTTATTCCGCCATTACCAAAACGCGGTTTACCGTTTTGTCGAGGCGGAGTTTTTCCTTGATTGTCGTGTTCGCGGTCGTCGGGCCTTCGAATGCGATTTCAACATAGATGCCGGCGGGAAACGCGCGGTCTGTCGTGCGGGCAAACGCCTTCTGTCCGAGGTTTTCAACCGACAGAACTTTGCACGAGGCGGATTCCACTACGCCCTTGATTTTTTCGACGAGTGTTTCGACGGGATCGTTATAACCTCTCGTGTCGAGGATAAACGTTGCTTTGTACTTCTTGTTATTCATATTATTGGTTTTGTTAAATTTTTTCGGGAAATTTTTTGCGTCTCACCGACGGTTCACGACGTTCTGCGCGCCCTCGAAACCCTTTGTCAGGAGGAGCGACAGACAGCCCTTCACGTCGAGCGACTTTATCGCCGCCGCATCGCTTTCGTCGAGCCTGCCCAAAACGTAGTCCGCCAAGTCCATCGACTTGTACGGCTTTGCGCCTATGCCTATCCTGATTCGCGCGAATCCGTTTCCGCATTTCGCCATGACGTCGGCAACCCCGTTGTGCCCGCCCGACGACCCGCCGACCGAAAGCTTCATTCTGCCAACGTCGAGCGTAATGTCATCGTAGATTACGGCGGCTTCGGAAATGTCGAATTTGAAAAATTTGAGGATTTTCGCGACGCCTACGCCGCTCGAATTCATATAGCCGTCGGCAAACGCCAACACGAGCGGTTTCGAAGCCACGGAAACTTTCGCGATTTGCGCCGCGCAGTATTTGTCGTGCGAAAATTCCGCGCCGCAGCCGCGCGCTACCTCCCTCAAAACGGATTCGCCCGCATTGTGCCGCGTTCCGACATATTCCGCGCCCGTATTTCCAAGCCCGATTGCGATTTTTAACGACATTTGTAAAGAACAATTCTCCGCCGCCGAAAGCCGAGCCGCCGTCAAACCAGTTAGGTTCAAACAGCACCAAGCCCCGACGCGGCGGATTTTTCAGACTACTTCGCCTTCTTGGCGTCCGCTGCGGGAGCCGCCGCGGGGGCTGCGCCTGCCGCGGCCGCGGGAGCGGCTGCCGCGTCGCCTTCTGCGGGAGCTTCGGGAGCGGGTTCTTCCTCAACGACGATTTCGTTGCAGGTTACCAAGATGTCTTCGAGGTTCGAGGTAAATTCCACGCCTTCCGGAGGAACAACGTCTTTGAGGTGGATTGCTTCGCCGACGTGCATTTTCGAAATGTCGATTGTAATCATTTCGGGCAGGTCGCGCGGGCGGCACTTTACGCGGACTTCGTGTTCGTGGATTTCCACAATGCCGTTTTCGTTCTTGACGCCGGGAGCGTCTGCTTCGCCAGCGAAGTGGAGCGGGAGAACCGCGTGCATGGGCTTGCCGCGGACAACCTCTACGAAGTCGACATGGATAACCTTGTCCGTAATGGGGTTGCGCTCAACATCTTTGAGCATTGCGTAGCGCGATTCCGTTCCGTCGGAGAACTGCATGTCGATGAGAACGGCCTTGCCGCTGATTGCTTTGAGCGCGACTGCAAGTTCCTTTTCGTCGATGAGAAGGTTTTTCTCGCCGCTTTCGCCGTAAATGACGGCGGGGATTTGCCCGCTTTTACGGTAGCGTTTTGCGGAGTTGCCGCCAACGTCTGTTCTTGAAGTTGTGTTGAGATTTATCTGTTTCATTTTAGTGTACTTATATTGAAATTCTTAAAACCTCAGGCTCGGCGTCTTTTTACGATTCGACAGTAAGCCGTTGATTTAAAAGGCGCATACTTTACCCTCCCCTGCGACAAAATCAACAAAATTTTTTATTTATTTTTTATCCACCGCGATTTACCGCCGAAATTCCCGCTTATGTCAAAACAACAATAAAATCCGCGCGTTTTGTCAAATCGGCTCTCCGTATATTCTTGCATCGGCGCGTTCGAACAAATTCAATGGACGCAAACCTAAAAATTTCCCTCTACTCTATATAAATGAAGCCAAAATACGGACTGACTCTTTTGCTGGCGTTGACAGCCGCAAGCCTCTGCCGAAGTGCCGACTACACCGTCGAAACCTTCGGCTCGATTCCACGAATCTGCGTAGACGGCAAGCCCGTGCGCGCGCGAATGTTCTACGGGAACGTTCCCGGAACGCATTTCGACGAAAGCGAAAGCGCCCCCAAAACCGTGAAGATAAAATTCACAGCCGCGGGCGGCGAAACCCAAGTCTCGCTGAATTTCGGCGCGGCAATCGGAAAAATCGAAATTTCCGAGATGAAGCTCGCCGACCTGCAATCGGGGCAAATCTCCGACGCCTACGACTTCTCCGCGCCCGACGCCAAAATCGGCTCGAACTGGACAGTCAAAGCCCTCGAAGCGTGGCGCGACCTGCGCGAGGGAATTTCGCAAAACCCGCCCGACCCGAAAAAATATCCCAAGCCGCCGTTTTCCGCAAGGCACGAGAACGGGAAGCTCGTGATAGAGAAAGAATCGGTAGACATGTCGCTCAAACGCAACCAGTCGGTTATACACGACATCGAACGGCTCAATTTTCTGCCGCCCGCGCTCAAAACCACAAAGGGGCGCGAGTACGAGCTTTCGGTAAAAGTCGCAACAGACAAGCGCGGACGCTGCGAAATTTCGCTGTTCGACGGGGGCGAAAAGCTCGCCTCAAACACCGCCGAAACTTTCATGTCGCAGGAGAAGTTCGCAAAAGAGCGCGGAATAGATTTCGTCTCGTTCGGCATGCCCGCCTTTTGGAGCGACTCGCCCCTCTACCGAAAAGTCGCCGACGAACGCTTCCAAGCGGCAATCGCGGCGAACCCCGACGTCAGAATAATCGTAAGGCTCGGCTTCGAACCGCCGAACGAATGGCTCGACGCCCACCCCGACGACCTCATGCGCTCGCCCGACGGCACGCTCATAGAGCGCATGCACGTGCGCTTCCCCACGCCCTCCTCCGAAGCATACCGCCGCGACGCAATGGAGGCGGCGCGGAAATTCGTAGAGTATGTCGAAAAACGCTATCCCGACAACATCGCGGGCTACCACCCGTCGGGCGGCAATTCGAGCGAATGGTTCTACGGCGGAAGCTACGAAAAGGGCTTCCACGGCTACGACAAGGCGACGCTCAAAGCGTGGCGCAAGTGGCTTGCAAAAAAATACCGCACCGACGCCGCGCTCAGAAAGGCGTGGAACAACGCGGACGCCTCGATTGAAACGGCGGCAGTTCCCTCAAAGGAGGAGCGTTTCGGCGCGGAGTGCGCGCTGCTCGACCTTAAAACGCGCCGCGCCGCGTTCGACTTCAACATATTCCTGCAAGACGAAATGACAGACTTCATTCTGCTTGCCGCCCGCACAATCCGCCAGACCGCTCCCGCAAAAAGGCTGTCGGTGATTTTCTACGGCTACGGAATCGGCTTTTCGACGGTCCCGAACGGCCCCGCGTATTCGGGGCACTACGGCTTCAAAAAGCTGCTCGCCTCTCCCGACATCGACATTTTCACCGCGCCCATCGCCTACACCGAACGCCAGCTCGGCGGCTTGAAGCGCACCGTGAGCGCGGCGGAGTCGGTCCTGCTTGCGGGCAAAATCTGGCTCGACGAAGACGACAACCGCACATGGCTCGCCCCGAAATCGGGCTCGCCGCCCTATGTGCTCGACCCCCTGCAAAAAAGCCGCGCCGAAAGCGTGAAGGTAATGCAGCGCAACATGGCAAACCAGACACTGCGCAACATCGCGTCGTGGTGGATGGACTTGTTCGGCTGCGGCTGGTTTCTCGACCGCCAGCTCTGGGGCGTCTTCGACCGGTTCGAAAAAATCGAAAAACACTTTCTCGACAACCCGACGCCCTTCGCGCCCGAAACGGCAATCTCGTACGACGAAACGTCGCTCTGCACGGTCGCGGGCAAGCCAAGCTCGGCGCGAACCTGCGCGCAGTCGGTCTACCACGTCAACAAGTTCGTAGCTCCCACGGGCACGCCATTCGGGCAGTACCTGTTCGACGACGTAGCGTTCGGGCGCGCAAAGCCCAAGCTTCACTACATCGGCGGGGCGTACGCGCTGACGAAAAAACAGCGACTCGCCCTCCGCGCCTCGGCCGAACACACGTCGTGCGTGTTCATCTGGAACGCGGGCTATGTGGATTTGGACGCGGGCGAATTTTCGACTGCCGCAATCGCCGAAGCGACGGGCTTCGACGTCGAGCCTGTCGGCGACACCCCCGCCCTCGCGATTCCGACCGAAGACGGCAAAAAGCTCGGCATTCCGAAATTCGGCTTCGACCTTAAATTAAACCCGCTCTTTGCGCCGATTCCCGCCGCAGGCGACAGGGTGCTCGCAAAATATCCCAACGGCAAGCCCGCAATGGTGCTGCGCACGAGCGGCAAACGCCCGCAGATATACATCGGCCCGACCCAGCTTTCGCCCGAAGTGTGCCGCGCAATAGCAAAAATCTGCGGCGTCCACAGCTTTGTTGACAACGAGGCGGTGGCGTTTGCAAACGGCGGCTACCTGCTTGTGTACGCAACAAAAGACGGCGACCACACCGTTTCGCTCAAAACGGAAGCCGACGTCGAAGACGCGCTCGCGGGCAAAAAGCTCGGACGCTTCAAGACAAAAACATTCCCGCTGAAATCGGGAGACGTTCTGCTGATGAAGCTCTCGTCGAAATAGCAAGACCTGCCGCAAAAAAAACGCTTCGAGCCGTTGCGGGTTCGGAGCGTTTTTGTTTTTTTGCAAAGCCGAATTTATCGGAACGGGCAAAGCCGCTATTTTACCGAATCTATCAGTTTGAGGTTCGCCTCGCGCAGGCGTTTTTCGTCGAACTTCACGACCTCGCGGTCGTAGGTCATAATGCCGTTCGTCTCGTTTTCGACGTCCGTTGTCTGCGTGTAGACCGCCGCGGTGATTCCGAACTTGCGCATGTCAACAAGCATGTCGATAAATTCGCAATACTTGTCCATCATTTCGGCGGTGCTTTTAAAATTGCTGTATCCCCAAGATTTGCGCTTTGTCCAAGTGTGGTTTTCCACAACGTAGCCCAAGCCGCCGTACTCGCCGATTGCGTTGATTTTCTGGCATTCGAGCATGAGCATGCGCGGGTGCGGGTAGCTGTGGACGTCGGTCATGTCGCCCTTGTTGCCGATGAAGTTTCCGCCGCTTGCGGCGTTGACAAGGCGGGTCGGGTCGTACTTTTTCGTCCAGTCGGCGACCTGCGCGGTGTTCATCTGCCCCCAGCCCTCGTTGAACGGAACCCAGAACACGACAGACGGGCTTGACCAGAGAAAATCTATCATTTCCCGATATTCCTTCATGAACGTGTCGAACGCCTTTTGCGAAAATTCGCCCGTGTCCTTTTCGAGGTATCGCGCGAACGCCCACGGAGTGCGGACGTTGCCGTCCTTGCCGCAGGGCATGTCCTGCCAAACGAGAATGCCGAGCCTGTCGCAGTGGTAGTACCATCGGGCGGGTTCAACCTTGATGTGCTTGCGAATCATGTTGAAGCCCCACGCCTTGGTCTTTTCGATGTCGTATTTCAGGGCTTCGTCGGACGGCGCGGTGTAGAGGCCGTCGGGCCACCAGCCCTGGTCGAGCGGGCCGAAGTTGTAGACGGGCTTGCCGTTGAGCGTCATTACGTCCTTCGAACGCTTCGGGTGCTCGTCTTTCGTCAGCGACTGGCGCGAAACTTTGCGCATTGCGGCATATCCCGAAACTTCGTCAACCTGCTTGCCCGCGTCGAAAAGCTTTACCTTTGTACCGTAGAGGTGCGGAGAGTCGGGCGACCACAACTTGGGATTTTTGATTTCGAAATACGCCTTTGCGTTCGCCGCCGCCTTTGCGGTTGCGACGGTCTTTCCGCCGTCGGAAAGCTCGGCGACAAACTCCGTGCCCGCGGGCGCGAAAACTTCAACCGCCATGCGCGACTTGTCTACGTCGGGCGTGTATTTCACCGACGCCACATGCTTTGCGCCGACAGGTTCGAGCCACACCGTCTGCCAAATGCCGCTAACGGCCGTGTAGAAACAGCCCTTCGGATTGAGCGACTGCTTGCCGCGCGGCTGGAAGCATTTTTCCATGTCGTCGGTCGGGTCGACAACCTTCACGCGCAGAATGTTTTTGCCCGACTTCAACGCCTTTGTGATGTCGAGCGAAAACGGCGTGTAGCCGCCCGAATGCGAGCCGACGTGTTCGCCGTTTACCCACACATCGCAGGAGTGGTCCACCGCGCCGAAATTCAGAAGCACGTTTTTGCCGCTCCACGACGCGGGAAGCTCGAAGTCGCGCTCATACCAAAGGGCATCGGAAGCCGTGAACTTTTTGCCCACACCCGACAACGCCGACTCTACCGCAAACGGCACGAGGATTTCGCCGTCGAACTTTGCGCATTCGGCGTCTATCGGCGTGATTGCATAACGCCAAAGGCCGTTGAGGTTCTTCCATTCCGAACGCTCCATCTGCGGACGCGGATACTCCGGCAATACGTTGTTTACGTCGATATTCCGTCCCCACTTCGTCATAAGCTGGCCGCCGACAGGCGCCCACGCCGCATTCAAAGACGATACCGCCGATACAAACGCAAACGCCGCCAGTACCGACCCTACATTCCTGATTCTTGTTCTTCCCATATAATATGTGATGTGATTTGTAATAATAATACCCCCCCTCAAACGTCTGAGGAGCTAAAAACAACCAAAACAAAACCCCAACCCAAACACAAGAAAAAAAAGTGCGCGAGTCGCGCCACCCGAAACTTGGGGGCTTGCGCCCCCAGGGGTGGATTTCGCGTTGCGAAATTCTACACCCACTCCCCCAAGGCTGGGCGCGAGCCGCGGGCGCAAGGTGCGCCTCCCTACGGAGCTTCGGCAGGCTGCAGCCTGCACGGCAACGGAACTTCGTTCCTTCTGTTATTATTCGGCGCGGGTATACCCGCGCCTTTTCTGGATTAGTCCGAATTGCCTGCGGCAATTACTGGCGTTTGGAAAATGCAATATTTTGAAAAGAAACAAATAAAAATAGACGCGCTTTGCGCGGATAAAAAAAAGCGGGAATCCCCAAACACGGATTCTCCGCTTACCGCTTCACTCAACTTTTCTCCCAGAGCACTCTAAAAATCTTCCGCGCTCCGCGCTGTAATATTAGGCGCGTTAGAGTGCCGTTCAGGCGGTGGCTTTCACGCGCTTGCGGGGTGCGTGGCGTACTTTCGTACGCGAGCAATCCGCAAACAAAAGTCGGCTCGCAAACCCAACAACCCCACTTTTATCCCAACGCAACCTAAAAAACTTCGTGCGCCAGCACTCACTATTTAGGCGCGTCAAAGTGCTTTCATAAGGGTGGCTTTCCTGTGCACGCAGGGCGCGTGGCGTACTTTCGTACGCGAGCGGTCTGGGTGCACAGGGAAACGCCCTTAGGGAAGTGCTTTCACGCGCCGTCTAATAGCGATAGTGAGAGGGTTTATATGGCCCGTCTACGGAGACGCCGATGTAGTCCGCCTGCTTTTGCGTAAGCTTCGTCAGCTTTGCGCCGAGCTTTTCCAAGTGGAGTCTTGCAACTTCTTCGTCCAAGCGCTTCGGCAGAATGTAGACTTTGTTTTCGTACTTGTCGCGGTTCGCCCACAAATCCATCTGCGCAAGCGTCTGGTTCGAGAACGAGTTGCTCATCACAAAAGACGGGTGCCCCGTGGCGCAACCGAGGTTTACCAAGCGACCCTCCGCAAGGAGGAAAATCGAGCGTCCGTCGGGGAACGTGTACTTGTCCACCTGCGGCTTGATGTTCGTCCGCTTGATGTTCGGATACGCCTGCAATTTCGCGACCTGAATTTCGCTGTCGAAGTGCCCGATATTGCAGAGTATCGCCTGATCCTTCATGTTTTTCATGTGGTCGATTGTGATGATGTCGCAATTACCGGTGGTGGTTACGTAGATGTCGGCGAGCGGCAGGGCGTCTTCGACGGTTACGACGCGGTAGCCCTCCATAGCCGCTTGGAGCGCGCAAATGGGGTCTATTTCGGAGACGAAAATCGTAGCTCCCAAGCCCTTCAACGCCTGAACGCAACCTTTGCCGACGTCGCCGTAGCCGCAGACGAGGGCGACTTTGCCCGCAATCATCACGTCGGTTGCGCGTTTGATGCCGTCTACGAGAGACTCGCGGCAGCCGTAGATGTTGTCGAATTTGCTTTTCGTTACGGAGTCGTTAACGTTGATTGCGGGAACGAGAAGCCGCTTGTCCTCCACCATCTGGTAGAGGCGGTGGACGCCCGTCGTGGTCTCTTCGGAGACGCCCTTCAATTCGGCGACGACGTTGTGCCAGTGGTTTTTGTCCTGCGCGTAGACGCGTTTGAGGAGGTCCTTGATTACCTGCTCCTCGTGCGAATCGGAGGGAGAGTCAACCCACTTGTCGCCGTTTTCAAGCTCGTAGCCGCGGTGGATAAGCAAAGTCGCGTCGCCGCCGTCGTCTACGATAAGCTGCGGGCCTTTGCCGTTCGGCCAAGTGAGGGCGCGGTAGGTGCAGTCCCAATATTCTTCGAGGGTTTCGCCCTTCCAAGCGAAGACGGGAACGCCCGCCGCCGCGATTGCCGCCGCAGCGTGGTCCTGCGTGGAGAAGATGTTGCAGCTTGCCCAGCGGACGTCCGCGCCGAGGGCTTTGAGCGTTTCGATGAGAACCGCCGTCTGGATTGTCATGTGGAGCGAGCCGCTTATCCTCACGCCGTCGAGCGGCTTTTTGGGCGCGTACTTTTCGCGGATTGCGATAAGCCCCGGCATTTCGTATTCGGCGATGTCGAGCTCTTTTCTGCCCCACGACGCGAGGTTGATGTCTGCTATTTTATATTCCTGTTCTTTCATAAATTTTGCAAAATTTTGCAGTTGGCATGCCATTTAGCACAGAAATTTCCGCAAATACGGTGAATTTCCGCGCAGGTTTCAATACAAAATGCGCGGCGATAACGCCGCGTCATTGTCCCAAATATTTTCGAAAACGGGTGGAAAGCCGAAACTATTTTGCGGCTGCGGCTTTGAGCGCGTCCGCCTTATCGGTCTTTTCCCACGGCAAATCGGACTTCGTGAAGTGCCCGTAGTTCGTCGTCTTCTTGTAAATCGGGCGGAGCAAATCGAGCTGCTTTACGATGTCGGCGGGTTTGAAGCTGAACACCTTGCGGACGGCCTTTTCGATTTTCTCTTCGGGGACTTTGCCCGTGCCGAAAGTGTCTATTGCAATGCTAAGCGGCTGGGGATAGCCGATTGCGTACGCGACCTGAATTTCGCACTTGTCGGCAAGCTTCGCCGCAACGATGTTCTTTGCGACCCAGCGGCACATGTACGCCGCAGAGCGGTCGACCTTGCTGGGGTCTTTGCCGGAGAACGCGCCGCCGCCGTGGCGTCCGTAGCCGCCGTAGGAGTCTACGATGATTTTGCGCCCCGTAAGCCCGGAGTCGCCCTGAGGCCCGCCGACCACGAAGTTGCCCGTCGGGTTGACGAGGAACTTTGTGTTCTTTGTGAGGAGCTTTTTGGGCAGAACCTTTTTGACGACCTTTTCGACAATGTAGTTTTTTATGGTCTTGTGGTCTACGCCCGCGGCGTGCTGGGTGGAAACGACGACGTTTTCGATGTACGCGGGCTTGCCGTTTTCGTAGGCAACCGCGACCTGGCTTTTGCAGTCGGGGCGCAGCCATTTCGGGCCTTTGCCGCTCTTGCGCTGTTTTGCAAGCTCCGTCAAAATTCTGTGGGCGAACATAATCGCCGCGGGCATGTATTCGGGCGTTTCGTTTGTGGCGTAGCCGAACATGATGCCCTGGTCGCCCGCGCCCTGTTCCGCAGTTTCCTTGCCCTTCGCCTTGCGGGCGTCTACGCCCTGCGCGATGTCGGGCGACTGTTTGGTAAGGAGGTTTGTGAGGAAGATTTTGTCGGCGTGGAAAACGTCGTCGTCGTTCGTGTAGCCGATTTCCTCAATCGCCTTGCGGACGATTTTCTCGTAGTCGAGCTTCGCCTTCGTCGTGATTTCGCCTGCGATGACAACGCAGTTGCTCTTTACGAGCGTTTCGCACGCGACGCGGCTGAATTTGTCCTGTTCGAGACACGCGTCGAGAACGCTGTCGGAGATATAGTCGGCAACTTTGTCGGGGTGGCCTTCGCCAACCGACTCGGACGAGAATACGAATTTGTCTATCATAAAATTCAAGTTAGGGTTAAGGGATTCTTGGTTCAAGTAAAATCGCTTAGTAGGACTTTGCGAATATCGCGCGGTATTTTGCGGGACGCCCCGTGAATATGCACTTTCCGCCCTTCGGCTCGCCGCCTTCAAGCGGAATGCAGCGCACGGTCACGCGCAAATCCTTTCTGAGCATGTCCTCGACCTCTTCGCTGCCGTCGTATTCGGCGACGGCAAAGCCGCCGTGGATTTCGGGCTTCTTTTCGTTCTTCGGGGTGAAGTACGCATAGAAGTCCTCCTTCGAGGAAATTTCGACGGTGTTTTCGTCGCGGTATTTCTTTGCGCGGGCGAAGAGGTTGTCCTGTATCGACTGCAAGATTTCGGCGATTGTTCCGACGAACTCGGAGCGTGCAATGGCCTTTTTCTCGCCCGTATCGCGGCGGGCGACGAACAGCGAATCCGACGCGATGTCGCGCGGGCCGACTTCGACCCTGAGAGGAACGCCCTTCTTGACCCAGCCCCACATTTTTTCGCCGCCGCGCAGGTCTCGGGCGTCGACGGAGACTTTGACGGGAAGCCCGCAGAATGTCTTTTCTTCAAGCTCCTTTTTGAGGCTGTCGCAGTAGGCGAGCACGTTGGCGCGTTCCTCCTCCTTGTGGAGAACGGGGAGAACCACGACATGCAGGGGCGCGAGCCTCGGCGGCAGAACAAGCCCGTCGTCGTCTGAGTGCGTCATGACCATGCCGCCGATAAGGCGCGTCGAGACGCCCCAGCTTGTCGTCCACGCGTATTCCTGCGCGCCCGACTCGGAGAGGTATTTGATGTTGCTCGACTTCGCAAAATTCTGCCCCAAGAAGTGGGAAGTGCCCGCCTGCAACGCCTTTCTGTCCTGCATCATGGCCTCGATGCAATATGTATCGACAGCTCCGGGGAATTTCTCGCCCTCGGTTTTGCGCCCGCAAATTACGGGGACCGCCATGTAGTCTTGCGCGAAAGTTTCGTAGACGCGGAGCATTTTCTTTGTCTCGATTTCCGCTTCCCCGCGCGTGGCGTGCGCGGTGTGCCCCTCCTGCCAGAGGAATTCGGCGGTGCGGAGAAAAAGGCGCGTGCGCATTTCCCACCTTACGACGTTCGCCCACTGGTTGACCAAAATGGGGAGGTCGCGGTAGGACTGAACCCAGCGCGAATACATTTCGCCGATGATTGTTTCGGAAGTCGGGCGGACGACGAGCGGTTCTTCGAGCGGAGAGGCGGGAACGAGCTTCCCGTCGGGCCCCGCTTCGAGGCGCGAGTGGGTTACAACCGCGCATTCCTTGGCAAAGCCCTCGACATGCTCCGCCTCCTTTTCGAGGTAGCTTACGGGAATGAAGAGCGGGAAGTACGCGTTTGTGTGCCCCGTGTCCTTGAACATTTTGTCGAGGCCGTGCTGCATGTTTTCCCAAAGCGAGTACCCCCACGGTTTGATGACCATGCAACCGCGAACGGGGCTGTTTTCAGCCAAGTCCGCCGCCTTGATTACCTGTTGATACCATTCGGGATAGTCCTGAGCGCGCGTCGGCTCAATCGCCGTTCTTTTTTCTTTTGCCATAGTAAAATAAATAAATACGGCGTCATTCTGCCCCCATTCCGCCGCGACTTCAAGTTTTAAATGCGCCATTGCGCCGCGTTTCGGAGCATGCGCGTTCCGAAAAACACAAAAAAAGATGCCGCCGCAGCCGAAGCTCCGACGACACCCAACACACATGAGAAATTCGATTTAAATTATGTGAGCAATCAAAAGAAACATTTGAGAAAAGTCAATACTTTTTTGTAAAAAATTTCCGAAAAAATTTTTTCGGCCATTTTTTGTGGACGCAAGCGCATAAATACCGAATATGAAAACCATGCCCGCCGACAGGACAATCCTACACTGCGACCTCAACGGATTCTACGCGTCCGTCGAAGCCCTCGCCCACCCCGAAATAGGCGACAAGCCCATGGCGGTGTCGGGGAATCCGCGAATCAGGCACGGCATAATTCTCGCGAAGAACGAGGCGGCAAAAAAGTACGGCATAAGCACGGGAGAGCCGATTTTTCAGGCAAAGAGAAAATGCCCCAAGCTCATTCTGCTCGAACCGCACCACGAAAAATACGCGGAGTATTCGCGCAGGGTGAACGAAATCTACTCGCGGTTTACGAACAGGGTGGAACCGTTCGGAATAGACGAGTCGTGGCTCGACGTGAGCGGCTCGCTCTCGCTTTTCGGGTCGGGCGTCGAAATTGCCGACAAGCTCCGCGAAACGGTGAAGTCGGAACTCGGACTTACGATTTCGGTGGGCGTTTCATTCAACAAAGTCTTCGCAAAGCTCGGCAGCGACTACAAAAAGCCAGACGCAACAACCCTCTTCGGGCGCGGACAAACGCAGATTATCCGCGGACTGCCCGTCCGCGACATGCTGTTTGTCGGCCGCTCGACGGCGGAAACCCTGCGCCGAATGGGAATACAGACCATCGGAGACCTCGCCGACGCCGACGAAAACTTCCTAATCCGCCGCTTCGGCAAGCACGGAAAATCGCTGTCGGAGGCGGCGCGGGGCGAGGAAAATTCGCCCGTGGCGTTTTACGGAGAGGACGACGAAGCGAAGTCGGTGGGAAACTCCATAACTTTCAAGCGCGACCTCGACGGCGCGGCGGACATCAGGGCGGGGCTCGAACTCGTCGCCGAAAAAGTCGCGCGGCGCATGAAGCGCGACGGCGTGAAATGCACGGTTATTCACGCGACAATCAAGGGCGCGGACTTCTCGTGCCTGACGCGCCAGACCACCGTGGACAAGCCGACGAATTCGAGGCTCGCGCTCGCGGAAACCGCCATGCGGCTTGTCTCGACAAACTGGGATTTGAAATCGCCAATCCGCATGCTGGGAATAGCGGGGTCGGGGCTTGTGGACGCGAACGCGCCCTACCAAGCCGACCTCTTCGAACCGCCGCAGGAGCTTTCCGAAAAAAACGAAAAAGCCGAAGACGCATTCTTCGACATTCGCGAAAAATTCGGGAAGTCGGCAATCAGCTTCGGCTCGGAATTCGAGCGCAAAGACAGGGACATCGACGGATAGCCCCGCAGACGGATAGCCCCGCCGCGCAAAACCGCCAATCCGCGCCCCGCAGACGGACGTTTGGCGCAAAAAAATTTCCGCGCGGCAGACAAACGCAACGCGCCTACTCTCCCGCATGCGCAAATAAAAAAAGCCGCGCAGATTGCCCGCGCGGCCCGAAAAAAACTTGAAAAACTACGGATTGAGCTTGCCCTCCAAACGCGCGCGCCAGTACGCGGCAAGGAGCGTGTACGAACTGCCGCTGTCGTGCGAGCCCGAAACCCTCGCAATGCAGCCGCGCAAAATTTTCTCGTGCTTGGGCGTCAGCTTGTAGCCCGGCGAAAGCAGCTGGCCGTTTATGACCTCGGCGCAGTCGCGGGCGTACTTGCGCTTGGAAAGGTCGAACACGGGAGAGTTTTCGACAAATTCGGCAAGCATGTCCATGAGGTCGCCGACCTGCTTTTTGAGCTTTTTGTTTTTTTCGACAACGTAGATTAGTTCGAGCGACGCCTCCATTTGGAGAATCGAATACGCGGGCACATAGGAGCGCATTTTCTTTTCGGGCATTTGGGGAAGCTCCGCCGTGCGCGTCAGCGCGTAGGGCAGGTGCTTTCTGTAAAGCTCGAAATATTCGGACTTCTTCGTAACGTCGTAGGCGGCGGCGTAGAACATGGCAAGCCGCGCGGCCTCGTGCGGATAGACGTCGAGCATTTTGCCGACGCCGCGGTCGTCGGGCATGCCCTTGTAGAATTTAAACGAGTACGGGGGGTTGCCGTCTTCGCGGACTTCGCGCGTCATCTTGTCGGCGACGGCGGAAAAAATCTTCCTGATTTGCGCCTTCTCGGCGGACGACGACATCGGAGACCTGTAATAACGCCACATGCCGTGAATGCTGTGCGTGTACTGGTCGCGAGAAGAGCCGGGGTAGACGGACTTGCAGTCGTCGGGCGACACCCCGCGGGCGATAAACCCCTCGTCGCCGTGGGCGGTTGCCGCAAGGACAAGCCCCTTGAAAAGGGCGGCGGCGCGAGCCTTTGAGTCGGCGTCTTTCAAGACCTCGTAGCGGTCGCAAAGCCCCGCAAGGACAATGCCGCCAAGCATGGAACAGTCTTCAATGCCCGAACCGCCGCCATGCCAGTTTGTCATGCCGTTTTTCTTCAAAGGCTTCAACTCGGCAATCTCGGCGGGCGACGGAATTCTCGCAAGAGGGGCCGTGTAGAAAAGGTTGGACTTCGGCGAATAAAAAGCCCTCGAACTGTCCTGCCAAAGACGCTCAATCTTCGACTCCAACGCGGCGTTGTCGTCGGGATTCACCTTCTGGGCAAATGCGAACGACCCCGCAAGCGAAATTATAGAAAATACCAGTGTTAATGACAATCTTCCCATATGCGTTATTCTATATTAAAAACAACACTCTACAAAAAAACCGCCCCATTTTCAATTACTTGTTTTGTAAAAAATAAAATAAACAGGCTACACGAAAAAAAACGGCAATCTGTAAACAAAAGTCGGCTAACGAAACGCCCTACCCAACTTTTATCTCTACACACTCTAAAAATCTTCTGCGTTAGCACTGTAATTTTAGGGGCGTTAGAGTGCCGTTCAGGCGGTGGCTTTCACGCGCTTGCGGGGTGCGTGGCGTACTGATGTACGCGAGCAGTCCGCAAGCGCGGGGAAACGCCGCATCAACGGTACTATAACGCGCCGTCAGCGAAGTAAGTCAGTATCATGTCCGCTCCTGCGCGTTTTATTGACACAAGAGACTCCCTCACCGTCTTCTCCAAATCAATCCAGCCGTTTTGCGCCGCAGCCATAATCATGGAATATTCGCCCGAAACCTGATATGCGGCAATCGGAAGAGTCGTGCGCTCTTTGATTTTAGCAATGATGTCGAGATAGTGCCCCGCAGGCTTTACCATGATGACGTCCGCGCCCTCCTCTTCGTCGAGAGCCGCCTCTTTCAGAGCCTCGCGGGAGTTTGCGGGATTTAACTGGTAGCCTTTTTTGTCGAGATACTTCTTCGCCTTGCCCTGCTGCTTGGGCGCGGAACCGATTGCGTCGCGGAAAGGCCCGTAGAAAGCGGAGGCATACTTTGCGCTGTACGCCATGATTGCGGTGTCCTGAAAGTCGCAGTCGTCGAGGGCGGAGCGGATTGCGCCTATTCTGCCGTCCATCATGTCGCTCGGCGCGACGAAATCCGCGCCCGACTGGGCGGCGACAAGAGCCATCGCCGCGAGAATCTCGACGGTTTCGTCGTTGATAATCCACGTTCCCGAATCGTCGAGAATGCCGTCGTGCCCGTGCGAGGTGTAGGGATCGAGCGCGATGTCGGCGACAACCGCCATTTCGGGAAAGCGTTTTTTCACGGCGGCAATCGCGCGGTTTGCGAGGGACTTCGGGTTGACCGCCTCGTCGGCGAGGAGGGTCTTCTTAGAGCGTTCGACAAGCGGGAACGGGGCAATCGCCATGACGCCCTTTTTCGCCAAGCCGTCGCAGAGGCGCAGGAGAGAGTCGATTGTGTGGCGGTAGACGTTGGGCATCGACGGAATTTTGTCCGCTCCGTTTTTGCCCTCTTTAAGGAAGACGGGCAGAATCAAATCGGAGGGGGAAACGCGCGTTTCCTCGCAGAGGGAGAGAATGGCGTCGCTCTTGCGCAGGCGGCGCGGACGCTTTTTTATATCGAGCTTGAAATTTTCGTTCATTGTGGTTTGATATGAACCCGTCGAAAAAAATAGCAACAAAAATGAATGTATCAATCCACAACACCCTTTCACGACAAAAAGACGTTCTGACGCCCGAAACCGACACGTTCAGAATGTACTGCTGCGGCCCGACGGTCTACGGCCCCGCGCACATCGGCAATTTCAGGACGTTTGTCGTGCAGGACATTCTGCGGCGCACGCTCGAATGCTCGGGGTTGAAGGTAAAACATGTAAGAAACATCACCGACGTCGACGACAAAACAATCCGCGAAAGCCGCAAACTGGGGGTGTCGCTCAAAGAATTTACGAAGAAGTGGGAAGACAAATTCCACGCCGACTGCGACAAGCTCAACATGCTCCGCCCCACCGTGGAGCCGCGGGCGACCGAACACATCGCCGAACAGCTCGACATGGTTTCGACGCTCGTGGACAACGGGCACGCCTACCCCGCAAAAGACGGCAGCGTATACTTTAAAATAGCGTCGTTCCCCGACTACGGGAAACTCGCCGGTCTCGACCGCGAGCACATGGCGACGCAGGCGGTAAACTCGGCGGGAGAGGCAAACAACGCCGACGAATACGAGCGCGAAAACGTATCAGACTTCGCGCTGTGGAAGGGACGCAAGCCCGAAGACGGCGAGAACTTCTGGAAGTCGCCGTGGGGCGATGGCAGACCGGGCTGGCACATAGAGTGCTCGGCGATGTCGCGCAAATACCTCGGAGACACTTTCGACCTGCACGGCGGCGGCATCGACCTCTGCTTTCCCCACCACGAAAACGAAATCGCGCAGAGCGAGTGCTCGACGGGCAAATCGCCCTACGTCCGCTACTGGTTCCACAGCGCGCACCTGATGGTCGAGGGACAGAAGATGTCGAAAAGCCTCGGCAACCTCTACACGCTCGACGACCTCACGGCGAAGGGCTACACGCCAGCGCAAATCAGATACGCACTGCTTTCGGGGCACTACCGCCAGCAGCTCAACTTCACGTTCAAGGGGCTTGACGACGCAAAGAGCGCGTTGGCAAAGCTGTCGAAATCGGCAAAGGCGGCGCTCGAAAAATCGGGAATGTCGTTCGGCGATTTCGAAAAGCTCGTAAAGCCCGAAAACAACTTTGCGGGGACGATTTTCGAACCCGCGTGGAACGCACTTTGCGACGACCTCAACACGCCCAAAGCACTCGGCGAAATCTTCGGCGCGCTGCCGAAACTCGGCGGAGACAAAAAGGACGTCGCAGCCCTCGGCTCGCTGATGTACGCGCTCGGCATAGACCTCTCGGAAAAGACGGAGGAATCCGCCGCAGACGCCCCCGAAGAAATCACCGCCCTCGCACAGGCGCGTTGGGACGCAAAAAAGTCAAGGGACTTCGCAAAAGCCGACGAACTGCGCAAAAAACTTGCGGAACTCGGGTGGAGCGTGCTCGACAAAAAAGACGGTTTCGACATCAAAAAAATTTAAGGATTTATGAAAGTAATAAGAGCAAAAAGCGCGGGATTCTGCTTCGGAGTGGAGCGCGCGATTGAAATCGCGACAACATGCACCGACGGCGGCAAATGCAAGGTCTTTACCGACGGTCCGCTTATCCACAACAGGCAGATGATGGAACGCCTCACGCAGTGCGGGGTTCTCGAAATAGGCGACTATAAAAGCGAGTCGTCAATCGACGACCAAATCAAAGGCACTTCGCAAAGCGACAGCGTGCTCGTGTTCCGCGCCCACGGCGTCTCGCCCGACCGCCGCAAATACCTGCAAAGCCTCGGCATGCGCTGCAAGGACGCCACCTGCCCCGACGTGGGGAAAATCGCGGGCATAATCAAAATGCACGCAAACAAAAATTTCACGACCGTCATCGTAGGCGACCCCGACCACCCGGAAGTAATCGGGCTTCTCGGCTACGCGGGCGGACGCGGGTACGTCGTCAAAGACAAAAAGGCGATAGACGCCCTGCCCGACATCAAGGGCGACATCTGCATGGTCTCGCAGTCGACAATGTTCACCGACGACTACAACGAAATTTCCGAATACTTCAAAAAACGCTTCCCCGACACGAAGGTCATCGACACCATCTGCGGCGCGACGAAGGAACGCCAGAAAGACGTGAACGTGCTCGCCGAAAAGGGCGCGGAGGCGATTGTGGTAATAGGCGGCAAACACTCGGCGAACACCGTAAAGCTTGCAATCATGGCGCAGCGCACGGGGCTTCCGTGCTTCCACATCGAAACGCTCAAAGAGCTGGACCTCGACGCAATCAAAAAATTCGGCGTCGTGGGGGTCACCGCGGGCGCGTCCACGCCCGACTTCCTCATCGACGAAGTCTGCAACAGGCTCGAAAATCTTTGACGCCCGCGAAACTTTGACGGATTTTCGGCGTTTCTAAAAGACAAAGGAAATTTCGAATGGAAAATCACGCACATTCTTTCGGACGCCGCGCGGCGAAATCGGCGCGGAGGGCTTTCACGATTATCGAAGTACTGCTGGCAATCGCGCTGATATCGCTGCTTGCGTTCATCGTGGTCGGCAACCTCGACACGCTCATGACGGGCGGGCAGACGAAAATCGCAAAGTCGATGGTCGAGGACTCGTTCGCGACTCCGCTGATGTCGTTCAAACTTTCCGTCGGCAGATACCCGACGACAGAAGAGGGGCTGAACGCCCTCGTCAACGCGCCAGACGCGCTCTCCGAAAGATGGAAAGGCCCGTACGCGCGAAGCCTGCCGCTCGACCCGTGGGGAAACGCCTACCAGTACAGGTGCCCCTCGACGAAAAGCAAGGTCGGCTACGACGTGTGGTCGAACGGTCCCGACGGACAGCCCGACACCGAAGACGACATCGGCAACTGGTAGAAAAATGCGGCGCGCGGCGTTCACCCTGACCGAAGTGCTGCTTGCAATAGCCCTGATTGCCGCAATGGCGGGCTTTGTAGCGGCGGGCACGGGGCTGTTTTCGAAAGACGCGCTTCTTGCGCGCGCGCCCGAACGCGTTTTCATTTCCGCGCTCAAAACCGCAAAAATAGAGGCTGCGACGCGCGGGCGAAAAATGTCGCTCGCGCTCGAATCTGGCGCGATTGTGGTTCGCGACGCCTCCGACAAATCCGAAGCCGCGAAGTTCGCCCTCCCCTCCGACGAAACTTTCCGCGCCGGGCTAATCCCGCAATATCCCGAAACCGTCGGGCGCGAATCGGCGGATTTCCCCGACGTGCCCCTCGACTCAATCGAAGTCGGCGCGGACGGAACGTGCACGCCCGCAAGCGCAGTCTTCCGCTTCGGCGACGAAACGCCCGCGACGGTGAAAATCGACCCGCTCTGCGCGGAGGCAACGGGAATCGAAAAATGAAAAAACGCGCGTTCACTCTTGCGGAATCCGTCCTTGCGCTCGCGCTGTTCGCGGCGGCGGCGGTTGCGGTCTCGCAGGTCTGCGTGAACTGCCTCTCCGCGCTCGACCTCCCCGAAAAATCGTCGCTCGACGACGCCGTAAACGGGCAAATCGTCGCCGAAGCGTTGAAAATCGCCGACTACGACAGCCTCGACGACGGCGCGGAAGTGGAGGCGCTCGACGGGCGGAAATACAAAATCTACGCGAAAGCCGAACCCACCGAAGTGCTCGACCTCTTCGAACTGTCGATAAGCGGCAAGGGCGAACGTCGCGAATTTTCGACGAAAATTTTCGTCAAGCGCGGGCAGTCGTGGTACGAAAACACAAACGAGCGCGACGACCTCATAAAAGACAGAACCGACTTTCTCGAAAAGAAGCGGCGCGAATGGAGGGCGGAAAAATGAGACGCGCGTTCACACTCTTGGAGGTGGTGCTCGCGATGTCCGTGGCGGCGGTCGTGATGTTCGGCTGCGCCGCGACGCTGCTTAATTTGGTGAACACCGCGGAGCGCGTCGAGGGCGGCTGGTCGCTCACAAAACACGCCGACGGCGCGGAGAAATTCCTGCGGGCGGCGTTTATCAACTCCGCGCTGCTTCACGCGTCGAAAATCGGAAACGTGTCGCATCAAAACGCGTCGAACACGCTCGCCGTCGCCGAAATTCCCGAATCGGCGGAGACCGCGCTCGCGTTCGAAATCGACGAGCAGACGCCGATTCTGCTCGCCGCCGAAAGGTTCTCGCCCGAAAAAATCTGCTACCTTTCGCACGACACCGACGGGCTTTCGCTCGTCTGGCGGCATGCAAACGCGGAGAAAAAAAATTCGGAGGCGGTGCTCTACAAAACGCCGCTCTCGCCCTATGTAAAAAAAATCTCCTACCTGATCCCCGACACAAACGGCTGGCGCGAGGAAGACGACCTCTCGAACATCGGCGACATGCCATCGTACGTCAAACTGCTGTTCGAGCGCGCCGGCGAAAAAATCGAACGGATAATCCCTCTGTCGGGCATGCTCGACCCAAACCTGAAATGAAATACAAAAAGGCAAACGCGCTAATTTTCGTATTCGGGCTGATTTTCGCGGCGTCGGTTCTGTCGGTCGGAATCGTGGAACACACCGCGCGGACGCTCAAAATTTCGGCGTCGTCGAACGCGGAATACGGACTGCGCGAAAGCGCGTACTCCGCGCTGTACGCGGCGGTCGCCGTGCTCGAAGAATACGCGAAAATCGACGGCGGGCTGTACTCAGCCGAACAGGGCTGGGGCAGGCCTTTCGAAGACGGACGCCTGAAATTCTCCGACGAAATCGCCGCCGAAATTTCCGACGAAAGCGCAAAACTTCCGCTCTGCGCTCTGGCGTCGGCGGACATTCAGAAAATCTTCGAGGGCATGGACGTGTCGGAAAACACCGCGCGGGAATTCGCCGACTGCATAGTGGACTGGCGCGACAACGACGACTCCAAATCGCCCGACGGCGCGGAATACGACGACTACGACTCCGACGCCCCCAAGCCGCCCAACCGCAATTTCCTCTCTTTCGGCGAACTCAAATACGTCAAAAACGTCGGAGAATTTCTCTTCGACGAAAACGGCAAACCCAACGAGTTTTTCAAAGCCTTCACTGCGGGAGTGTCGCTCGAACTTTTCGAAAAAACAAACCTCAACGGCGCAAGCCCCGAAACGCTCAAAAAGCTGCTCGACATCGAAAACAAAGACTACGACGACTCTCTCTACCGCGCCCTGCGCGGCGAAATCGGCAGCGTCTCCGACGGCATAGTGTGGGTGAAAAACCAAACCGAACTTTCCGAGCGCGGCGCAAGGGAGATCCCCTCCAAGTTCGCCGACTACAAATGCGGACTGCTCAAAATAGAAATCCGCGCGCGGCGCGGCGCGGCGGAATACTACCTCTGCGCCTTTTACGCGTCGCCCGATACCGCAAAATATTTTTCCGAAAACGTTAAGAAAATTTACAACCGCTCCGAAAACGCCGTCGAGGGGCGCAAGGCGGAGGGAAGCTCGACGGCGGGCGCGGTGTACGTCGAAAACAAAAGCGTCGGCGACTCCGAGGGATACACGCTTGTGAAAATCTGCGAGCGCGGCTCAAACAGATAGGCGGCGCAATTCCCTACTTCGGAAGACAAATTCAGCATGCGGAAAAATTATACCGAAGCGGAAAAATAATCACTCTCGCAAAATTTTCCGCCGACACAAGACAGCGCGAACGTTCGTCGCCAAAATTCAAAAGCGCATTCAATCGCAAAAAACATTTTCCCGAACGCGTTGAAATATTTGCCCGAAAAAACGCGCCGCACTAAGCAAGCGCAAGCCGACGTACCAACAAGCGCATTCGGCACCCCCCCCCGCGCAATGCCCTTAAAATTTGCCGCCGCAAAAAAAACGCAAACAAACGCACACGCCGCATGCGCCGATGCAATCCCCATAACACAAAACGCGCCGCCGCATATAGCGGCGTGTTTTAAGCTCCCGCAACACACGCGCAAAACAAGAACCGCCGCGCAGACAGAGGCAAACGCGCAGAGCAAAATGCCACAACTACCGACAAACGCCGACGCGAAAAAGCAAAAGAAAGGCGCACAAGTCCATTGCCTTGTGCGCCTGTTTTTATGGGATTATTATGAGAAGAAAATTGAAACTCCGATTTCTCGGAGTATGCGCATAAACCCGATTAATCGCAGCAAAATCGAATCTTTCGCATTTCTGGCGTTTAAAATCTAAAAAATTCCAACAAAAGTCAAGTGTTATTTTGGAAAAACTTGGTGTTTTTTTGCAATTTTAACAAAATTTTTGTGCCGCACTCGAATTTACGCGAAAAAAAGCGGAAACGCGCCGCGTGCCGCCGATTGAAAGTCCGCATTTTACTAAAACTTGCACCCTGCGTGGAGAAAAAACACGGGAGCGATGTCCGCCGAAAACTCCTCCGCCGAATGTCCGCCGTATCTGAAAACCAGCCTGCGGTAGACGTTCGCGCCGACAGAGCCCGACACATAGAAGTAGCCGCCGAAATTGTATGTGGCTCCGAAAACCATGTTGACGGTGTTGTCGGAAACGGAACGCTTTACCCCGCCAGCCGATTTCGTCAGGCGGATATTCGCGTTTGTGTATTCGCACGAGGCGTTGAACAGAAGCGAGCCGTCGCCGAATGCGTCGAAGATTACGGCAACGCCGTCGAACGCGCGCAGACTCCAACGCTCGTCGATTTGCCACTTTAAATAGCCGCACGGCAGGGGCAGCCACTCGTTGTCCATGCGCGAGACCGCAGCAACGCCCAAGCCGAAGCTTAGGCTCTCCGAAATTGCGTAGCCCGCGCCGCCGCCCAACACAAGCCTGCCGCCGTCCGACAGCCCCGCGCCCGACTCCGACGAAAGCGAGCCGTGCGCCACGCCGAACGCGCTCCACCTTCCGCCGAGTCCGCAAGAATAAAACGCGTTTGCCGAAAGCGTGTTTACGTCGGAAAACGGCGAGACCGCGGAAAAATCGTAGTACGAATGCGAGTAGCCGAAAGACACGTCGAACGCGTGCCTGTTGCGCACTCCCTGAAATTTCAGCGCGGCGGTCGTGGAATACGAGCCGAGGCGGCCGTCGCCGTCGTCGTGGAGGTCGGAGGAGAGAGCCGCCGACTGCGAGACGTCGAGGGTAGCCCCCGCGTGCCAGTCCGACACTATTTGGTCGAAGAAGCTCGACCCCGCCACAACCTGCGCGTCGGCAACGCAAAACGCCGACGCCGCAAACAAAAACGCCGCAAATTTTTTCATGCAAAACATTGAAAAATCGGCGGCACGTTTTGTCAACAAAAGTATGGCGCGGGAAGCCCAGCGCCGAAGCGTTTTGCGGCAGTCGGACGCTTGCTCTCCGAAAACCGCTTTCCGCGGAAATTTCCGCGCCGTGTTTATTTTTCCGTTTCGTTATAAAATTTCCGCACGAAAAAACCGGCGCGGGAGGATTCTATTTCACCTTGACGATTTCGAAGAACGGCGTCGCGCCGTTCGGGAGCTTGGAATTGTCGATTGCGATTTTCATTACGCCCCCCGAAAATTCGAACGGAATCTTCGCGCGGCGTTCGCCGTTGAGCGCGACGGGATAGACCTCGTAGCGCGAGCGCGGGTCGAGGCGCAGCTCGGCGCGAACCGTTCCCTTTTTCATCACCATCGGGACGCGCCCGCCGTACGCAGACGCGGTTTTGTCGTACGAAAGCGCCATGTCGGTGTTGCCCTCGCGGGTGATGAACATGAACATCAGCCGCGAGCTGTCCGAAATCTTCGCGCCGTCGAGCGACACCACGCCGATTGACGACGGAACGTCCGCCGAAACGATTTTAAGCGCGCCCAGCCGCGTTTCCGTCGGGGATTGCATTGCCGCGATTTCCGTGCGCGGCGTTGAGACTTTCATCGAGCACTTTTTCATGTCCACGGTGATTTCGCCCGTGTCGGACTGCAAAATTCCGCGCTTTACGTCCGTGATGTTGTCTGGCGGCAGAATGCCCTTTTCGCGCATGGTTGACACGAATTTTTCGAGGTCGAACGCGCCGCCGCCGTCCTTGACGCTGTGGTACCACGCCTCGGAGACGATTTCGGAGCTGCCGACGGGGCTGAGAGTCATGTCGGCGGGGCGGAACTTCACGCCCTTGACCGCCTTCGGAACGTCGCCGCCGAACGCCGCCCCGAAGCCCGTAAGCAGCATGTACTGCGTCTGCGAGCTGTTGAACGCGCGGACGGAGCGCGTGTTGTTTTGGAGGAAGTCGTCCGAGACTGCGATGTCTATTCGATGCCGCGCGGGCTGCACGTCGCCGCGTATGAACGCCGCCGACGAAACAAGCTCGTTCGCCTGCGCCACGGGCGACGGATACACTTTGAACGCGCCCATCGTCCTGCTCCAACGCTGCGCGTACGGCACGGCGTCGGAGTGTATCGTAAGCCCCGAAAAGTTCTGGAACGCCGAGAGCGGCGCGAACATCGCGGGCATAACATAGCGGAACGTGTTCCAATAGCAGTGGTTATATTCGGTCACAAAAAACGGACGGTTGTTAATTTTCATTGCGGCGATTCCGCGCCAATATCCCGCGCCCGATTGGAGCGGATTGCCCTGATAGCACGAGGCGTTGTTTATGTCGAAGCTCGACGGGTGGGCGAAGTATGTGTTGGCGATTACATAGTCGGTCGTCTTGCTGCGGATATACGTTCCATAGACGTTCGGGCCGAGATTGTTCTGAACTTTAAGCCCCTTGTAGCCCGTTGCGTCTACGGTCTTTTCGGCGAACGCGACAAAGTCCGCCATGAAGTCCCAACAGCAGCGCTCCCAGTCGTCGTTTCCCGCGACAATGCACGGAACTTCGGCGAAGCTCTTGTAGGCGAATTTGCCCTTTTTCGAAAAGATTTTGTCCCACGCGGCGTTGAGCGCGGAGATGTCGCCCTTGTAGCGTTTTTCGAGCCAGCCGCGCCACTTGTCCATGACGAACGCGCGGGTTTCGGGCAGGATTTTGTCGCTTGGGTGGAACTTGCGCGATTCGTCCATGCGGCTATAACAGATGGCAAGCTCGTTGTAGTACTCGGCGCAGACGAACATGGGGTCGTCCTTCCAGCGCATGCCCGTGTAGGGATTGAAGTGGTTGAGGACGTACGTTGCGTTTTTCGCCCACTGCGCGCGGACTTTCGGCTCGCCGAAGACGGCGCGGAGCTTTACGTCGTCGCGGATATGGAAGTCGTAGTCTTTCAGCCCCATTTTGTACCAAGTGAGGGTGAGGTGCACGTAGACGCCGTTCTTTTTAAGCTCGTAGAGAAGCCTGTCGGCGGTGTCGTAGAGGGCTTCGCGCTCGATGTCGGACATGTCGTCGCGCAAAATTTCGAACGAAATCCTCGCGAAGTTGTAGCCGTGGGTTTTGAAAGACTTTGCGTAGCGCTTGATTTCCTCCGTGCGCTTTTCCTGCGGGAATTTCAGGAAGTGCGACAGCGAATACTCCGAAAAGCCCTTGAAGCGGACGTCCTTTTCGGGCGTCTTTTCGAACGCGAGCGTGCCGCGCTCCGACAGAATCACCCTGCCGTAAGTTCCCGCAGGGGCGGAGTCGAAGAAGCGCGACTGGTCGAGAGCCGAGCCTTCGCGAACGTAGATGTCTTCGGGAATGTCAACGGCGACCCATTCCTTTTTGTCGAACGGCTCGATATTGCATTTAGCAACCTGCTTGTCTCCCACAGTAATACCCAAGAGCAGGAAGGCGTCGCCGCGCTCGGTTTCTATTTCGAGAGACTTCAACGCCGCGCCGTCGGGCATATCTATCCGCGAGAGATACACCGCGCCCAGCTTCTTGTCGGGCTTGGCGTAGAACACGGGACGCGCGTTGTTGTTGATTTCGCCCGAATCGTCGAAGAACCAAGTGTCGCGGTAGCGTCTTAGCGTGTACGAAGCCTCCGTGCCGTCGTAGAGTTTCATGTTCACTTTTGCGGTGGGCGGCTCCGATTTGGAGGAGCGCACCGAAGTGTGCAAAATGTAGATGTACTTTCCGGCGATTTTTCTATCCACTGTAATTTTTTTTGCGGCGTTTGCGTTGTTTTTGGAGGCGAAGAGCACACCGCCGAATCCCTTTCCGTCGGGGCGTTTTATCAAATCGAATTTGATTCCGCCGAAATTTCCATTAGCCTTGCCGATTTCGGACAAATTATACGGGAATTTCCATATGGAAAAATCGGAAAGGTTAAAATTCGAGTATTTTGAAATATCAAGCGGCAGGCATTCGCCGCGGTCGATGTCGATTTTTCCGAGCGGCTTCGTGCGGAAAGTTATTTCGTACTCGACGCCCTTTGCGACGGGAATGCGCTGCACCAAATACGAGTTGCACCACGCCCGCAGAAACTTGTTTTGCTTTCCGTCGGCGGCGGTCTCGGAAAGGATTGCCGTCGGGAACGTGCGGCTGCCCCACCAGTTGTTGTAGTCGCCCGAAAAGTCGCCGTTGAGCACGGGCTTTCCGTCTATTGCGATGTCGTCGTAGGCGACGGTGAGCATTTCGGTCTTTCCGCCGTGCGAGCGGCGCAGAGCCGAGATGAAAAGCAGAACCGAGCCGTCGAAATCAGCCTTGAACTTGAAGCCCGCGGTTTCCCAATCCTCCGACTTGTTTTTATAGTAGTAGTCCACTAGCGAAACGCGCCTGCCGGAAACTTTGACATCGCCGACGGAGGCGCGTCCGCCGCGCGTGGCTTTCGCCTCGAAGCCGCATATTTTTTCCGCCTGCACGATTAACCGCGCCTCGGAATCGAACCCAAAGGCCGCGCCCGCAGACAGCAACAGCGCGGCAAACATATATAGACATTTTTTCATAATACACCCATTGGTTTTGAATAGCACTTGTACGGCAAACAATTACCCGTTTTTGCCCCTTTGTGTCAATCAAACATTTGCGCAAAGAGCGCGAAAATTGCCCCCGTGGCGCGGCTCAAAACAAGGCGCACATTGCGCGGATTTCGCGCGGCAAATTTTTCTTCGGGCAACATGCAAGAAGCGGAGTTCCGCGCGGCGGACATTTCCTCCGATACCGCGGAGAAAACATAATTCCCGTCAGGGCAGGCATTTTTTCGGACAACCCAAAGGAAGCGGAGTTCCGCGCGCAATTGCGCTTTAAAATGGGCGCGTGCGCACAAAAAAGGCGGCACTCGCGCGAGTGCCGCCTTTTAAAATCGGTGTATTATCTGCCGAAGACTTCGACTTCGATATAGTGGTTCATATCGTTCGAAGTGTTGCCGTTCGAATAGAGGCGAACGTATCTGCCCTTGACGGGGGGATTTACAACCATGAGCTTGCCGAGGTTTGTTTCGACGTATGCCTTGTTGTCGCCCTTGCCGAGCTTGGCGGAGTTGTCGTTGTCGTTATTGAAAACGGTCTTGACGCCGCTCTTGAACGCGGGGTCGTCGGAAATCTGGACGACTACGTCCTTGTAGGCGCGTTCCTGACTGTGGTAGTGCCAAACCGCGATTGCGAAGATTTCCGCGCTCTTTTCGAGGTCGATTTGAACCCACTGAAGCTTGTCGGCGAGTTCGACATACGAGCCTTCCGCCGCTTCCTTGTCGCCGTCGGTGATGAGTTCGAGTTCGCCGATGAGAGGGAAGTCGTCCGAAGACGTTACCTTCTTACCCTTTGCGATGTTCGAAACGTCGTCCGGAACGTTGGGTTCGGGATTCGGAGCTTTTGCTTCGAGGTTGTCGATTTTAATCGGCACGGGAGTTCCCGTCAGCTGCGAGCGGGGAACGTCGAGTTTAAGGGGCTTTGCGTAGGAGCAAAGCGCGGCGGCGAGCGCCACAAATGCGATGATTGTTTTTTTCATTATATTTTCCTTTTGTATGAAATTTGGTTATGCGACAACGAAGTCGGAATCCGAGAACGTCGCGGGGCCGTTTGCGATGGCTTCGCGCGCCTTGAATACGGCGGCTTCGGCTTCGAACGCGTGTTCGGCGTCGCAGGAAAGTTTGTTTTCGCCGCGAACCGCGCCTACGAAGTTTTCGAGGTGGTACATATGAATCGGCTTTTCCGCGCTGAGTCCGGGTACTTTTTCGGGGAAGCTATAACCGACAAGAGCCTTTGTTTCGCGGGAGTCCGCAACCTTTGCGGAAGCCGCGCTTGCTTCGCCCGCGCCGATTGTACCGTTTTCGATAAGCGGCTTCCAGTCGGGAGCGTTGTTTTCGCGGAAAAGCTTTGTCAGAGCGGGATTTTCCGACATCTTCAATGTGCCGTTGTCGCCCATGAAAGATTCGAAATAGCCGCCGCCCGAGCTTGTCGTGGTGAGAACCTGATAGAACACCTGAGCCTTTTTGCCCTGGAATGTCTTATCGAATTCAAAAATGCACATAACGTTGTCGTCCCAGTCGTGCGCGGGAGTGCCGTCCGCCTTCTTGTAGTAGTCGCGGTTGCCCGACGCCATTACGCGCGAGGGACGCGCTCCGAGCATCCAGCCGAAAATGTCGATTTGGTGCGCGCCCAAGTCGGAAATCGCGCCGCCGCCGAGACCCTTAGACCAGCGCCAGTTGAGGAACTGGTTCATGTCCTTGTAGCCGTACTTGTGGAGGATTTCCTGCGGAATGGCGTACTTCGGATTCTTGGGAGCGACGATGTCCTTGGAGACCGCTCTGTTCCACTGTCCGTTGCAGGCCATGATATTGCCGCAAATGTTGGCTTCGCGGAGGAGCTTTTCACGCGCGTAGATGTAGCGCGGGTTGCTCTTGCGCTGGTGGCCGATTTGCAGAAGCTTGCCGCTCTTGCGAGCCGCGCGAACCATTTTGCGCGCGCCTTCGAGAGTGTCGGACATCATCTTTTCGCAATAGACGTTGACGCCCGCTTCGAGGAAGTCAACCGTCATGGGCGCGTGCCAGAAGTCGGGAGTTGCGATGAACACCGCGTCGAGTTCCTTTGCGTGGTTCTTGATGAGGTCTTTATAGTCGATATAGCCCTTGGGGGTCTGTTTGAGCGTCTTCTTGATAAGCGCGCGCGCGTATTTCTGGTTGTACGCTTCCCAAATGTCGCAGATTGCCACGAAGTTGAGATTGGGCATTTTCAGGAGGCTTTGCAGAAGCACGCGGCCTTCCGCGCCGACGCCGACCATGGCGATGTTGAGCTTTTTGCCCTCTTTCGCCGCAGCCGCGTTAAGCAGACCCGACGAGAGAACGAGACCGCCGCCCGCTACGCCTGCCGTTTTGAGAAAATCTCTACGAGTAAAATCCTTCATGATTGTGTAGTTGTATATTTTAATTGTAATTATTTATTGCAGCCGCACTTGCAACCGCATTTGCATTTCACAAGCTCGAACTTGTTGTAGTCGGCAAGCAGGAGAGCGCCGACGATGAGAACCAAGTGCACGCCGAGATACGCGATACCCGCGGCGGCGTTCGGACCCATGGAGGGTTCGAGAATGATGAAGCCCCAAGTCAGCGAAATGTAGAGCAGACCCATGAGGAACAGCGAGACGCGCGTGCAGATGCCGAGCAACAGCGCAACGCCGAGGGCGATGAGCGCGTAGCCGAGAACGAACGCGTAGGGCTGAACCATGAACGAGGGCATGAGCGGGCTTGCGCTGAACGTATCGACGGTCATCGGACCTTTCGCCGGCAGACCGTGGTAGAACTGGAAGCCGAGGGCCTGAACGGTTTCGGTGACCTTTTCGACGGGCGGGCCGCCTGCGGCGTTCGACGCCATGTCTTGAAGAATGTCAACGTCGTCGGCGCTCAAACCGCCGGCGTCTTTGACGACTTCTTTTGTACCCTGGAACTTTGTAAGCCCCGTACCGATTGCGCGCGCGGCGAGCCAGAAGCGGAGCAGCCAAAATGCCATAGTGTATGTGAGATTGCTGAATTTCATTATTTTGTTTTCTATTTTAGTTAGTGAAATGAAAGTGAAATGAATATAATTTCAAAAGACGTTTATAAGACTACCCGGCCCGTTGTAAAGTTTTTTATGGGCGGGCGGCGCAAAAAACGCCGTTTTTAGCGTATTCGACACGCATGCGCCCGCGTTTGTTCGAAGCCTCCGCGGATTTTCCGCATACGATTGAACCGGGCGCGGACACGCGCCGCCGCGGGCGGAAAACGCCGCGCGGCTTGCGGAAACGCTATTGGTTAGAGGTGTCGAACGCGGAGTCGAAGGCGATGTCGCTCGTGGGGAAGTCGAAGGACTTGACGCGCGCGCACGCTTCCGTAGCGCCGTGGATTCTGTCCATTCTGCCGTCTTCCCATTCGACCGACAGCGGGCCCTTGTAGCCGATGTCGTTGAGGGCGACGATGATTTCCTCGAAGTTGATGTCGCCGTGTCCGATTGAGCGGAAGTCCCAGTAGCGGCGGGGGTCGCAGAAGTCGGTATGTCCGCCGAAGACGCCCGCCTCTCCCGTGCCGTGTCCCCACCAGACGTCTTTCATGTGGGCGTGGTAGATGCGGTCGGAGAATTTGCGGATAAACTTCACATAGTCTACGCCCTGATAGCCGAAGTGCGACGGGTCGTAGTTGAAACCGAAGCGCGGGTGGTTCTTGATTGCTTTGAGGGCGCGTTCGGCACTCGCGATGTCGAACGCGATTTCCGTCGGGTGGACTTCAAGCGCGAAGTTTACGCCCTCCGCGTCGAAAGCGTCCATGATGGGCGTCCAGCGTTTCGCGAAGTCTTCGTAGCCGGCGTTAATCATTTCCTGCGACGCCGGCGGAAAAGAGTACAGATACTGCCAAATGGACGAGCCGGTGAAACCCGTTACCGTCGGCGGAAGCGGGGAGTCCGCAAGAGACTTCGGACGCATCGACATGAATTTTTTGCAGACTTTCGCGGTGCGAACCATCTCGGCCGCCGCGCGCTGGCGCACGCCTTCGGGATTGCCGTCGCCCCAGATAGAGTCGGGCATCATTGCGCGGTGGCGCGAGTCGATATTGTCGCAAACGCACTGCCCCACGAGGTGGTTGGAAAGGGCGAAGCAGTTAAGGCCGTTTGCCTCCAAAATGTCCCAACGGCTTTTGAGGTAGGCTTCGTCGTCGGCTTTCGCCATGTCGAAATGGTTTTGCGTGAGCGCTATTTCCAAGCCCTGATAGCCCATTTTCTTCGCCAGCGGCGCGAGGTCTTCGAGCTTCATGTCGGCCCACTGTCCCGTGAACAGAGTGATGAATCTTGCCATAATTTGTCCTTTATATATTAGTGTTTGCTTTGATGAAAATATCCGCGGCGGGCAAGCTGCGCGTCGCCCGTCTGTTGGTTGAAAAGTTAGGGTGGCGCGCGAAAGTTTCAAGCTATTTTTTCCGCAAAGCCCGAAAAAACCGCCGTCGGAGCGTCGCGCGTGGCGCGGGAGGAAGGGGGCGATAAAAAAGGTTGATTTCGGCGAAAATAAATCCACTATTGTGGGGAAAAGTATTTGACAAGAAACACAAAACACGAATTCACATCATGGAAATCACCCAAGAAAAAGTAAACGACGTTGCCGTAATTTCGCTCAGCGGCAGACTCAATGTCACAACCACGTCAGAGCTGGAACAAGTCTTTACAAAGCTTCTCGAAGAAAATCAGGCAAAAGTTCTCGTCGAATGCTGCGAGCTTGAATATATCAGTAGCGCGGGCTTGCGCGTCCTGCTCACGGCGGCGAAGCAGTTCAAGAAGATTTCGGGCGAAATCGCGCTTGCGGGGCTTAGCCAGAACGTAAAGCAGGTTTTCGAAATCTCCGGCTTCACGAGCATTTTCCCGATTTACTCTACGCGCGACGAAGCAATCAAAGCCCTGTAAAGCAAACGGCACAACATTCAGAATCCGAAACCGACGCGCTTCAAGCCGTCGGTTTTTTGTTCCCGCCCGCCGCGCAAAAACAATGCCGACGCGCTCCGCAAGATAAATCGCGCCCTACCCCGCCCGCGCAAAGCAAGAGCTACCGTCTGCCGCGCCTTTCCCCGCAAGGAACGCCGCAACTCACGCGCCATGCTCTCCGCCAAGCCACACGCGCCCGCAACGTCCATACGCGCCGCCCCGCCCGCCGCGCAACCCGACAAGCATTTCGGCTTCCGCCCCGCCCGCGCCGATTGCCGAGCGCGTTAAATTTCGAAAATCCTCGCAGATTCCTGCCGACAAAAAAAGCGTCCCGCAAAGGACGCTTTTTCGCAAATGCGCAACCGCGAATTTATTTCACGAAGTCCGCCTTGTTGAGGTAGTCGAAGCTCATCTTCACGCTTTCGCAGGGCGTGTAGTTGTAGCGTTCCACTTCCACGAAGAAGTGTTCCGTGCCCGCGATTTTGAGGTTGTTGAAGATTGCGTCGAAACCTACCATACCGCTCTGACCGAGCTCCTTTTCGTCCTTGATGTGGAGGAGTCTGAAACGGTTGGGATATTTCTTAAAGAGGTCTACGGGACCCGTTTCGCCGCGAACCGCCCAGTAAACGTCAAGCTCTATGAAAACGTATTTCGGGTCTGTGTGCTGGAGCATGTAGTCCATCATCGAAATCTTGTTTTCGATTTTTTCGAACTCGTGCTTGTGGTTGTGGTAGCCGAAAGCTATGCCCTTTGCCGCCGCGCGTTTGCCGACTTCGTTAAAGTATTCGCAGTATGTCTGCATGTCTTTAAGCGTTTCGGGGCGTTTGAGGTAGGGCATAACCATGTATTTCATGCCCGCCTTTTGGTGCGCGTCGATAGCCTGATCCCACCAAGCGAGAGCCTTGGAGAAATCCTTTGTGGCAAGCTCCTCTTTCGTGAGCGCGCGGTTCTGGTGCGAGGAAATGACCTTCATGCCGGTCGATTCAACAAGCTTCTTGAATTCGACGGGGTCCATTCCGTAGAATTTGCCGTTGCCGTAGCCCGCCGCTTCGATTGAAGTGTAGCCCATGTCGGCCGCCTTTTGGAGCGTGCCTTTGAGGTCTTTCTTCGCGTCGGCGCGGAGCGAATAGAGCTGAAGCCCGATTTCCTTTTTCGGGGCGGGCGCGGAAGACTGCGCCGTAGCGCATGCCGAATTGAATGTCGCAACCGCCGCGAGCGCGATTGCCAAAACGATAGATTTAATTTTCATCATATATTTGCTGTTAAAAAGGCGAACATGCCCTACATTTTCCGATTTTTCAAGTATTTTGTTGCCGCAAAATCCAAATGCACAACCGTTCAAAAATCTTGACATTCGCGGATTTTTCGGGCAAAAATGCACCGAATTCGATTGAGATTGTACATATGCGCAGATTCGGAAAGACAAAAGCGGCAATCGCCATTCTTGCGGCGTCCCTTTGCTGCGCGCATTTCGGGTTTGCGTACTCGATACCGCTGAAAATCCAGCCGCGCTTCGAATCGGACGAACACGCCGAACACAGGGGCGAAGACTACGAACGCCGACGCTTTTGGGGCAAAATAGTGATAGGCTCGGCGATAATATCGGGCATGCTGTTGTTCAGATTCATCGCAAACAGGGAGCCGCAGCGCAGGTACATCAGAATTTTAAAATCGCTCCCGGGCAGAATCGGCGTCTGCACGCGCGACTTTTCCCTGATGTTCTTCCACACCGAAAACGAGCAGCTCAACCGCAAAAAGCTCAAAAACCTGCGCGAGGTAAAGAACATAGACTTCGACGCGATTTCGGCGGCGATAACAAAAGTCTTCAACACAAAAACCGCCGCGGTACTCGACTACGACTATAAGCACGTCCGCCGCTCCATGACGATTTCGCCGCTCGACGACTCCGTTTTCGGTAGGGAATGCGTAATCTGGTTCTCGCACGACAACACCGAATTGCAGGAAGCCCGCGACCAAGCCGAACGCTACGCAAAACAAAGCGCGGAAAACATGCTGAAACTGCGCCAGAACACGCGCATGTGGCGCATACTTCTCAACGCCCTGCCAATGCACGTTTTCGCGAAAGACCCTTCGGACGATTTCAGGTACGCGTTCTCGAACAAAAAAACCAACGAATTTTTCGGCAGGGACATCACGGGACTTACGGACTTCGAAATATTCGAGAAATCGGAGGCGGAGCGCAGGCGTTTCGAGGACATCGAAAACATGAAAGACCTGACGCGCGGGTTCGAAGCGAACATTCCCCTCAAAGACTTCCGCGGAAAGACGCACCTGATGTGCAACATCAGATACCCGTTCACCGACGAAAGCGGACACACCCTCCTTCTAGGCGCGTCGCTCGACGTAAGCGAAGTGCTCGAAAGCGCGAAAATAAGGGAGCGGACTGAATCGTTCTGGGAAAACGTGGTCGAAAACTTCCCGATTATGGCGTTCGCAAAAGACGCCGACGGCGGCTTCAAGTACATAGCGGCAAACAGGCAGGTTTGCGAATTTTTGGGAATCCCGAAAGCCGAGCTTATCGGCAAGACCGACGCCGAAATTCCCGCATTCGCCCCGATGCTCGAAGAAATCCGCGCGCGCGACGAAGCCGCGGTAGAAGCGGGCGAACACAGCGTGCACACGCTCTTCGTCCCCGACGGGCGCGGCGAAAAACGCCTTCTCCGCGCAATCAGAAAGCCGATAACGCTCTCCGACGGCCGCCGCATTCTCTGCTTCACGATAGCCGACATCAGCGACCTCGCCGACGAATCGCTAAAAAAAAGGTTGATATGCACCGAAAAAACGCCATTGTGAAATTTTTAAATTCAGAATTTGAGGAAATATAAATGGCTTCCATATTGATAGGATTGTTCACTTTCGTACTGGTACTGGTTTGCGTATTGCTGGTCTTGGTAATACTCATGCAACGCCCCAACGCAAACGCGGGCATGGGAGCGGCTCTCGGCGGCGGAATGGCGGAAGGCGCGTTCGGCGGCGAAGCCGGCAACGTACTCACAAAGGCGACAGTCAAGCTCACGGTGCTCTACTTCGTGATTTCGGCGGGTCTGTACCTCGGATACATCTACACGACGGGCGGAAGCTCGGCGGAAAAGGCGGAAACCCCGTCGATTTCGTCGCTTGTGGAACAGAAGAAAGCGGAAGCCGAAAAAGCTCCCGCGCCCAAGGCGGACGCGGCAAAGGAAGCCGCGTCAAAAGCCCCCGCAACACCCGCCGCTCCCGCAAAAAAATAGGGAATGCAAAAACGTTTTCCAAAATTTCGGGGCGCGGTTGCTTGCATCGCGCTCTTTTTTGTCCCGATATTCGCGGGCTTGCCCGACGCGTCGGCGCAGGTAAGGCGCGGCTTCGAGAAAGTCGTGCCGCTTACGCAAAGCGAGGCGGCGGAAATGTGGAACGCCTTTAAACGCGCGAAAATCGCGGGCAGCTACGCAATGCGCTTCACGCTCACGCACTCGCCGCGCAGGGGCGAAAACACAGAATACGACGGCGAAATATTCGGAACGGAACGCAACGGAAAAACGCTCACGCGCATAAGGCTCAAAAAGGCGCAAGACGCCGACTTTGCCGACTTCATTTTGTCGAACTCGCCGGAAAGCCAAAAAGTGTGGCGCAAAAACGCCGGCGGAAAATTCGCCGAAATTCCCGAATCGGAATGGCTCAAACCGCTGCTCGACGGCGCGGTATTCTCGCCCTTCGACCTCCTCATGCCCTACGTCAACTGGACGCCGAAATACGCGGGCGCGGGAAGAATCGGGCAGGCGGTGCACTTCTTCGAGCTTGAAACGCCGAAAGGCTTTGCCGACACAATAGACAAAGTCGATGTCGCAATCACGCGCGAATTCAATTCGCCAGCGCAGACGAGGGTGTTCGCAAAAGGCGGGGCGAAAACGGTCTCGCTCGGCTCGGTAAAAAAGGCGGACGGGCTGTGGATTGTGCTCGAGCTATCCGCCCGCGACGAAGCTTCGCGCGACAAGGACAAACTAAGGTTCCGCGCCGCAAAATTCCGCGCCGACCTCCCCTCCTCCGTATTCGACCCCGAAAGCGCGGCAGTTCCGCAAATCGGCGGCATGCAAAAATTGTAGGCGTTTAGTGTTGTAAGTTTCGGGCGCGGGGCTTAGCGTTTCGGCTAAATTTACGTACAATATTCTACCATGGATACGCGTTATATAAAACTCGCAAAAAATTTGTGCGGACACTCCGCAAAAATCAAACAGGGCGAACACGTTCTGCTCGACCTCTGGGAAACGCCCGTCGAAATGGCGGAAGCCCTCATAGACGAAATTTCGTCGCGCGGGGCTTTCGCTCACGTCGAACTCGGCAACCCGCGCATAGCCCGCAGGCTCGCGATGTCGTCGGGCGGCGACAGGCTCGCGGTCGCGGCGGAATGCGCCCTCTACAAAATGAAAAAGATGGACGCGTACATCGCAATACGCGGCTCGCACAACATCTTCGAAAACTCCGACGTTCCGCAAAACAGAATGGCGGAAATCTCCGCCGCAATGAAGGAGTCGGTGGACTGGCGCGTCAACAAGACAAAGTGGGTTGTGCTGCGCTGGCCGAACCCCGCAATGGCTCAGCTTGCGCAGATGAGCACCGAAGCTTTCGAAGACTTCTACTTCGACGTCTGCACAATGGACTACGACAAAATGGACGAGGGCATGGCAGCGATGAAAAAGCTCATGGAATCGACCGACCAAGTCCACATCACGGGTCCGAATACCGACCTTCGCTTCTCGATTAAGGGCATGAAGGCAATCCCCTGCGGCGGGCAGTACAACATTCCCGACGGCGAAATCTTCACCGCCCCCGTGCGCGACAGCGTCGAGGGCGTGGTGGAATACAACGCGCCGACAATCTACAACGGCGTTTCGTTCGACCGCATTACGCTCGAATTCGAGAAGGGGAAAATCGTCCGAGCAGGCTCGCCGTCGAACGAGCTTATGCTTAGGAAAATCCTTTCGAGCGACGAGGGCGCGGCGTACATCGGCGAATTCGCAATGGGCTTCAACCCCTACGTCAACCGCCCCATGCGCGACATTCTCTTCGACGAGAAAATCGCGGGGTCGTTCCACTTCACCCCCGGTCAGGCGTACACGGAGGCGGACAACGGCAACAAGTCGAGAATCCACTGGGACATGGTCTGCATTCAGACGCCCGAATACGGCGGCGGCGAAATACGCTTCGACGGAAAGCTCGTGCGCAAGGACGGCGTATTCATCGGAGAGGGAATAGAAAAGCTCAATCCCGAATACCTCAAATAGCATGGGCGAAATCAGAAACTACACCCACCCCGAAGGCGCGCCGCCGACCCGCGCCGACAAGGCGGTAGCCGCGTTCCTCGCCGAGGAGGTTTCGCGCTCGCGGCTCGAAGACAGCTTCAAAAACGGCAAAGTCAAAATAAACGGCGAGCCGATTGCAAAAAAGCTCGAACTCCGCGCGGGCGACACCGTGGAGATAGAGCTTCCGCCGCCGCTCGAAACGGAGGTCAAGCCCGTAGACATTCCCGTGGAAATACTCTACGAAGACGACGACGTTGTGGTTGTGAACAAACCCGCGGGCATGACAGTCCACCCCGGTAGCGGCACGGGCGACGACACGCTCGTGCACGCAATGATGTTCCACTGCAAGGGCAAACTCAGCATGGCGGGCGGCGCAATGCGCCCCGGCATTGTCCACAGGCTCGACAAGGAAACGTCGGGCGCGATGATTATGGCGAAGAACGACAACGCCTATTACAGGCTCGTCGAAATGTTCTCGGAGCGCGAGCTTGACAAAGAGTACATCGCAATCGTAAGCGGCGTGCCCACAGTTCGTAGCGGCACAATCCGCAAGCCGATAGGCCGCCACCCGTCGTTCAAAACAAAAATGTGCATTAACGAAAACGGCAGAGACGCCCACACGGAATGGACACTTGTCGAAAAATTCGGCAACAAGGCGGCTCTGCTTTCGTGCAAAATCTACACGGGCAGAACGCACCAAATACGCGTGCACCTAACCGACCTCGGCTTCCCAATCATGGGCGACTACACATACTGCTTCCAGAAAAACAAATTCCGCGAAATCGAAGCCCCGCAGCGCGTAATGCTGCACGCACGCAGGCTCGCCCTGCCCCACCCCACAAGGGAGGGCGAAACAATCGACGTAGAGGCGACCCCGCCCGACGATTTCCTCAACCTGCTCGAAACGCTACGCAAAACCTACATTTAACAATATCAAATGCTATCCGATATGGACAAAAACTACCACATAGAAACAATATCCGTACAGGGCGGCTGGGAGCCGAAAAACGGCGAGCCGCGCGTCGCGCCCATTATCCAGAGCACGACGTACAAATACGAAACCGCGCAGGAGCTCGCCGACCTCTTCGACCTCAAAGCGGCGGGGCACTTCTACACGCGCCTGAGCAACCCGACAGTCGAGGTGCTCGAAAAGAAAATGGCAGCCCTCTGCGGCGGCATCGGCGCAATCGCGACTTCGAGCGGACAGGGCGCGACTTCGCTCGTAGCCCTCAACCTCTGCTCCGCGGGCGACCATGTGGTAAGCGCGAGCACGATTTACGGCGGAAGCACAAACCTGTTCGGACACTCGCTCGCCAAGCTCGGAATCGAAACTACATTCGTCAATCAGGACGCACCCGAAAATGAAATCGCCGCGGCAATCCGCCCCAACACAAAATTCATTTTCGCGGAAACCCTCTCGAACCCCAGCGTCAAAGTGCTCGACTTCGACAAATTCTCGCGAATCGCCCGCGCTGCGGGAATCCCGCTCGTGATAGACAACACCTTCCCGACGCCCGCCCTCTGCCGACCCTTCGAATTCGGCGCGGACATCGTAACCCACAGCACGTCTAAATTCGCCGACGGCCATGCCGCCGCGCTCGGCGGAATCGTGGTAGACAAGGGCGACTTCGACTACGCAAGCTCCGACAAATTCGCGGGGCTTACCACGCCAGACGAAAGCTACCACGGCATGGTCTACACAAAGACTTTCGGCAAATTCGCGTTCCTCGCAAAGGCGCGCACGCACGTCATGCGCGACTTCGGCATGATGATGTCGCCCATGAACGCGTGGATTACAAACATGAATCTCGAAACACTCGCCCTGCGCATGGAACGCCACAGCTACAACGCGCAAAAGGTCGCAGAGTTCCTCGAATCGCACCCGAAAATCGAGTGGGTCAACTACCCCGGTTTGGCAAGCTCGCCCGAACACGAACGCGCAAATAAATACCTCAAAGCGTGCAGCGGCGTAATGACTTTCGGCCCGAAAGGCGGAAGGGCGGCGGCCGAAAAGCTCATGAACAACCTCAAACTCGCGGCAATAGTCTGCCACGTCGCCGACGCGCGTACGGGCGTACTCCACCCCGCAAGCACGACGCACCGCCAGCTCTCCGAGCGCGAACAGCGCGAGACGGGAATCCTGCCCGAACTTATCCGCATGTCGGTCGGCATCGAGCATGTAGACGACATCATCGCCGACCTCGACCAAGCCCTTGCGCAAATCTAAGCGGCGGAGAAACCCCCATTCAAAAAGGCGTCCGATTCGGACGCCTTTTTTTGCGCCCGCCACGCGAGTCGCGCGAACTCCGAACGCACCGCTTACAAAACGCAAACTGCCGCCTCGCAAGCCCTCCTCCTGCCGTCGGGCAAGCCACCCGTGTGCCCCGTATTTCACCAACAACTCCGCAGAAGAACTCCCGCCCGCTTAAAAAAGAATCCGCAGGCAAAACCCGCGAATTAAAAATTAACGTTTTCTATCAAGAACTAACAGTTTCCGTCAAATTCCATTCCGAACTTTTCGAAAGTCGTGCGGGCGAAGCCGCCTATGATAAGGTCGAGAGCCTCCGAATCGGAAAGTCCGCGCTGGTTCATGTAGAAAAGCTCGTCGGAGTCTGGCTTGGAGACCGTGCAACCGTGCGAGCACTCGACGTCGTTTGCCAAGATTTCGAGCATGGGCGACGCCTCCGTCTTCGCGTTGTCCGAAAGCGAAAGCGAGCGGCAGCTCTGGTACGCGCTCGTCTTCTGCGCGTCCTCCTCCACGCGGATAAGCCCCGCGAACGCCGCGCGCGATTTGTCGGCGACGGCGCATTTCACCGCAAGATTGCTGTGCGAGCCGCCCACCCTGTGCATTTGCGACGTGCGCATGTCGTGGGTGATTGCGCCCGAAGTCCGCAGGAACGCGCGGGTGTCAATCTCCGCGCCGCCGCCCGTTATTTCGAAATTCCTTTCCGCGCGGCTCGGCGAAAGCCCGACCTCCGCGTAGGCGTCTACGACGCTCGCGCCCGCGGGCACGCGGAAGTCGTCGCGCAAATATGTGTGCGCCTCCGAGCCAGAATATTTGAAAGTCGCAAGCTCCAGCGCCGAATTTTCGGAAAGCAAAAAGCCCGACATCGAGATTCCGAACGAGCCTCCCGCCGTCGCGAACCTGCGCACAAGCCGCAGTTTTGAGTTTCTGCCGAGCATGAACAGCGCCGAACCGACCGAAAGCCCAAGCCTCGAAATCACCGAAAGTTCAAGCTCCGCCGACGCGCCGTCGTCCACCACAAAAACCGAGCCGTTTTGCGCGCGCGACGCCGCAATCGTGTCGAACTTTCCCTTTGCCGCGCCGAAAAATTCGGACACCGCCTCCGGATATTTTTCCGCCGCCGCCGACATCGATAAAACCGAGACGCCCGCGGGAACGTCGGCGGACAGCAGCTGTCCGTCGAAAACCGCAAGCCCGTTTTTCTGCGCGTTTGCGGAAATCTCGGCGATTTTCGAATCCTCGCGCGATTCGGGCACGCCGCGCGAAAAGTGCGGGAACAGCGCGTCCGCGCTCCACGCCGAAAGGTCGGCAAACCGCCAGTATTCGTCCTTGCGGTGCGGGAACGGAATTTCGGCAAACCGCGCCTTTGCGGCGTCGGAAATTTTTTCGAGAATGCCGCTCATCCTACCGCCCCCTCCATTTGAAGTTCGATAAGCCTTTTCAGTTCCACCGAGTACTCCATTGGAAATTCCTGAACAAGGTCGTTGACGAAGCCGTTGACCGAAAGGCTGACCGCCTCGTTTTCGGAAAGTCCGCGCTGGCGCATGTAGAAAATCTGCTCCTCGCTGAGTTTCGAGACGCTCGCCTCGTGCTGTACGCTGTTGTTGTGCCCCGAACAGATTATCGCGGGATAGGTGTCTGTGCGCGAATTCGTGTTTATCAGCAGGGCGTCGCATTCGGTGTTGTTTTTGCAGTCGCGGGAGGTATCGGGCATGTAGACCAGCCCGCGGTACGACGCCCGCCCGTTGCCTATGCTGACCGACTTCGACAGCACGTTCGAGCTTGTCTTGTCCGCCAAGTGTATCATTTTCGCGCCGGTGTCCTGATGTTGTCCGTTGTTTGCAAGGGCAATCGAAATCACTTCCCCCTTTGCCTCCCTGCCTTTGAGGACGACCGCGGGGTATTTCATTGTAATGCCGCTGCCGATGTTGCAGTCAACCCATCTGATTTGCGCGCCCTCCTCCGCCATGCCGCGCTTTGTCACCAAGTTGAACACGTTGTCCGACCAGTTCTGAACGGTTACGTACTGGATTTTCGCCCCTTTGAGCGCGACGAGTTCGACCACCGCCGAGTGGAGCGTTCCCGTCGTGAATCGCGGCGCGGTGCAGCCCTCCATGTACATCAGCTCCGAGCCTTCGTCGGCGATTATGAGCGTGCGCTCGAACTGCCCGAAGCTTTCGGCGTTGATTCTGAAATACGCCTGCAATGGCTGTTTCACATGGACGCCTTTCGGTACGTAGATGAAGCTGCCGCCCGAAAATACCGCGCTGTTTAGCGCACTGAATTTGTTGTCGCCCGTCGGAATGATTTTGCCGAAATACTTGCGGAAGATTTCGGGGTATTTTTTAAGCCCCTCGGTGGAGTCCACGAAAATCACGCCGTCCTTTTCGAGGTGCTCTTTCATGTTGGAGTAAGCCGACTCAGAGTCGAACTGCGCCTCCACGCCCGCCAGAAACGAACGCTCCTGCTCTGGCACGCCGAGCTTTTCGAAAGTGCGCTTCACGTCGTCGGGAACTTCGTCCCACGATTTCTTCTTTTTTTCGGCTTTCGCCAGATAGTATCTGATTTTCGAAAAATCAAGCCCGTCGAGTTTTTTCGACGCCCAGTGCGTGGGCATTTCCATAGACTCGAACGTTTTGAGCGCGTTCAGGCGGAAGTCGCGAATCCAGTCGTCCTCGCCCTTGACTTTCGAAATGTATTCCACGACTTCCCTCGTAAGCCCGACGCCCGCGTTGTACGCGTAGTCTTCGGCGAAGCTGAAATCGCCGATGCTTCTGTCGAGGTTCAGGCCTTCCGGCGTTTTGTCCGAAGCGTTTGCCATTTAAATGTCCTTCAACCAGTCGTATCCCTTTTGCTCCAATTCGAGCGCAAGTTCCGCGCCGCCGCTTTTGACGATTCTGCCGCCGCTCATGACGTGCACCCTGTCGGGCTTGATATATTCAAGCAGTCTGTGATAGTGGGTGATAAGCAGCATTCCGATGTTCGCCCCGCGCGCGGTGTTGACGCCCTCGGAGACGATTCGCAGGGCGTCGATGTCAAGCCCGCTGTCGGTTTCGTCGAGAATCGCGAAGCTCGGTTCGAGCATGAGCATTTGGAGAATGTCGCAGCGTTTTTTCTCGCCGCCGCTGAAACCGTCGTTGACGCTTCTTGAAGTGAACGGGCGCGGCATTTTAAGCTCGTCCATTTTTGCGTAGAGCTTTTTGTAGAATTCCACGGGGTTGACCGTTTCGCCCTCCGGCAGACGCGCGTTCAGGCACGCGCGAATGAAGTTCGCAATGCTCACCCCGGGAATCGAAACGGGATACTGGAACGCGAGGAAAAACCCCTTGCGGGCTATTTCGTCGGGCGGAAGCCCCACGATGTTTTCGCCGTTGAGCAGCACTTCGCCGGAGCAGATTTTGTAGTCGGGGTGTCCGGCAATCGCCTTGGAAAGGCTTGTCTTGCCCGTTCCGTTGGGCCCCATTATCGCGTGGACTTCACCCGCGGGAACGGTCAGATTCATTCCGTCCACGACGTTTCTGTCGCCCACGCGCACAACCAAATTTTTGATTTCCAAACCGGTCATTTTACATCTTCTTTTCTAAAAGGACTTCCCCGCCGTTCAGCCTTTGCGCCTGCCCTTTTTTGCGGGCAGGAAAGGCGCGACAAACGCCTCGCGGAAATCGAAGCCGCCCGCGAAGTCCTCCAATTTATCCTCGTCGGTTTTGCGCAGCGCCTGCGCGCGCACCATGTTGAAAACTATCTGCCCGATATCCTCCGTCGAGCGCACGCCCCACTCTTCGAAGAGCGTCATCGCCATCGGTCCGAAAGTTTCGAGCGCGAAATCTTTGACGCCCTCCAACAGCTCCGCCGCCGAGACGTGGCGTTCGGTTCGGGAGGGGTCTTCCGCGCACGCGCGTTTGACGGTGAAGTCCAACGCCATGCGCACAAAGACGTACGCGCCTACGCCGTAGCGTTTGTCGTCCCTCAAAATGGATTCGAGCGTCTTCTGAAAATTCCGCATTCCCATGGCTTTTTATATCGGCAAAAAGGAAAATTTTTACGCTTCGAGCTTTGCGCGCTTTGCGTCGATTTCCTCTTTGTACTCCTGCAAGCTCTTGACGGTAATGGGCTTCGTTTTCAGAGCCTCTATGCCGCGCAGGGCGGCGTACGCGCCCATGATTGTGGTAATCATGCAAACGCGCGAAAGCAGAGCCTCTTCGCGGATTTTGTTTTCGTCGATTCGCGGGTTCATGCCCGACGGCGTGTTGATGATTATCTGGATTTCGCCGTTCTTTACCATGTCGAGCACGTTCGGGCGCGCGCCCTCGCTGAGCTTGTAGGTTTTCGTCACGGGGATTCCCTTTTCTTTCAGGAAGCCCGCCGTGCCCGCCGTCGAGTAAATCTTGAAGCCGAAATCTATGAACTTCCGCGCGATTTCCGCCGCCGCCTCCTTGTCGTGGTCTTTGACCGAAAGGAAGATGTTGCCCGAAGTCGGAAGCCCCGGCTGAGCCGCCATCTGGCTTTTTGCGAACGCCATGCCGAGGTCGTCCGCCAAGCCCATGACTTCGCCCGTGGAGCGCATTTCGGGGGTGAGCATAATCTGCGATCCGAGGAAGCGCACGAACGGGAACACGCTTTCCTTTACCGCGATGTAGTCGGGAATAATCTGTTTTGTAAAGCCCAGGTCTTTGAGCTTTTCGCCCGCCATCACGCGCGACGCCATTTTCGCGAGCGGCACGCCGATTACCTTCGAGATGAACGGAATCGTTCTCGACGCGCGGGGGTTCACCTCGATGAGGAAAAGCTCGCCCTTCTTGATTGCGTACTGGACATTCATCAAGCCCACAACCTTTAATTCCTTGGCGAGCGCGAACGTCGCCTCGCGCACTTCCTTCAAAATGTTTTCCGTGAGCGTGTGCGGCGGAATCACCATCGCCGCGTCACCCGAATGCACGCCCGCGTATTCGATGTGTTCGAGCATGCCGCCTATTACCGTTGTTTCGCCGTCGCTGATAGCGTCAACGTCAAGCTCTATCGCGTCTTCGAGGAACTTGTCGAGCAGCACGGGCTTTCCGGGGGCTGCGTCGAAAGCGTCGCGGATTACGCGCTTCATGTCCTCCATCTCGTAGACGATGAACATGCCGCGCCCGCCGAGAACGAAGCTCGGGCGCAGGAGAATCGGGAAGCCGATTTGCCCCGCAAGCTCGTACGCCTGTTCGGGAGTCGTCGCCGTCGCGTTGACGGGCTGTTTGAGGTGGAGCTTTTCGAGAATGCGCTTGAAGATTTCGCGGTCCTCCGCAGCGTCGATTGATTCGGGCGAAGTGCCGATGATGTTCACGCCGTTTGCCTTCAATTCGGACGCCAAGTTGAGCGGCGTCTGCCCGCCGAACTGGACAATCGCGCCGTCGCACTTCTCCTGCTTGTAGACTTCCAAAACGTCTTCGAGCGTGAGGGGCTCGAAGAAGAGCCTGTCGGAGGTGTCGTAGTCCGTCGAAACGGTTTCGGGGTTCGAGTTAATCATCAGCGTTTCGTAGCCCGCCTCGCGCAGGGCGAAAGACGCGTGCACGCAGCAGTAGTCGAACTCGATGCCCTGCCCGATTCTGTTCGGCCCGCCGCCGATAATCATTATCTTTTTCTTCGTAGACGGGCGAAGCTCGCTTTCGACTCCGTATGTGGAATAGTAGTACGGCGTGAACGCCTCGAATTCCGCCGCGCATGTATCGACGAGCCTGAAAACGGTTTCGATTCCGTACTGCTGTCTGAGCTGTTTGATGTTGCGGATTTTCGTGGCGCAAAGGTGCGCTATCTGCTTGTCGCTGAAACCCGCCTCCTTGGCGCGGCGCAAAAGGTCTTCGGAAAGGTTGAGAAGCCCAGCCGAGGCGAGTTCCTCCTCTATTTCCACAATGCCCCTGATTTGCTTCAAGAACCACGGGTCTATTGCGGTGAACTCGTGGATTTCCGCGTCTGTAAAGCCCGCCTTGATTGCGTAGCGGACATAGAAAATGCGCTCCGCCGTCGGGCGGACAAGCCCCTTGCGGATTTCGTCGTGGTCTGTAATTTCGTCGCCGCCGAATTTGCCGCCGCCGCCGAGACCGCGCGTGCCGATTTCCATCGAGCGCAAAGCCTTTTGCAGGGACTCCTTGAACGTTCTGCCTATTGCCATCGCCTCGCCCACGCTCTTCATCGACGACGTAAGGGTGTTGTCGCTGCCGGCGAATTTTTCGAAAGTGAAGCGGGGGATTTTCGTTACGACATAGTCAATCGTAGGCTCGAAGCTCGCGGGGGTTTCGCGCGTGATGTCGTTGCGAAGCTCGTCGAGCGAGTAGCCGACGGCGAGTTTCGCCGCGATTTTCGCAATCGGAAAGCCCGTCGCCTTCGACGCAAGAGCCGAGCTGCGCGAAACGCGCGGGTTCATTTCGATGACAATCATGCGCCCGTTTTCGGGGTTCACCGCAAACTGGATATTCGAACCGCCCGTCTCGACGCCGATTTCGCGGATTACCGCAAAGCTCGCGTCGCGCATGAGCTGGTATTCCTTGTCGGTGAGGGTGAGCGCGGGGGCCACGGTGATTGAGTCGCCCGTGTGGACGCCCATCGGGTCGAGGTTTTCAATCGAGCAGATGACCACGCACTGGTCTTTGTGGTCGCGCATGACCTCCATTTCGAATTCCTTCCAGCCCAGCAGGCATTCCTCGACCAGCACCTCCGAAACGGGAGACGCGCTCAGCCCGAAAGCTACCATTTTTTCGTACTCTTCGCGATTGTACGCAATGCCGCCGCCCGTGCCGCCGAGCGTAAAGCTGGGGCGGATAATGACGGGGAATTTGTTCCATTTTTCAATCCACTCGATTGCCTCTTTAAGCTCGTGGACGACGACGCTTTGGGGAATGTCCAAGCCGATTTTCATCATCGCCTCGCGGAAGAGCTGGCGGTCTTCGCCCTTTTCTATCGCCTCCTGCTTTGCGCCGATAAGCTCCACGCCGTATTTTGCGAGTATCCCGCGCTTGGCGAGCTCCAGCGACAGATTCAGCCCCGTCTGCCCGCCGAGTGTCGGCAGAAGCGCGTCGGGGCGTTCCTTTGCGATTATCTTTTCGAGAACTTCGGGAGTCAGCGGCTCGATATAAGTTACATCGGCGAAGTCGGGGTCGGTCATAATCGTCGCGGGATTCGAGTTGACGAGAACGACTTTGTATCCCTCCTCTTTTAAAGCCTTGCAAGCCTGCGTGCCCGAATAGTCGAATTCGCAAGCCTGCCCGATTACTATCGGGCCCGAGCCGATTATGAGAATGGTCTTGATATCTGTGCGCTTGGACATAATTTGTGTAAAATTTTTTGCGGCTGCAATCCGCCTATATAAAAAATCCCGCAAATCCTACACGCGCGACGACGCCGCGCAAGCAAAAAAGCAATCCGCCCCGACGATGCGCGGGTGCGGTTTTGCCGCCGCGCGCCTACGAGACCGAAATGCGAAGGCGCAGGGAATGCGCGTCTGCGCAGAGCGGAAGCGCCTCGAAGCCGCACACATGGTTGAAGATGCGCCCGTTGGGGGTGTCGGAAATTTTCAGCGGCCTGTCGGACTCCACTTTGACGGTGTGCCCGTCCCTGTAAATTTCGGCGCAATTTGCCGAAACCATTTTGTACGAGTCCGCCGAAGAGCAGATTATCGGCACTGTTATGCGCGGCGACTTCGCCGAAGCCGCGCACGAGAACGCAAGCTCCGCGCAGTCGGGCGAGAACCCGTAGCGCATTTCGCACTCCGCGACCCCAGATTTCGGCGCGTTCTGGCGGATGTCGACAAGCGCGCCCGCGCCCCAAACCTCCGCCGCGCGGCGGCCGCCTTTCGACGAAATTTTGCAGGCGAGACATTTGTCCGACGAATAAGAAACGCCGTCCTCGACCGTCTCGATTCGCGGCGTGAGGCTCGCAAAGCTTGCGCCGGTTTCGGGCTGCATGTTGTCAATCTCGAACAGCGCGTATTCGGTCATGCTCGACGCCGAGACCGCGCCGACTTTCGAATTCCAGAGAAGCGAAAGCGTGCCGCCCGTCGGGTGTCCCTGCGGCGTCTTGGGGTAGTAGACGGAATCGTAGGCGCTTATCGTCGCCCGCCAGTCGCCGACCGACACAAGCGAAGTGTCCACGTCGGCAAAATGCTTCACGCCGTAAACCTCTTCGCGCGGAAGCTGCGCGGCGGGGTTGCCCGCGGGCTTTGCATGCGGGCGCGTCAGAATGTCGGCAAGCCCCTTCATCTGCACGAAAGAATGGTGTATGCACGGCTTGACACCGTGAGAAGCGTAGTGCAAGCCGCCCGCGAGAAGCCCGTCGGCAGTGCACCGTTCCAGCAAGCGCAGGTTGGCGGAGGCGGCGCGGAGGAAACGCGCGTCCCTGTCGGCAAGGCTTTCGAACATCGCCACGCAGCCGTCGGAGGTTCTGCTGCCCCAGTACGACCATTTGAAGCTTCGGGTGCAGAAGCTTCCGTCTATTGCTCCGTCGGGGAGAACGAACTCCAAGTGGGCGGCGGCGACTTCCGAAACGTAGTCGCGCAGTTCCGCGTTTCCGACAAGCTTTGAGTACGCCTCGATTAGCGGCAGGGTCTCGGCGATGTTGTAGCCGATATCTATTCCCTTCAAGCCCTTTGCGCTCTCGCGTTCGAGCGGGTGGATTTCGCCGAAAACGAGTTTGTCGCGCTCCGACACAAGGCGTTTGAACGCGCCCGCGTAGTAGTCGCCGCGCTGGCGGAAACGCTCCACGTCGAGCACATGCCCCACGAGCGCGAGCGAATACGCCGCCCCTATGACGTAGTTTGCGTTCGGCTTTCCCAGCCACTGATAGCCGTACATGAAATCGCCCGCCTTGTAGAGGCGGTCGCGCATTTTTTTCAGGTGCTTCGGCTCTATTATATCGGAGTATTTCGAAATCGACTCCGCCATCGCCATGCAGCGGAACGCCGTGATTCCGCGCCACGAGTTGCGGAAATCGTTGCGCCACGAGCCGTCGGGGTTCGACATGAATTTTTCCTGCCAGTTGAACAGCCCCTCGGCGGCGTCGGAATAGCGCGAATCGCCGAGTTTTTTTGCGAGATACAAAAACGGATATTCAGCGTCGCCCACGCGCCCGTGGAGAATGTCGCAGGCGGGGCACTTTATAGCCCCCGCGTGCCCGCCGCTTTTTATTTGGAGGTCGAGCAGAGACTTTCCCCAAGTCTCCAAAAGAGACTCGCAACGCGCGTAAAATTCGGCGTCCAACGCGCCCTCCGCGACGGGTTTCCGCCCGCCTTTCGACATGCAGCCGAAGCCCGAAAGCGCGGCAAGCCCCGCCGTTGCGCCGACGGCGGTTTTAATGAAATTCCTTCTGTCCATAATTCTCCCGTGTGTTTGTTGTGTGCCGAAAACCCGCGCCCCGCGCTATTCCTGCGACATGAAATAACGCTGGCACGAAAACTGTTCCGCGCTCTTCATGTCCGCCGATTTGTAGTACGCGCCGTTGGGGTGCAGGACGCTCGAAAACTGGTTGTCTTTGAGCATTGCGGGCAGAATGTCGCCGACAATCCGCGCCTTGATGTCGGGGTCTTCAATCGGGAAGAGGCACTCTATGCGCTTGAACATGTTGCGGGTCATGATGTCGCCGCTGCCCGCGTAGACGATTGGCGAGCCGCCGTTTTCGAAATAGTAGATGCGGCTGTGCTCCAAATAGACGCCCACTATGCTCTTGACGCTTATGTTTTCGCTCATGCCCTTAACCCCCGGGACGAGCGCGCAGATGCCGCGGACAATCATGTCTATTTTCACGCCCGCGCGGGACGCCTCGTAAAGCGCGTCGATTGACGACTGCTCCACGACGGAATTTACCTTGATTATTATCCGCGCCTTTTTGCCCGCCTTTGCGTTTTCGGTCTCGCGCCGCACGAGGTCGAGAAATTTGGAATGGAAGCAGAACGGGGCTACCATGAGCTTGTCGAACTTGGGTTCGGACACTTTGCCCGTAAGCGTGTTGAAAAGGTTTGCGACCTCCGCCGAGAGGTCCTCCCTTGCGCTGAAAAACGAAAGGTCGGTATAGATTTTTGCGGTTTTCGAATTGTAGTTGCCAGTGCCCAAATGGACGTATCTGCGCAACGCGCCGCCCTCCTCCCTGCGGACGATAAGGCACGTCTTGCAGTGCGTCTTGAAGCCGACGATTCCGTACACGACGTGCACGCCGCGCTCTTCAAGCTCGCGCGCCCACTGAATGTTGTTTTCCTCGTCGAAACGCGCTTTGAGCTCGACAAGCACTGTTACCTGCTTGCCGTTGGTTGCCGCCTCTTTCAACGCCTTGACAATGGGCGAGCCCTGGCTTGTGCGGTAGAGAGTGAGTTTGATTGCCAAAACGTCGGGGTCGCGCGCCGCCTTGGAGATGAACTCTTCGACGGGCGAAAAGCTCTCGTAGGGGTGGTGCAAAAGCCTGTCTTTTTGGCGGATTACCGAAAAATAGTCGTCGCAATTTTTAAACTCGGCGGGAATCGACGGGCGGTAGGGCGGGAATTTGAGGTCGGGGCGGTCAACCATGTCGTAGGCGACCGACAGCCGCGCCAAATTCAGCGGGCTTGCGGGAATGCGGTAGATGAAGCTTTCGTCGATGTCGAGCGCGTCCACGAGCGTTTTCAGGGCGGAGTCCGACACGCAGTCCTCTATTTCGAGCCTTACAGCCGCGCCCTTGCGGCGGTTGTGAAGCTCGTTTTCGATTGTCTGCAAAAGGTTTTCTGTTTCCTCCTCGTCGATGTACAGGTCGGAGTTTCGCGTGATTCTGAATATCGCCGAATTGCGCACTTTGTAGCCGGGAAAAAGCTGCTCGGCGTAGTACTTTATAGTGTCGCTCAGATAAACCAAGTGGTACTCGTCGGGATTCCTGCTCTCCATTCTGATTACGCGCGAAAGTATCGGCGGCACGGGCACGATTGCAATGTCGCTCGGCGCGCGCTTGACCGACGCGTTCGCTATCGAAAGCAGCACATAAAGCCCCTTGTTGCGCAGGTGCGGGAAGGGGTGGGCGGGGTCGACGGCAAGCGGCGTGAGCGCGGGGTAGACGTCGTCTTCGAAATACTTTCTGAGCCATTCCTTTTCGGCGGCGGTGCACTCGCGCGGGGTTTTGAAAAATATCTTCTCCTTGCGGAGCGCGGGAACGAGGTTGTCGGTCCAGCACGAATATTCGTCTACGGTCATGGCGGCGGTGATTACGCTGATTCGGCGCAACTGCTCGCGCGGGCCGAGCCCGTCGAAGCCGACGTCGAGCACTCCCGATTCGAGCTGCTGCTCCAAACCCGCCACGCGGATTTCGAAAAATTCGTCGAGGTTGCTGCTTACAATCGAGAGGAAGCGCATGCGTTCGAGAATCGGAAAACTCGGCTCTGTGCAGAGGTTCAGAACTCTACGGTTGAACGCAAGCCAGCTAAGCTCGCGGTTGAAATATTTTGGTTCGGCTTCTTTCGACATGGAATGTTTTTATTGTTTTTTCGGAAAATTAGCGCGGACTTTCCAGTTTTCAAGCAAAGAAAGCGCGAATTAAAATTCGGCAAACCGACAAGCCGCACAAAATCGGCAAAAACCGAAGCAAGCGCTTTTTAAATCCTTGACAATTCACAACCACACGCCATTTATAATTGTCATTCTTTTAACCTAAAAAAACACATATGAAAAAATATATATCCGCTCTGCTCGCGGCGGCATTCTCCGCCTCGTCCTTCGCCGCGCTGGAATCTCCCATCACGGCATCCACTGATATTGACTCCCCCGAAACCGTCAATTCGCAGTTGATTGTCCGCAGCCTCGACGGAAACAACGTGCGACTGAAAATCTCGGGCCCCGAGGCTCTGCTGACATCGACAAAATCGGGATACGCAATAGATTTGGAAGAGAACACGTCGCTATTAATTGAATATAAAGGCGGCCTGAACATCACGCCCGAAAATTCGGGGGTGAGCATAAGGAACGGCGCGTCTATGATGGTCAACAGAATTGTCGGAGACGTCAAAATGGCGAAAGTCGTCGTCTGGGGCGGCACGCTTACCATCAGAAAGGAAAACGCATTTTCCTACGGCAACGCCGGAACTACCCTGATGTTGGTAGCCAATGGAAGCAACATGGTGCTCGACGCATCGCAGAGCTTCAATAAAATGGATATCCGCTACAACTCGAAAATCAAATTTTCCGACGGCGTGAGCCTCAATTTCAAGGGAATCGACATCACCAATTCCGCGCCGAAAATCGATGTCGTACTCGAAGATTTCAGCAACACAAACTCAATTTGCTTTGGAAGCGCAAGCGGACTGTCGCTTACCGACGGCGTGCTGACGGTTTCCAACTCCACGAAGAGCATAGACTATACGTTCAAAGACAAAGCGGGCGAAATCATGAAAAACCTCGTGCTCGACGCGGCGACAAACACGCTGACACTCGCAAGCATTCCCGAACCCTCCACATACGCGGCGGTGTTCGGCGCGCTCGCGCTCGGCTTGGCACTCTACCGCCGCAGAAAGTAGCCGACAGCTCCAACCCATTTCAAGCCCGCGCCTGCGGGCTTTTTTTGTGCCGTCTGCGAGTGGGTGAATAAGCCCGAAGCCCCCTCCCCGTGCGACAGGAAGAAATGCGCCGTTTGAATGCGCAAAAAGCCCCGAAAGGCGTTTTCCTTTCGGGGCTTTTGTCTGGTTGCGCGAAAAATTGCCGCGCGGGTTTTGGTTTGCCGCGTTGCCGCGCCGATTGGAAGCGTTGCGGCGGCAATCCGCGCTACGCTTTGTAGGCTTTCAGAAGCTTTTCGATTTCCGCGATTTTCGCGCGGCAGTCGTCGAGCTGTTTCTTTGCGCCCTCAATTACCTTTGCGGGAGCTTTCGAGGTAAACGCCTCGTTCGAAAGGCGGGCGACCGTCGATTTTTCGAAGCCGCAAAGTTTGGCAAGCTCCTTTTCGAGACGCGCGATTTCCGCGCCCATATCGATGTCGCCGCTCATGTCGAGGTAGACCGTGCCGAGGGCGGTAATCGCCGCGGGCGAGTCGCACTCAACGGAGACTTTTTCGAAAGTCTCAGCGCCGACGAGCTTTTTGAGCTTGTCGAAGTTTGCGTCGAAGATTGCCGCACTTGCGGCGTCGGCGGGAAGAATCGACATTTTCGAATCGCGCTTGGTGCCCACTTTACACTGGGCTTTGAGGGCGCGCGATTTTGCGACCAAATCTTTGAGTTTTTCGGTATCCGCCGCCGCGTTTTCGTCGATTGCAATGCCGAGTTCCGCGAGTTCGTCGGCGAAATCGGGCGAGGCGTTTTGGATAAACTCTCCCGCGCCGCCGAAGCCCATCGAGTGCCAGAGTTCCTCCGTAATGAAGGGCATGAAGGGGTGGAGCAAAAGCAGCGTCTGGCGCAGGCACAAGTCCTGAACTGCGAGCACCGTGCCCCGCGCCGATTCGTCGGCGAGGCGCGACTTTGAGACCTCCAAATACCAGCCGCAAAAGTCGTTCCAGAAGAACGCGTAAAGGCTTTGCGTGATTGCGTTGAACTGGTAGACGCCGTAGTCTTTCGCGACGGTTTCGGCGCATTTGACGAGGTTTGCGAGAATTGCGTGGTCGTCGGAGTCGAGCTTCGAGACGTCGATTCTGTCGGCGATTGCTTTAAGCGACGAGTTGTCGCCCGCGCCGCCCGACATCTGCCTGAATCTGCACGCGTTCCAAAGTTTGTTGCAGAAGTTTCTGCCGAGTTCCACGCGCTCTTCGCTGAACAGAATGTCCTGCCCCTGCGGAGCGCAGTTCATGACGCCGAAGCGCAGGCCGTCCGCGCCGTAGCGGGCGATGATGTCGAGCGGGTCGGGCGAGTTGCCCAAGCTCTTCGACATTTTGCGTCCCTGCATGTCGCGGATAATGCCCGTGAAATAGACGTTTTTGAAGGGGATTCTCTCGCTCGGCACGCCGTCGAGGAATTCCAAGCCCGCCATAATCATTCTGGCTACCCAGAAGAAGATGATGTCGGGGCCTGTTACGAGGTCGGAGGTCGGGTAGAAGTAGTCCATGCCCTCCTCTTTCATTTTTTCGGGGTTCGGCCAGCCCATTGTGCCGAACGGCCAAATCCACGAGCTTGCCCAGGTGTCGAGCGAGTCGGGGTCTTGCACCCAATTTTCGGGGTCGGACGGGCCGTCCACGCTTACATGCACCTCTTCGGGGTTGTGGATATCGGGGTTTTCGACGCCCTTTCTGTACCACACGGGAATGCGGTGCCCCCACCAAATTTGGCGGCTGATGCACCAGTCGCGGATATTGTCGAGCCAGTGCTCGTAGGTTTTTTCCCAGCGTTTCGGCCAGAATTTGATTGCGCCCGACTCCACCGCCGTCTTTGCCTCGGCGACTTTCGGATAGCGCATGAACCACTGGTCGGAAAGGCGCGGCTCAATCGGCACGCCGCCGCGTTCGGAGAAGCCCACGTTGTTGTCGTAGTCTTCAATCGCCACAAGCTGCCCAAGCTCGTCGAGCTTTTCGACCGCCTTTTTGCGGGCGGCAAAGCGGTCAAGCCCGCAGAAATCTTCGCCCGCGAGCGCGTTCATCGTGGCGTCGGGGTTCATTACGTCGATAATCGGCAGATTGTGCCGCTGTCCGATTTCGAAGTCGGCGACGTCGTGCGCGGGAGTTACTTTGAGGACGCCCGTGCCGAATTTCATATCGACATATTCGTCGCCGATAATCGGAATGGGGGCTTTGGGGAACGGACGCCAAACGTGCATGCCGACGTATTTCTTGTAGCGTTCGTCGTTGGGGTTGACCGCCACGGCGGAGTCTCCCATAATCGTTTCGGGGCGGGTTGTGGAAATTTCGAGGAACACGCCCGGCTCTTCGACAATCTCGTACTTCATCTTGAAGAGCTTGCTCTTCTGGGGGGTCATGATTACCTCTTCGTCGGAAAGGGCGGTGAGGTTGACGGGGCACCAGTTGACCATGCGCTTGCCGCGGTAGATGTAGCCCTGTTTGAAAAGTTTTACGAACGCGGTAAGGACGCCGCGGGAATAGTCGTCGTCAAGCGTATGGACGAGCCTCGACCAGTCGCACGACGCGCCGAGCTTTTTGAGCTGTTCGATGATGATTCCGCCGTGTTTGTCGCGCCACTGTTTTGCGACTTCTATGAATTTGTCGCGCCCAAGCTCGCGCGCGCAGGTATGTTTTTCCCTGCGCAGGTACGATTCCACCTTTGTCTGCGTGGCGACGCCCGCGTGGTCGGTGCCTGGAATCCAAATCGCGCTCTTGCCCGTCTGGCGGGCGCGGCGCACCAAAATGTCCTGAATGGTATTGTTGAGAACGTGCCCCATAGTGAGCACGCCCGTTACGTTCGGCGGGGGAATCACGATGGAATACGCCTCTTTGTTCGGGTCGACTTTGCCTTTGAAGCAGCCCGATTCGACCCACGTCTTGTACCATTTGTCCTCGACTTCCGAGGGGTTGTATGCTTTTGAAATTTCGCTCATAAAAACCTTAATAATCCGACATGCCGCAGGGGCTGTCAAGTTTTTGTTGCCCCGAAGCTTGACGGGCAAACCGCACAAAAAAAGCCGAACGCAAAAAGCGTCCGGCTAAATTAATGTCAAAACCGCTCTATTTGCGTCTGCGGTATACCGCAAGAGCCAATGCCATCGCGCCGAAGACGGCGGCGTATGTGGCGGGTTCGGGAATCGCCTTTACGCTAAGAACGTATTTGCCGTACTTCGCCAAGTCTTCGCCGACCGCCACGAGTTCCAGCTGGTCTTTCTGGTAAACGTTGTTGTCTTTGTCTACTGCCGTAATCTGGGCGGTGTCCCACCAATAATTGGAATCGAAGAACACGCTGTCGGCGGCGAAGCCCTCGATTGTCATATTGGCATAAGCCGTTTTGTCGTCTTGGTTGAAAATGCCGATGCCCCTAAACGAAGCCTTTGCGCTGTTTTCAAGAATCAGGCTCAAATGCGTATTCAGGTTGAAGAACACGCTCTGGAACGAATTGTCCGCGCTGATTGAAATAGTGCTGTCCGTGCCCGAGTACAAACCAATGTCTGTGGCGATTGCGTCTTTCGAGCCAATCATAAGCATGCCGCCCGAAAGAACTATGCGGCCGTTGCCGCCTTCCGCCGTGCCCTTTCTGATTGCCGCGCCCGACGAAAATTCGTCGCGCCCGCTCTTGATTTCCACGACACCGCCGCTTTGGATTTTCAGCGCGCTGTCGAGCACCATTGTGCCCTTTGCCCAAATCGTGGCATAGCCGCTCATGTCAAGCCCGGTTGCAGTATTGCCGTAGTTGAATGTGCCGCCAACCGAAAGGGTTGTCGAAGCTTCGGAGAAGTTGAACGTGGACGTTTTTCCCGAAGTGAACGTCGAACCCGTAGCGACGTGCAGACCCGACTTCTGGGAAAACGTTGTCTTTGCCACATTGTAGTTTACGTTTACAATAGTTGTATTGTTGGCGCCGATCGACATCACGACGCCTCCCGAAGTGTTGTCGTTCGTGCCTTTGAAAAGCGCGCTCGTGCCCGTAAAGAGGGCGTCGGTTTCAACCAACACGCCGGCTCCGCTCGCAGAATTGGGGTCGCCCTGAATGGTGATAGTGCCCATTTCGAGCTTGGAAACGCCCGCGTCCGCCGCACTGTTTCTAATATTGAACATGCCCGCAGTGCTCAAATACCACGACATTTTGCCAGTATTATTAAAGGCGTATTCGCTGTCGGAGCTGTTGCTGTCTATCGTTGCGCCGAACGCGAGAATCCAGTCTTTCGGACCTTCCGCGCTGGGCTTTGTTGCGATAGATTTAAATACTGGGTTTTCCGCATTTGCATTTGCTTTCATTTTGAAACGCGAGCTATCAGCGGGGGTTGTTTCATTCGGCAAAAGCACTACGTCTTGGCCGTTCGCAAGGTTAGAGAGGACTGGACGGTTGTCATTGTTCGTACCGCCCGCAATCTCCACAGCGGCGTTTGCGGCAAACGCGCAAAGCGTCGAGAGGAATATTAACGATGTTTTCTTCATAATATTTTGTTGTTAGGTATTTGTTAGCAGGTTTAAAATCCACACACTTGAAACACAGCAATTCCAAATGCGAATTTCATTATAATGGCAAAAAGATGTACAGGATTGAATAATTGTCAATCAAATTAGAGCCACAACCGTCATTTTTTTCGCAAACTACGTAAATCCGAAACCCGCTAAAAAAACAATAATTACATCATTTCGCCGACCCGCTATGCCGACAAAAAAGCGGGGCTAAAACGACCGAGACACACCGCGTTCACATTTTTTGCGCAAACAAACCGAATCAAAGCGAACTCGCCGCGCAGATACAGCCCCCCCTCCCCCGCAGGGACCGCAAAAAAAACAAAATATTTGTTGACTTGCGGAGCGGCTTTTGTATTTTCAAGCTCATCAAAGACTCAAACGTTTGAGAAACATAAGACTCTTTCAAATCAACCAACAAAACAACTTCTATATATGAATACTATATCAAGACGCAAATTCTTCGGGGGAATGTCGGCGGCAATGCTCGCAACAATGCTCGGCGCGTGCGCTTCAACCGAATGCAAAAGCGGCAAAGCCTGCGGCAAAACCGCAAAGGCCGACAAGTTCAAAATGAAATTCGCCCCGCGCGGGCTATTCGCGGCGTCCTGCGGCAAAGACCCTTTCAAACGCTTCAAATGGCTGTCCGAAAACGGCTTCTGGGCAGTTGAGGGCGTCGTTTTCGTCAATCCCGACAAAATCTACAAGCAGGAGGAAATCAACCTCCAACGCGCCCTCGGCGCGTACGCGCGCGAAGTCGGGCTTGAAATGGGCTGCGTAAGCTCGATGAACAACAAGGATTTCCCCGTGATGACCGCAAACCAAGTGCCTGTAAAGGGCAAAGTTATACGCGACAAAAAGGCGGTTCGCGACTGTCTTGCGCGGCAGATGGACAACACTTTCGCGGTCATGGAACGCCTCGGCAGCAAACAGTTCATCATCGGCGCGGGCACGAACGACAGCGAACTTTCGCCCGAAAAGCAGTACGAAAACACCGTCGAAAACATGGCTTTCTGCGCCGACTACTGCAAACGCTACGGCTTCACGATGGAAATCGAACCCCTCAACACGAAAAGCCACCCCAACCTCTATATAGACAGGGCCGAACTCGGCGCGAAAATCGTGCGCGACGTCAACAACCCGCACTGCCGCCTGCTTTTCGACATCTTCCACGAACAAATGCAAGTCGGCAGCCTCGACGCGCTCGACAAGCCCGAAGTCTGGAACTGCATAGAGTCTTTCCACATAGCCGACGCGCCCTCGCGCCAAGAACCGGGGACGGGCAACATAGACTACAAGAAGGTTCTCAAAAAAATTTGGGACAAGGGCTACCGCGGCTTCATCGGCTTGGAGCACGGGCAGACCGACAAGTCGCTTGAAGGCGACCGCAAACTCCTGCAAATCTACCGCGACCTCGACTCGGTCGTGGCGTAAAAAGTTCTACAACCTGCAACAACATTATTATAGGGAAAAATATGGACAGAAGAGACGCAATTAAAACGGTTTCGGTAATGGGCGCGGCCGCCGCGCTCCCCAAATTCTCGTGGGCTACGGGAGACAAGGCGACGCTCAAAGTCGGGCTTATCGGCTGCTCGGGGCGCGGCACGGACGCGGTTAGAAACATTCTCGATGCGGCGAAAGGCTCGGTCAAGATTGTGGCAATCGCCGACCTCTTCCCCGACAGGCTCGAATACGCAATGAAGAGATTTGCGGGCTTCGAAAGCAAATTCGACTACTGCAAAGGGCATTTCGACATTCCCGCAAGCCGCCAATACGCGGGCTGGGACGCCTACAAGCAGCTCCTCGCCGACGCCGACGTCGACATCGTAATACACGCAACGCCCCCCGTTTTCCGCCCCCTCCACCTCCGCGCGATTGTAGAAGCGGGCAAGCACATGTTCGTTGAAAAACCCGCGTGCGTAGACCCCACGCAGGCTCGCGAACTCTACGAAATCGCGGATCTTGCCGACAAGAAGGGGCTGACGGTTATCCCCGGAGTTCAACGCCGCTTCCACCCCGGATACGTAGAGGCAATCAAGAGGATTCAGGACGGGCAAATCGGCGACATCATCGCGGTTCAGGCGTACTGGCTCAACTCGCGCTTCTTCATTCAGGACGGCGGCAAACTGCGCCTGCAAAACCCCGACCCCATGCAAATGGAATACCAAATCCGCAACTGGTTCATCTTCCGCTGGGCTTCGGGCGACTGCTACGTGGAACAGCACGTCCACAACCTCGACGTCGTGCGCTGGGCGCTCGGCAAAGACCCCGTGGAAGTCAACGGTCTGGGCGGACGCCGCTGGGACATTCCCTTCCCGCAGTACGGCGACAGATTCAGCCACTTCGCGGTCGATTTCGACTTCGGAAACGGCCTACACTGCGCAAGTTATAGCCGCCGCGAACAGAAGTCGAAAGACTACGTTCTTGAAAGATTCGTCGGCACAAAGGGCATTCTCGAAACGAACGAAAACAACATGCAGCGCATTACGGGCGCAAAGCCGTGGGAAGCCCCGAAGGGACTGCCGCACGCGCTCGTCGAAGAACACAGAGTGCTTCTCGACAGCGTCCGCAACAACAAGAAAATCAACATGCTGCGCGACATGGTTGGCTCGACGCTCATGGCGATTGCTGGCCGCGAAAGCTGCTATTCGGGCACAAACTTCAAATACGGCTGGATTAAGCAGAAGTCGAAATTGTCGCTCGCGCCCAAGGAATGGAAATTCGGAGTGCACGACATCGACCCGATTCCCCTCCCCGGCGAATACAAACTGAGCTAAACCCAGAGAAAAGCCGATTCAAAAATCGGCGCTTCCGACAAAACAACAAAAACGCGCAAGGCAATAACCCTTGCGCGTTTTTTGCATTGCGGAGAAAAGCCGCCGCGACGCGACTTACAGACTGTCGGAAATTTCCAAGAGGTCTTTGAGCCAATACAAAGTTGCGGAACGCCCCGCGCCGTTGTCGTAAATCGAGACGATTTCGGCCTTCACCAACTTTTTCAACAGCGCGTAAACCGTTGCGTTCGACGGCTTCGACGAAAGGTTCAGCATGCTCTGCCTGAACATCGGCCTTGCAATCATGGCGTCCAAAAGCAAAATCGCGTGCTGGGAAGACGTAATGTCTATGATTTTGGCTTTCGTGCGTTCGTAGTAATCCATTATTTTTTTTGCTACGGTGTAATTTCTGTCCGCCTGCCACTTGATTGCGTCGAGAAAAAACGAAATCCAAGCGGTCCAATCGCCGTTTTCGGTAATCGCCCGCAACGAGTCTTTGTAAAGCATTTCGTTCTGTTCAAGATACTGGCTTATGTACAGCGTGGGCCTCGATATTATGCCCTTTTGAAAAAGAAAGAGCGGCACAAGCATTCGCCCAAGCCTGCCGTTGCCGTCGCAGAAAGGGTGGATTATCTCGAACTGCGCGTGCATTACGGCGGCCTGAACAAGCGGGTCTTTGTCGTCCGAACAGAGGTACTCGATGAAATTGTCCATGTATTCGGGCACGAGAATCGGTTCGGGCGGCACAAAACGCGCGTTTTCGATGCCGCCGCTTCTCGACCCAATGTAGTTTTGCACCTCCCTGATTTGACCGGGGCTTTTTGTTGCGCCGCGCACGTTGTCGAGCAAAAGCCTGTGAATCTCTTTTATAAGATAGAGCGAAACGGGGCGAAGCGCAACTTCCTCCGAAGCATAGGAAATGGCCTTTCTGTAATTTATGACTTCGTGAATGTCGCTTTTTTTCTCGGCGGAATCCCCGTCTACCCCCGCTTCGAACGTCAAAACGTCTACCGTGTTTACCTGCGTGCCCTCTATTTTGCTCGAAAGCAAGGCTTCGTTTGACAAAATCGGCGACAAAAGCAAATCAGGATTGGCTATTGCATTCAAAATGCCGTTGAAATTTGCAATGGCGCGATTCGCCTGCCCGATTTTCGAAATAAGAGAAAACCAGTCTATATTTGCCAACGGAAGCTTTTGCGGAATGTACGGTTTCATAAAATTATATCTTCATATTACAGTTATCGGCGCGTTTGTGTCAAGCAAAATGCGTATTTTATATTTACAAAGGAGCTTGCTTTTAGAAAATATTCAATTCAATAAACACAAGCGAATTTGTTTTTAGCGAAATAAACACAAAGGCTTTTGTTTTTATAAAATCGGCGGTTTGCTAAAAACAAAACGGTTTGCTTTTATTTTATTCAATGCAAAGGCGTTTGTTTTTAGAAAAATGGCATTTTGCTAAAAGCAAATTAGTTTGTATTTATTTTATTTAACACAAAATGGTTTGTTTTTATAAAATCGGCGGTTTGCTAAAAGCAAAATTTTTCGGTTTTTTGCAAAGTATTTGCTTAAAAAAAGTTGCCTTTTGGCTCGATTGTGGGAAAATCAGGTAATTATTTTTATCGAAATGAGCGAAGAACAAAAGACTATTCAGGACAATTCCCACGACCTTTTCGCCGTCAGAAAGGCGAAACTCGACTCAATGCGCGCAAAGGGCTTCGACCCGTTCCGCGCCGAATGGACGCCCACGCACACAAGCAAAACGGCGATTGAATCTTTCGACGAATCCCTCGAAGAGGGGCAAAACTCGGAGCACGAAGTGAGCGTCGCGGGCCGCGTGCTCGTGTTCAGGCTCATGGGCAAGGCAAGCTTCCTCAAAATTCAGGACAGGGACGGAATTATCCAGCTCTACGTCGCCCGCGACGGACTCCCCGAAGGCGTCTACAACGACGACTTCAAGAAAAATCTCGACCTCGGCGACATCATCGGCGCGCGCGGCAAGCTCTTCAAGACAAAGACGGGCGAAATCACCGTCCGCGTCTGCGAGTTCAAAATGCTCGCAAAATCGCTCCGCCCCCTCCCCGAAAAATGGCACGGGCTAACAAACAGCGAGCAAATCTACCGCCAGAGATACCTCGACCTCATGGTCAATCAGGACTCGCGCAAACGCTTCAAGCTCAGAAGCGCAATCGTGCGCGAAATCCGCGAATTCCTCTGGTCGCGAGATTTCCTCGAAGTGGAAACCCCCGTTCTGCACTCGGTTGCCGGCGGCGCGGCGGCGCGCCCGTTCATCACCCACTTCAACGCCCTCGACTGCGACTTTTACCTGCGAATCGCCCTTGAACTCTATCTGAAACGCATGCTCGTAGGCGGCTTCGACCGCGTTTTCGAAATGGGGCGCGTTTTCAGAAACGAAGGCGTCGACCGCAAGCACAACCCAGAATTTACAATGCTCGAAGTCTATCAGGCATACTCCGACCACAGGGGCATGATGGAGCTTTTCCGCTCCATGATTAAGCGCATTTGCGAAAACGTGCTGGGCACAACGTCAATCCCCCGCGCCGACGGCGGCACAATCGAACTCGGCGGCGAATGGCGCGAGGTTGACTACAAAGACCTCATCATCGAGGCGACAAAAATGCCCAACTGGTTCGAGCTTTCGCGCGACGAAAAACTCGCCGCGGCAAAGAAAATCGCCGGCGAAACGAACTCGGACATCGAGCTTAGCGACGACCTCGAAGACTACGAAATCACAAACAACGTCTACGGGAAGCTCGTCGAGCCGAACCTTATCCAGCCGACATTCGTCATGCACATTCCCCGCGAGCTGTGCCCGCTGGCGAAGCTCAACAAAAAAGACCCGCGCGTGCTCGACGTTTTCGAACTGTGCATAAACGGGCAGGAAATCGCCCCCGCATACTCGGAGCAAAACGACCCCTTCATTCAGCGCGAAATGTTCGAAGCGCAGGTCGGAGAGGAAAAGCAGAACCTCGACGAAGACTTCCTCACCGCGCTAGAATACGGCATGCCTCCCGCGGGCGGCATGGGAATCGGCATCGACAGGCTCGTAATTCTGCTCACGGGCGCGGCGAATATCCGCGACACAATCCTCTTCCCGTCGCTCCGCCCCGAATAGCAGATGAAGTGGTGGCTGTACATCGCCCTTAAACAGCTCTTTCCGACGGGAAAGATTGCGTCGTTTTTCGCGGCGGTGTCGGTCTTGGGGGTCGCGCTCGGCGTGCTCGGTCTTTTCGGCACGCAGAGCGTAATGAACGGCTTCCACGAGCAGATAGGCGAAAAACTCCGCGACACTACGGGCGACGTAATTATCCGCAAAAACGGCCGCACGATGTTCGGGCTGGAAAAACTCGTCGCCGACCTGAAAAAGACGGCGGGCGTAAAGACTGTCGAAAAGGTCGCGCGGGGGCCGGTGATGATGCTTGCAAACAACGTGCCGACTTTCCCGATTCTCCGCAGCTACGACACCGTTTCGGAGGAATGCGCCCTGCCGATAAGGGAGAAAAGCTACGTCAAGCTCGGCGACATCTCGAACCTCGACGACGACTCAATCATTCTCGGACAGAGGCTCGCGGCAAATGCGGGAATCACGGTGGGAGACACCGTGGAAATTGTGTCGCCCACAATGCTCGACAAAATCAAAAAGGACGAAGTGCCCATGCCCGCGCGGCTCGAAGTTGTGGGGCTGCTGATGACGGACTATTCCGAGGTAGACTCGAACGTCGCGCTCGTCTCCCTGCGGCGAATGCGCGAACTTTACGGACTCGGCGACGGCACGCACGCTCTCGTGCTGCGCCTCGACGACAACGCCGACTGCACGAAAACCGCCCGCGAAATCCAGAAAAAACTTTCCTTCCCAATGAGGGCGTCCACATGGCTTACGAGCAACGAGGCGTTCCTGCGCGTAATCAAAATGGAAAAGGTGATGATGTCGCTTATAATTGTGCTTATAATTTTGGTGGCGTCGTTTTCAATCTGCATTTCGCTCTACACCTCGGTGCTGCGCAAAACGCGCGAGATAGGGCTGATGGGCGCAATGGGCGCAAGGCCCTGCCAAATTGCGGCGATGTACTGCTTTCAGGGATTCGTAATCGGCGTGTGCGGCGCGTTGGCGGGGCTTGGGCTGACATGGCTTGTGCTCACTTTCCGCGAGCCGATTGTCCAGCTTGTGGTCGGGCGCGAGGCGTTGATAGAGTTCTACCACTTCGCGCACCTGCCCGTAAAGTACGAGCTTTCCGACGCGCTTTGGGCGTCGGGGTTCTCGGTGGTTTTGTGCACGCTCGCGGGGCTTCTGCCGGCAATCCGCGCGGCACGGCTGAAAGCGTCGGAGGCTATGCGCAATGAATAGCGATTTCGGCGAAACGGTTTTGAGGGCGGAGGGAGTGCGCAAAAAATTCAGGTCTCCCGACGGCGGATTCTTGGAGGTTTTGCGCGGCGCAAGCCTGTCGGTCGGGCGCGGCGAAAGCGTGAGCCTGCGCGGCGAAAGCGGCGCGGGAAAGACGACGTTCCTGAATATCCTCGCGGGTTTGGAATCGCCGAGCGGCGGGAAGGTATTTTGGGGCGGCGCGAGAATCGACAATCTGCCGAACTCAAAGCAGGCAAAACTGCGGGCGGGCTTCATGGGATTCGTCTTCCAGAACTACTGCCTTGTGCCCGAACTCAACGCGCTCGAAAACGTCTGCCTTGCCGCGCGAATCGCGGGCAGGTTCGACTCGCAAACGCCGAAACTCGCGCTCGGACTCCTCGAAAGGGTCGGGCTGAAATCGAGGGCAAAGCACCTGCCGCCGCAAATGTCGGGCGGCGAAAAGCAGCGCGTGGCGGTGGCGCGGGCAATTCTCAATTCGCCGCAAATCATACTCGCCGACGAGCCGACGGGCAACCTCGACGAATCTACGGCAAACGAAGTCATGGAAATGTTCCTTTCGCTCTGCGCCGAACGCGGCACGGCTCTGCTGCTCATCACCCACAACCCCGACTTCGCAAAGCGCACGGCTCGCAGCGTAAAAATGTCGGGCGGCGAAGTTTTTTAAATCCGGCTCGCGGACGCAGCGTCAAGCGCGGCGGATTCGGTTTTTCGCTAAACTGTACAGTAAAAATTTTTAAACAAGATTCGACAAAACCTAAGCTGCGTTTAAACTTCGGATTCATGAAAACAATATACACGGGATTGCTATTTGCTGTTTTATCGACGCTCGCGGCATGCGCGACATGCGCGGGCGAAAGTCGAAAGGGAACCGCCCACGTTGACGAAAACGGCGTGTTTGTGGACGGCAAGCCGTTCAGGTTTCTGTCGGGCGAAATGCACTATTTCAGAATACCGCGCGGGAACTGGAAAGACAGAATAGAAAAGCTTAAAGCATGCGGGCTGAACACGCTTGCCACATACGTTCCGTGGAACCTGCACCAGCCGTCGGAAGACGAATTTTATTTCGACGGAATTGCCGACCTCGACGCATACCTCAAACTCTGCAAGGAGGAGGGGCTTAAAGTCATGCTGCGCCCCTCGCCGTACATCTGCGCGGAGTGGGACTTCGGCGGACTCCCCGCGTGGCTTCTCAAAGACCGCAACCTCACCATCAGGTGCTCCGACCCGAAGTACCTCGCCGCGGTAAAAAAATACTACGACAAACTTTTCGAAATCGTCAAGCCGCACTTCTGCAACAACGGCGGCGCGGTGGTCGCAATACAGCTCGAAAACGAATACGACAACTTCGCCGACGACGCCGAATACATAGAATTTCTGCGCGACTACGTTTTGAATACGGGCTTCAAGGGCATAATCTACTCCGCCGACCCATCGCCCACAAGCGCGCTAAACCCGCTGCCTGTGGACGGCGTGTGGCTCACGGCAACCTGCGGCGGCAAGCTGGTTTCGACATTCAAAAAGATGAAGCGCATACAGCCCGACAAGCCTGTAATGGTCAGCGAACTCTGGGCGGGTCAGGGAATGCGCCTAAAAATTCCCCTTCGCGTTCGCGACTACAAGGCGACAGCCGCAGAGCTTGACGAATTTCTCGCCATGGGCGGGCATGTCAGCTTCTACATGTTCCACGGCGGAACGACGTTCGGGCTGATGAACGGCGCAATGCGCAAGACCTCCGCCTTTGCGGAATTCCGCCCGCAGATTTCAAGCTACGACGTGGACGCGCTCCTCAACGAAGCGGGCGACCCCATGCCGAAATATTTTGCATTCCGCGAAGTGCTTTTGAAATACAACCCCGACGCGAAAAACATTCCCGTCCCCCCCGCGTCGAAAAAGGTAAAACACTCCGACGCCGTTTTTGAAAAATGCGCCTCAATGCGCAAAAACATCGAAAACCTCTCGCCGAAAACAATAAAATGCGCGGTGCTCCCGACGATGGAGGACACGGGCTTCAACTACGGCTTCATAAACTACTCGGCGAAAATCAGGCCGCAGATTTCGGACTCGCAGCGCCTGTCAATCTACGGAATCCGCGACCGCGTCTGGGTGAACCTCGACGGCGCGGACATCGGCGACTGCGGGCAGAACGACCCCGAACCGATTTACAAAATCAAGGTCGGCAAAAACGGAAGCACGCTCAACATACTCGCGGAAAATCAGGGGCGCGTGAATATCGGGCCTACGATGGCTGAAAACCGCAAGGGCATCACGGGCGGCGTGCGCATTCAAAACGAATACCACTTCGGCTGGACGGCAAACCCGATTCCCCTCGAAGACATCTCGAAAATAGACTGGAAGCCGCTCGGCAAAACGGCGTCGGCGGACAAGTCGGAATACCCCATGTTCTTCAAGGGAAAATTCGAGGCGTCGGAAGCCGCCGACTCTTACGTGTCTTTCGAAAACTTCACGCGCGGATACATCTGGATAAACGGCTTCCTGCTCGGCCGCTACGACGCCGACAGCCCGCTGAAAACGACATACATTCCCGCGACGCTCGTCAAAAAGGGCGCAAACGAAATAGTCCTGCTTGAATGCGACGCCGCAAAAGAGCCGAAGCTCGAATTTACAACGCAGCCGCGCGGACTCGTAAAAGACGAAATCAAAATTCTAAAAGACTGAACGCCCGCGCCCGCCGCGCCGCGCAAATCTCCCCGCCGAAATCGGGGAGAAAAAGTCTAAAAAGTGTTGCAAGACGCGCGGGGTTTGGTTGAATTTACGGATATGCAAAATTTTTCAGGAGTTTGGACCGCTTTGATTACCCCGATGACCGAACAGGGCGTCGATTACGACGCGCTTAAAAAGCTCGTCGAAGCGCAAATCAAGGGCGGCGTTAAGGGACTTGTCGCGGTCGGAACGACGGGCGAATCGCCCACGCTCGACCCCGTGGAACACATTGTAGTAATCAAGAAAATCATAGAGTACGCAAACGGCCGCGTTCCCGTAATCGCGGGAACAGGCTCGAACTGCACGCGCGAAGCGGTGCACCTCACAAGAGAGGCGGACGAAGCAGGCGCGGACGGCTTCCTCGTCGTTGCGCCCTACTACAACAAGCCGTCGCAGGAGGGCGTATACCTCCACATGGCGGAAGTCGCAAAATGCACGCGCAAGCCGATTTTCCTCTACTCGATTCCCGGGCGCTGCGGAATCGAAATCTCCAACGACACCGCCGCGCGGCTGTACAAAAAATTCCCCAACATCTGCGTGATGAAAGAGGCTGGCGGCAAGGTTGAAAAGGTCGAAGATCTCAACGGCAAAGTTGACGCAAACTTCACGATTTTAAGCGGCGACGACGGACTTACGATAGACTTCATGAAAAAGGGCGCAAAGGGCGTAATCAGCGTGGCGTCTAACATCGTTCCCGAAAAGATGGTCGAAATGGTGGACCTCATGCTCGCGGGCGAAACGCAAAAGGCGCAGGCTATTTCGGACTCGTTCGCGGGCTTCTTCCACGCGCTGTTCATCGAGCCGAACCCCGTTCCCGCAAAGACCGCAATGGCATTGAAGGGCATGATTTCAAGCCCCTTCGTGCGCCTGCCGCTCTGCGCAATGCGCCCCGAAAACCTCGAAAAACTCGAAACCGAAATGAAAAAGGCGGGGATATAAAAATGGCTTTCAAAATTCTCATAAACGGCGCGAACGGGCGCATGGGACACGCAATCGCCGCAACAGCAAAAGAGGCGGGCATGGAATGCGTCGGGTGCGACTTGGGCGACAACGCCGAAGACCTCATCAAAGACTGCGACGCCGCGATAGACTTCTCTTTCCGCGACGCGACCGCGCCGCTTGCAAAACTCTGCGCAAAATACAAAATACCCCTCGTGATAGGCACAACGGGGCACTCGCCCGAACAGCGGGCGGAAATCCTCGAATGCGCGAAGGAAATCCCGATTGTGTGGGCGGGCAACTACTCGCTGGGCGTGAACCTTCTGAACTATTTGACGAAAATCGCCGCAAAAATTCTCGACGACTCCTACGACGTGGAAATCGTGGAAATGCACCACAAGCACAAAAAGGACGCGCCCAGCGGCACGGCGGAAAAGCTCAAAGAGATTGTCTGCAAGGAGCGCGGAGTCGGCGAAGACTCGGTTTGCTACGGGCGCAAGGGAATGGTCGGCGAGCGCAAGGCGGGCGAAATAGGCGTGCACGCGCTCCGCGGCGGAAGCGTCGTCGGAGACCACACCGTGATTTTCGCCGCCGACGGCGAACGCTTGGAGCTTGTCCACAAGGCCGCCGACAGGGCGGTGTTCTCGAAGGGCGCGGTTCGCGCGGCGCAGTGGCTGAAAGGCAAGCCCGCGGGACTCTACGGCATGGACGACGTTCTGAATTTGAAATAACGCACAGCGTCCGCGCCGAAAAGCGCGGACTTTTTTATGCTTGCGGGCAAAACGCGCCCGCGCAAAAAACCGCCGCCAACAATTGCGCGGCAAACGGAGTTTTTTATGATAGTCGGGATAAAAGGCAAACTGGTTTCGTCGTCCCTGTTCGAGGCGGTCGTTGAAACGGGCGGAATTTTCTACGAAGTGAACATTCCGCTTACAACTACGGAATTACTTCCGAAAACGGGAAGTGAAGTCATGCTGTACACGGTGGCGGTCTACCGCGAGGACTCGCAGTCGCTCTACGGGTTCGCGTCGGCGTCCGACAGGGACTTCTTCAAAACGATAGTCGAAAAAGTCTCCGGAATCGGGCCGAAAACCGCGCTGAACATGATGAGCAGAATGTCGGTCGCAACACTGCGCGATTCGATAAAATCGGGCGACGTCGCCACGCTCTCGAAATGCCCCGGAATAGGCAAAAAGACGGCGGAGCGGCTTGTGCTAGAATTGAAGGGAACTCTCGCGGGCGTTTCGGGGTCTGCAAACGCGGCGGCGGGCGGCGCGGAAAATTCGAACGTCTCCGACGCTGTCGCGGCTCTGGCGGCTCTGGGGCTGAAAGTTTCCGACGCCGACAAATGCGTCCGAGCGGCGGTGCAAAAACTGGGCGCGGACGCCGACACGGAAGCCCTCGTAAAATTCGCATTATCCAAGTAAATTATGACAAAAGAGGAAATTTTAAACACGCTCAAAGCGGTAAAATACCCGCCCTACTCGAAGGACATAGTGTCGTTCGGAATGGTAAAATACGTCAAGACCGACGGCTCGCGCGCGGAAGTGCGCATATTCACGGGCGGCGAAAAGGAGGCGGCGAAAAAGGTCGTCTTGGAGGCGACGAAAGTTCTCGAAGCCGCATACCCGAACGCGAAGTTCGACGTGGTTCTACTTGCGGAAGACCCCGCAAAGGCGCAGGCTCCCGCGCCTAAAAACGAAACGCTCGCGGGCGTCAAAATGAAAATCGCGGTGGCGTCGGGCAAGGGCGGCGTCGGCAAGAGCACGGTCGCGGTGAACCTCGCAAAGGCGCTGGCGGAAATCTTTTCGAAAGGCGGCGAAGCGCGGGTCGGGCTGATGGATTGCGACATTCACGGGCCGAGCGCGGCGATTCTGATGGGCGAAAAAGTCTTCCCGTCAGTCACCCCCGACGAGAAAATCGTGCCGCCGACAATCGACGGAATCAAGGTGATGTCGATGGGCATGCTTGTTGATGACGACCAGCCGCTAATCTGGCGCGGGCCGATGGTCACAAGCGCAATCAAGCAGTTCGCCGAACAGTCCGAATGGGGAGAGCTTGACGCAATGGTAATAGACCTACCCCCCGGCACGGGCGACGCCGTGCTGAGCGTTGTGCAAATCATTCCGCTCGACGGCGCGCTGATTGTAAGCACCTCAAACAAGCTCGCCGCGACAACCGCCGCAAGGGGCGCAATGGTCTTCGAAAAAAGCGGCGTGAGGATTTTGGGAGTGCTCGAAAACATGGCGTATTTCCAAATGCCCGACGGCTCGAAGGAATACGTTTTCGGAGAGGGATTCGCCGACGAGGCCGCGCGGAAGCTCGGAACGGAAGTCGTGGCGAGGATACCGATAGACAAAAGCCTGCAAAGCGGAAATCCGTCGGGGGCGTCGCGCAAGATTTTCCTCGAACTCGCGCGCAGAATTTCCGACGCGCTCAAAAAGTAGCCGATAACATTCACATGAACACCGACAAGCCCGAAAACAACCCCGACGAAAAACCGAAGCCCGAAAATCCGCTCGAAGAGTTGAAGAAACAGCTCGAAGGAATTTTCGGCGGCAAGCCCGTGAAAGTCGAATTCGGGGAGATTCCGTTCGGGGCGCAATCCGAACAGGGAGAACGCCCCGCAGACCCCGCGGACGACTCGGAGGAAGTGCTCAAACGCATTCGCGAGTTCTCCATGAAGCCGCGCGAAATACGCGACTACCTCAACCGCTACGTCGTCAAGCAGGACGAGGCCAAAAAGGTGCTTTCGGTCGCAATCTGCGACCACTACAACCACGTCCGCCGCTGCCTCGAAAACCCCGACGTCAAAGAGCTTGAATACGGCAAGCAAAACATTCTCATACTTGGGCCTACGGGCGTCGGCAAAACATACCTCATGCGGACAATCGCAAAGCTCATCGGCGTGCCGTTCGTCAAGGCTGACGCAACGAAGTTCTCGGAAACGGGATACGTCGGCGCGGACGTTGAGGACCTTGTGCGCAACTTGGTGAAGACCGCAAACGGCAACGTGGACGTGGCGCAGTACGGCATAGTCTACATCGACGAAATCGACAAAATCGCGGGGCGCGGCGACTTCGGCGGCAAGGACGTTTCGGGGCGCGGCGTGCAGATAAACCTCCTCAAACTCATGGAGGAATCGAACGTAAACGTAGTCGGCCCGCAGGACATGATGGGGCAAATGCAGATGGCAATGAGCGCGCGCGGCGGCAAAAAGCCCAAGCGCACAATCAACACGCGCCACATTCTGTTCATCGTAAGCGGCGCGTTCGACAAGCTGGGCGAGTCAATCGCAAAGCGCATGAACCGCGGCACAATCGGCTTCGCGTCGGACTCCGACTTCGACAAAAACGCCGACAATTCCGACTACCTGAAATTCGCCGAAACAAGCGACTTCATCAAATACGGGTTCGAGGCGGAATTCATCGGCAGACTCCCCGTGCGCGTCGCCTGCGAAGCCCTAAAACCCGACGACATCGCCGACATTCTTGTGTCGTCGGAAGGCTCGATTTTGAAGCAGTACCGCGAGGATTTTGCGGGCTACGGCATAGATTTTTCGATAACCCCCGAAGCGGTCAAGGCAATCTCGAACCTCGCGTACCTCGAAAAAACGGGCGCGCGCGGGCTGATGACAGTGCTCGAACGCACCCTGCGCGACTACAAATTCGAGCTGCCGTCGTCGGGCATAAAAAGCTTCGAGCTTAACACGCGCACGGTCGAAAACCCGAAGGAGACGCTCAAAGAGCTGCTCGTGGACAACGGCGATTTGATTCGCGACTCAATGCTTGCCGACATCGAAAAGTTCGCCGCGTCGTTCCGCGAAAAGACGGGCTTCGGGCTGAAACTCGACGACGGCGCAAAACGTGCGCTCGTCTCCGAGTCGGTCGAAAACGACAAGTCGGTGTCGGCGGTCTGCGAAAGGGTTTTCAAGGATTTCAAACACGGGCTTGCGATTGTATCGCGCAACACGGGCGAGACGGAATTCGCAATCTCCGCCGACTGCGTGGGCAACCCCGACAAGTTTTTGTCGGACATGGTGGTGCGCTCCTTCGGAAAAAAATCGAATGAATAACGGAAACAAAATAGCCGACCCCGACAGCCGCGAGGAAAACTCCGTAAAAAAAATGTTCTCCCGCGTTGCCCCGTTCTACGACGCCGCAAACCGCGCAATGACTTTCGGGCTCGACGTTCTCTGGCGCAGGCGGCTCGTCCGCGCCCTCTTCCCGCGCGGAGCGGCGGGCGCAAAGACGGTGGCGGACATCGCGTGCGGAAGCGGAGACGTCGCGCTGGAAATAGCCGCAAAATATCCCGACGCGGAAATAAAGTGCGCCGATTTCTGCAAGCCGATGCTCGAAATCGCCGCAAAAAAATTCGCAAAGAAACGCCCCTACGCGAAAGTCGAATTCGTCGAGGCGGACTGCGAAAATCTGCCTTTCGGCGACGCCGTTTTCGACGGCGCGACAATTTCGTTCGGCTTCCGGAATTTCAGAAACAGACCCGCATGCCTGCGCGAAATATTCCGAACGCTCAAACCCGACGCGCGGCTCTGCGTACTCGAAGTCTGCCGCGCGCGCGGCGCGTTTGCGGCGGCGCAAAAAATTTTCATGGGCAAATTCGTCCCCCTTGCGGCGTCGCTTTGCGGCGGCGTCAGGGCCGACTACGAATACCTTGCGGAGACAACGCTCGCATATCCGCCGAGGGAGGAAATTGAAAAAATGTTTCTCGACGCGGGCTTCGAGTCGGTCTCGACGCGCCCGATGGCGTTCGGACTTGTCGCGATTACGGCAGGGCAAAAAGGAAAAAAATAATGGACGAAAAAAAACCTCCGCACGGCTCGGAATTCGGCGAACAGGCGGGACTCGTCGATATGGACGAATTTCCGACTTGGATTGTCTACGAAGACGACAACTTTCTCGCGCTAAACAAACCGGGGTGGCTCGTATGCCACCCGTCGAAAAACGGTCCGCTGTCGAGCCTCGTGGGCGCGGCGCGGGAATACCTCAAAGCCGACGTGCTCCACCTCGTCAGCCGCCTCGACCGCGAGACGAGCGGGATTGTCATGCTAGCTAAAAACAAAGAAACCGCAAGCACCGCGCAAAAGGCGATGGACGGTAGCGGGCTTGTCTCAAAAACCTACCTCGCGCTCTTGGAGGGCAGACTCGCGGGCTGCGCGACGGTCGCCCAGCCGCTCGCCGACGACAAAAAATCGCTCGTGGCAATCAAGACATGCTGCGCCGTTCAAAAGCCGTCGGCGAAAAAGGCGATAACGGTTTTCACGCCGCTTTCGTACTCGCAAACGGGCGGCGACTACACCCTCGCGGAGGTCAAAATACTCACGGGGCGCAAGCATCAGATACGCGTCCACGCCCAGTGGCTGGGGCACTGCGTCGTTGCCGACAAGCTCTACGGACACGACGAAACCCTGTACCTCGACTTCGCCGAAAAGGGCTTCACGCCCGAAATGCTGAAGGTGCTTCCCATGAAGCGGCAGGCTCTGCATGCGTTCGAAGCGGATTTCTCGCGGGTGTTCCCGAACCTCGTTTTCCGCGCCCCGCTGCAAGCGGACTTCCTGCAATTCATGTCGGAAAGGCAAATCGCCCTACCCGCAAAATACGACATCGCAAAATAAAAAACGCGCGGGAAACATGCCCCGCGCGTCGAAACGCATTTGCGCAAAATCAGTACTCGCGCTCGATTTTCCCGCCGAGCGGATTGTCCACCGAAACCTTGCCGCCGTCGGCGGAGATTTCGATTTTGTCGTACGACTCGCCCGCCACGGGGAGAAGCTCGCCTATGTATTTCGACGAGACGAGGGTCTTGTAGTCAACCGTTTTTACCGACTTGTCGACGACGTATTTCTGACCCGCGTGGACGATTTTCGAAACGTTCGCCGAAATCGCGTCTTCGCGCACCGACTTGCGGATTTTAACCGCCGCGGGAACGAACACCGCCGCAATCAAACCGATTATCGCAAGAAACAGAACCGCCTCTATGACGGAAAATCCCTTTTTCAAATTCTTCATGCCTTTAAATGTCGGCAATTTTCTCCGAAAAATCAAGCATTAACGCAGGGCGCGGCGGCGGTCGGCGCGAAAATTTCCGATTTTTTTTGTTGAAGCCGCCGGTATAAAAAAACAAATTCAAACACATGAAAGAAAGAACCTTTGTAATTTTCAAACCCGACTGCATCGAAAAACGCCTCGTTCCCGAAGTGCTCTCGAAATTCCTCAAATCTGGGCTGGACATCGCCGCGTGCAAAATGGTCAGGCTCGACGAGAAAATCCTCGAAGAACACTACGCGCACATCGTGGGCAAGCCCTACTACCCGCCGCTTGTGAAATTCATGATGCGCAGCCCCGTGATACTCGCGGTGCTCGAAGGCACCGACGCGGTCGCAAAAGTCCGCAGGCTGCTCGGCCCGACGGACTCGTGCAAAGCCCCCGCGGGCACGATTCGCGGAGACTTCGGCGACGACACCCGCGAAAACATCGCCCACGCCTCCGACTCTCCCGAAAACGCGGAAATCGAAATCAAACGCTTCTTCAAGCCCGAAGAAATTTTCTAATGCCCGACCCTTTCGAAAAGCTCCCGAACCTTTCCGACGGCAAACGCGCAAAACTGCTTGAATTCGCCGCCCTCCTGCGCGAAGTCAACACAAAGGTGAACCTGCTTTCGCGCAAGGATATGGACGACGTCGAATATCGCCACGTGGCGTTCTGCGCGTCCATTTCGGAGTTTTTCAAACCCGCCGACGGCGCGAGAATCGCCGACGTAGGCTCTGGCGGCGGGCTTCCCGGAATCGTCATGGCTGTGCTCTACCCCAACGCGTTTGTCGAAATGTTCGACGGCGTGGGCAAGAAAATCGCGATGGTGAACGAAATGATTTCAGCCCTCGGACTTTCCAACGCGTACGCGCACCACGCGCGAATCGAGGAATACAAAGACTCTTTCGACTACGCGACGGGGCGTTCGGTCTGCACGCTGCCGATGTTTTTCGGCTTCGTGAAAAAACGCCTCAAACGCGGGAGCAACGGCAACCTGAAAAACGGCGTAATCTACTTCAAGGGCGGCGAGTTTGAGCCCGAACTTGCCGCGCGGAAAATCCTGCCCGACGCCGAGCTTGACCTGCAAAAATTCTTCGGCGACGACCGCTTTGAGGGCAAGCGCATAGTCCACTTCCCGACGGAGTCGGTGCTGAAAATTTAGCGCGGACGCGGCAAATTTCGGAGCGCAAAAACGCGCGGGTATAATTTTTCCCGCGCGTTTTAAATTTTCCGACAGCGTATGCGCGGCTCGTTCCGCAAAACAGCGCGCGGCAAACGCGACGTCGCAGAACGGATTTTTTCAACGCGCGGAAATTTTCAAAGCCGCCGACCGCGGCAAAAGAAACGCAAGCCGAATTTCGTTGCGGAACGCGCGGCGTTCGGCTTAGATGGACGGCATGGACGCAAAGGAGCAGTTTGCAAAAATTTCGGCGCAGTACGATTCGCAACGCCGAAACCTAATTCCCGATTTCGACGGATTCTACGGCGCGGCGGTGGACGCGCTCGAACTCCCCGCGAACGCGCGGGTAGCCGACCTCGGCGCGGGCACGGGAATACTCGCGGCGTTTGTCGCGCGGAAATTTCCCGACGCCGAATTGGAGCTTGTAGACATCTCCGACAAAATGCTCGACATCGCAAAAAAACGCTTTGAGGGCAACCCCCGCGCGTCGTTTGTTCTGTCCGACTTTGCGTCGTGGAAGCCGCGCGGCAAGTACACGGCGGTCGTCTCCGCGCTCGCAATCCACCACATCGAAGACGGCGCGAAAAGGTCGCTCTACAAAAAAATCTTCGACGCCCTCGACGACGGCGGCGTGTTCGTCAACGCCGAGCAGATTCTTGGCGCGACTCCCCAAGCGGTCGAGAAAAACGCGGCGGCGCGTGAGGAAATCATGCAAAAATTCATGACGCCCGCCGAGACGGAAGTCGCGCGGGAACGCCTCAAATGCGACAGGTGCGCGACGCTTTCGGACAACCTCGAAATGCTCGCCGACGCGGGCTTTGCCGAAGTCGGCGCGCGCTTCGAAAACCTCGATTTTGCCGTGCTTTGCGCAAAAAAGTTCGTCTTGCAATCGGAATAAAAAAACCTAATCTGCGCTTTATGAAAATGAAAATCACGCCGCTTATCGCAGCCGCAACCGCCATAGTCGCGTCGCTGTGCGCATGCAAATCGACAACGACAATAGACCCCACTCCGCGCGACGTCACGGGGATTCTCAAATACACGGGCGCGACATACGCGCCGTTCCACGCGCCCGCGCCCTACAACTTCGCAATCTACAACGTCGACGGCCGCTTCATCGCGTATGTTGACACAACGCAAATCGTAATCCCCCAGCTCAACACATACCGCGACAAGCTCGTGGAAATCAGGGGCGCGATTGTCAAGGACGACGGCGACACCGTCCTCCGCGCGGAATCAATGAAAATCAAACGCTAATCATTTATGCCAAAAATTATCGACGGAAACGCGACGGCAAAAAGCATTCACGAAGAGCTTAAAGCCGAACTCGCAAACCTCAAATTCGGACGCCGCCCGTGCGTGGCGTTTATCCGCGTCGGCGAAGACCCCGCGTCGGTCTCGTACGTCAAGAAGAAGGAGCGCGTTGCCGGCGAAATCGGAATCGAAAGCCGCCTCCACATTCTCCCCGAAGACACCAAGCAGGAAGACCTCAACGCGCTCATCGACAGGCTCAACAACGACGACGCCGTAGACGCAATTCTCATACAGGCGCCGCTTCCCAAACAGCTCAACGAGCGCGACACGTTCAACCGCGTCCGCGCCGACAAAGACGTTGACGGATTCAGCAACGCAAACCTCGGCTTCCTCTGTCAGGAAGACTCACGCGCGTTCGTGGCGTGCACGCCCGCGGGCATTATAGAGCTTCTCAAACGCGCCGAAGTACCCACAAAGGGCAAACGCGCGGTGGTAATCGGGCGCAGCCTCATCGTCGGCAAACCCATGGCTCTGCTGCTGATGAAAAAGGGCGCGGACGCAACCGTTACGGTCTGCCACTCGCGCAGCGAAAACATGAAGGAAATCTGCGCCCAGGCGGACATTCTCGTCGCGGCGGTGGGACGCCCCAACACGGTTTCCGCCGACATGGTAAAGGACGGCGCGTGCGTTATCGACGTAGGCATAAACCGCGTGCCCTCGACGGAAACGAAGTCAGGGTACAGGCTTGTGGGCGACGTCGATTTCCAGAACGTCGCGCCGAAATGCTCGGCGATTACCCCCGTCCCCGGGGGAGTCGGACCGATGACGGTTGCGATGCTCATGAAGAACACGCTCGCCGCCTACAAACGCCACATGGGCGTGAAATAACGCAAAACAAGTTCAGAATCCGCTCCGCCGCCGAACGCGGCGGGCGCAAAAAAAGCCCCGAATTTTCGGGGCTTTTTCGTTTGCGTTTGCGATTACGCAAGCTCGTATTTTCCGGGGACGGGAACGGAAACTTGGCGTTTTTCGAACTTCCATTCCTTCGGGGCGAGGCTTTCCTTCGACTTCGCCTCCATCCAGCCGTACTTGAACTTCTTGCCCGAGAACGCGCTCATGCGCCCCGCGATTGCAATCAGGTTCGAGCCCAGCAGGGTGTCGAGCGTGTTTACGCGGCGTCCGTTGCGGATTGCGTCGAGCAGGAACTTGTGTTCGGCGACGTAGGGGTTTATGATTTCCTGCGTGTTGGCGTAGATTGTCTTGCCCTTGCGGTCGATGAATCTGCACCTGCCGCCCGATGTCACCAAAGTTGCTTTCGAGCCTACCACGCGCTCGCCGACTTCGCCCGAAGTCTTGCGCTCCTGACTGCACGAGCTCATGAGCCTTACGCCTTCGCCGAAGTCGTAGTCTACAACGCAGTGCGTGAACCTGTCGCCGTACTGGGGCGAGGGAAGGTCGGCGTCGGCGCTTCTGCCGCCCCACGCGCGGAGTTCCACGGGGAAGCGGTTGTCGCCCAACGCCCACATGATGACGTCGAGGTTGTGGACGTGCTGTTCGACGATTTGGTCTCCCGAAGTCCAGATAAACGCGCCCCACTTGCGGATTTGGTATTCGGTGGAGTCGAAGCCGAGGTCTTCCCAGCCCGTGTAGCCGCCGACGTAGTACGCGCCGTTCCAGTAGCACTGCGCGGCGAGGATTTCGCCGATTTCGCCGTCGTGAATGCGCTTCATGACGTCCTGATACGCGGCGGAGTGGCGGCGCTGGTTGCCCGTTACAATGCACATTCCCTTTTCCTTCGCCTTCTTGGAAAGCTCCCTGATTTCGCGCGCCTGCGTGATGTCTACGCATGCGGGCTTTTCGAGGAACGCGTGCTTGCCCGCTTCGACGATTTGCGCGAAGTGCGGCGTGCGAAACACGGGCGGAGTGGCTTCAATAACCAAGTCTACGTCCTCTTTAAGGAGCTGTTCGCAGCAGTCCCAGCCCGTGAAAGTTTTTACGGTCGAGGGGTTGAAGATTTCGTCGGACTGCGCCTTGAATTTCTTGTCGCAGAAGTCCTTGATTTTCTTCTTGGCGTTGGGGAGCTTGTCGGCAAACAAGTCCGCCATCGCGACGACCTTTACGTTTTGGTCGGCCTCAATCATGTTGCATGTCGCGCCCGTGCCGCGGCCGCCGCAGCCGATAAGCCCCACCTTGATGCGGTCGCTGCCTTTGATTTGCGCGTAGCTGAAACGCGGCAGAGCCGCCGCCGCGCCGAGAATTGCCGATGTTTTTACAAAATCGCGTCTTTCCATAATTTTCAATTTCTCCTGATTTTTAATTTATTAAACGAGTTTGTATTTTCCGGGAACGGGAACGCCGTTCCACGGCATGCGTTTGCCGAGTTCGATTTTTTCGGGGCAGAAGCTTTCCTGCGACTTCGCCAAAACCCAGTCGAACTTGAACTTCTTGCCGGAGTACGCGCTCATGCGGCCCGCGATTGCAAGGAGGGTCGAGTTTACAAGCTGGTTGATTTTGTTGACGTGTCTGCCTTCGCGGATTGCGTCGAGCAGGAATCTGTGCTCTTCCGACATGCACTCCTTTGCCTTTTCCTTGTCGCAGACCCAAAGCTTGTTGCCCTTGCGGTCGGAAATGTAGATTTGGCCGTAGAGGTTGGAGTACATAATGCCCTTTGTGCCGACGAGTCTTTCGCCGATTTCGCCCGACGATTTCGGATCCTGCTGGCAGTAGCTTTGGAGGCGGAGGCCGTCGCCCATGTCGAAGTCCACCTCGAAGTTGCTGAAACGGTCGCCGTATGTCGGCGTGGGAAGGTCGGTGCTTCTGTTGCCCCAGCCGCGGACTTCAACAGGCTTGCGGTTGTCGCCCAACGCCCACATGATGACGTCGATATTGTGGACGTGCTGTTCGACGATGTTGTCGCCCGAAGTCCAGATAAACGAGAACCAGTTGCGGATTTGGTATTCCATGGTGTCCCACGCAAGCTCCTCGTTTCTGTGGAAGCCGGGGCCGCCGACGTAGACGGGCGAATTCCAGTAGCACTGGGCGTTGACGATTTCGCCGATTTCGCCGTCCTGAACGCGCTTTACCATTTCCTGATAGCCCGAATAGTAGCGGCGTTGCGTGCCGCAGACTACGCACAGGCCCTTTTCGTCGGCCTTTTTGGAAAGTTCGAGCATTTTGCGGGCCTGAACCGCGTCGACGCACGGCGGCTTTTCGAGGAACGCGTGTTTACCCGCCGCCACGATTTTTTCGAAGTGCGGAGTGCGGAACACGGGCGGGCACGCGTCGATTACGACGTCGATGTCGGTCGCCAAAATTTCGTCGACGCAATTCAGACCGACGAAACGCTTTACCTTCGACATGTCCAAAATGCCCTTCGCGCTGTCGCCGAGCTTTTCGATGTGCTTTTGCACGCGGTCGAGAGCCTGCTGCGGCTTGTCCGCAAAAAGGTCGGCAACCGCCACGATTTCTATGTTCTGGTCGGCGGAAATCATGTTGCATAGCGCGCCCCTGCCGCGGCCGCCGCAGCCGATAAGACCCACTTTAATGCGGTCGTTTCCCTTTGCCCTTGCAAGGCTATAACGCGGCAACGCCGCCGCCATGCCCAACACAGCCGTCGATTTCACAAAATCGCGTCTTTCCATAATAATAATCCTTTGTCGATAATTGTTGTAGGTGATTATAAAAAATTTGAACGCAAGCCTCCCCCCGCGAACAAAAAAAAGCTTATGGGCGATTCCGCCTCTTTAAATTGACACTAAATACCGCGCGGAGATTCCGTCAACAAAAAAAACGCAATCCGAGCGGACGCGTCGGGATTTTCACGAAAGGAAAATGGAGGCAAGCCCCAAAAAAATGAAAAAACCGCCCGAATCGGTAAAGCCCGTAGTGAAAATGGACGAGCCGGAGGCGGGGTCGAACCCGAAGCGTTTGAGCGTGAACGGAATGAAGCTTCCCATGAAGCCGCCGAGCGACATGTTTATCACCATCGCAACCCACACAATCAGCGCGAGATCGAAGCGGAATGTCGTAATTACCGCAAGAAGCGCGCCCAGCAGCCCTATGCAAATTCCGTTCAAAAAGCCCTTGCACGTCTCCCGCACGCAGACCCTGCGCATATCGAAAATCCCCGCCTCGCCGAGCGCGATTGACCTCACCGTGACCGCGAGCGTCTGCGCGCCCGTGTTTCCGCCGATGCCGGCTATTATCGGCATGAACACCGCAAGAAGCGGGAGGGCGGCTATGTTTGTGTCGAACATTCCCACGACGCCCGACGCTATGAACGCGGTCAGCAAGTTCACCAAAAGCCACGGCGAACGCTGCTTTATGCTCGTCGAAATGGGGTCGAAAAGACCCTCGTCCGCGCCCGCGCCCGCGAGTTTCTGCAAGTCTTCCGTGCCCTCCTCGCGCATGATGTCGATAACGTCGTCGTGCGTGATTATCCCCAAAAGTTCGCCGTTTTCGCCGACCACGGGCAGCGTATGGTAGTCGGTATCCGCCATGATGTGGGCGACGATTTCCTTGTCCATCGAGGGCGAAAGCAGCCCGATGAGGTTGGTCGCCATGATGTCGCGGACTTTCGCGCCCTTCGGGGCAAGCATGAGCGCGCGCATGGAAACCACCCCTTCGAGAATGTCGCCCGAATCTACGACATACAGATAGTAGATGTTCTCGTACTCGTCGCGCATGCGGCGGACTTCGCCGATTGCCTCGTCAACCGTCAGCTGGTCGTCGAGGGTGGCGACGTGCGGGTTCATTATCGCGCCCGCAGTGTCGGCGGGGTATTCGAGAAGCTCGCGGACGTTTTCGGCGGTTTCGGGCTGCGAACGCTGCATGCCTTTAAGGAGCCTGTCCCTATCCTCCTGCTCCAGCTCGCGGACGATGTCGGCGGCGTCGTCGGGCTCCATCTCGTTGAGGACGGAAACCGCGCGGTGCTCGCGCATTTCGGAGACGAGCTCCGCGGACATGTCGGGGTCCATTTCGGAGACGACCTCCGAGACCTTTTCGGGGTTGAGCTTGCGGAGAACCTGCCGCTGGGTGTCTACGTCGAGACGTTCGAGGAAGACCGAAAGCGTGTGGGGAGTGGTTTCTAGGAGGGTTGCGGTGTCGAGCTTGTCAAGCTCGTCGGCTTCGGACATTACGACGAGGTCGTAAAGCGAATAGCCGTGTTCGCTCTGGGCGTCCAATATGTCGTCGTCGTTTGACATTCCCCTAAAAAATCGTCGAAGTACATTTTATTTTTACGGCCGACAATTCAAGACTTTTCGCATTCCCCGCGAAATTTTTTTGCGCCCGCCCGCGCGTGCGCGCGGCGGCTTTGCGGGAATAAACCCGTTTTGCGGTTTCCCCAACCCGACACATAAAAGCGGGTTTTGCAAAATCGCAGATAAAAAATATCAGTTAAAAAAACACCGCGCCTCGACGCGGGAAAAATGCCACGCATGTTGACGTAGCGCGAGCGGAGCAGCGACTGGTCGCGATGCCCCATGTTTAATTGCAGGCGCGGCAAGTCGGCGTAGCGTTTTGCGTGGAAGCTTGCGTAGGTGTGGCGCAGAATGTCCTGAATCCAGCATCCGCGAAAGCCAGAGTTATCGCGGATTTTCCGCCAGCGGCGTTGCCAGTCTGTCGGGCATATATGGGAAGAGTTTTGGGATTTGCGGGAAATCAAGAGCCTGTTCAAGACGGGCGGAATTTCCACCTGCCGCACGCCGCCTGTTTTCGAGCACTGCGAGCGGACGGTGATTGTCTTTTCTTCGGTGTCGATATCGCGCCAAGTTAGCCTGCGGACTTCGCGCGGGCGGATTCCAGTGTAGACCAAAAGCGCGGCAACGACCCCGCAACTCGGACTTTCGAGCTGGGCAGTCTTGATTAGCCGCCTTGTTTCGGCAAGTTTCAACGGCAGGATTTCTCTTTCGATTACTTTCTTGCGCTCGATTCGCTTTATCGGGTTTTTGTCGCACCATTCGCGGCGTATGGCGAATTCAAACAGACCGTGCAACATAGTCCGAGCCTTGTTGAATTGCGGGTTGGTATGAAACGCCGCATTCAGCCATTCCTCGCATTCCGATACGCTAAGCTCCGAAAAGTTGCGCTTGCCGAGTTCGGGATTTGTCCGCAAAAGACGGTTTCCGATACAACGAATGTCCCTTATGGAATCTGGACGCAAGTGCTGCTTGCTTTTAAAATATAAAGCGAACCCGTCGGATAATGCCATTTCCTTCACCCGAATACTGCGCAAGCCAACCTCAATAACTTTCAAAATAAACTGCGCGTCGGTCAATTTGCAACCGCTTGGCTTTGCGTCCAAAATGTTTTTGACATAACGCGCCGAATCGAGAACCGACACGGTCGCCGCCCCCAAAACTTCCTTAGCTGAATTTAGTATAGTGTTCATCGTATTTAAAATACGATAGTCAAACATCAATTTCCAAAAAACTTTTGAACTTTTTGAAATTAGCTACTTCGGCAATTTTCTTGAACGGTTGGGAAACGTAATTTTGCGTTGGGTTTGAGAAATTGTACTTTTTAAATTTATTGCAATTCAAATTCTTGCAACTTTACGATGACTATCGTATTTTAAATACTATGCTCGTGAAATCATGAAAAAAGCATTCATATTCCTGCAAGCAGCAATCATTTCAAGCGTAGCTTTTGCCGACAACGAAAATTTTGACGGACAAGACGTTAGTGGTCGAAGTTTTAGTGGCTCATACGCTAATTCAAGTTGGGTAGGTTCTATCGCAATCGGGACGCGCTTTTCCGACTATTATACTAATAGCGACTATAGTAATTCGGATTTTAGCAACGCCAATTTGACTGCGGCTACATTTTGGGAAGCTACATTGACTGGGGCGAATTTCACAAATGCGATAATAAAACATGCATATTTTAGCGGTACAACTTCGAAAGGGTTTACTGAGGCGCAATTAAAATCGACCAAGAGCTATCAGGAAAAAGATTTAGGTAGAATAAACCTTGATGGAAATGATTTAAGTGGATGGGATTTTAGCGAGCAGAACTTAGAGAGAGCTAGCTTTTATAATGCTACGTTGACAAGTGCGAAATTAAGCAAGGCTAATTTAACTTCGGCAGAATTTAACAGTGCTAATTTGGCAGGTGCAGATTTAAGCAATGCTGATTTAACTTCGGCAGATTTTTGCATTGCTAACTTGACTGACGCGAATTTCACCAATGCAAATTTAACTTCGACAAACTTTAACAGTGCTAATTTGGCAGGTGCAGATTTAAGCAATGCAAATTTAACTTCGACTACATTTGGGGATGCTGCATTGACTGACGCGAATTTCACCAATGCTACAATAAAAGATGCATATTTTACGAATGCTAACTTGACTGGGGCGAATTTTGCGAACACAAATTTAACTTCGGCACATTTTCATGGGGCTACTTTGACCGGTGCAGATTTAAGCAATGCAAATTTAACTTCGACATATTTAGATTATGTTAACTTGACAAATGCAGATTTAAGCAATGCTGATTTAACTTCGGCATATTTAGGCGATGCTAACTTGACTGACGCGAATTTCAATAATGCAACAATAAATGGCGCGAATTTTAGCGGTATAAATTCGAAAGGGTTTACTGAGGCACAATTAAAATCGACCAAGAGTTATCAGGAAAAAGATTTAAGCGATATAACCTTTAGTCCGTGGGGTAGTGATTTTAGTGGTTGGGATTTTAGCGAACAGAACTTAGAGAGAGCTAGCTTTTATAATGCTACGTTGACAAGTGCGAAATTAAGCAAGACGAATTTAACTTCGGCAGATTTTAACAGTGCTAATTTGGCAAGTGCAGATTTCACAAATGCGATAATAAAAGACACAAATTTTAGCAATGCAACTTCATTTACTGAGGAACAATTAAAATCGACCAAGAGCTATCAGGAAAAAGATTTGAGCGGAATAAAGTTGCTCTATAACGATTTGAGTGGTTGGGATTTTAATGAACAGAACTTAAGCTCTGCTGATTTTTTGGGTGCTACGTTAACGGGAACAAGTTTTACAAACGCAATAATCAAAGGTGCGCGTTTTTCAAGTATTGCAAAAGATCAGTTGCTATCAACCAAGAGCTATCAAGAAAAAAATCTGGAAGGAACAAGTTTTTTGCAGTGCGACTTTTCTGGTATTGATTTCAGTAATGCAAACCTAAATTCGGCGAGCTTTTCGTTCACGGCGTTAGCAGGTTCAAATTTCAATAATGCTACAATAAATGGCGCGAATTTTAGCGGTACAACTTCGAAAGGGTTTACTGAGGCGCAATTAAAGTCGACCAAGAGCTACCAAGAAAAGGATTTAGGAAGTATAAGTCTTGGCAATAATGATTTAAATGGCTGGAATTTTAGCGGGCAAAATCTAACATCTGCAAGTTTTGAAAATGCTTCTTTGGCAAATGCAGATTTAAGCAATGCTACAATAAATGGCGCGAATTTTAGCGGTACAACGTTGAAGGGTTTTACTGAGGCGCAATTAAAATCAACCAAGAGCTACCAAGAAAAAAATTTGAGCAGTATAAATCTTGGCAATAACGATTTAAATGGATGGAATTTTAGCGGGCAAAATCTAACATCTGCAAGTTTTGAAAATGCTTCTTTGGCAAATGCAGATTTAAGCAATGCTACAATAAATGGCGCGAATTTTAGCGGTACAACGTTGAAGGGTTTTACTGAGGCGCAATTAAAATCAACCAAGAGCTACCAAGAAAAAAATTTGAACAGTATAAATCTTGGCAATAACGATTTAAATGGATGGAATTTTAGCGGGCAGAATCTAACATCTGCCAATTTTGAAAATGCTTCTTTGGCAAATGCAGATTTAAGCAATGCTACAATAAATGGCGCGAATTTTAGCGGCGCCGATTTGCGCGGTGCAACGTTTGAAAACATTGTCGGCGACCCGAATTACAAAAACACGATAATGACGGACGGAACAATCAAGAATTTTCGGATGATGGGCTATAAGGACAATTTGCTTATTCGTAAATATGAAAATTCTGACGGGAAAACAATTTCCGCGAAGATTTCGGATTACCATAGATTTGCCTCAATTTCTTTTGGGGAGAAGTTGACTCTTGAAAATGGTGCGGCGTTCGAAATTGCAAACAGAGCAGTTCTGTATGTTGGTTGGCGCGGAATGATTCAAATTGACACTGATTTAAGCGGTTCTACGAAATTCACGGTAGGCAAATATTCCAGTCTTTATTTTTCGGACGGGGCAACTCTTACTGTAAATATTGTTGAAGAGATATTGTCGAGCGATGTCTACGATGTTGCTGTAATTTCGTTTGCAGATAGTTCTCGTATTTCCGGATTGGGTGATTTTGTTAAGGGCAAAACGTTATTCCTGACCGTAAACGGAAAGAAATTTAGTGGCGCGTGGGACTACGCGCTTAAAAGCGACGGATTGTACATTTCACTCAACATTCCCGAGCCTGCGACTTATGCGGTTGTTTTTGGGCTGTTGGCGATGGGGGTTGCGGTAAGGCGCAATTTGAAAAGGAGATAGAAGCGCAAAGCGAAAAAACTTGGGGCGCGGCTCATTTTGGACTTGCAAAAAATCGGCATATGCAATTTATTTCGGGCTTGCAAGGGGAATTGATATTGCCGCCCTTGCGCTTCTACTTTATACAACATGACAACTATGAAAAACATAAAAAAATCAAAAGGTTTCACGCTCGTCGAGCTGCTCATCGTTATCGCCATTATCGGCGTTCTCGCCAGCTTGATTTATCCCGCCCTCTCTCAGGCCATGGGTGCGGGCAGCAAAGTTAAGTCGATGAACAGCGCAAGCAACATCGCAAAAACTTGGCTCTCCTATGTCAAAACGGGCACTAAAACCCGCATCGTAACGGGTCAGACCATCTACGACTGGGCCGCCGCCCTCGCCCGCGGCGTTGACGACTTCAACGACCCCAAGCTCTGGATTCTCGACTTCGACCTCCCCGTTATCGAAAAAATTTCCTCGGGCGCGGCTATGCCCAAGTTTGTTATCGACCGCAAAGGCTCGAACACAAGGCTTGACCCCGAATTCAAAAGCTTCCCCATCAGCTGGGCCGTCGCAAACCGCACAGACCCCAACGCGCCCTCGGGCACTCCCCTCGTCTGGACGCGCGGCTTGAAGCCCAACGGCGAGTGGGACGCCAACGAAGGCGTGTTCAAGCGCGAGGGCGGCCACATTGCCTACACCGACGCGCACGTCGAATGGTACACTTCCCTCCGCGACGAAAACACGGGCCAGGGGCTCTTGACGGTCTACGGCGAAACGTCGAGAACGTTCAACATTGCGCAGGCAATCCGCGGCGGCTCGGGCAACATTCTCAAAAGCTCGGTAGGTTTCGAAGAATAACCTCGGGCAGATTATAATCATTTTTTATCTCCTTGCGCGGACGCGTCCATTCGGGCGCGTCCGTTTCTTTTGCAAGAAAGCGCGGGTAGCAGACGAGCAACTTGCCTTTGGCAAGCAGAAATTGCGAACTGAGTTGGAACGAAGTCGCAAATTCAATAAATCTTGGGCAAATAATAATTTCCCAAAATATTCTTGCAAATTCGGGGCGGAGTGCTTTTACTATATTATAACAAAAGCCTGTTTGGGCATATTTAATTTCAAACCCAAAAATTATCTACTAAACAGCAATGAAGAAAACAGCTACAATCCTACTCGGTTCGCTCTGCGCCCTCTGCGCGCAAGCTGCGGACAACATCTACGGCGGTGCCGATTACGAAAAACGCACGACAATTAAGGGTGAAGACGTAGTCCTCAACCCGAATCAAGCATCTCCGACCGCAGAAGCGTTCTTCGGGAACAAAGACCAAGACAATACAATCAGGTCTCTCACGACAAATGGTTCGCCAAGCAAGTGGAACTGCGCGTTCGGGCTTATTATCGACATCAAATCGACTGCCGACACTTTCGATGCCTTCTACAACAACGGCACAATGTCGTGGAATGGCGCATACACCAAAAGCCTTGTATTCCAAAACTCAGCAGGCAACAGCACATACGCCAACATCGATTTGGGTACGTTCTCAATGCAGACCAACAACCTTAGTGAAACTGGCAGATTGAAAATTCTCACAAACGCAAACGTTACGGGCACGTCGTTCACGGCAACCAACAATGTACAGTTGATTATTGACAACAACTCGACTGTCACCTACCAGATGAGCGGAGCGACGACGTTCAACAATACTTCGCTCCTCCAAATCGGAAGCGGCTCGACGTTAAACGCCACAAATTCGACGTTTTCGTTCAATGGCGCTAATACCAAGGCTATAATCAACGGCGTCTTCAACTACGTTGCCACAAACGGAATCAACCTGAAGCTTAGAAACGCCACAATTTCGGGCGCGGGCGCAAAAGTTATTGCAACCGAAGTCAAGAGCGGCACGGCAAACGCGAACTCGCAAATCTACTTTGACGGCGAAAACATCGTTTCGGACGGTGCAAGCATTGAAGCGACAGGCGCACTCAGGCTCAATGGTGGCAGCAGGCTGGTAATTGACGACACCGCCGGCGAAATCAAGCTTACGAAGACGCTTGCAAGCGGCATATTATACTGGGGCAGAGTTCTCTTTGCTGGCAACGGCGAACTTATTGTCAACAAGAAAAACGCGTTCACCACAGACAACACAAAGGGTTTTGCACAGCTGACGAACGTCGGCGGTCTAAGCAGCCCCAACAAGCTCACTGTTGCCGCCGACAACAACTTTGAAGGCGTATACTTCCAAGACTCATCGAGAATGGAAATCACGGTAATCGACGGAGTGAAAGCAAACTTCAATACCGTCGGCAGAAACGCAAGCAAAGACACAACCTCATCGCCTGTTCTCGCAGAACTCCACTTCGCCGATTTTGTTGAAGGCACAATCTTCTTCGACGAAAACGCTTGGTGGAATGACGAAAAGCTCACGGTGACCGCAAACGACGGCTCGAACAGCTACACAAAAGACCAGCTCGCGCTCGTGGAAGTCAATTCCGAATACGGCAAATACGCGCTCCGCTTCCAAATCCCCGAACCCTCGACGTACGCGGCGATTTTCGGCGCAATCGCGCTGGGCTTGGCGGCATACCGCAGACGCAAATAAGCGCAAAATTTCAAAACAAAACCGCTCCTAATTGGGGCGGTTTTTTTGTGTAAGAATAAAAAAACCGCCAACGCATTTTACCCGCCCCGCGCAAACAAAAAGCCCATGCAGAGTGTCCGCGCGGGCTTTTTATTCGGCTTGTAACGACCGCAATTTTAGAGGAAGCGTTCCTTGAATTTGCCGAGCGCGTCAGCCCAAAGTTGGGCATCGACTTTCGACGGCTCGAAAATCTTGGGTTCGCAGCTTGCCGAAATCACGGCGCGAGCCTGCGCCAGATTCGAAACTACGCCGTCTGCTTTCATCTGCATAGCGACATTGCCGAGCGCGGTAGATTCGGTCGGGCCGGCGAGAATCGTGCGGCCCGTGGCGTTTGCGGTAAAGGCGTTCAGCACGGCGTCTTTCGAGCCGCCGCCCATGACGTTGATTTCCGAGACTTTCACGCCCGCAAGCTTTTCGATGGTCTCGAAAACGCACGCGTATTTGAGCGCGATGCTCTCCTGAATGGCGCGGAAAATGCGTCCGTGGGTGTCGGGCACGGGCTGCGACGTTTTACGGGCGAATTCGGCGATTGCCGCAGGCATGTCGTCGGGCATGACGAAATCGGACGCGTCGGGGTTGAGCAGCGTGCGCATGGGCCGGCTTTCCGAAGCCTCCTTTTCAAGCTCGGAGTACGGTTTGTCGCAGCCGCGGGCTTTCCAGACTTCCTTCGATTTCTGAACAAGCCACATGCCCGTTACGTTTTTGAGGAAGCGGATTGTGTTTTCCGCGCCGACTTCGTTTGTGAAATTTTCGGCAAATGACGCGTCGGTCGCAATCGGCGAGGGAATTTCGACTCCGGGGAGCGACCACGTTCCGCTGTTAATGTAGGCTGGAAGCGCGGTGCGCGCGGGCGTTGCGGCGACGGCGGAGGCGGTGTCGTGGCTTGCCACCGCCACTACCTTCAAGTCGCCGAGTTCGCCGCGCAGATTTTGGCGCAAAGCGCCGATTGTGTCGCCGCATTCGGCGAATCCGTTTTTGAAAATCCCCGCGGGCGCGCCGATTTTCCCGAGAATCTCCGCCGACCAGCCGCGCTTGAACGGGTTGTACATCTGTGTGGTGGAGGCGTTCGTGCGCTCGTTTACCTTCACGCCCGTGAGCATGAACGCAAGGAGGTCTGGCATCATGAGAAATGTTTTTGCCCTGCCGATGTTGCCGCCCTTTTCGAGCTCCGCCGCAATTTGGAAGACGGTGTTGAAGAACATGAACTGAATGCCCGTCTGCGAGTAGATTTCCTTTTTGGAGATTTTCGCGAACACAGAATCCATCATGCCGTCGGTGCGCGAATCGCGGTAGATGTAGGGCATGTTGAGGAGCTTGTCGGATTCGTCGAGCAGCCCGTAGTCAACCCCCCAAGTGTCGATGCCGAGCGATACGATTGCGTCGCCGTAAAGCGAGCGCGCCTTTTTGACTGCGGAGACGATTTCGCCGAAAATCGCCTCGACGTCCCAGTGGAACGAGTTTCCGATTTTCACGGGCGCGCTCGCCCAGCGCGAAACCTCTTCGAGCTTGATTGTCTTGGAGTCGAAACGCCCCGCCATCAGCCTGCCGCTGCCCGCGCCCAAATCGACCGCCAAATATACTTTGTCCGCCATATTATTTCCTGTCTGTTTTTGTTAAAATTTGATTCCGCGCCGCCGCTATTCGAAGAGTTCGAAAACGGCGGTGTCGGGGGTGGCAAAATCGTATTCGAATTTGTCGGCGTTGACCGCCGCGACTTTCCCGCTGTAAATTTCCACGACTTTCGAGTATTTTTTCGGAAGCGTTATCGCGCGTCTGCCGCCTTTCGCCGTGTGGATTGCCACAAGCCTTTCGCTCGCGAACACGGGCGTTTCGAAGTCGGTATACAGCGTTGCGCCCGCCTTTGCGGCAAGGTCGCGCATGACGGCGGGAGTGAGCTTTTCGTAGTCGTAGACGTACGCGCGGGTGTGGTCGGAGTATTTGCGCGCGTTCACGCCGTCCGTTTTATACGGGAAGCCCGTGAGCTTTTCCACGCGCGAGACGTCGAGCGTCTTGCCGTCGGAAATGCCCGCGGCATCGAGGAACACCGCCGTTTTCCCCTGCGTGAAGACGTGCTTTTCGAGAACTTCCCGACGTTCGGGCGTGAGGTGGAACATCGCGGGGAACACGAACATTTTTATGCGCGACATGTCCGCCTTGCCGATGTCGTTGAACGAGTATACTTCGAACGGCGCACCGAGCCGGTTGAGCTTTGTGCGCATGTCGACGAAAATCTTTTTGCATTTTTTGTTCGTCTCGTTGACGTACACCGCGCTCTGCGGGTCTACGATGAGCGCGACTTCCGCCATGCTGCGCTCGTTCTTCGCGGCGTATTTGTCCCACAGTTTTTTGCTTTGGGCGATGAGCTTCATCGTTTCGGGGGCGTCGTAGAAGCCGCCCCACATGTCGAAGCACCAGAGCGATGCGCCGTTGACCATCGTCAGCGCGAACTCGCGCTTCATGCCCGCGTCAACCTCCGCCTGATTCTTCCATTCGGAGTCGAAGCCCGCGACGTTCAGGCGCGGAACTTTTGTAGTGGGCGTGCGGTGGTCGATTTCGTGCAGCCAGCCCTTGCCGCTGCGCAGGCGCGAGCCGTTGGGACACATGAAGCCGCTGCCCTGCCCCATTTTTCTGTCGTAGTACGTTCCGGGGGAGACGAAAAAGTCGATGTTCGGCGACGAGAAAATGCGCTCGTAGCTGAGGTGTCCGCAAGAGACCATTCTCCCCTGAGCAAGCTGGACAATGTAGCCGAAGAACATGCCTATCTGCTTGTCGGGCGAAACCATTTTGCGGGTAATGCCCGAAAATTCGTTGATTGTATCTACGATGATATCGCTCGAAAATTCGCAATAGTCGATTATGTCGCCCTCGGTTTGCGGGTCGCGGATAAAGTCTTCGAAAGTCGCGTGGTCGATGCGGTCGAATGTCGGCACCTGCACGATTTTCTTGCCGCGCTCGGCGAGCCACTTTTTCCACGCCTTCGTTTTGTTTCTGCCCGCGGCGAAGCGGCTGTAATCCATCCATTCGTCGGTCTGCCCGCAGGCGAGCAGATACGCCTTTATTTTGTCGCCGTACTTCTTTTCGGTGTGTTTTAGAAATTCTTTCAGGTACTTTGCGGTTTCCCTGCGCCAGCGCGGGTTCGAAACCGCGTTCGAAAGCTGGGTGAAGCTGTCGCATTCCATCGAATTCCACGCCTCCTGACGCGTAAACCAGTGGGGCGAGTTGAGGTCTACAATGCAGACGAATTTTGCGTTGGGGTTGACCGCAAGAATGTCGTCGAACTGTTTGTCGAGAACTTCGAAATGGTATTCGTCGAACCAAGTCCAGATGTTGGGGTACTGGCTGTATCTGTCGCCGAGCGAGTTTGTCGTGTTGGCGGGCAGAAACGCGACGGTGTCTACCCCCGCGTCGGCAAAGCGTTTCATTGCCGCAAATTCGGGCATGAACGAACGGTACGAAAATATCTTCTCCCCGCCGAACGAAGCCGACGCCGCGACCGCCGCAAGAGCCGCGGTCAAAAATGTTTTTACTGAATTTCCCATGTTTTGCTTTCTGTTTGTCGAAAAAAATATTGGCAAAAAAAACAAACAAATGCAAAGAAAAAAGCTCACGCCCCTGCAAAAACAGCCGCAGTCCGCGCCGATTGCGCAAAGCTGCGCGGCGGCAAAAATTGCGGCGGGCGAAACGCGGAGAAGCCCGCGGATTTTCCGCAGGCAGAGGAAACGCAATCAGCGGGCGCGGGAACGGAGTATTTGCGGCGGACGGAAGACCGAAAGCGCGGGCTAAATGCCGTCGCCCACGGTGTAGTAGGGAACGCCGAGCTTTTCGCACGCCGATTTCAGGTCGCTCTCGCGGTCGCTTATGACGTAGAGCTTGTCGCCGTCGAAAAGGGTCGTCGTGCCGTCGGGAATGAAATAGCGTCCGCCGCGCTTTACCATGATTACAAGCGTGTTCCGCGGAAGCCCCAGCTTCATCAGGGTGTTCCCCTTTTCGAGAAGCGTTTGGCTTACGTCGATTTCGGAAAGGACGGATTTCATTTCGTCGGGCAGCTCGAAATCCAAGTCGGATTTTTTTGCGTTGGACTTGTCGCAAACGCCCAGCCACGACGCCATTTTCACAACGGTCATGCCCTGCACCATAAGCGACAGAATCGTGATGAAAAACACCACGTTGAAAATCAGCCGCGCGTTCGGCACGTCGGCGACGAGCGGGTATGTCGCAAAGATAATCGGGACAGCTCCGCGCAGACCGACCCACGAAATGTACATTCTGCCGCGATTCGAATAGCGTCTGAACGGAAGCAGGCTCAGCCACACGCTCAGCGGACGCCCCACGACTATCAAAAACGCGCCGATTAAAATCGCGAACGCGGCCACCGGCACAAGCTCGCGCGGGTTCACGAGAAGTCCGAGGGTAAGGAAGATTATTATCTGCCAAAGCCACGCGAAAACCGCAAAAAATTTCTTCGTGCTCTTCAAGTGGACGACGGTCGAGTTGCCGAAAATAAGCCCCGCGATGTAGACCGCCAAGTAGCCGTTGCCGCCGACGGCGTCCACCACCGCGAACACCGAAAACCCGCACGCGACAAGCAGCACCGAGTACAGCGCGACGTTGTCGAGCGACGCCCTGTTGACGAGCCAGACTATCCCGTACCCGAGCGCGACGCCCAACGCCGCGCCCAGAATAATCTGCAAGAAAAACGAGTACACCGCCGAGTGGAATTCAAGCCCGCCCTGAATGTATTGAATGAGGACAATGGTGAGAATGTACGCCATGGGGTCGTTGCTGCCGCTTTCGAGTTCGAGGGTTTCGCGCAGGTTTTCCCTGAGTTTAAGCCCGCGAGCGCGCAACAGAGCGAAAACCGAGGCGGAGTCCGTGGACGACATCACCGACGCCAACAGCATCGACTCCGCCAAGCCCAGCTTGAAGCCGAAAAGCCCGCAAATGCCCCAGATGAACGCGCCCGTGAGCGCGGCGGTCGCCACGACCCCGAAAGTTGCAAGCACAAGCCCCTCGCCTACAATCGGCTTGACGTCGGAAATGCGGGTGTCCATACCGCCCGAAAAGAGGATTACGCTAAGCGCCATGATTCCCACAAACTGCGTCGCGTAGACGTTGTCGAAGTGGTATCCTACTCCGTCGGTTCCCATGAGCATGCCCACAAGCAGAAACAGAAGCAGGGACGGCACGCCGAAGCGCGAGCTCATTTTTCCCGCGAATATGCTCAGAAGCAGCATGCCTGAACCGACAAGAAGTATGTTTTCGGGAGTAATGTTTTTCATTTTTTGAATGCGGTTTGCCACCCGAAATCCGCGGCTTTGCCAAGCGGAACGGACGCGTTTTTTATTGAAGACCGACCGAATATGTAGTATTGAATTCCGACTTTCAAACCATTATATTTATTTTTCGAAAAAAAGCTGACATACATCATGAAAATTCTGGCGAAAATATTTGCGGCGGCACTCGCGCTTGCGGCGGTCGCCGCGTACGGCAAAACCGTCGAAGTAAAAGCTCCGAGCGAAGCGATGAAAAAGGAGGTCTCCGCGCTCGTGGTTCTGCCCGACTCCTACGACGCCGATTCGGGGAAATCCTACCCCGCAATCTACCTGCTCCACGGCTTCGGCGGCAACCACACGACGTGGCCCAAGCGCACAAAACCCAACCTCGACGAAATCGCCACGCAACAGGGAATAATCTTCGTCTGTCCCGACGGCGCGAAAAGCTGGTACTGGGACGCCCCAAAAAAGCCGGAATACAAGTACGAAACATTCGTCTCGAAAGAGCTTGTGGAATTTATAGACAAAAACTTCCGCACGGTGAAGTCGCCCAAAGCCCGCGCAATCACGGGGTTCAGCATGGGCGGGCACGGCGGACTCTGGCTCGGGATAAGGCACGGCGACGTTTTCGGAGCGTGCGGCTCGATGAGCGGCGGCGTAGACATTCGCCCGTTCCCGTCGAGCTGGGCGATGAAAGATTCGCTCGGCGCGAAGAGCGAAAACCCCGAAATTTGGGACTCGCACACCGTAATCAACGAAGCCGACAAAATCGACCCCTCGAAAGCCCCCGCCATGATTATCGACTGCGGCACTAAGGACTTTTTCTACAAGGTAAACCAAGCACTCCACGAAAAGCTCCTGCGCCTGAACATTCCGCACGAGTACACCACGCGCCCAGGGGCGCACACGCACGAGTACTGGAACAACGCGGTCGATTTCCAGATTCTTTTCTTCAAAAAATTCTTCGAAGCAAGCAATACAAGCAACAAAGAATAAGGATACAATATATATGAAAAGGACAATATCCGCAATACTCGCCGTCTGCGCGGCGGCGTCGCTTTCCGCGCGCGAAAGATGGACGGAACAGCAGGCGAACCAGTGGTACGCAAGCCAGCCGTTCTACGCGGGGGCGAACTTCATTCCGTCGAACGCAATCAACCAAATCGAAATGTGGAGCACCGACACGTTCAGCCCCGATGTAATCGACCGCGAGCTGGGCTGGGCGCAAAGCCTCGGCTTCAACGCAATGCGCGTGTTCCTGAGCGACGTCGTGTGGAAGCACGAGGGCGAAAAGCTTTTTGCGAACATGGAAAAGTATCTTGAAATCGCCGACAGGCGCGGAATCAAAACGCTCTTCGTGTTCTTCGACAGCTGCTGGAACCCCGAATCGGAGTACGGCAAACAGCCCGAGCCCAAGCTCTGCAATCACAATTCGGGCTGGGTGAAATCGCCGTCGTTCAAGGTGCTCAACGACAAATCGCAGTGGGGAGACCTTGAAAAATACGTAAAGGCGGTCATCACGCGCTTCAAGGACGACAAGCGAATCATCGGCTGGGACATCTACAACGAGCCAGGAAACGTGGGATACACGGTAATCGACGGCAGGGAGAACGAAAACGCCGAAGTGTTCCGCAACACGCGCGAGCTGCTCGAAAAGGCGTTCGTGTGGGCGCGGGCGGCGAACCCCTCGCAACCCATTACTTCTGGCGAATACTCCGGCGACGACCACATCGTTGGCAGGGTTTTCAACAAGCTCCAGCGCGACAAGTCCGACATCATTTCGTTCCACTGCTACGGCGGCGCAAAGGCGTTGAACACGGTAATTAAAAAGCTCAAAAAATACAATCGCCCGCTTTTCTGCACCGAGTACATGGCGCGCCCCGCGAGCACATTCAACCCGTGCCTCGGAATCATGAAGGAGCACAAGGTTGCGGCGTTCAACTGGGGCTTGGTAAGCGGCAAAACGCAGACAATATACTCGTGGAAATTCAACAAGATGAAAAACCCCACCCCCGACCTGCTCAAACTGTGGTTCCACGACGTTTTCTTCGAAAGCGGCGTTCCGTACAAGCAGGAGGAGGCCGACTACATCAAGAAAATCATGGGCAAAAAATAAAAGCCCGCGGCAAAACGCAAAACAAAAAACGGCGCAGGATTTTTCCCGCGCCGTTTTTGCGTTTAAAAGAACCGAAACCACCCCGCCCTATTTGGCGGCGGGGACGAAATCGACGGCTTCGAGCTCGGCTACGACTATCGGGGAGTCGTAAATCGGCAGGTTTTTGAACACAGTTCCCCCGCGGGTTTTTACGATATTCGCGGCGGGGATTTCGTATACGCCGCCCGTCAGAATGTCCACCCACACGGGCTTTTTGAAGCTTGCCTTGACCTCCACGTCGGCGGGGGTCGTCTTGTTAAAGTTTGTCGGAGTGCATTCGTCGTACCACACAACGAACGCCGTTCCGCCCCTCGGAGAGTAGCCGAAAACCGAGTGCGACAAGCCCGTCTTCACCGAAACCTCTTTGTTCGGGTTTTCGAAAAGCTCGAAGACCGAAACCAAGTTCTGCACGGCGTAGTACGCGGTTTTGATTTTCACCACATTGTGCTTTTCGTCGGTCTCCAATAGCCCCTTGACGTTGAGCATTTTGATGAAGTCGGTCGCGGCGTAGTGCATGTCGGAAATTGTGAAGCACGAAGTCCAGATGCCCCTGCCGTGGTCGCCGAGCATGCGGCGCAAGTCCCACTTTGCCTGCGAAAGCTCCGTCCACGGGTGCTTTGTGAGCGCGCCGCCGAGAAAGCCCTTGGAGGGCGCGCCGTTTTCGCCCTGCCTGAGCTGGACTTTCTTGGAGTATTTTTTCAGGATTTCCGCCATTTTCTCGACGTCTACGTACGAGTTTTCGGGGCGGAAGTCGTAGCCGTGGTACGAAAGCCAGTCGAAGAGTTCGAGCTTGCCCGCGTCGGAGAGAGCCTTGACGTATTCCTCGAATTTTTCGGGAACGATTCTCGCAAGCGCAAGCCCCGAAATCTTGGCGTTGGGGTCGTTCTTTCTGATGATTTCGGCGGTGCGCACGTTCATGTCGACGGTATCGGCGACGGTGCGCTTTCTGTCCAAGTCGGGCTCGTTCCACATTTCCCACTCGACGCGCCCCGCGTAGCGTTTCGACATTGCGTCGACCCACGCGTCCCACGCGGCTTTCGCTTCGGGAGACGACGGCATGCCGCCTTTGAGGAACGGCGTGCCGCCGCCCTTGTAGATTGTGTTGCCGTAGGAGGTCTGAATCCACGGCGTGATTCCGAGGGCTATGCACTCGTCGACGATTTTGTCGAGCCATGCGAAGTCGTAGACGCCCTTTTGGCTCTCGGTTTTCGCCCAGCCGCCTTGAAGCCTTATGTGCTTCATGCCGAGCGGCGCAAGATACTGCTTGTACTTGTCGAAATCGGCGTAGTCTCTGTCGAGCGTTTCGCCGCCGATTGTGAGGTTGTTCCGCGCCTCCGCAGTGCTCTTGGGTTTGAGCGTTCCCAAGCGTGTATACGAAACGTCGAGGTCGGTTTTAACCCTGTCCGCCGAAGTGTCGATTTTCGGCGAGGCCGTCCCCGTCAGTGCGAATGCGGCAAGAGCCGCCGTTAAAAACAATTTTACCATAGTAAGTATATATTTGTATTAAAAAGGAAGTCCGCGCAAATGCGCGGGCACATGGAAAGTATTATCAAAAATCGGGCGCGTCTTTCAACAAAAAAACGCGTCGATGCAAACGGCGTCCGAACCGCGCAAAAGGCGTCCTCCCCGCGAGTTGCGGAGATGCCCGCGCGGCGAGCTATTTTACCGAAACCGAGAACGGGAAGAGCGGCAGACCGTCGGAATTGCGCAGGCACACGTCGTCCTGCGGGTACTGTTTCCACAGGTAGCGCACGCCGTCGATTTTCCCGCCGTTGCGCGACGACACTACGATTTTCCCGCCGTCGAGCGCGGCGTCCGCCGCAACCCATTTTCCGCCTACCGACGCCTCGAAGCCGCGCAGCGCGCCGTCGGCTTTGAGCCCGCGCCCGAAAGAATCCACGGACACTTCCGCCGAAGCCCCGCCGAATTTCGCGCTTTCGAAAATCGGCGAAAGCGGCGACTCCCCGCGCTTCCCGTAGACGCAAGCCATAGCGACGCGCTCCATGCGCAGCCCGACGTCCGTTTTGTTGCGCGGGTGTACGTCGTTTTTGTCGCCGATGTCGAGGGTGCAGACTGTGTACATGTTTTCGGTACGCTCGGAAACGGCAAGCTGCGCCGCGCGTACCTCCGCCCAGTTTGCGCTTTTCCCGTAGGACGAAAGCTGCGCCTGAATGAACGGCAGGTTCGGGTCGGCAAAGCATTCGCGCCAGACGCGGACGACGGTTTCGAGCTGGCTTTCGAACGCGCCTAGCGAAGCCCCGCGGGCGTCGGACTCGCCCTGATACCACAAAATGCCGCGAGCCGCGTAGCCCGCGAGGGGCGCGACTTTCGCGTTGAAATTGTAGAACGGCGTCGCGGAGGCGGAGAACGGCGAATCTTTCGACGGCGGGACATATGCACGGTATCCGCCCCAGCTTTCGGGCTTTTTGCCGCCGCGCTTCCATTCGGCGAGTTCCGACTTGCGCTTTTCGACTTTCGCGCTGTATTCGGCGAGGGCTTTTTCGTAGCCGCCGCTGTCCCACTTGCGCATATCGATTGCATGGGACTTCTTGCGCATCTCCAAAAATCCGTTCCCCGCGCACGCCGATTCTGGAATCCACGCCGCCATCGGGGAGCCGCCGATCGGCGTGAAAACGAGCCCCACGGGAACGTCCAAGTCGGCGGCGAGTTTTTCGGCGAAATAGAAGCCTATCGCGCTCCAAAGGGGGACGTTTTTCGGGGTCGCCGCGCGCCAGACCGAGCCTTCGGGCGAATCCTTTTGCGGAGCGCGGGCGAGGTCGAGCGAGCACAGCGAAGTGCGCTCGAAGGTTCCGAATTTACGTTCGAGAAATGTGTCGGGAAGCGCACCCCTGATTTTTTTGAAACAGCGCACCGCGGGATAATTTGCGCGTTCGGTTGCCGCCTTGCCGTCGGTCGTGGGAAGAAGCGGCCACGCCATGTTGCTCTGCCCCCCCAAGACCCAAACTTCGCCGACGAGCACGTCGGAGACGGCCTTCGCCGCCCTGCCGTTTTCGGCGATTTCGATTTTGCGCGGCGTTTTCGATGCGGGAAGCGGCGGGAGCTGCACGCTCCACTCGCCCGATTTGCCAGCCCGCGCCGTCGCCGACTTGCCCGCAAACGACACCGAAATCTCCGAATCGGGCGACGCCCACCCCCAGATTTTCAGCGGTTTGCCGCACTGCAAAACCGCGCCGTCGGAAAACACGCGCGGCAGTTTTACTTCGGCGGAGGAAACGGTCGCCGCAAGAAGCGCGGCGCAAAAAAACATTGTCTTGCCAAATTTCATACAAAAAACCAATATGCAAAAACGCTTCGGATTGCGAGAAAAATCCGCAGCAAAATATTTCCTTTTACCCGCGCTCAATCGATATATTCAATATCTTACGAAAACAATACACTCAGCATTTACTCAAAAGCGGAAATAAAATCATCTGGAACGACCGCGAAGGCGGAAAATTCGTGTCGCGCATAATGGACGTCGAAACGCGGCAATCTGCGCATAATAGACCCCTACAACTACACGTCGCACTTCATCTGGACGCCCGACTCGAAAGCGGTTCTCGCGTGGACTAAAATTCCGCCCCACGGCGACGGATTCTTCGTGATAGAAGACACTCCGCAAGCCCGCGCCACGCAAATCGGCAGGGACGTCATGACCAGAAACGGGCACTGCACCTACATCTCGCCCAAGTGGGTTCTCAACGACACCTACCCCGACAAAGACGCAGTCCAAACCGTCTACCTTTTCAACACGCAGACGGGCGAGCGCACCGACATCGCAAAGCTCCACATGCCCAAAAGGCGCGGGGGCGAATTCCGCTGCGACACCCACCCGCGCTCGACGCCCGACGGCAAAAAAGTCATTGTAGACTCCGCCCACAGCGGGCAGCGGCAGCTCTACATGCTCGACATTTCGGACATCGCGAAATAGGCGCGAACGGGCGCATAAAAAATTTTCAAAAAAAAAACTCTTGACAAATTCAAAACGCCCATCGATAATCACCTACGAAAATAAAGATTACATTTCTCCTACGGGAGATGGGGTAAATAAATAAAGTAGAAAACAAACTGGTCGGTAGCGTGGGGGTACGCTACCGACCTTCTTTTTGTCAAATTCGCGCCCCGCCGCGCAAAACGCAAATGGGCGCAAACTTCGGAAAGCCTCGGCGCAAGGCGGGCTTAGCAAAAGAACATCGCGGCGGTCGAAATAATCGTGGTCGCCACAATGAACGCCCTGTACCACTTTTCGGGAAGCTTTTTCACAAACCAAATTCCGAAGACCGCGCCGAGCAGAATGAACGGAATGCCCACGGCTCCCACGGCGAGGCTTTTTGCGCCTATGTTGTCCCACGCAAAAATCTGGAACGGCAGCTTCATGTAGTTTACAAGCAGAAAAAACCACGCGTTTGTGCCCACAAAAACAAGCTTCGGAAGCCTCGCGCTCAGCAGGTATACCGACATAACGGGCCCCGCAGCGTTGCCAATCATAGTGGTAAATCCTCCCGCCACGCCGAACGACTGCGCGTACCACCACTTGCGGGCAATCGAGCCGTCGCACGCGCCGCCGCGCTCCGTCCAAAACATCACCACAAGCCCCAAAAATATGCAAAAGGCAATCAGAATTCTGAACTCGTCGGCGGGAACGAAAGAATCAACGAATATCGCAAGGAAAAATCCGGCCACCGCAGGCGGCAGAAGTTTGAGCACAATCCGCCACGATGTCTGGCGGCGGTAGTAGCACACGGCGACGAGGTCGGCAAAGCAGAGCATGGGAAGAATCACGCCCGTGGAGGGCTTCGCGCCGAAGGCTATCGCCATGAGCGGAATGGAAATCGTGTTTATGCCCTGCATGCCCGTCTTCGACATTCCGACGAGCACCGCGCACAGAAAAAGCGTCCACATCTGGGCGGGCGACGAAAACAACTGTGAAAAATCGAACATAATCGGGCAATAATCGCCCCCGACGCGCGGATTGCGAGTTTTTTCAAACAAAAAAACGCCGAAAATGTCTATCTACCGCAACGCAAAAATGCGGCGGAATAACGTTGAAATTATAAACGCTTCGCGCAAACTTCACTTCAAACCGATTAATGAACATGACACTCGAAGAAAGACTCGAAAAATATCTCGGACAAAATCCGCAAATCGACCCCACAGCATACGTCAGCAAACACGCCGTCCTAATCGGAGACGTGAAAATCGGCGCGCATGCGAGCGTCTGGCCGGGCTGCGTGCTCCGCGCCGACATCAATTCGATTGAGATTGGCGAAGGCTCGAACATTCAGGACGGCACAATGGTGCACCTCGCCGACGACGCCGGCGTGAAAATCGGCAGAGACACAACAATCGGGCACGGCGCGGTTATCCACGCGTGCGAAATCGGCAGCGAGTGCCTCATCGGAATGGGCGCGGTCGTGCTCGACAATGCGGTTATCGGCGACAACTCCATTGTCGGCGCGGGCGCGGTAGTCACGAAAAACACGGTTGTTCCCGCGGGCTCGCTCGTGCTCGGCACTCCCGCAAAAATCGTAAAGCAGCTCGACGACAAAACGAAAGAGGGTCTCGGCTACTGGTCGAAAAAGTACCGCAAACTCGCCGCGGCGAACAAGGCGAAGGAAGAGGCGTCCGAATAATGAGCCTTGAAGACGCACTCAGACGGCGCGCCGAACGCGTGGCGCGACTCCGCGAAACCTGCGCCGACATCTTCGCGCTGTCGCAAAACATCTCGCTCGAAATCGGCTGCGGCAAGGGGCACTGGCTGAGCGCGTACGCCGCCGACAACCCCGACGAGCTGTGCGTCGGAATCGACCTCATCAGCGAGCGCGTGCGCGACTCGCAACGCCGCGCGAAAAACAAAAACGCCTCGAACGCGCATTTCGTCAAGGCGGAGGCTCTCGAATTTTTGGAGGCAATGCCGCGCGACGCGCGACTCGCCAAAATCTTCATATTTTTCCCCGACCCGTGGCCGAAGGAACGCCACCACAAACGCCGCCTCATGCAGCACGAATTTCTCGACTACATCAGGCAGTTCGCAAACGCGGGCACAAAGCTCTACTTCCGCACCGACTACCGCGAATACTTCGACTGGACGGCGGAAATCATCAACGAAAACTCCAACTGGAAAATCACCGAAGAGACCGAGCTTCCCCTCGAAGAGGTATCCCAATTCCAGCGCATTCTGCCCGAATTTTCAACGCTCGTAGCCGAAGCCGTCTAAGCGGCGCGGAAGTTCGGCAAACGCAAGACGCTCCCGCAATCGGGCGCGTTTTTTTTGCGCCTCCGCGCCCCGAGCAAAACCGAGTCGGGCTTGGAGAACGGGCGCGGGCGTGCCGCGCAAAACCGGAGCGGCGAAAGCCGCCGACAATATCGCATAAGTCCGCTTCACATTTCCAGTTGTATTTTAGCGTTTTAAAATATTATCGAAACCGCCGCCATGAACGCCATTCCCGAAAACACGCCGACAATCCCGTAGTGCTCCTCGCCGTATTCCTTCGCCATCGGCAGAAGCTCGTCGAGGGAGATGTAGACCATTATTCCCGCAGTCAGCGCGAGAGCCGCGCCCACAAGCTGCGGCGTCAAATACGGCGCGAGCGCAAAATACGCAAACACCGCCCCGAGCGGCTCGGCCATGCCCGAAAGAGTCGCCCAGCAGAACGCCTTGCGCTTGTCGCCCGTCGCCGAATAAATCGGCAGAGCCACCGACACGCCCTCGGGAATGTTGTGGAGCATTATCGCTATCGCCACGCCGACTCCGACCTTGATGTCGTCCAAGCCCGCCACGAAAACCGAAAGCCCCTCCGGAAAATTGTGGATTGCAAGCGCGACCGCCGTAAAGACCGCCGCCCTCCCCGCTTTCGACGGACGCCCGTGCGCATGCGGCTCCGCGCCGCGCTCCGCCATTTCGTGGTCGACGTGTTCGGGAATGAAGTAGTCTATGACGCCCGCAAGCGCGACGCCCGCGAAGAACGCGAGCACCGCGAGGGCGTGTCCGAGCCTGTCGGAAATTCCGCCGCCCTGCATTTTCGCAATCGCCGTCGGCAGAATGTCCGTAAAAGACAGGTAAACCATCACGCCCGCCGAAAAGCTCATTCCGAGCGCGAAAATCTTGAAGTCGTTTTTTCTGAGCGCGAACGTAAGCGCGGCTCCAACGCCCGTCGCCGCTCCGGCGACCAGCGCGAGTAGAAATGCAATCGGCGCGTTGTCTTCCATGATTTTTGCTTTACATTTTTTTATTTGTTGACGATAAAACACAATATTAAAAATCGTCTTTTTACGGAATCGGACGATTTCAAAAAAAAGGAAACATCATGGAATTAAAAGGCAGCAAAACAGAAAAGAACCTCATGTGCGCGTTCGCGGGCGAATCGCAGGCGCGGAACAAATACACCTACTTTGCAAGCGTCGCGAAGAAGGAGGGCTACGAACAGATTTCGGCAATCTTCACGGAAACCGCCGACAACGAAAAGGAGCACGCAAAACGCTTCTACAAACTGCTCGGCAATACCGACGTGGAAATTCAGGCAACATGCGGCAGCCGCTTCGGCAATACATTCGAAAACCTCATCGCAGCAGCCGAGGGCGAATACGACGAATGGCACAACCTCTACTGCAACTTTGCCGACGTTGCCGACGCCGAGGGATTCGCGGAAATCGCGACGGTGTTCAGAAAAATCGCGGAGGTTGAGGCGCACCACGAAGCCCGCTACCGCGCCCTTGCGCAAAACGTAAAGGACGGCAAAGTTTTCAAAAAGGACGCGCCCGTGCGCTGGAAATGCCGCAACTGCGGATTCGTTTTCGAGGGCGCGGAAGCTCCCGAAAAGTGCCCCGCATGCGCCCACCCGCAGGCGTATTTCGAAGTGCTTGCCGACAATTTCTAAACATTTTCTCCGCCGCAAAAAAACGGCGGGGGTGCTTCAATACAAAAAAAGGCGCGGAATTTTCCGCGCCTTTTTTGTTCGCAAAGTTGCGTCAGGCTACTTGCGCTTTACGGGGAGCTTTATCGTCGGGCGCGAGGGAGCTTCGTCGTCCTCGTCGGGGGTCGTCGGGCGGACGAATCCGCCCGAGGGAGCCTGCGCGGGAGCGGGCGACGCCTCGCCCTCGACCGCCACCGACTGCGAGCCTTTGTTGTAGACTATTCTGTGCCCCGACAGGCGGGAGTTGTCCTCTCGGTTTATCACAACGGGGCTGTCTTCAAGCACAAGCATCTGCTCGTCGGCGTAGATGTCGGCGCGTCCGCACCTGACCTCTTTCAGCCCCTGGTCGAGCTTCACGTTTTCGGTCATGGCAATCTGCGTGATTTCCTTTTGCGCTCCCGATTTCGGCGCGCGCATCACAACCTCAATCTTGCCGCACGACGCCTCGGTATCGGTGCCGCTCACCTTTACGTTGCCCTGAAAATAGTAGCGGTCGTCCTTGTCGGAGCTTGTAAGCCACTGTTTGTCGCTTTTGATTACGGTTTTCGACGACGCGATTTTCGCCGCGCTTTCCGAATCTTTCATGCCGATGTTTCTAAACGGAGGAAGCACGATAGTCGGGCGTTTGTCTGGCTTCGCCGGATCGGTCGAAAGCTCGACGAATTTGTGCGGCTTCTTTTCCGTGCCGCCCGCGCCCTTCATTTTCAGGCGCGGATAGATTACGGCGTTTTCCGCCTGCGCGGAGTACGATTTCTGCCTGATTGAAACGCCGTCGCTTGCCGCTATTTTCTTTGCCGTGGTCGCGCCCGCGTCGTCGGATTCGGCGAAGACGTCGAGCTTCTGGCAGTTCGCGGAGATGTCCGCCGACTCGATTGACACGTCGCGCCTGAACTCGAACTTCGTCGCCTTGCCGTCCTTCGAGAACGCCAGCACGCGCGACTTCACTCTTGTTTTCGTCTTTGCGGATTTTCCGCCCGACGCCGCGCCGAGAGCCGCGCCGACGTCCGCCGACTCCGCAAGCGAGACCCTCACGAAAGATTTTTTGCCCTCCGAAAGCGCAAGCCCCCTGTTTGCGTTGCGGACGAATACGACGGTGTCGGCTTGGAGCGTCGTGCCGCGCTTGGGGTTGTCGAGCCGCGCGTCGCCCGACAGGCGGATTTCGGATTTTTCGGGGAAGATTTCGAGCAGCGCGCCCGTCGCGATTCCGTCGTCGCTTGCGAAGCGGATTTTATCGTAGCCCGTGATGTGTTCGAGCTTCGCCTTTCCGCTGTCCGAGTCCGACGCCGCCGCGCGGAGCTTTCCGCATGTCGCGTTGAAGTCGTCCGCCGCAATTTTGACGTCGCCGTCTATGTCGAACATGGTTTTGCCGTCCTTGCGGTACATGACGATTTTGTCGGCGTAGATGTCGATTCTGTTTTCCGAGCCGTCCTTTTCGGCGTGGAAAACCTCCGCCTTGGCGCGGGTTGTCCTGTCGGAGTACGCTTCCACTTTCTGCGCCCCGCGGTCGAGGAGCATACGCGCCCCGCCGAGCTTCGCCTTGCTTGCGATGTCCGTAATTTGCGGATTCCCCGCGAGGTTCGCCCGCCCCGTCTGCGGGAAGATTTCTGCGCGTCCGGCGCGCGCCCTGCGCCCGTCGCGCGTCATGTCCACGTTTTCGGACGCCGTGATTTTGCCTATGCCGCCGCCCGATTTTGCGGCGTCAAGCTCGATTTTCCCGCAGCTTAAATCCATCTCGGAATTTTTGACCGACACCGCGCCGCGAAGCACAAACACGTTCGCCCTGCCCTTGTAGTCGAGGCTCGCGTAGTCGCTTTTAAGCTTTGTGTCGGGCGATTTGCCGCCCTTTACGGAAATGTCCACGTCGGAGAAAACCTCCACAAAGCGCGGGTCGCCGAACCATTTCCATTTTTTCCCCGTCATGTCGAAATCGGCGGAGGAGACCGAAAGCTCGTCCGGGCTTTCCGAAATCTTCGTCGTCGGGTTTACCCTCGCCGACGGGCTTTTTATAGTGGCGCGAAGGACTGCGTCCGACTTCCCCTCGAAGAGGTCGAGCCTTATTCCGTCGATGTCCACGCGGTTTTCGTCCACATATTTTGCGCGGTCGCCGAAAAGCTCCCACTCTTTTACGCCCGTGTTTTCGTCGAAATTCGGAAGCTCGAAATTCGAGACCGTGCCGGGGAGCATTGTCGTCTGGCGCGCGCCCGAAGCGGGGCACACCGCGGCGGCTAAAACAAAAAGTATTATCGGAAGATTTTTCGGCATCATTTTGCTGATTTTAACATTGCCGCCAACATCGCCCCGACGCCCCTGTCGATTTGCACGGTATCGGCGGCGAGCATGTACGCGGGAGTTGAAAAAACGTTCCTTTCGGAGTCGCAAACGAAGCCGTCGGCGGCGCATTCGACGTGCTCGCCGCCGAGCGCGCGGATAGCCTCCGCCGTCTGCGGGTCGCGCCCTATCGTAAGCTTGACGCCGCCGCCTATCGACTTCGCCCCGATTACGGGCGAAATGCAGACGAAGCCCACGGGCTTGCCCGCCGAAACCATCGCCTTTACCGCCGCGTCAACCTCGGCGTTTACCGACATGTCCGCACCCCTGAACGCGAAGTCCGAAAGGTTTTTCGCCGCGCCGAAGCCGCCGGGGAAAACGAGAATGTCGAAGTCTTCCGCGCGGAATTCCGACAGAGCGGAGATTTCGCCGCGGGCGATTCTTGCGGACTCCGCAAGCACGCTGCGCGCGCCGCTTTCGGGCGAGCCGTCCGCGTGGTTTACGGTATCCGACTGCGGAATGTCGGGCGCAAAAAACGCCGTCTTTGCGCCGAGTTTTTGAAGGTTCAAAAGTGTTATCACGGCTTCGTGGATTTCGGAGCCGTCGAAGACTCCGCAACCCGACAGTACTATTGCGGCGGTTTTGTTTTTCATGTTGTCTTTATAAAATCGTTGGAGGGGCTTTTGTTCAACCCTAAATTTCGACGGACAGCCCGTCGTACGCCATATGACACGGCGCAGGGAGGTTCGGTTCCCATTCGCCGTAGTCGAGCCTGCCCGTGGTGTGTATGAAATACGACACTTTTGGCGAAATCTCGCGCGTGTATTCTATTGCCTCCTCCACGCTCAGGTGCGACGGGTGCTCCTGCGGGCGCAGGGCGTCTATGGCGAGCAGGTCGGCGTTTTTTGCAAGCTCTATCGCGCGGGGCGAAAGCATTTTGCAGTCGGTAAAATAGGCGAGCTTTTTGCCGCAGTCCTCAAACACAAGACCGAGCGTCTTTACGGGCCCGTGCGGAAGCTCTACCGACTTCACCGTCGCGCCGTTTGGCAGTTCGAGAGTCTCCGGCATTTTGTTTACGGCAAAGCACGGGTAGCCTTTCGAATGCGGGTGCTGGTCGAGGGCGTAGGGGAACATTGCGCGTATGCGCTCCAAGCCGTAGTCGTTGGAATAGACGGGGAGGACGTTGCCGTCGATTTTGTCGCAGAATCTGCGGAGGTCGTCCATACCCGCGATGTGGTCGGCGTGTCCATGCGTCAGAATGAAGATGTCGGCGAAGTCGATTCCGTTTTTCAGGCACTGAATGCGCAGCTCGGGCGAGGCGTCCACGAGAATCGAGCACGACGAAAGCTCTATGTACGCGCTCGTGCGGGTGCGCCAGTTTTTGGGGTTGGACAAATCCAAGCCGCGGTTCGTTCCGCCTATGACGGGCACGCCCTGGGAAGTGCCCGTTCCGAGAAACGTGATTTTCATGCTCCCTCCCGACGGCTATTCGTAGTATTTGACGTAGGCGTTGCGGCGCAGACCTTCGAGCCATTTCTGGTACATTGCCTTGCCGTTCTGCTCGACGATTGTCCATTCAATCTGCTCGCGCACATCGTCGATGGACTGCACGCCCTCGTTCTTTTTGTCCTCCACTTTGAGAATGAAAATCATATCGCCTATTTCCGTGGGCTTTGTAATCTCGCCGACTTTGAGAGCAAATACCTCGCGGTCGAGAACGGGGTTGAGTTCGCCCTTTTTGTACCAGCCCCAGTCGCCGCCCTTAGTGGAGCTGTCGTCCTTGCTGAAACGCTTGGCAAGCTCGGCGAAGTCCTCGCCCTTTTTGAGTCGTTCGACGATTTCGGCGGCGAGCTTGCGGTTTTCGTCGATGCTTGCATACATGCCCGTTTTGAGGGTAATAAGCCTGATTTTCACGCTCGCGGGAGAGTACCATTTGGACTTGTTGGCGTCGTAGTACTCCTTGATTTTCGCGGGGCTGATTTCCGACACCGTCTGGCGTTTCTGCCCCTGCATGTAGCCCACGATGATGTCCTTTTCCTGCTCGGCGCGGAACTGCTTTATTGTCTTGCCCTGCGCCTGCACGAACTTGACGAACTCGGCGCGGTCGCCGTTGAACTCGCGGTTGAGGTAGTCGTCGAAATGCGTGTCGAGGTAGGACTGCGGAATGGTCATGCCCTTCGACTTGAACTCCTTTACGATAAGCTCGCGGTCAACCATGTTCTGGACGATTTCGCGCACGTAGGCGTTTACGCGGCTGGTGAACTCGAACTCGGAACGCGCCGCCGCGCGGATTTGCGGAATGAACGGCTCGACCTCCTTCATGACCTCCGCGCGCGTGATGACCCTGTCTTCGACGACCGCGATGATGTTGTTTGTGCCGAGCACGCGTTTGTTGTCGGGGCGCAGAAGCCCCTGCGCAAAAGTCTGGCTGGCGGCGAGCGCTAGCATTGCAAAGGCTGCGGTAAAAAATCCTGTCTTCATATTTTCCTAAGCGATGGAACGACGTTTGTTAAAAATTTTTCAATCTCCGCGAGTTTGGCATTCGCGCCGCGTTTCGTCAAGCGGGGAAAACGGTCATTGAGTCTGAAATATTCGGGGTTGCTTCCGCCGCGCCTGCGCAGTTTGAGGGCGTCGCCCTGCGTCTCCACGCCGACGAAGCCGCAAGACTCGGCGCAGACGCGCACGCGCCCGACTTTCAAAAGGTATTCGGCGGGCTCCGGAATTTTCCCGAACCTGTCCGCCATTTCGAAGCGTATTGCCTCAATCTCGTCGAGAGAGGCCGCCATCGAGATTTTGCGGTAGAAGTCTACGCGCAGCTGGGTTTGCGGAATGTAGGCGGGCGGAATGTACGCCTTGACGTTTTCGCCGCCGCCGCGCTCCATTTCGCGGATTCTGATTTCCTGAAAGTAGTTTTCGGTGTTCGAGACGTCTGCCTCGTTCCTGTCGGCCTCGCCCATTTTCACGAAGTCCAAATCGACCGCCGCCCGCTCTATTCCGCAAGCCTTCTCGCCTTTCAAAAGGGCGACGCTGCGCTTCAAGAGGGCGCAGTAGAGGTCGAAGCCCACGCCCGCGATGTGCCCGCTCTGCTTTGCGCCGAGCAGGTTGCCGCAGCCGCGCAGCTGCAAGTCGCGCGTGGCGATTCTGAAACCCGCGCCGGGCTTGTTGTACTGGCGGATTGCCCCGAGGCGTTTGCGCGCGCTTTCCACAAGCCCGGCGTAGCGGTGGAGCAAGAGCCACGCGTACGCGCGGCGGGTGAACCTGCCTACGCGCCCGCGCAACTGGTAGAGCTGCGCAAGCCCGAACTTGTCCGCGCCCTCTATGATTATCGTGTTGCAGTTGGGAATGTCCAAGCCCGATTCGATGATTGTAGTGCACACAAGAATGTCGTACTTTCCGTCAACGAACTGCGACATCAGGCGTTCGAGCCTGTTTTCGCCCATTTGCCCGTGGCCTACGGCAATCCGCGCGTCGGGGAACATTTTGCGGAGGTTTTCGGCGGTCGCCTCTATCGTCGAAACGCGGTTGTGGAGATAGAAGACCTGCCCGTTGCGGGCAAGCTCGCGCCCGACGGCCTCGCGCACGGCGTCGTCGGAATACTCGCGGACGACGGTTTCGACGGGAAAGCGGTTTTTAGGCGGCGTTTCCATGAGGCTTATCGTCCGCGCGCCCATCATCGCAAAATAGAGGGTTCGGGGAATCGGGGTCGCGCTCATCGAAAGAACGTCGACGCCCTCGCGCATTTTCTTTATGCGCTCCTTGTGCTTTACCCCGAAGCGGTGCTCTTCGTCCACGACAAGCAGCCCCAAGTCCCTGAAATCGACGTCCGCCGAAAGCAGGGCGTGCGTGCCTATTATCACGTCGATTTGCCCCGCCGCGAGCTGCGCCTTGATTTTTTCGGACTCTCCGCGCGTCCTGAAACGCGAGAGCATTTCCACGACAATCGGATAGCCCGCAAAGCGTTCGCGGAAATTCCTGAAATGCTGTTGGCACAAAATGGTTGTGGGGCACAGAACCGCAACCTGCCTGCCCGCCATCGCGCACTTGAACGCCGCCCGCATTGCGACCTCGGTCTTGCCGAAGCCGACGTCGGCGCAAAGCAGCCTGTCCATGGGCTTGGAGCTTTCCATGTCCGCCTTGACGTCGGCGATTGCCCGCAGTTGGTCGGGCGTTTCGGTGTAGGGAAAGGCGTCGTCGAACTCGCGCTGCCACTGGTCGTCGGGCGGGAAGGCGTAGCCCTTGGCAAGCTCTCGGCGCGACTGCATTTCGAGAAGCTCCGCGGCGTAGTCGAGCGCGGCAAGCTCCGCCGCCGACTTTACTTTTATCCACGATTTCGAATCGAGCTTGGCAAGCTTGGGGTGCTTTTTGTCCAAGCCGATGTAGCGGCTCAGCAGATACGACTTGTGAAGCGGCAGGTAGAGAATTGCGCCGTCCTCGAATTCGAGCTTTATTGCCTCCTCCTTTTTGCCGTCGAAGTCGAGCTTCACGACGCCCAAGTAGCGGCAGACGCCGTGCCCCAAGTGGACTACGTAGTCGCCCTCGCCGAGTTCGGAAAAGTCGAGTAGCTGGTCCACCTGCGCGCGGTGCGAGAACATTCTGCGGCGCGGTTCAAGCTCGGTCTTTGCGCGGCGTCCGAAGAAATCGCGGACGCCCACGAACGCGGCCCCCGCCGCGTCTCTCGAAAGTATTTTCCAGTCGGGGCGGATTTTCCCGAATTTGGAAATCAGAAAGCCCTCGCCGAACGACGCGCCCACAAAGCGGCAGTCGAATTTCACCCGCGCGTCGGCGAACATGCGCTTTGCAAGCTCCCTGTCGCCCTCGCCGTCGGCGGCGAGGAACACGTCGATTTTTTCGGCCCGCCAGCCGCCTATGCGCTTGACGAATTTTTCGCGCAGTTTTGTTTCCGACTCGAAGCGTTCCGCGCCTATTTCGCCCTCGGCGGAAACCGACTGCAAGAGAGCCTCGCACGGAAAGTCGGAAATGTCCGCGCCCGCGAACATTTCGCCGCAAATTTCGACTTCGGAGACGCCGACCGACCTCTCGTTTCTGTCGAAGACGCGCTTGAAACTGCGCGGCGAAAACGACATGTCCTCGGGGTGCGAAAACAGCTCAGAAAATTTGGACTCCAACACCGCAGGCTCTACGAAAATCCATTCCGCCGCGCCGCGTTTTTTTGGCAGGTAGTCGGCGGCGTTGCAATCCGAAGCCCCGTCGGAAGTCGGCACGGCGTCTATTCGTATCCGCGGTATTTTTTCGTCGGCAAGCTGGGTGTCGGGGTTGAACGCGCGAATGGAATCTATTTCGTCGCCGAAAAAATCGAGCCTCACGGGGAACGTAGACGCCACGGGGTAGATGTCCACAACGCCGCCGCGCACCGAAAACTGGCCTGGGGACTCGCACAAAACTTCGTTGTAGTATCCGTATTCGACAAGCCTGCTTCGGAGCGTATCCATTGCGATTTCCGCGCCCTTTGCGATTTCGAAACTGCGCGACGCGCTCGGCGGCGGCGCGGCGTCGAAAAACGCCGACGGCGTGGCAAGCACCACCGTCCTGCGGTCGACTTCCGCCGACTCCGACATGGCGTTGAGCGTGCCGACGCGCTCGCAGGCGGCGTCGAAACTTCCCGCGTCCGACTGCGACGCGTCCGCATTTGCGGGCAGAACTTTTACCGAAAACGCCTCCCCGCCCAATTCCATGAAATATTTTAGGCGCGAATACGCGTATTCGCACTCAGAAAACGTCTCGAAAAACACGAGGCTAAGCCCGTTTCCGCGCCCCAAAATAGCCGACAGCGCGGCGGGTCTTGCCGAACGCGCTATATTCGGGAAAAACGTCCTTTCGCCTGTCGGTTTGGAGCGCAGCATCGGGCGACGCGCCTATTCGGCGGATTCGGATTTTTCCGCCGCGTAGTCTTTCAGCGCGGCGCGGGCGGCCTTTGTCTCCGCCGATTTTTTCGAGCTTGCCGTAGCCCGCGCAAGCGACTTGCCGTTTACGAGCACTTCGACCTCGAACATTTTTTTGTGGTCGGGGCCGCTCTGAGAAACCAGCGCGTACGAGACGATGTCGCCGCGCTTTGCGGCAATCTCCTGCAACGCGCCCTTCGGGTTTTGCGACTGCACGAGAGTCGGCAGCTCCTCCAACTTGCGCTTGTACCACGAAAGTACCGTGGCGTGCGCCGTGGAAAAATCGGAATCGAGAAATATCGCGCCGACAACCGACTCGAAAGCGTCCTCAGCCGCCGACGCGCTCTCGCGGATATCCTCCGCGCCTTTCGGCAAAAGCAGGCATTTGGGGATTCCCAGCCCGCGCGAAAGCTCCGTCAAAAACGAGCCTTGCGTGAGCGCGATTCTTATTTTCGTAAGCTTGCCCTCGTCCTCATCTTCGAACTTTCTGAAAACGGTGTCGGTGATAACCGCCTGCAAAACGGCGTCGCCCAAAAATTCGAGCCTCTGGTTCGACTTTATTTTGCGCTCGAAGCCCACCGACCCGGGGTGCGTCAACGCCTCGCGCAAAATGGACTTGTCCCTGAAAACGTAGCCCAGCGACTTCTCCAACGCCGCGATTTTCGCGCGGCGCGACATCTCCGCCGACATTCCGCGCTCGCGCTTTGCCCTCTTCATCGCCTTTGCGCGCTTTGCGACGGCGGGCTTGAAAATCGTCTTGATGTATTTCTTCAATTCCATCGTTTACGGACGGAGGAAAAACCTCTTGTCCACCTCCTTGGCGAGCTTTTCGTATGCAAAAGAGCCCTCATTCCACTTGGCGTATTCGAAAATCGTCTTGCCGAAGCTCGGAGCTTCCGCAAGCCTTACCGTGCGCGGAATGAGCGTGTTGAACACAAGCCCGTGCAGGTAGTTTTTGACCTCTCCGAGAACCTGTTTCGAAAGGTTTGTGCGCGAATCGTACATCGTCATCACGACCCCGCCGACTTCGAGAGTGTCGCTGACGCCGGCCTCGCGAAGCTGCTCCACGACGCCCATTATCTGCCCAAGCCCCTCCATCGCCAAATATTCGCATTGGAGCGCGACAAGCAGGTAGTCCGCCGCGGCGAGAGAGTTCATGGAAAGAAGGCCGAGCGACGGCGGCGCGTCTATCACGATTGCGTCGAAGTCTCCCGATTCTTTCAGCGGGGCGATGCAGTCGCGAAGCCTTGCGAGGTAGTTTTCGCTGCCCGAAAGCTCGACTTCAATGGCGGAGATGTCGGTTTCGGAGGGAATAAGCCAGAGGTTTTTGCGGCCTGTCTCGACGATTTTGTCGCGCGCGGAACCCTCCCCGTGCATGACTTGGTAGAGGCTCGCCCCGCGCGTCTTTTCGAAGCCAAGTGCGCTCGTTGCGCTCGCCTGTTGGTCCATGTCGACAAGAAGCGTGCGTATCTTCCTGCGAGCAAGCCCCGCCGACAGATTCACGGCGGTCGTGGTCTTCCCCACCCCGCCCTTTTGATTTGCTATTGCGAACACTTTGGCTGACATGCAAAGAAGTTTCGCATTTATTTATTTTTTTTAAACAAAAAAATGGCGTCGGACGAATAAAATTTCACCCCGCGCCCCCGAAAACAGGCGAAGCGAATTTTTCGCGGAATTAAATTCGGCAACCGCAAATTGCAAAAACACTCCCACGGGGAGTCGAACCCCGATTGACGGTACCGGAAACCGTAGTCCTATCCATTGAACGATGGGAGCAACAAATGAAAGACTCTATAATTACGAAACGGCGGCAAAAAACAAGGAGATTTTACGATTCTTGAAAAAAACGGCAATCGGCATACTAATTAAAAAAATTACACGCATAGAGCGTGCACGGGGGGACAGGCGGAAATTTTCGCGGTAGCGAAAACCGCCTTTTGGGGGCGGCAACCCCCTCCGTTGGCGTCAAGGCTCCAGCCTTGGGGGAGCGGGTGGTGAATTTCGCAACGCGAAATCCACCCCATGGGGGACACCGCATTTTACGCTCAATGCGCGGCAACGCCGCGCTGCTTAGGCTTGTCAAGTTGCGTATAGAAATGTGGCTTTGCGCAGTGAGGCGTAGGGAGCGTACTTAACGTACGTGACCAAGCCGCAACAAGCGAAACGCATTTCTATGCCAGCTTCACAAGCCCCCCCCCCGAAAATGCTTGTAATGGGAAATGGGCTACTTATAGTCGGAGCGTTTTTTTAACAAAACATTCTCTATGAGCAAAGACAAAGCCAACATTAAAGCAAAGTCGGACGAAAAGATTTTCACCGACGCGAATTCCTGTCCGTTTTTTGTAAGCGACAACACCGAAGGAATGAAAAAGGCAATCCTTTGGCATCTCGAAACGTCGCTCGCGCGCGACCGCAAGACGGCGTCCATGCGCGACTGGTGGGTTGCGTCAGCCCTCTCCGTGCGCGACCATATCATGAAGCGGTTCATCAAAACGATGAACAAGCAGTACGAAGGCGACGCCCGCAGAGTATACTATTTCTCGCTCGAATACCTCGTCGGCAGACTCACCGAAGACGTGCTCGTAAACACGCACCTGCTCGAACCCACAAAGGACGCGCTTAAATCTCTCGGAGTAGACCCCGACGAAGTAATAGCGCAGGAGGTCGATATGGGCTTGGGCAACGGCGGCCTCGGCAGACTCGCCGCGTGCTTCCAGGACTCTCTCGCAACGCTGAACTACCCCGCAGTCGGCTACGGAATCAGATACGAATTCGGTCTGTTTACGCAGTCGTTCGAAGACGGCAGACAGGTTGAATCGCCAGACAACTGGCTTAAATTCGGCTGCCCGTGGGAAATCGTCCGCCCGCAGAGAACGGTTAGAGTGCCCGTGGGAGGCACAGTCAAAGGAATGATGGACGACAAGGGCGACTGGTCGCCCGTCTGGAAGCCCGTCAACGAAATTCTCGGCGTTCCGTGGGACATTCCCGTCGTCGGATACGGCGCGGAAACGGTAAACTTCCTCAGGCTTTGGGAATCGAGGGCGTCGAACGAGTTCGATCTCGACGCCTTCAACGAGGGCGGCTACACGCAGGCCGTCCACGAAAAGGCGATGAGCGAAACTATATCCAAGGTGCTCTACCCGAACGACAAAACCGAAAACGGCAAATACCTAAGGCTTCTCCAACAGTACTTCTTCGTGTCGTGCTCGTTGCAGGACATTATCCGCAGATACATATCGGAACACGCCGACTGGTCGAAATTCACCGACAAAGTCGTAATACAGCTCAACGACACGCACCCTGCAATCGCAATCCCCGAACTCATGCGCCTGCTCATGGACGTGCACGGGCTTTCGTGGGACGAATCGTGGGCTATGTGCACAAAGATTTTCGCCTACACAAACCACACGCTTCTGCCCGAAGCTCTGGAAAAGTGGTCGGTAAACTTCTTCGAAAAGCTGCTGCCGCGCCACCTGCAAATCATCTACGAAATCAACGCCCGCTGGATGGACAAGGTCAACAAAATGTACCCCGCCGACCCACACAAGCGCGAATGCCTCTCCATTATAGAGGAAAGCTCGCCGAAGATGGTGCGCATGGCGTATCTGGCGGTCGTGGGAAGCTTCAGCGTGAACGGCGTCGCCGCGCTCCACACGGAGCTTCTCAAAGACTCGGTTCTGCGCGACTTCTACGAAGTCTCGCCCGAAAAATTCAACAACAAGACAAACGGCGTCACGCCGCGCCGCTGGCTTAAAGTCTGCAACCCCGGGCTTTCGTCGCTCATCGACACGAAAATCGGCGACAAGTGCTGGGTCAAGAACCTCGACGACCTGCGCGCGCTCGAAAAATACGCCGACGACCCGTCGTTCCAAGACAAGTTCATGGCGGTAAAGCTCGAAAACAAAAAGAAGCTCGCCGCGGTAATCAGGAACTCCTGCGGGGTGGAGGTAAACCCGAACGCGCTCTTCGACGTGCAAATAAAGCGTCTGCACGAGTACAAGAGACAGCACCTCAACCTGCTCCACATTCTCACGCTCTACCGCGCCCTTCTGCACAACCCCGACATGGACATTCCCCCGCGCGTGTTCATCTTCGGCGCAAAGGCGGCTCCCGGCTACGACATCGCAAAGAACATCATCTACGCAATCAACAAAGTCGGCGAAAAAATCAACTCCGACAAGCGCATAAACGGCAAGCTCAAAGTTGTGTTCATTCCCAATTACAGCGTGTCGGCGGCGATGAACATCATTCCCGCGGCGGACGTTTCGGAACAGATTTCGACGGCAGGCAAAGAGGCGTCGGGCACGGGCAACATGAAGCTTGCGCTCAACGGCGCGGTGACGCTCGGCACGCTCGACGGCGCTAACGTGGAAATCAAGGAGGAAGTCGGCGACGACAACATCTTCATCTTCGGACTTACGGTCGAGGAGGTGCAAAAGCTCAAAGGCGGCGGCTACAATCCGTGGGAATACTACGCCAAGAACGCAAACCTCAAAGACGTTCTCGACTGGCTTGTGTCCGACTATTTCATGCCGTCGAACCCCAACGCCTTCATGCCTATGCGCAAGTCGATTCTCGACTGGGGCGACAACTTCATGGTTTGCGCCGACTATCAGGCATACTGCGACGCGCAACAGCGCGTTGGAGAGGCGTTCATGGACAAACGCCGCTGGGCGAAAATGGCGATTATGAACACCGCGCGAATCGGCAAGTTTTCTTCCGACCGCACAATCCGCGAGTACGCCGAAGACATCTGGAAGTTGTAGGATTAGCGGATTGCCGAGAGCTTCCTTTGGGCGCGTGAAAATGGGCAAAATAAAGGCGTTTCGCTTGCTGCGGCTTGGTCATGTACATAAGTACACTCCCGTCGCCTCGCCGCGCAAAGCCGCCTTTCTTTACCCGTTTTGACGCGCCTAAGCAGCTTGGCTTCGCCAAGCGATGAGTTTTTAGACGTTGTTATTTGCGGATTGCCGCTTTTAATTTTACTCAAAACTCGCTTCGCTTGTTTTGGGAGAATTTAGGTTGCTCCGCATTTAACCTATGAAGCAACAAACGCCGCCCTGTTCGGGGCGGCGTTTTTGTTTGCGGGTTGTCTGCCGCGTTTGCTATTTGTAGAAGCGCAAGATTACAGGCTCGAAAACTTCCGCGCGGACTGGCACGGAAATCTTTTTGTCGGCGTCCTGCGCGAATTCCACCTTGCGCCACTTGCCGTCGCCGCCGAGCATTTCGGCTTTCGTAAAGCTCTTTGTAGAGCCGAACGTAAGCGGCGAAATCGGGTCGATTCCGACTGTCGTAAAGACGACGAATTCCGAGCCGTCGTCGAGGGTGAAGTTTTTCAGGTAAACTTCGGCGTCGCCGTCGTACCACACCGAGAACGGCGCGAGTTTATTGAACAGCAAAACATACTGCGCCTTGCGCGATTCCGTCAAATGGTTCGGTCCCTGCGGCAGCGAGCCGAAAACGACAACCCTGCCGCCGAGCGAATTTTCGAAATACGTCGAGGCTGGCGCGAGATATTCGGCGAGTTTTTTGTCGCCGTATGTGTACGGCAGGTGAATGAAGTCGGAGTAAACCAGCGTTTTTTCGGACAGCGGTTCGAGCTTGAACGCGGTCGTCGGAGGCTCGCAGAATTTTCCCGCCGCCTCGCCGCAATTTGCGCCGAAGCGCTCGCGCGTGATTTTTACGGACTTGTCCCACGGCGAAACTTTCACGCCCGTGTGTCTGCCCAGCCCGCGGTTTTGGATTTCAAGCGCGGCTGCGCCGTCGAGCACGCAGCCGAGCGAGAGCACCCTTTCAAGCTCGGCGTTCGAGAGCCTTTTCGCCGTGCTTCCGCGCAGAAACGCGGGGCGGTCGAGCTTCGAAATTTCCGTGTACGAAACAGGCAGCCCCATGACGCCCGTTATCGAATCCCAAAACGAGTCGTTGCCCATTTGCAGGGTTTCGCCGCGCCGCAGAGTGGTGAACGAAGGCGCGACAATTTCGGTAAGCCCTACGCGTTTCGAGCGGCGGAAACAGCGCAGAATTTCGTCGTACATGCCCCTGTTTTCGGCGAGGATTTTCTTGTACGCCCCGCCGCTTTCCGGTTCGTAGTCTACAAAGCGGTTCGGCCAGTATTTCGCGCCGCTCGCGCCTTCGAGAATCGAAACGACAAGTCCGGCGTGGAGCGTGCGCGCGCTTGTGAAATAGCGGTTTCGCGGAAAGGTGTCTATTTCGGCGTAAACGCGGTCGGGCTTGGCTGCGACGTTTTGCACCACAAGCTGGCGGGCGGTGAAGTAGAGGTCGCGGCATTTCGGGTTGTAGTAGCGGGCGTTGCCGATTCGCAAAACGGAGGGCTGCCCCTTTGCGGCGAGGGTGCGGGCGATTTTGCCGTCGTGCATCATGTCGGCGGGCGAGCCACACATAAGGCAGGGGATTGTCGGGTCGACGGAGTCTATCGCCTCCCTTATGATTTTCGCAAGTTCGACGAGGGATTCGCCGTCCACCGCCATCGCCGCGGCGGAAATTTTTTTGTCGAGCTCGGAGCTTCCCGCGAGGTGTTTTTTGAGCTGCTCCCGGGTGAGGTCGTAGCCGAAATCGCGTTTGAGCTTCGCCAAATGGAGCGGGCAGAGGCAGCCGTTGCGCCCGCCCATCACGCGGAAGTCGTCGTCGACCATAATCGCCGCGGGCTTGAGTTTTGCGACGCGCACAACGCATTCGCGGATATATTTGCGGAAGTTTTCGTCGAGCGGGCAGACGATGTTTTTCGTCCAGCCGCCGACGCCGTCGTCGCGCGAGACGAGCTGCCGGAACGGGTGCGGAACTTCAAGCTCGAAGCCGTGCCCGAGGGTTGCCTGCAAGATGATTCCCGTCTTGCAGTCGGCGTTGCCAATCGCGTTCCGCAGGCGTTTGTACTTTTCCTCGTAGAGCGAAATTTTGTCGAACGGCGGATTGCCCTCGGGCACTAGAAAAAACGAAACCATGTGAATGTCTGCGACATTTTCGGCGGACATTTTCTTCAAGTCCTCCGCCTGTTTCTCCACCGTTTCGTCGAAAAGCATCACGAGGTCGAGAATCTCGACCCTGTCCGACGCCGCCTGCGCGGACATCGCGGCAATCCCTCCGCATAAAATCGCAAATAATTTTTTCATAGATGCTTGAAAAATATTAAACGCGCTGTTTGATTTCAACGCAAAATGAAAGACGATTCAGTAAACAGTTTAGTCGAAACCGTAAAACGCCTGCGCGCGCCCGACGGCTGCCCATGGGACAGGGAACAAACGCACAAGTCGATACGCGGGCACCTCGTCGAGGAATGCGCAGAGCTGCTCGAGGCAATAGACCTCGAAAGCCCCGAAAAGATGCGCGAGGAGCTCGGCGACGTGCTCATGCACATAGTCCTCCACGCCGAAATAGAGAGCGAAAACGGGCACTTCGACTTCTACGACGTCGCGCGCGAGCTTAACGAAAAGCTCGTGCGCCGCCACCCGCACGTCTTCGGCGGACAAAAGGCCTCCGACAGCGGCGAAGTCCTCAAAATTTGGCAGGACGTAAAAACGAAGGAGAAAAAGGAGCGCGCCGTCGGAAAGCTCTTCGACGGCATTCCGCCGCAGCTCTCCGCCCTGCGCTACGCGCTCGACATCGCAAAAAAGGCCGACGCCCAAACGCTCGACGCCGCGGCGAAAGCCGCGCCAAAAAACGCCGCAACGGAAATCGGGCGCGAAATGTTCGAGCTTGTCAGAAAGGCGGCGGCGGAAAAAATCGAACCAGAATCCGCCCTGCGCGACTATATTTTGGAAATCCGCGCGGAGGCCGGAAAAGAGGGCAAATAGCCAGTGCCCGAACCAAAAGCAAACGCATTCTTCACGACGCTTTCGGCGGGCGGGAAAACCGTCCGCGTAAAAGTGGAGATTGCGGAATCCAAACGCGCAAAACGCTTCTGCGCGCGCGTGGTCGGCAAAGACGAAATCTGCCTGACAAAACCCGCGCGGTCGTCGAGGCGCGCCGCGCTCGAATTTCTGGAATCGGTCGCCGAATGGGCCGTGGCGAGGCTCGCCGAAGCCCCCGAGAAAATTTCGCTGCGCAGATATCTTTCCAAAAATCCGCGCGTCTACGCCGGCGGATTCGAGTGGCGCGTGTGGCTTGAAAAATCGCGCACCGACGCGTTTTTCGTGGAAGACGCAAAAAACCGCGAAGTAGTGTTTTCGTCGCCCGAACCCGACGCAAACGGCGACAGGCTCGCGGAGGCGTTCGCGGAGTTTGCGGCAAAAAAAATCTGCGCAAGCGCGGCGGCGGCGGCGGAAAAATTCGGCGTGGAATATTCGCGCATAAGCGTGCGGAACCAGTCGGGACGCTGGGCGTCGCGCTCGTCGAGCGGCGCGCTCTCGTTCAACGAAAGAATGCTTCTGCTGCCCTGCGAGCTCCAAAACTACATAATCTGCCACGAGCTTGCGCACGCGCGCTTCATGGACCATTCGGTGTCGTTCTGGATTTGGCTCGGCCGCCTCTGCCCGCACGCAAAGCGGCTCGACCGCGAACTTTCAAAACTTTCGGGCAAACTCTTCGCTGTGTCGCTAAAATAAAATTACCTCCGGCAACCGAAAAGCATACGCTGGCACACGCTTTCACCAAAGGACTATATATGATGAAGAAAAAACTGCTCGCAATAATTTCGGCAACCGCAACCGTCGGGTGCGCGTTCGCCATCGAAGTAAAGATAAATCTCGGCAAAAAATTCCAGACGATAGAATATTTCGGCGCAAGCGACGCCTGGGCAACGCAATATATCGGCGACTTCTGGAGCGACGCGCACAGGGAGAAAACCGCAAGGCTGCTGTTCTCGCAGAAGCTCGACAAATACGGCAATCCCGAGGGCGCGGGGCTTTCGCTCTGGCGCGTGAATCTCGGCGGCGGAACGTTCGACGGCAACACTTCGCAGATCGAACCCGAATGGCGCGCGGCGCGGTCGTTCCTGCCCGAAAACTCCGAAACGCCAGACTGGTCGCGCTGCGCGGGGCTTCGATATTTTATGGAGAAGGCGCGCGACTACGGCTGCGGAAAATTTATGCTCTTTTCGAACACTCCACCGATACAGTGGACGCTCAACGGCAAGGGCTACGCGGCAAGGGGCAACCCCGCGGCAAACCTCAAGCCGGAAGCCTTCGGCAAGTTCGCAAACTATATGGCGGACGCGGCAAAACACTTCATCGAAGAGGGCTACAACATCGAATACATAAGCCCCGTAAACGAGCCGCAATGCCCGTGGGACTACACGGGCGCAAAACAGGAGGGTTCGCCGTGGCGTTGTTCCGACATGAAGAAAATCCTCGAAGAGCTCGACCGCGCAATAGGCGAGCGCAACATCGGCACGAAAATCTTATTCGGCGAAACGGCGCACCACGTCTACAATTACGCCGACAAATCGTCCCCGAAAACGCCCAAACACTGGGAGAATCTTTCCGAAGAGGAACGCCCCGCACTCATTATACAAAAGTTTTTCGACAAAAGCGGAAAATTCCATATAGGCGGCTTGAAACATCTGGCAAGGCAGCTAGCCTCGCACGGCTACCACACGCACACAAACGACGCCGACGACACAAAAGCGGTTTCGGCAACCGCCTTTCTTTCGCCCAACGGCGGCAGGATAGTCGCGGTCTTCGTGAACATGAAAGACTCGGACGAGCCCGTGTCGGTCGCCCTTCCGCAAAAGTTCGCGAACGCAAAACGCTCTGTCTACATAACCGACGGGCGGCGCAACTTGGCTCTCGAAAATTCGGCGGACGGCTCGACGGGCAAAATTTCGCTCTACCCGCATTCAATAACAACGGTCGTTTTCGACGCGCGATAAGCCGAACTCATACACGCAAAAATGAAAAAAATTCAGAATGCGATTTTCCGCTTCTCTCTCGCGCTGTCCATGCTTGCCGCGTCGGCCCACGCGCAATTTAAGGACGCCGCGCAATTCGGGTTTCTGCCCGAAAACGACGGCTTCAAAAACGCCGAGGCTCTGCAAAAGGCGGTAGACGGCGGAGGAACGATTGCCGTTTCGAAAAAAGGCGTCTACGCAATCTCGAAGGAAATAAGAATCGGCGACAATACGCACCTTGTTTTCGGCGCGGATACGGTCGTAAGAAAGACGGCGGCAAAGGGCGCGTCCTTCCCCTACGCTTTCGTCAACAAGGGCGCGTACGACAAAACGTTCAATGAAAATATCCGCATAACGGGGCTGAATTTGTCGGTCGGCGGAATCGACCAGTGCAATACTCCGATTGTCGGGCTAATCGGGCATCTGTCGTTCTTCTATGTAAAAGACCTGCGGATTGAAAACTTCCGCTGTGCCGACTTGGAGAAAGGACAGTTCTGTATCCAGATTTGCGCGTTCGAAAACATAATCGTGCGCGACGCAATCATCAAAGGCAAGAAGGACGGCGTGCACCTCGGACGCGGCAAGACATTCAAAATAGCCGACTGCGACTTCACCACATTCGACGACGCAATAGCCCTCAACGCCCACGACTACTCCACCTCAAACCCCGAACTGGGCTGGATTGAAGACGGCGTCATAGAAAACATCGTAGACCGCAACGAAGAAAAAACCGTGGGCTACTTCTGCCGAATCCTCGGCGGCTCGTGGACCGACTGGCGCGAGGGCATGAAAATACAACGCTCCGACAGCGTCGTATCCGACGGGCGAATCTACCGAAGCGTAAACAAACCCGACGGCAAAACGTACATATCGAAAACGCGCCCGACGCACAAAAGCGGAACGCAAACGCTCGACGGCATTCTCTGGCGCGTCGTGCAGGACGGCGCGACATACACCGCGGGCGTGCGCAACGTGGTCTTCCGCGACATATTTTTATACAAACCGCGCACGGCGTTTTCCGTGCACTTCGACAACGGCGTTTACAGCCGCTCGTACTATCCGAACGCGCCGTTCGTGTCGCAAAGCGGCTTGGTGTTCGACAACGTCCGCGTGATGTTCGACGAGCCGAAACCGTTTCTGACGTCGCTTACCCCGATAGACTCGATGGTCATGAACAACTGCCATTTGAAGAAAAACAAAATTCTGTTCTTCTGCAATTCGGACATGAAAGACTTCGGCAAAACCTCCATGAGATTTTCGAACTGCACGTTCGACGTCCCCGAAAACTTCGTGCTAATCGAAAACAAAATAAAGAACAAACAGCTCGACGTACGCGCAAGAGGCTCTATTTTGCCCAACGGCAAACCCGCAGTAAAAGACAGACTCGACCGCGATTTCTTCGACTGCGACTTTTTGGAGAAAAATTAGGGACACTCAGACGGCGATTTCACGCACTTGCGTGGCGCAGGGCACACGCGGATTTCCCTATGCATAGTAGTTGACGAAACGCCCTACTAAACTTTTATCCCAACGCACTCTAAAAATCTTCGTGCGCAAGCACTCTAATTTTAGGCGCGTTAGAGCGCCGTGATATTTGGTTGACGATTAAAAATACGCACTAATAATTTTGCGCCGAATTCTTTTAAACTATGAGCGAAGAAACAAAACCAATGCACTTCATAAGGCAAATCATCGCCGAGGACATCAAGAACGGCCTGCCGCCGTCGGCTGTCCACACGCGTTTTCCGCCCGAACCGAACGGCTGCCTGCACATCGGGCACGCCAAGGCTTTCTGCCTCGACTTCGGCATGGCGCAGGAAAACGGCGGTCTGTGCAATCTGCGTTTCGACGACACAAACCCCGACAAAGAGGAAACCCGCTTTGTGGACGCAATCAAGGAAGACGTCCACTGGCTCGGCTTCGACTGGGGCGACCGCGAATTCTACGCGTCGGACTATTTCGAAAAGCTCTACGCCCTCGCCGAAGAGCTGATTATGGCGGGCAAGGCGTACGCATGCACGCTCAGCGCGGAGGAGTTCAAGGAATACCGCGGCGTTCCGGGGAAGCCCGGCAAACCAAGCCCGTGGCGCGACAGACCGCCCGAGGAAAGCCTCGACATTTTCCGCCGCATGCGCGCGGGCGAATTCGAGGAGGGGCAGTATGTAATCCGCGCAAAGATAGACATGGACTCCCCAAACCTGCATATGCGCGACCCCGCCATTTACAGAATCAAAAAGGCCGGACACCACCGCACCGGCGACAAATGGTGCATCTACCCGATGTACGACTTCGCCCACTGCCTGTCCGACGCAATCGAGGGAATCACGCACTCAATGTGCACGCTCGAATTCGAAGTGCACCGCCCGCTCTACGACTGGTTCATAGACAACACGAGCATTCTCAAAACGCTCAAAGTGCACCCGCGCCAGTACGAATTTGCAAGGCTCAACCTTACCTACACGATGATGAGCAAGCGCAAGCTCCAACAGCTCGTCGCCGAAAAGGTCGTCGAGGGCTGGGACGACCCGCGTATGCCCACCCTTGCGGGAATGCGCCGCAAGGGCTACACGCCCGCGTCGATTAGGAATTTCTGCGAGGCGGTCGGCTGCACAAAGTTCAACAGCCTCACCGAGCTTTCGCTGCTGGAACACTGCGTGCGTCAGGACTTGAACAAAGTCGCGCTCCGCCGCATGGCGGTCTTCGACCCGCTCGAAGTCGAAATCGAAAACTGGGAGGACGGCAAAATCGACATGCTCGACGCCGTCAACAACCCAGAGGACGAATCGGCGGGCACGCGCAAAATTCCGTTCGGCAAACACATCTACATCGAACGCGCCGACTTCATGGAAAACCCTCCCAAAAAGTTCTTCCGCCTCTCGCCCGACACCGAAGTCCGCCTGCGCTACGCGTACTTCATGAAGTGCAAAGAGGTCGTCAAGGACGCCGACGGAAACATCGTAAAGCTCGTCTGCACGATAGACCCCGCAAGCCGCGGCGGAAACTCGCCCGACGGGCGCAAAGTCAAGGCGACAATCCACTGGGTCGAAAAGGGCTCGGCAATCAGGGGCCGCGCAATGCTATACGAAAACCTCTTCACGCGGGCGGACATGAACGACCTCCCCGAAGGCTCGGATTTCAAGGACTTCCTCAACCCGAACTCGCTCACCGAAGCCGAATTTTTCGGCGAGCCCGCGCTCGCCGAGGCGAAGGCGGGAACGCCGCTGCAATTCGAGCGCAACGCGTACTTCATGGCGGATTCGAAAATGTCGAAAGACGGCGAGCCAGTGTTCAACCGCACGGTCGCGCTCAAAGACTCCTACGGCAAGTAGGAGTCGGAAAGCGGAGCGGCGGCGAAAATACGCGGCGATTCGCGCAATAAAAAAGTTGACGAACCGCCGCGCGGCGCAAAAATATATTCAATTTTTACGGCAGCCGCAGCGCGAACGCGCCGCCGCGCAAACCAAACAAAAACATTTACAACAGAACAACAGACAATGAAAGTTTACATCAACGGAAAATACTACGACGAAAACGACGCAAAAGTGTCGGTTTTCGACCACGGCTTTATGTACGGCGACGGTATCTTCGAGGGTATCCGCCTCTACAATAAAAACGTCTTCCGCCTGCCCATGCACATGGACAGACTCTTCCGCAGCGCGAAGGCAATCATGCTCGACCTGCCCTGGACAAAACAGGAAATCGCCGACGCCGTCTGCGACGCCTGCCGCACAAACAACCTCACCGACGGCTATATCCGCCTGATTATCTCGCGCGGCAAAGGCAAGCTGGGCCTCTCTCCCTTCACCTGCTCCGACCCGCAGCTTATAATCATCGCCGACCAAATCCAGCTATACCCGAACGAAACGTACGAAAAGGGCTTGAAGGCAATCACCGTTCCCACGCGCAGAAACTCGCACGCGGCGCTGCCCCCCATGGTCAAGAGCCTCAACTACCTCAACAACATTCTCGCGAAAATCGAAGCCTACAAACTGGGCTATCAGGAATGCCTGCTGCTCAACAACGAAGGCTACGTCGCGGAATGCAGCGGCGACAACGTGTTCATCGTTTTCGAAGACAAGCTCATTACGCCGCCCGTCAGCTGCGGCTCGCTCGGCGGCATGACGCGCCGCGCGGTGCTCGACGTCGCAAAGAGGCTCGGCATTGAAGTCGTCGAAAAGCCGCTCGCGCGTTTCGACGTCTGGACGGCGGACGAATGCTTCCTCACGGGAACCGCGGCAAAGCTCATTCCCCTCGTCGAACTCGACGGCAGAAGCATCGGCGACGGCAAACCCGGCCCGATTACCAAAAAGCTCCTGCAAGGCTTCAACGAAATCGCGCCCGTGGAAGGCACAAAAATCTAAGTTAAAGACAACGGTTTAATTTGGGCGCGTTTTCGGACGAATGAATCCGAAACGCGCCTTTTTCATAAGACAATGGCAAATACCGACAGAGACAGAATGGCGAAAACGCTGGGGCTTGAAACGCTCGAATGCAAATTCGGCGCGGCGAAAGTCCGCGGAAAAGCGGAGGAAAAATTTTTGAACGGGGTGGACATCGCCCATGGCGGCTTTTTGTTCACCGTTGCCGACTTCGCGTCGGCGCTGGCGGCAAACGCCGACGGACGGGTCGCGATAAGCTCCGGGGCTTCAATCAACTACCTCTCGCCCTGCCCCGCAAACGAAACGGTTGTGGCGGAGGCGTCGATTTCGTATTCCGACGAAAAAACCGCGCTCTGCGACGTCGCGATAAAATCGGCGGAATCGGGAAAAACCTTCGCCGTATTCCAGTCGAGAATGATTTTCAAAAAGCGATGAAAAAACTTCTGGCAACCCTCGCGGCGGCGGCTCTGGCGTGCGCGGCAACCGCGCAAAGCCTCGGACAAATCGGGGCGCAACGCAGACAGGCGGACGCCGCGGACGGCGGCGCAATAGCCGCAAAGGCGATGGCGGGCGACGCCGCCGCGCAGCTCGCGCTCGGCTCGTTCTACGCAAAGGGCGCGAACGGCTTTCCCGCCGACGCGGCAAAGGCCGTGGAGTGGCTCGAAAAATCCGCCGCGCAAAACGAAAAGGCGGCGATGGCGTACTTGGGCTACATCTACGGCGAGGGGAAACTCGTCAAGCGCGACTTCGCAAAAGCCGTGAAATGGCGCGAAGCCGCCGCAAACGCGGGCGACGCCAACGACAAATGGTCGCTCGGAAACGCGTTCCTGTACGGATTCCTCGTGCCTAAAGACCAGCTCAAAGCCCTGTACTGGATTACCCTCGCGGCGGAAAGCGGCAATGCCGACGCCGTGGTGAAGCTCGTCGAAATACACGAAAACCTCGGGAACAAAGAGGAGCTTGCGAAGTGGCGGGCGAAGTTCGCGCAAATGCAGCTCGCGGCGGCGGAAAGCGGCAACGCGGTGGCGATGGCGGCTGTCGCCGAAAAGTTCATGTCGGGCGAAGACGGGCTTCCGCGCAACCGCGCCCGCGCAGTGTTCTGGTACAAAAAGGCGGCGGACGCGGGGCATGCGGAGTCAATCGAGAAAGTCGCAAAGATGTACGCGCGCGGACGCTTCCTGCCGCAGAATCAGGAAAAGGCGCAATACTATTTCGAAAAGCTCGCGGAGAAAGACCCGTCTTGCTGTTTCAAAATTTCGTCGATGTACGCAGAGGGCAGGAACGGCTTCCCCGTAGACGCGAAAAAATCCGCCGACTGGTTCGCGCGGGGCGCAAAAAACGGCGACACCACAAACAGAATCTACGCGGCGTACAGATACTGGAAAATCGGCGAGACCGACACTGCGTTGAAGTTTTGCGGCGAAGTCGAAGAGGAGGCGGGAAAGTCGCTCTCCGCGCTCGGCGCAAACGCCGCCGATCCGAAAAACGTGCAGGCGGCGATGCTAAAACGCGCCCTCTACGCGGCGAAACTCATGCGCGAAAAAATTTCCGCGGGAGCAAAAGCCCCCGACACGCTCGACGAATACTTCGCAATCCGCCGCGCTCAAACGGAGCTTTGAAAAAGGCGCAACAATTATGATTAGAAAAATAAACGACACCCTGCTCTACCTCCTCTTCTGCTTCCTACTCGGAACGGGAATAATGCTCGAATACACTTTCGTAAAAGGCGCGGGCATGCAAACGGTCATGGGAATGGGAAAGCACGACTGGGAGACCCTGCACCTGTACGCGGGTTTTGCGGCGGCGGCGTGCGCGCTCCTGCACATTCTGCTGAACGCAAAATTCGTCAAAAACGCGATTTGCAAAAAGAGCAAGGCGGCGGCGGTTCTTTTCGTCGCGGCGGGGCTTGCGCTCGCGTTCGGAATCGGCTTCTACCCAAAGAAAACCGCGAAGCCCGCGGCGCAAGCCGCGCTTCAAAACTGCCCGACGCAAAAATAAAATTGTTGCGCTAAACGCCGAAAAAGAAAGAATATTGGCGATATATGGAATACAACGGACAGCTTTCGCCGTCACAGACGACGGAAATTTTGCGCGAAATCGGACACTCGCCCGTAAAAAAGTTCGGGCAGAACTTTTTGGTGGACGCAAACATTGTGAGGAAATCGCTCGAACTCGCCGAAGTCTCCGCGGGCGACACCGTTGTGGAAGTAGGCCCCGGTTTGGGGACGCTCACGGGCGCGCTGCTCGAACGCGGCGCAAAAGTCTACGCCGTCGAGCTTGACAAAAGGCTTTTCGAATTTCTGAAAGGCCGTTTCGGCGGCAACCCGAACCTCGACCTAATCAACGCCGACGCCGTGGAATACCCGCTTGCGAACCTGCCGCCCGACGCCGACAATTTCAAGGTTGTGGCAAACCTGCCCTACGCAATCAGCACGCCGTGGCTCGACAAAATCCTCGCGGGCAGGCTTCCTCAAAAGATGTCGCTCATGCTCCAAAAGGAGGCGGCATTGCGCTTTGCGGCGCGGAACGGCTCTGGCGAATTTTCGCCGATTTCCGTTCTGCTCTCGGAGGCTTACGACGTGCAGACGCCCCACAAAGTGTCGGCGGCGTGCTTCCACCCGCGCCCGTCGGTCGATTCCATGCTGCTTCCGCTTTCGAAAAAGCCCGACGCGTACACGTTCGCGCCGAAAACGCGCGAGATTATGAGGGCGGTGTTTTCAAAACGCCGCAAGCAGATACTTTCAATCGCAAAAAGCGCGGGCGCGGACTCGGCGATTCTGCTCGAATGGCTCGAAGCCTCCCCCGACCTGCCGCCCGACAGACGCCCCGAGGCAATCGAAAACCGCCACTGGGTCAACCTCGACAAACTTGCGCGAAAATGAAAACCGCCGCCGCATTGCTGTGCCTTGCCGCCCTCGTCTACTGCGGAATTTTGGCGGCGGCAAAACTGTTCGCAAACGCGCTGATGTTCCACCCGCCCGCGCGGACATACGTCAAAACGCGGGAGCTTTCGTTTTTCGAAATGCCCGACGGCACGAAGCTCGCCGCCCTCATGCTGAAATCGGGCAAGCCCGACGCGCCCAAAATCTTCTACTGCCACGGCAACGGAGAGGACTTGGGGCTTGTCCGACCGGGCTTGGAGGAGCTTCGCAAACGCGGCTTCGACGTGTTCTCGTACGACTACTGCGGCTACGGATTTTCGGAGGGCAGACCGACCGAGAAAAACCTCTACGAATCGGCGGAGGCGGCGTGGAATTACGCCGCCGCAAAATTCGGCTACGCGCCCGAAAACACCGTGCTCTTCGGCTTCTCGCTCGGAAGCGCGGCGGTGTGCGCCGTCGCCGAAAAGCGGGACGGCTGGCGCGGGATAATCCTCGCGGGGGGAATCGCAAACGGCGCAAAAACGACGCTCCCGATAGACATCATTCCGTGGAAAATACTCGACAATTCGTCGAAAGTGGCCGAGTTTAAATGCCCGCTGCTAATCCTGCACGGAACGCGCGACGCGATTGTCGCCCCGCGCAACGCCCGCGAAAATTTCGACGCGGCGAAGTGCCCAAAGAAGCTCGTGTGGCTGAAAGGCTACGGACACAACAACATTTCGTCGTCGCCCGAATACGCGGCGGAAGTAGAAAACTTTATAAAAAATCCGAAATTATGAAAAAAGCTCTTGTAATACTTTTCGACAAAGTGGAGGAATTGGAGGCTATCGCCCCCGTGGATATTCTGCGCCGCGCCCGCGTGGACGTGACGACCGCCGCCCTCGGCGACTCCCTAGAAATTATCGGCAGAAGCGGAATCGCGATTGACGCCGACGAACCTTTCGCGGAGGCGTGCAAGAAAAATTTCGACGCGGTAATCCTCCCAGGAGGCCCCGGGGTATACGACATTCTCGACATGCACCCCGACGACATCGCCCCCATGCGCGGGCTTTTCGAACGCCATTTGAACGGCGGGAAAATCGTGGCGGCAATCTGCGCGGCTCCCATGGTTCTTGCGGAAATGGAGATTTTGAAGGGGAAAAAATGCACGGCGCACCAGTCGGTCGCGGACAAAATCGAAAACGCCGACGTTTCGAAAAACGTCGTGCGCGACGGCTGCGTGATTACCTCTCGCGGCGCGGGAACGGCGGTGGAATTCGGTCTTGAAATACTCGCGGCTCTCGAAGGCGGAAACGTCGCCGACGAAATCGCAAAATCAATCTGCTTTTCAAAATAGATGCTCGACGAAGAGGCAGTTCTTAACGGCGCGAGAAACGGAAACGAAAGTTTCCTCGTGGCGAACGTCCTTGCAATGACGGCGATTCCCGCGCTTCTGCTCGGCGGCGGCTCGGCTCTCGCGGGCGGGCTTTTCCTCGCGTTCGGGGTGCTTGCGCCGCTGAACGTGCTTGCGTACTCGCGCGGCTGGGCGGACGCGCCCAAGCACACTTTCGCGCTCTACCTTCTTGCGCTCTCGCCGTTGATTGCCCAGCTTGCGCTGACGCTCGCGGGCAGCCCCGTCCTTGCGGAAGACGCAAACGGCAACCTGACGCTCGCGCAAACAGACGCGCCGATAGTATCGGCGGCGTTCCCGTTCTCGGCGGCGGTGTTTTCCGACCTCGCGAATCTGGCGGCGGCGGCGTGCGGGCTGTCGATTCTGTTTATCACAAGCTCGCGCTACATAATACGCAAAATACTTTTCGCGGGCGCGTGCATGGCGGCTGGGCTGTCGGTTTTCGGACTGCTGAAAATCCCGCTCGAAACTATCCCGCAACTGCCGCTTCCGTCGCTCGGCGAGCACTCGTTCTCCACTTTCGCCGACGCCCCGCAGTGGGCGGCGTTCGGCATGCTCTGGCTGGGAGCGGCATTCGCGACGGCTCTCGGCTCGCCGCAGAGGTTCAGGCTCGAAACTTTCGCGACGTCGCAGAGACTCGCGGCGGTCGCGGTTGCGGCGGCGATTCTGCTCGGCATTCTCAAAGCGGGGACGCCCGTCGAAAAGACGCTGGCACTCGCGCTCGCGGGGGCGTCGTTTGCTCTGCTTGCGCTCGACACGCTTCCGACAAAAAGAAACGCCGAACGCAATGCGGCGGCAAGGCATTTGAAGTCCGAATACAAACGGGCGCACCTTGCCGTTCCCGCGGCATGCTACGCGGCGGCGGCGGTCGCGGCTTTTCTCTTCGCGGCAAAAACCGTTTCCGACGCGGCGGCGGACGGCGCGGGCGGACTTTTCGAAACGTCGATACCCGCCGAAATCCGCGCGGGAATCTTGGAGGACTCGCGCAAACTCGCCGAAACCGCGCCGGCTACGGGCTGGGGAAGCGCGTCCTACAAAACGCTCATGGCGTTTTCGCAGGGCGCGGACTTGGGCGGCGAGCCGACGGAATCGCCGCGCTCGGACCTTCTGCAAAAGCTGGTCGAAAACGGGAAAGTCGGGCTAATTCTTGCGGCAATCGCGCCGATTTTCCTGTTTGCGGGAACGCTGTTCGGCGGCGGATTCTCGGCGGCGTCGCTTGCGCTTCTGCTCTCGGCGGTCGCGGTCGCGGCGGCGGGAGTCGTAGACGCGCCGTTCCAAAGCACGGCGGTGTCGGCAAGCTTCTGGATAATCGCGGCGGCGGCGTACAAATGGAAAAGGTCGAAATAGGCGCAAAATTTGCGCCGAAATGCGAATAATGTTGATTCGCGCGGGACATAATTCAAAAATAATCGGGATATTATTATGAGTTCGGAAAACAAAAAACTTACGGCTTCGGGGCTTCCGAGAATGGACGTCCACGAATGCACCGAAAAAATACGCATCACCGACGACGGCGAAGCCTACTACGGAATCACTAAAAAAGCTGCAATGGCGGAGGCGTCGCGCTGCCTGCACTGCCCCAAGCCGCGCTGCCAAATAGGCTGCCCCAACCACATCAACATACCCGAATTTGTATACGAAATCGCAAACGGCAACGTGGCGGAAGCGGCAAAAAAACTCGCGGCGCAGTCGACGATGTCGGCGATATGCGGACGCCTCTGCAACCAGAGCAAGCAGTGCGAAGGCTCGTGCGTGCTCGGCATACGCGGCAAGCCCGTGGCAATCGGCGCGCTCGAACGCTTCGCCGCCGACTATGTGCGAATCAACGGGCACACGCATATTCCCGAATGCAAGCCGCCTACGGGCAAGCACACGGCGATAATCGGGCTTGGCCCCGCGGGCATCACAGCCGCCGAAAAGCTTTCCGAGATGGGGCACGCGGTGGAGGTCTTCGAAGGGCGCGACCTCCCCGGAGGCGTTACGATGTACGGCATTCCCGAATTCAGGCTCCCGCGCGAAATCGTATTCGAAAGAATCTCGCGCCTCGAAAAAATGGGCGTCAATATCCACTACGGAATCGGCATAGGCGAGCCGCCGTACAGCCTCGACGAACTGCGCGAACGCTACGACTCCGTCCTTGTGGCGACCGGCGCGTGGCGTCCGATAACAATGTACATCGCGGGCGAATACGCAAAGGGCGTCTATACCTCGAACGAATTTTTGGCGCGTTTCAACCTCTCCACAATGGCTGGCGACAGAATGATGGTATCGCCCATACACGCCGAAAACGTCATTACAATCGGCGGCGGAAACGTGGCGATTGACACGTCGAGAGTCGCGCTCAGGTGCGGGGCGAAATCGACGGTGGTTTACAGACGCTCGGTCGAGGAAATGCCCGCGCGCGCCGACGAAATCGAAATCGCCCGCAGCGAGGGCGTGGAGATAATCGGGAACACGCTCCAAAAGAAAATTTTGTACAACAAGACGGGCAACGTCTACGGAATTGAATGCGTCAAGACGCAAATGGGAGAGCCTGACGCGTCGGGACGCCGCGTGCCAGTGGAAATAGAAGGCTCGGAATTCGTGCTCAACTGCGACACCGTCATTCTTTCGACGGGCAGCAAGCCGCGCGACCGACTTGCCCGCAACTGCATGCACCTCAAACTGAACCCGAACGGCACGATAGCCGTAGACCCGCAGACGCTCCAAACCTCGATGGCGGGCGTGTTCGCGTGCGGCGACGTTGTTACCGGCCCGCTTACAATCGTGGGCGCGATGGTTCAGGCAAAACAGGCGGCGGAATCAATGGACAAATACCTGCGCGGAGAACTGCAATAACGCGCTATCCGCAACGCAAAAACCGAACGCCCCGAATCAGAAAAATCGGGGGAGTTTTTTGTTTATGCGGGGCTTGAATTGCCCCGCGCAAAAAACCGCAAGACGCGCGGCGAAAAAAAAAGGCGCGGACAACGCGCAAAACAAGGCAAAAAGCGACCCGCGGAAAAGCCGCATGCGCCGTTCCCGCGCCGCAACTAAGCCGTGCTATTTTTCGAGCGAATCGGGCGACGCCTCGCGGCGCAGTGTTGCGATGAATTTTACGAGCTTGCGCATGATGTCGTCTTCAAGCGCGTGCTCCATTTTGCATGCGGCGGAATCGGCGGCGGCGCTATCGACACCGAGGAAGTCTGTAAAAAAGCCCTTCAATAGCTCGTGTTTGCGGCGGACGTTTACGGCAACCGCGCGGCCGTCTTTTGTAAGTGAAACGGGCTTGTATTTTTCGTATTCCACAAGTCCGCGCTCGGAAAGCGAATTGAGCGCGGCGGTGACGGAGGGTTTTTTTACGGACATTGCTATTGCGATATCCGTCGGACGCGCAGTACCGTTTTTGGCTTCCAGCGAGGCTATCGCTTCGAGGTAGTCTTCGAGATTTTCCGATAATTTGTGGGGGTCGTCGTCCATTGGTTGCGGGTAATGGAATTTGTTTTTTGGAGCGTTGTCAAAGATAAAAGCGCGGCCGCCGCAAAAAAAGCTAAAAAACGCCTTGACAAAGCGGACGGTCGGAACAAACTTATGAGACTTTCAAAATTGACCGATGGTGTAATGGTAGCACAAAGGTTTCTGGCACCTTTTGTTGGGGTTCGAGTCCCTATCGGTCAACCACTAAAAAAAAGGAATCGGCGCAAAACCGATTCCTTTTTTTGTTATCCGCCGCGCCGCGCAGCCCCCGAAGCGGAAGCCGCAAAAGCAAACGTCTGGGCGGATTCGCGCAAAACCCGCAGGGGCGTCATTCGGAAATTCGCGTAAAATACGGAAGCCGCTCTATGGGCGCGTCTATCTTCACGGTTCTGCCGCCGTCGAACACATTGCCGAGTTCGTCGCGCCACTTGCCCTTGGGCAGGCGCACGGTTCTGAAATCTTCTTTCGTGACGACGGGAGCGACAAGGTATTTGTCGCCCAGCATGAACTGGTCCACGACATCGGCAAGCCCCTCGTTCGGGAATTGGTATTCCATGGCGCGAACGATAGGCTCGGCGGTTTTTGCGCTATGGCGGGCAAGCTCCAAAATATAGCCCGCAAACTTGGTGTGGAGCAGCGCGGCGTCGCGGCAGAGGTCGAGGTGCTTTTTGTCGAGAACGCGCCACGGCGCGAGCGAAAACTGCATCATGGGCATCAACGCCGAAACCTGCGCGTAGCGCACAATCAGCCGCTGATCGAGCTTGGTGCGGTCGATGTCGGCAAAAGAGTTGACCTCCCCGCCGCCAATCATGTCGGGGCAAGTATAGGCGTAGCCGATAAGCCCCGCCGAGAGCATGTGCGGAACAAGCTTTTGCATGTCCTCCCAACGGCAACGCTTGTCGTGAAGCCTCTGGACGAGGGCTTTGCCGCCCATTTTCCACGTTGTGCGCATTTCGTTGTACTCGAAGCGGTAGCCCAGCTCGGCCCAGCCTTTCGTATAGTCGGACGGAGTTTTTTCGGGCGAGAAAAATTTTACGTTCGGGCTTTTCACATGGTGCGTGTCGCCGCCGTCGAACTTGAATCCGTCGATGTCGAAATCTTTTTGCAGCTTGCGCAGGCGGGCTTCCAAATGGTCTAGGGCTTTCGGGTTTGTGGTATCGTACGATGCGCTGAAACCGCTCCACCACGGAATTATTGCGGCGCGCTTGCGCTTTCCGTTTTTTTCCATGAGCAGCACGCCCGCCTTTTCCCATTCGAGAAACTCCGCCCCAACCGAGCCTACGAACGGCCCGACCCAGTAAATCGCCTTGTAGCCCATGTCGTGAATTGCCCTGTTGAGGGCTTTGGGGTCGGGAATTTTTTTTGCGTCGAAGTCGAGCATGCCGCAACATCTGTCCCAGCCGCCGTCAATCATCAGCACGCCGCAGGGGAAGCCGTTTGCGGCGATGTCCCGCGCGTATTTCAAAATGTTTTCGGTCGACTGCTCCCTGACAAGCTCAATCCAAGTGTTGAACTGCGGCTTTGTGAAAAATTCCTCGGGCGGAATCCTTCCGTCGGGGGCGAAATGCTTTTTTGCGGCAGCAAGAAATGCGTCCCTGAGAGTGCTTCCCGCGGCGACGGGTTCGAGCTTTTCGAAGTCGGAAGTCAGCGTGATTACGCCGTCTTTTGCGTCGAGCGCAAAGGGCTTTTCGCTCCAAACGTAGCGGCCTTTCGACGAAAGCAGAAAGGGAGCCGCCTGATTCGCCATGTGCGAGACGTTCAAATCGACTTTTTTCTTCAAGGTCGAAAACGGCATCTGGTCGCCGAGCATTGTCGCCGCGCCGTACCATTTTTCGCCGTCGAGCGGAGTTATCGTCGAAACGTGCGCGGCAAAAAGCGACTGCGCCGCAAGCAGAAAGGGAATGAGTTTTTTTAACATAAAATAGCGGAATGTTCTATGCGGAAATTTTGCCGCACCCGTTCCAAGAGGTCAAGCTTTTGTTTGCCGCGGCTGCGGGGCGTTCCGCGCGTCGCCCGAAGCAAAAATTCTCCCGACAGCCGGCTTCCGAGAAGCTCCGACGCCGACGCGCGGAACGCATTTTTTTCTCGCAATTTGCGCCCCCCGATATTTCCTTGTTTCAATATGAAAAATGTTGCGGTTATCGACTACGGAATGGGAAATTTAATGAGCGTTCTCCGCGCCTGGCAGCGCGTCGGCGCGAACGCGCGAATCATCTCCGCGCCGGCGGAAATCGCGGACGGCGACATTCTCGTATTCCCCGGACAGGGCTGCATTGTGGACACAATCAAGCTGCTCAAATCGACCGGTTTCGACGACGCAATTCGCGGCTGGATTGCCGCCGACAAGCCGTTTTTCGGCATTTGCCTCGGCTTGCAGGCGCTCTTCGAATACTCCGAAGAGGGCGACGTCGAATGCCTCGGAATTTTTAGGGGGCGCGTCAAAAAACTGCGGCTCGACAGAAAATTCAAAGTTCCGCACATGGGCTGGGACAACATCGCGTTCAAACGCGCGGGCAACGAAAAACTGCTCGGCGGAATCGACGACGCCGACCAGTTCTACTTCGTCCACAGCTACTTTGTGGATACGCCGCAAACGGAAATCGTGCTGGGAACGACGGAATACGGCGGGCAGGCGTTTACAAGCGCAATCGCGCGCGGAAACCTTGTCGCCACGCAGTTCCACCCCGAAAAGAGCCAGTCGAAAGGCCTGCAACTCTATGCAAACTTCCTCGCGAACGCGCGGTAGGATTTTTTTGTTGCGAAATTTCCGCAAATTTCAATGATAGTTTAAATTGTGAACATGACAAAACCCGAAAACGCAAAAATCACCTTAAACGAAAAGACTTACGAGCTTCCCGTCGTAGAAGGCACGGCGGGCGACAAGGGCATAGACATTTCGAAGCTCCGCTCGCAGACAGGCTACATTACGCTCGACGAAGGATTTGCAAACACAGGGTCGTGCAAAAGCGCAATCACATACATCAACGGCGAAAAGGGAATCCTCTGTTATAGGGGAATTCCGATTGAGGTGCTCGCGGAAAATTCGACATTCATCGAAACCGCCTACCTCATAATTTACGGAGAGCTTCCCACGCGCAAACAGATGAGCGCGTTCTCGCAAAAAGTGCTCCGCAACGCAAGCCTCCACGAGGGCATGATGCACTTCTTCGACGGCGGATTCCCGTTCACGGCGCACCCGATGGCGATTCTGTCGTCGCTGCTAAACTCGGTCGGCTGCTACTACCCCAACATGGTCACAAACCACAGGGAGCAAGACTTGGAGCACTTCGACGACGCCGCCGCGCTCCTGCTTAGCAAAGTCCGCACGATTGCCGCAATGGCTTACAGAATGAAAAACGGGCTGCCCCTCATCTACCCCAAGCGCGACTTGGGATACAGCCAAAATTTCCTGCACATGATGTTCACCGAGCCGTACCACGAGTACTACCCGCACGACGACATCACGAAAGCCCTCGACCTTATCCTCCTGCTCCACGCAGACCACGAGCAAAACTGCTCCACATCGACCGTCAGAATGGTCGCAAGCTCCGGCGCAAACCTGTTCGCCTCGGTTTCGGCGGGCGTGTGCGCGCTCTGGGGGCCGCTCCACGGCGGCGCAAACCAGCAGGTTATCCAGATGCTCGAAGAAATCCACCGCAGCGGCGACGACGGCAGCGCGTTCGTCAAGGCGGCGAAAGAGGGCAAGACGCGTCTGATGGGCTTCGGACACAGGCTCTACAAAACATACGACCCGCGCGCGAAAATCCTCCGCGCCGCGGCGGAAAAGGTGCTGAAAATCGTCAAGGTGAAAGACCCGCTTCTCGACATCGCCCAAAGGCTCGAAGAAATGGCGCGAAGCGACGACTATTTTGTGTCGAGAAACCTCTACCCCAACGTCGATTTTTACAGCGGAATCATTCTCAAAGCAATCGGAATGCCGACCGACATGTTCACGGTGATTTTCGCAATCGGCAGAATGCCGGGGTGGATTGCACACTGGCGCGAAGTGGCGTCGCAGACAAAGGGCAAAATCAGCCGCCCCAGACAGATTTATGTGGGCGCGCCGATTCGCGACTACGTGAAAATGCGCTACCGCGAGGGCGAAATCCCCTCGGATTGGGAGGACGACGACCACAAGTCCTACGGCGGCGGCTCTTCCGAAAACGCCTCCGCAAAAGCGTAATCAAACGCATTTGAAAATTCCGACGCGCGGGCAACCGCGCGTTTTTTTTTGCGCCCCCAGACGGCAACGCGCAAAGCCGAAGCTCGGAAGAAAACATTCCCGCCCCGCTCGGACGCCGCAAAACACACGCCGCCGCGGAAAAAAATCGGAATCGAAAAAAGCCCGCGAACCTTGCGGTTCGCGGACTCGACAGCGTAATTATGATTAGAAGAAATATTTTCGCGAAGCGGTTTTAGCGTTTCTTTTCGGCGGAAATGTCCCAATGCTTGCCCGCCGCGCCGCAATGGCAACCGCCTTTGCACGCGCCGCCGCACGAGCACCCGCCGTTCGCCGCTTTTTTTATGCCGCGCGAAATCGTCATAATCGCGACATACGCGAGAATTACACCCAAGATAACGGATATTGCAGTTTCCATTTTATTTCCTTTCCTTTGTTATGAAATCAACTTTGTGCCGATGTTAAGCAGCGAACCGATTTGGTACACGATGAGAGTCGCGATGTACGCGAGGGCGAACAGCCCGAAGGTTTCGGCTATCGTGAGTTTCCAGGAGTTCAATTCGCGCTTCATGACGGCGAGTGTCGCCAAGCAGGGAATGGACATCAGCGAGAATAGCATCATACAGAAGCCCTGCAAGGGAGTGTAGACTTTTGCGAGCTTTTCGCGGAGCGTTTCGGACTCTTCGTCCGCTTCGCCCTCGGCGTAGAGAATGCCCAGCTGCGATACGAACACTTCCTTTGCGGCGAGAGCGCCGATGCTTGCCGTGGTCAGCTTCCAGTCGAATCCGATGGGCGCGAACATGGGTTCGAGGAACTTTCCGATTCTGCCCGAAACCGTGTATTCGAGCATTTCCGCGCTCTTTTCGTTTTCTATTGAAGCCACTTCCTCTTCGATTTTCTCTTCCGAAAGCTTCTTCGCCGCGCCCTCTTTCTGCACCTGTTCGACTATTGCGTCGTAGTCCTTCGAGAACACCGTCTTTTCGGGATACGTGTTGGCGATGAACAGGATTATCGATGTCGCGAGAATGATTGTCCCCGCTTTGTGGAGGTACATTTTACCTCTGTCCCACATGTGGAGCAAAAGGCTCTTCAACGTGGGCATGCGGTACGGAGGCAGCTCCATGAGGTAGACTTCGCCGTCGCCCTTGAAAAGCGTGTTGCGCATGAGCTTTGCCGCAAACAGCGCGACAACCACGCCTATTACGTACATCACCCACATCATCGCCGCCTGATACTGCGCCGCGAAGAACGCGGGGATAACGAGCGCGTAAATCGGAAGGCGCGCGCCGCAGCTCATAAGGGGAAGCACCATGACGGTAGCCTTGCGGTCGTTGTCCGATTCGATACAGCGTGTAGCCATAATCGCCGGAACATTGCAACCGAAGCCGAGAACCAGCGGGACAAACGAACGCCCCTGCAAGCCGAACTTCCTCATGACGCCGTCCATTACGAACGCGGCGCGAGCCATGTAACCTGAATCTTCGAGAATTGCGATTGCAAAAAACAAAAACAGGATATTAGGCAGAAATACAATCACGCCGCCGACACCCCCGATGATACCGTCGGTAACCATCGACCGCCAGAACGGAAGAGTGTCTTCGCTCCAAACCGACTGTACGAATTCGGAAAGGAAACCGAAGCCCTCCTCAATCCAGTCCATAAACGGCTGGGCGCAGGTGAACGTGAATACAAACATCAAGTAAATAATGGCGAGGAACAGCGGGAGACCCACATATTTGTTCGTCATTACCGAGTCTATTTTGTCGGAAATTTCGCGGCGGCGTTCGCGCGTCATTGATATCGCATGGCTGCACGCGCCCGCAAGCATTGCGTAGCGTCTGTCGGCCATGAAGCTTTCGGAGTCTATCGCGTGGCTGTCCGAAAGGTGGGCAATTTGCTCCTTGACCTCGCCCTTGACGGGATTGAAGTCGGCGATTTTCGCGGTGCACGAGTCGTTTTCGAGCAGCTTGATTGCGAAGAAGCGCGACGGAATGTGCGCGAAACGTCCGATTTTAAGCGCGTCGATTTTCGCGGCGACGGCGTTGATTGCGTCGTCGGCGTCCGCCCCGTAGGTGAGCATGGGGACGTTGTGCGCGGGAAGCTTCCCGATTGTTTCGGCAAGCTTTACGACAAGCTCCTTCATGCCTTCGCCCGTGCGTCCGATTGTCTGCACTATCGGCGAGCCGAAGTATTTTTCGAGCTTCGCGATGTCGAATTTCATTCCCTTTCTGCGGGCGTCGTCGCTCATGTTGAACGCCAGAATCATGGGAATGTGGAGTTCGGCAAGCTGTGTCGTGAGGTAGAGGCTTCTGCGGGGAATCGAGGAGTCCACAACATTGAGGATAAGGTCGATTCCGGGCTTTGTCAGCTCGTTGAAGACCACTTCCTCTTCGGGCGAGCCCGACGACAGCGAATACACGCCGGGGAGGTCGATAAGCTCGATTTCCAAGTCGCCGATTTCAAACGTGCCCGACTTGCTTTCGACCGTCACGCCGGGGTAGTTGCCGACGTGCTGGCGCGTGCCCGTAAGGTCGTTGAAAATCGAAGTTTTGCCGCAGTTAGGATTGCCCGCAAGCGCAACTCTGAAACGTTTTTTCATTTTTGAAGGTCTCCTATCAAAATGTTTTTAGCGTCCTCCGAGTGGAATGCCATGCTTGTTTCCATGACCTTTACTCTGAGGAGTCCGCCGAAGGGGGCCTTCGCTTCTAGGATAAGCTCCGTGCCGGGCATAATGCCGACGTCGGCGAATTTCTTTTTGCCGCGCATGTCGGGCAAAATTTTCACGATTTTCGCCGACGCGCCGACGGGAAGGTCGGCGAGCGTGGCGTTTTCAGATTTTTCGTTCTTTTTCATAATTTCACTCTCGTATGGAGCGGCATTAGAAAGTTATTTCGGCTCTCGCGCCGAGAACATACGCGGTTTCCTTCGCGCCGCTGTCGCTGTTGACCGGATTCATGAAGATTTGGAAATCGGGCTGAATGGCGATTGCGGGCGTGAGCTGGCAGCGGTAGGTGAATTCGAGCGTGCCGTCGTAGTGCTGGCCGAAGTCGGCGCGGGCGTCGCGTTCGTTTCCGATGACCGAGTACGCAACCGCGAACACGTCGTCGTCGCGGCCGGGAATCGGCGCAAACCAGTTCAGTCCGAAGTCGGCGTAGAAGTTGTTGTCGGACGATTTCGACGAGGGAACGAGCCCCAAGCGGACAAAACCGCCGAGCTTTGCGTTGCCTTCGGAGTCGTTAATGAAGTCCTGTTGGAGACCTACGAAGAACGAGTAGAAGTTTCTGTCGTCGAATTCGTCGAAATTGACCTTCGAGGGGTCGCTGTGGTAGTTGCCGCCGAATACTACGCGGCCGGCGAGGTCGCCGATTGAGTAGTTGTAGCCGAACTGGTACCAGAAGGCGATTGTGTCGAAAGTGTTGGAGTAGTCGAAGCCGTTGTTCGAGGAGATGTCCGCGCCGACGTTGCCGTTATAGAGGCCGAACGTCGCGTCGAAGCTACCCATCGAATAGTAGACTACCAAGCCGAGCGTCGCTACGTTGTACTGCGAAAACAACTGCGCGGGCGCGACATTCGGGATAGCTCCGAGCGACGAATTGAGGAACACGTCGGAATAGTCCATGCCCATGAAGTCTTCGTCGGCGGCAAGCTGTCCGATTCTGAACCCGAAGTTGCCCGCTTTCGTTTCAAACTCGTTTGCATAGTAGATTTCGAAAGCGCGGAGCATTTCGCCCGCGACGATGTTCGAATATCCGCCCTGCGACGATTCGAAGCCGAGGTCGCCGCCGTGCGACGCCGTGTAGTAGAACGCGCTTACGCCGATTTTACCGGCGTGTTCGACGCCCGTTGCAACCGACAAATCCTCTTCAAAGCCGACCGTGAAGAGCGAATCGACCACGTTCTTGATATTGTTGCCGCGCGTGAAGTTGCCCCACGCTTCGCCCGTCCATACAACCGAGGGCGTGAAACCCGTGTCGGCGGAGAGCTTTTCGGTGGCGTCGGCAAGGAACAGGCTGTCCCTTTCGTACCATTTCTGGGTCTCCGCGGTAGCTTCGCCCTTGACCGCTTCCGCTTCGGGAGCGGCTGCGGTGTTTGCGCTCTGCGCGAACGCGCCGAGAGTCGTTAATGTTGCGCACATTGCCAGTGCAGTTTTTGCAGTGTAGTGTTTCATTGTATTAAAATGTTTTCAAAGTTAGAGGCAGCTAACATTCAATTTTCGGAGGCGTATAAAAGTTAGTCTTGTTTAACTTGTCAACAAAAAAGTTAATCTTTTCTAACTTTTTTGTTTTCCGAAAATCCCCCGCGCCCAGAAACCCGCGCAGGAACAGGGGGAAATGCGCGTCGCCGCCGCGCGGATCGAAGTTTTATGCGCTTTTAAATGTTGCAAAAAATACCGATTTCCAATTCAGTATGACCAATGGACAATAAAAAAGCTATCGTCATAGGCGCGGGCGTCAGCGGCATGACAGCCGCGCTGAAACTCAAAGACAGGGGCTTCGACGTCGCGGTTCTCGAACGCGAAGCGCGCGCGGGCGGCGTAATCGGCACGTTCGCAAAGGACGGCTTCAAGGCGGAAAGCGGCTCGAACACGGTGATGGTTCAAAGCAAAAAAACTTTGGACTTCCTCGACAGGCTCGCAATCAAGTCGAAGCTCGAAACCACAAACCCCGCCGCAAAGAAACGCTTTTTTGTAAAGTACGGCAAGCCGCAGGCGGTGCCGATGGGGCCGCTCTCGCTGCTGACAACGCCGCTGTTTTCGTTCTTCGGCAAGCTCAGGCTTCTCTGCGAGCCGTTCGTAAAGCCGCTCGACGCCGAAGACCCGAGCATGGCGGAATTCATTTTGCACCGCTTCGGCAAAGACGTGCTCGACTACGCAATAGACCCGTTCATGGGCGGCATATACGGCGGAAGCCCCGAAAAGCTCTCGGCAAAATACGCGTTCCCGCCGTTCTGGAATTTGGAGAAAAAATACGGCTCGATAATACGCGGGGCAATCAAATCCATGAAGGAAAAGAAAGCGGCGGGCAACTTCTTCAAACCCATGACGATTTCATTCGAAGGCGGCATGGAAACGCTCGCAAAGGGGCTTGCCGACAACCTCGGAGACTCGCTCAAATGCGGCGCGAAAACGCTTTCAATAGACTTCGGAGGCGACGGCTGGCAGGTCGAATGGGTGGCGGGAGACGAGGAAATTTGCGACAACTACGACGCGCTCGTAATCGCAGTCCCCGCGGCGGAAATTAGAAATCTGCCGACGGCGGGAAGCCTCGCCGCCGCCCTCGCGCCCCTCGACAGAATCGAATACGCGCCCGTTGCGACATACACAATGGGGTTTCCGAAAGACGCCGTGAAAAACAGGCTCGACGGCTTCGGCGCGCTTACGCCGTCGTCGGAAAAGCTGCACATTTTAGGCTCGCTGTACGTCTCCACGCTCTTCCCGAACCGCGCGCCCGACGGATTTGCGACGCTCACAAACTACGTCGGCGGAACGCGCAACCCCGAACTCGCGACGCTTCCCGAAAGCGAAATGAGAAAGCTCGTGCTCGAAGACCTGTCGAAAATCCTCGGAGTTTCGGGAGAGCCTGTCTTCGAAAAACTTTTCTTTCACAAACACGCAATACCGCAGTACAATGTGGGCTACGGCGAATTTCTCGAAGCCGCCGACGAAGCGGAGCGCAAGTTCCCGAACTTGTCGCTCGTTGGCGCGTACCGCGGCGGCGTGGGGGTAAGCTCGTGCATCGAAAGCGCGCTCGCGGCGGCGGCGAAACTCGCCGACAGACTTTCTTGAAGTGGCGGAAGCTCGGATAATCGTAAGCCTCGGCTCGCCCTCCGATTTCTCGGCGGGAGCGGCGGAGGCTTTTTTGCGCGGGTTTCTGTCCGACCCCCTCGTGCTCCCGCTGCCATCGCCTTTCAGGGAATTTTTCGCCCGCAGGGTGGCAAAAAAACGCGCGGCGGCATACGCAAAGCAGTCGGAAAAATTATCTCTCGGCGGAAAATTTATAACCAAGCACTACGCCGAATCGCTCGCCGAAAAAGTCGGCGCGATTTCGGGAGTGCCGACTTTCGCGGCGTACAGATACGGCGAAAACGACATAGCCCGAACCGTCGCAAAACTCCGCGAAAGCGGCTTCGACGAATTTTCCTTCGCCGCCGCCTACCCGCAGTTTTCCAACGCAACGACGCTCTCGGCAAAACTCGCGGCGGAGGAGGCGACGCGCGGGCTTAAATTCCGCTTCGCACAGCCCTACTTCGACAACCCGCTATACATAGACATGCTCGCGGAGTCGCTCGGACGGCTCGGCGACTGCGGCGCAATAATAGCGTCGTTCCATTCCGTGCCCGAATCGCAGCGCAGCCCCTATGCGGAGCAGTGCGAAAGGACGGTGTCGCTGCTCTGCGAGAAATCGGGGCGCGGAGACATCATGCTCGGCTGGCAGTCGAAGACGGGGCGCGGCAGGTGGCTTGAGCCTGCGACGCGCGGACTGCTCGGCAAATGCGCGTCGCGCGGAATAAAAAAAGTCGGCGTTCTCTGCCCCGCGTTTTTTTGCGACTGCACCGAAACCCTCGCCGAAATCGACCGCGACGCCCGCGCGTATTTTCTTGAACGCGGCGGGGAATCGTTCGAATATGCGCCGTGCCCGAACGACTCGGACGCGCAGGCAAAACTTTTCCGCAACATTTTCGAAAACATAAAATGACAAACGCAATTTTAATTCTCGCCGCCGGACTCCTCTATCTGGCGTCCTTCGCCTCGGTGAATTTCGGGGCGCAAACGGAATCGAAAAAACGCCGCGCGTTCGCGGCGGCTCTCGCGGGATTCACGTTCCACACGGCGGCGTTGGCGCTGCGCTACTGGCGGACGGGCTGCGCGCCCGTGGCGACCTCCTACGACCTGCTCGAATCGGTGGCGTGGATTTTCGCGGCGGTGCAAATCGCCGTCGCCCGCCCGTCGAAAAACGGGCTTGCGGGGATATTTTCAATGCTACCCGCGGGGATTCTCGCCCTGCTGCCGCTCGGCTGCCCGATGTTCGCCGCGGCGATGGACGGAACGCCGAAAGCGTCGGTGCAGTTCGCCGCCGCACACGGGGTGCTCGCCGCGTTCTCGTACGCTTTCATGGCGGCGGGCGCGGCGTTCGGGGCATTGTTTTTGATGCAGCAAAAGTCCCTGCGGAACAAAATCGGCGGAGGCGCAAAAAAAGCCCTGCCGCCCCTTCAAACGCTCGAACGCGGAACGGGCGCGTTTGAAGCCACCGCCACGCTCTCGATGCTCGTCTCGATTTCCGCGGGAATTGCCGCCGCGGGAAACGCCGAAATCGGCGGGCTTTCCGCGCTCAAATTCGCGGCGGGCGGCGCGTTGTTCGCGGCGCAAATCGCGGTCTGCGCGTTCACCGCGACGGGAATTCTTCGCGGGGCGCGGCTGTCTAAAACGGCGGTAATGCTCTTCGTTGCGGCGTTGTGCGCCCTCGTACCAATCGAAATAGGAAGGACACTCCAATGAACACCGAAAACATATCGGAGAAACTTAAAAATCTGATGCGCGGCAAAAACTATGTGCCGAGCACCGCGCACGAAATCGCGCTCGAACTCGGGCTGGGGCGCAAGGACGTTTTGAAGCTCAAAAACCTGCTCGCCGGCATGTCCAAAAACGGCGAAATCGCGCGGGTCAAGGGCGACAGGTACGGCGCGCTCGAAGAGCTTGACCTCGCGAGCGGGACGATTGAATTCCGGCCGAGCGGACGCGCCCACATGCGCATGCCCGACGGCACAAGCGTTGAATTCAAGCCCGAAGACACGGGAGTCGCCCTCGACGGCGACAAAATCCTCGCGCGGATAATCCCCAGCGGACGCGGACGCTTCGGCAACGCGCGCGGGGCGTTCGGGAAGAGGCGCAAGCCCGACTTCAAGGGCGACGACGGCAAAAAATACGCGCGGGTCGTAAGGATTCTCGAACGCAAGACATACAAAGTGGTGGGCACGCTCCGCCGCTCGTACAACTTCTGGCACGTCGTCCCAGACGACCCCAAATTCTTCTACGACGTCATCGTCGCCGACCCGAAAAAATCGGGAATCTCGCCCGTCCCCGCCGAGAACGACAAAGTCGTCGTGCGGCTAAACGAATGGACACAGCGGCACATAAACCCGTCGGGCGAAATAATAGAGTCGCTCGGAGAGAGCCACACGCCGATGGCCGAGTACCGCGCAATTATCGTAAAATACGACCTTTCGGAGACATTCCCCGACAACGTGCTCGCGGAAGTCGCAAAAGTTCCTCAAAAAGTTTCGCCGAAGGAACGCGCGGGCAGATGCGACATGCGCGGAAAATTCACAATCACAATCGATCCGGAAGACGCAAAGGATTTCGACGACGCAATCTCGCTCGAACGCGTCGGCAACGACTGGGAAGTCGGCGTGCACATCGCGGACGTGTCGCACTACGTCAGGAAAAACTCCGCGCTCGACAAGGAGGCGGAGGCGCGGGGGAACTCCACATACCTCGTGGGAACGGTAATCCCAATGCTTCCGTTCGAGCTTTCCAACGGAATTTGCAGTCTGGTTGAGGACGAGGACAGGCTTGCGAAAAGCGTGTTCATGAAATTCGGCAAAAACGGCGAATGCAAAAGCGCGCGCTTTGCGAACTCGGTCATCAGAAGCTCTAAACGCCTCAGCTACGAACAGGCGCACGCGCTCATCACGGAGGACGACGACGAAAAAATCCTCGCCGTCAAGCCGCCCGAAAACTACGAAACCGCATTCGGCGGCAAACCCCTCGACGCCCTGCCGCCGAAGGAGTTCGCAAACCTGAAAAAATCGCTGAGAGTTCTGTGGGACATCGCATCGAGAATGCGCAAACGCCGCATGGCAAACGGCAGCCTCGACCTCGAAATTCCCGAATTCAAGATTTTCTGCGACAAGGACGGATACGCCGACAGAATCGAAAAAACCGAATACAACGAGAGCCACCAGCTAATCGAGGAGTTCATGCTCGCGGCAAACGAAGCCGTCGCGCATGAGCTGTTCTCCCGCAAGATTCCGTACATCTCGCGCGTGCACGACAACCCCGACCCCGAAAAACTCGCCGAACTGCGCGACGAGCTTCAAACATTCGGAATCAAATGCGGCGACCTCACAAAACGCCCCGAAGTGCTAAAAGCGCTCGCCGAAATCGCAAAGCACCAGCAGTCGTACCTGCTAAAAACGAAGTTCCTGCGGAGTCTCAAACGCGCCGAATACCGCGCGTCGGCGGACGGACACTACGGGCTGAACATGGTCTACTACGCGCACTTCACATCGCCCATCAGGCGATACGCCGACCTCACCGTGCACCGCAACCTCGACGCCGTGATAAGGCCGGCGCGGAGCACAATCGCGGGCAGGGAGGAGCTTGGGCGTATTGCCGCGCACATCTCGGAGACCGAACAGAACAGCGCGGACGCCGAGCGCGAGTCGCGCAAGGTGAAGCTGCTTGAATACTTCGAACGCGCAATAGGCTCGGGAAAGTCGTTCGAAGCGGTGATAACGGCGGTGTCGAACCACGGATTTTTCGTGGAGCTTACGGAGTCTTCGGCGTTCGGCTTCGTGCACGTCCACACGATGCACGACGACATCTACCGATTGTCGAACGACGGCACGGAACTGCGCGGCAGAAGCGGCGGAAACGTCCTGAAAGTGGGCGACAAGGTGCGCGTGGAGGTGGAGTCGGTGGACAGATTCAAACGCCAGATAGACTTCCACATGTCGGACGCCGCCGCAAAGCCGAAGCGCAAAAAGCGCGGACGCTAACATGCTGCGCCCGAACAAAAAGCCCGCTCCTCGCGGGCTTTTTGCATTTGGAAACACGGACGGCGGCGGAAACGCGCGACGCCAAAAATGCCTCCCCGCCTCAATATTGGATTGACTTTCAGGGCGGTTTGCGGGTATCCTCCAACGCCGTATTAATTGTGAGAATGCCCGAAAATTTGATAATTTTTCTCGCCATGTGCGGTACGGTTCTTTGGTCGCTGTACCGCGCCTATCCGTATTTTCTCGATGCCGACGACGCCCTCGACGCGTTCCAAAGCAAATATGTGTCGGAAAAATACAGCCCCAAGCACTTCGTGAAATGGCGCAGAAAAATGAGGATTGCCTGGGGGCTTGCAGTCGCCGTGTTCGCGGCGATAACCGTTGCGTTCTGCGCGCTGGGAATGCGCTGAGCTACTTTGCCGCCATGATGTCGGGAACGTTCCGCCCCAAGCCTCCGACGTCCAAGCCGTAGCCGTAAACAAAAACGTCGTCCACCGAAAAGCCGACAAAATCGCCCGACACTTTTTTGGAAACGCCCGTGCGCTTGTCGAGCAGAAAGCAGCCCCTTACCGACGCCGCGCCCGCGCGCAAAAGCATTCCGGAAACGGTCTCGTATGTGTGCCCCGTGTCGAGAATGTCGTCAATCAGAAGCACGTCCGCTCCCGCGACGTCGGGAAGCCCGCCGACAACCCTCGGCTCGTGAAGCGGCGTGCGCCCGTCGCCGTACGACGACACTTTAAGCGAATGAATGCGCATGCTTTTGCAGGCGATTTTCCGCGTGAGGTCGGCGGCGAAATACACCGCGCCCTCCGCGAGCCACACAACCACAAGCGAGACACCGCGCGAGGCAACCCACGCCGAAATTTCCGCGCCAAGCTCTTCCACGCGCCGCGCGATTTCCGCGCCGCCAATCAAAACCGTATCATTGTCGAACATGCCGAACGAATTTGCGCGGCATGGGGAAATTCGTCAACGCAATTCGAGCGGCGGAGCTATAAAAGCCCCCAATCTTTGAGGTCGCGGGAAAGCTCGCCGGCGTCGAAACGCCTGCCCGCCCGCCATTTTCCGTCGTATTCGAGGGTCGGTACAACCCAGTCAACACCGCCGTTTGCGTCAACCACGCGCTTCACGACGTCGGGAGGCTGGCGTTCGATGTCGAGCGCGTCGAACGGAACGCCCTTTTCTTTGAGGAAATCGACAGTCGCCCGACAGTGCGGGCAAATGTCCCAATAGTAGACTTTCAGTTTGGGTTTGTTCAATTTGAATTTCATTTCGGAGAAATTGTATCGGCGCGGACGCGGATTTTTTAAGCGGTTTTTGCGCCGCTGAATTTTTCCGACAAGTTCGCGGGGGCGCATTTTTTTCTTTGTCATGCGCCGCCGTTGTGCAATCATAAAGGCAATGGAATTTAACGTCAGCAAAATCAGGCGGGACTTCCCCGCGCTCGACCAGACAATGCGCGGCGGCGGAAAGCTCGTGTACTTCGACAACGCCGCGACCGCGCAAAAGCCGCGCTCGGTGGTCGATGCCGTCTCAAACTTCTACCTGCGCGACAACGCAAATATCCACAGAAGCGCGCACGAACTCAGCGACCGCGCAACAATCGCCTACGAACGCGCAAGGAACAGGGTGCTCGAATTCGCAAACGCGCCCGACGGTTTCACCGCAGTGTTCACGCGAGGCACAACGGAGGCGTTGAACATCGTCGCGCAGGCTTGGGGGCAGGAGAATTTGAAGTCGGGCGACGAAATCCTGCTTACCGAAATGGAGCACCACGCAAACATCGTGCCGTGGCAGATTGCCGCGCAAAAAACGGGCGCGAAAATCGCCGTCGCGAAAATCCTGCCCGACGGCTCGCTCGACATGGACGACCTCAAACGCAAGGTGTCGGAAAGGACGAAAATCGTATCAGTCGCGCACGCATCGAACGTGCTTGGAACGGTCAACGACATCGCGGAAATTTCGAAAATCGCAAAAAGCGTCGGGGCGAAATTTTCGGTAGACGCCGCGCAGTCGTCGCCGCACATGCTCGACGACGTCTCGAAGTTCGGCTGCGACTTCCTCTCGATGTCCTCGCACAAATGCTTCGGCCCGACGGGCTGCGGCGCGCTTATTGCAAGGCGCGAGCTGCTAGACTCAATGCCTCCCTACCAAAGCGGAGGCGACATGATTGAAAACGTCGCGTGGAGCGGCACAATTTTCCGCCCCTCCCCCGAACGCTTCGAGGCGGGCACGCCGAACATCGCAGGCGCAATCGGCTTCGGCGCGGCAATAGACTACATGATGTCGATTGACCGCGAGGGCGCGCATGCCCACGAGCGCAAGCTGCTCGACCGCATGACAGCGCGGCTTTCGGAAATCGGCGGGGTGCGCATTTTCGGAAACGCGGCGGGCAAAGTTCCCGTGGTGTCGTTCGACTGCATTGGAATCCACCCGAACGACATTTCCGTAATGCTCGACGCCTCTGGAATCGCGATTAGAACGGGGCATCACTGCGCCGAACCGCTTATGGGAACGCTCGGCGTGGAGGGGCTTGCGCGGGCGTCGCTTGCGTTCTACAATACGCTCGAAGAGGTGGATTTCTTCGCGGACACGCTCGAACGCGCGGTAAAACTGCTGTCGTAAATTCAAACAGTTTTTGACAAATAAAAAAGCAAACGCCCGATTCCGCATTAAGGAATCGGGCGTTTTTGTTTTCGAATCGTAGAGATTCCGAACTAACCCATATAAAAAATCAGGAACGCCGCGTACATGCACGCAAGCGCGAGCATTCCCGACACTATCAAAATGTTTGTGGCAACTTTACGCTTCTTCTCGAACTCCGCGTAGGCGCGGAAGTCGAGCTTGTCGCCGCCGCTTTTTATGAACGCCTCCATTGCGTCGCCGTCCCTGTTGAACCTCAGAAGCGCGGCGCACAGCCCTATAAAGCACGACACTATCGCGGCGGGCACAAGCACTTCCGCCGAGAAAAACATCGACACTATGTCAGCCAAATTCGGCGATATGTTTGCGTTCATATTAAGAAAAAAAGGCGGCGGCAGACGCCAACCGCCCATTGTTAAACAATTCTACTTTCTGCGGCGGTACACAGCCAAGCCCAACGCCAACACGCCGAGAATCGCAGCATAAGTCGAAGGTTCGGGAATCTGCGAGAACGCGTATGAACTGAATCCGTCAACCATGATGCTTGCGATTTCGTCGGCATAGTCTATTGCCGTGTCGAGCTTTGTCCAAACGCCGTCCGCGCCCTTGTGCCACGCAAGCAGCTTGCTTGCGTCTTCAACCGCGCCGACGTGCGCGCTGAACACTACGGAATATGTGTTGCCGTTGTCGCTCAAATCGACGTCGAACGCCGCGAGAACGTCGCCCTTAATGCCGCCGAGGTCGGTAGAAGCCTTGATTTCGTTGACTGAGAGAGCCGCTTCGCCAAGCCCCGAAACGTCGAAGTCGAGCGAAAGCTTGTCGGAAAGTTTCACGCTCTGGACGTCGTTCGCGCCAGTGCCAACCGTGATTGCCGAAGACACGAAAGATTCGCTCTTGCCAGCCGTGAATGTTCCACCGCTGAGAATGCCGCCGTAAGCCTTGACCGCGCCTTCTTCGCCCGAATAGTTGGAGAGTGCGAATGTCGCGCCGTCGGCAAGCGTTCCGCGTTTGAGAGAAAGCGTGCCATTGTTCGCGACGGAGGCGTTTTCCAACGCGCCGTTTCCGAGCGCAACGCCGAGAGTAGCTCCGTTTGCAATGCTTACCGACTTCGCGCCGAGACCGTTATTTGCGTTCATCACGCCAGCGGAAACGATGAGCGATCCTTTGAAGTCAGCCATCGAGCCGTTGACGTTGAGCGAACCCGCGCCGAGTTTCGATAGCGTCGCCGATTCGACACCCGCGATAGAGTCGCTTGCGCCGCCCGTCGTGCCGATTGTAAGAGTTGCGCCGTCTGCGACGTTGAGCGAAACTTTCGCCGAAGCCGTGCTGCCCGCTTCGCCGTTGTCCATGTAGAGGAAACCGCCGTTTGTCGCAGTGTTGCCCGAGAATGTAGCAGACTTCGTCGCATTGAGAGTGAGCGTTTCGCCGCCTACATAAATCGCGCCGCCCAAGCCAGCCGAGTTGTTCGTAAACGCAGCGTCGTTGAGGACAACTTCCGCGCCTGCGCCGAGTGCTTTACCGCCCTTGAAACGTTTCACAACCGCGAGCGCGCCGCCCTTGCCCATGGAGGCATCGCCAGTATTTTCGGCTGAATTGCCGTCGAAGAGCGTGTCGGAAATGTTGACGATTTTTGCGGTGTCGCTTTGATTTTCCACATAAACCGCGCCGTTTGTGAGCTTAGAGCCGTTTGAGCCAATCGACTTGTTGCCGATGAACTGCGAGCCCTTTATATCCAAATTCTGCTTGTACGCAAACACGCCCGACGATTGGACTTGCGTTGCCGAAACAGTGTTGTTTTTCAGCACCGTGTTCACAACTTCGCCGCTGCCCGAACCGTTGTAATAGAGTATACCCTGAATTTTCTCGCCGTCGTTGCGGGTTATCGAGTTGTCTTCGATGGTCGTGCCGTCGAGAGCCATTTTGCCCGCGCCCCAGTGGAGGAATACGCCGTAGGAATTGTTGTTGATTGCGTTGCCCGAGAACGTCGAGTTCTTGAACGTGATATCGAGCGGCGCACTGCCGAGAACATTCACAAGATATTTTGAATCAATGTTTTTGCCGTCGAGGTTTGTGATGACTTCAAGCGTGCCCTCGCCGCCGAAGCTCATGGGTTCTGCCATATCGAATTTGAGGTTAGAGACGTTCGAGCCGTTTGTGAGAACTATGCTGTTGATGTTTTTGATTTTTCCGTTGAAGTCGCCGTCCCACTTGTCGCCGTTTTGCCAACCGCCGAAGGTGAGGATGCGCGTTCCCGCGACCGTGCCGCCGTCCTGACCCGCGCCGTCGACCGTGCCAGTGAAGTTGCTGTTCGAGACAAAGCGAATCGACGAATTGCCGATCACCTTGGAATCCGCGCCCTTGCCGCCGCCGTAAATATCGCCCTTGATGTCCGAATTTCCGTAGATTTCAATCTGCGTGTTGCCTTTGACCGTGTCGTTTTCGCCGCCACCGTAGACGTTGCCTGCAACTGTCGCTCCTTCGTAAGTTTGAACGTGGGTCTGCTTGTTTACAACCCCACCGTTTCTGCCACCGCCGTAAATGTCACCATTGATTACGCCTCCGTTGGCGCGCACCGCGGTCATACCCTCGACCGTGCTACCCTGCTGGCCGCCGCCGTAAACGTTGCCGTTGACTGTGCCGCCGTTGATATTTGTATAGGCGTTGTTCTTAACGACGCCGAACCTGCGGCTCCCGCCAAAGAGATTGCCGTTAACTGTGGCGTTGTCGTTGACCGAAAGCCAAGTATCCGTACCGACATAGGGCAAGTTGCCGCGCGTGTCGTTGTTTACACTGTTTGCGCCAGCGAAAACGTCGCCGTTGACCGTTGCATTCTCGGAAATTTTGATACTTACATGTTCTTTCACAGAACCGTAAGAACCGCCGCCGCCGATAATTGCAACACTTCCGTCGCCAACGACCGCATTGCCCTTTACGTTGACGTTGACATTGCCGCCAAGAACCATTTTTTCCTTGGCGATTTCTTCGCTTTCCTGCCTGTTTGTGTTGATTCCGCCACGAATTTGCCCGACTTTCGAATTGCCGTCAACGGTGATATAAATGTTGCCGTTGATGCCGCCGAATTTTGTTTCGTCCGCCTTATCGTAGGCATAGTTGGAACCGTAGATTTGATTTACAGTGGCGTCTTTTACACTAATCGTCGTATTGCCGTTGACCGTACCGCCAACGCCGTCCGCGCCGTAAATGTTGCCGACTTTGCCACCGTTAACTACGATAGTTGTCGCCCCATTGTGGACTCCGTTCAAGCCGCCGTAGATTGCGCCGATTTCGCCCGAATCGACAATAACCTGCGTATTGCCCTCGACCGTCGCGCCGTCCGCACCGCCGATTACGAGCGTGCCGATTTTCACGCCGTCCTCAACCTTTGCGCTTATGCCCTTAGCCGTCAACGCGCCTGCGCCTTTACCGCCCATAACTACATTGCCTGCGGAATCGCCGAGGACGGTCGTCTTGTCGAAGGTGTGGTTTACAAGGTCTGCCTGTGTGTATTCGTGGTTGCCGCCGAAGTAGATGTAGCCGCAATTTGCGTCGACCTTGCCGCCAGCGCGCGAATTATTGGCAATTATTGCCTTGTTGCCATACATAAACACGTTTCCGTTTGTTGTCGTGTCGGAATGGGAATCTATTGTTATGGTCTTTCTTGCGTCGCCCGCAGCACCCGCAAGTTCGAGTGTTCCGCCCGTATCGCCGACAAATACAACATTGTCGGCAAGTTTTGTTTCAAGCTTTATGGAAGAAGACTCTCTGGCAACATAAGAACCCGAAAAGTTCGAAATGTCGCCTTTAATCGCTACATTTGCGGGAGCGGCGTTTTCGAGGATTTTATCGCCCTCAAAATTGAGGTTTTCCCGCGTCCTTGCCGAAATTGTTCCTGCACCTTCGATTTTACCGTTAAGCGTGTAGTTGCCGTTTGTAAATGACAATTCCGTATTTTCTTCCAGATTAAAAGCCTTAATATTGGAGGGATTATTTGTGCCCGAAAGGAAATACGCTCCCGACCCCTTTCTGTTGCCCTGCTCGTTTACCGCGGTAAAAAGAGTGAGTGTTCCGCCGAAATTCGAGAAATTACTTTCTTGCGATATGTAAACGCCTCTGCCGAAACGGATTTCTCCCGCTCCCGAAACTTTTTTGACGTCATACAACCTGTATGTGTCTTGGTCGGAAGCTTTGACCTCGAAGATACCGTCAATCGACATACTGCCGACATTTACAACCGGACCTTTATGGAGTGTTCCGTCGGGCAAACCGCCGTCGCGATAATACGCGCCCGAAGCCTGCACATATTCTCCGTTCGCAATGTCGAAGCTTTCGACATCTTCGATAGACTCGACAGTTTTAGTAGGTTCTACCGCCATTGCCGCGCCCGCAAAGAGCGCGAATGTCGACAATACAATCAATGATTTTTTCATAGTTGCCACCTTGAATATTATGTTCTAATTTAAAATTGAATGGCGGAGCATAGTATTCAGAATACTATGGTTTTTCCCAATTTCACATTACATTGAAGCGCAGCAATTAAGATGAACAGATAAGCTGCAAAAAGACAACGCTGCCGTGCGGCCGCATTATTAAAGATTCACCACAACATACTAACGGTTAAGCACAAAAATCCGTCCGCTATAAAAATTATTTGACAGCAGTATTCTGAATACTATGTCCGTACAAATTGGTCAAAAAAAAATTTTTTCGGCAGTGCCGCAAAAAACGGAAAATCGGCGGGCGCGAAAGCGCGCGAGTGCGCCGAAAGCTGAAAGTCGGCGCGCGCCGCGAGTCAGGCCTTCGGGAAAAACTTTCTGGCGTGCCGCGCCAAGTCGGCCTCCGAATCGAGCGCGGTTTTGCCGTCGAGCCAGTCGCAAAAGTGCTTTGCGAAGTACGGGCTTAGCGCGTAGCCTTTCGAGCCGAAGCCGTTGAACGAAAGCAGCCGCGAATCGGCGGGGTGCGCCCCCAAGTGCGGGCGCGTCGTTGCGGTGCACGGCCTAACCCCCGCGCTGTGCGACACTACATCGAACGCGTATTTTTTGCCGAACATGTTGGGAGCCGCCGCCAGAAGCTCGGCGCGGGCGGCGTCGGTAGGCTCGGAGTCGAGGCGTTCCCTGTCCCAAGTAGAGCCGATTCGGAAGAGTCCGTCGCCGCATTTCATAATCCAGTTGCCCCTGTGTATGATATGCGGCGGAACTTCGGCGTCGGAGCGTATCGACAGAATTTCGCCCTTTGCGGGACGGTAGGGCAGCCACGAAAAATAGGGGTTTTTTTGCGCGCGCCAGCCCTCGCAGAAAACGATTTTCCGCGCGGAAAGCCCGCCGTACGAAAGCGTTTCGCCCGACGTGTCGAGCTTCGCATAGTCGAACCTTTCGCGGACGAGAACGCCGCGCGACTCGAAGTACTTTTTGAACGCCTCCATTGCCTGCTGCGTTTCTACCCACGCGGAATGCTCTATGAAAAACGAGCCGTTCGAGTCGTTGAGCGCGTCGAAAAAGCCCGCGGGGTGCGATTCGCCGAGAAATTCGGCGTAGTCGGGAAGTTCGGCGCGTGTTGTCCAAAGTTCGCGCTCTTCGGGCGAGCGGCATAGTTGGAGGATTTTTCTGTCGTGAAAAAACTCCGCCCCAAGCTTAGACTCCAACGCGCGGTAGAACTTTTTTGCGTAGGGGTGCGCCAGACCGCTCCGCCAGCTTTTGACAAGCCGCTTACCCGTTATCGGGTTAATGACGCCCGCGGCGACAAGGCAGGCGGCGTCGCGCCACGATTCGTCGAAAATTTCAATCTTTGCGCCGCGTTCGAGAAGCTCGAACGCAAGGCAGGAACCCGCAATGCCCTGCCCCACTATTATGTAGTCGAGCGTATCCATCAGAAAAGGTCGCCCTGCCGCGCGATTCCGCCAAGCCCGAGCACGCGCCAAGCCTTGTCGGTGAGCACGCGCCCCTGCGGGGTGCGCTTCACGAATCCCTCCTGAATGAGGTAGGGTTCGTGGACTTCTTCGAGAGTGTCGGCCTCCTCGTTGACGGCGACGGCTACCGTTCCAAGCCCGACGGGCCCGCCGCCGTAGTTTTGCGCCATGACGCGGAGCATGCGCTTGTCCATTTCGTCAAGCCCGTTTTCGTCGATTTCCAAAAGTTCGAGGGCGGAGACTGCGACGTCGCGCGTGATTTTCCCGCCCGCGCGTTCCTCGGCGTAGTCTCGCACAAAGCGTATGAGGTTGTTTGCTATGCGCGGAGTGCCGCGCGAGCGTCGGGCGATTTCGTCCGCGCCGTTTTTGTCGATGCGCACGCCGAGCAGGTCGCACGAGCGCAGGACGATTGAAACCAAATCCGCCCGCGAATAGTAGTCGAGCCGCGTTTGCAGCGTGAAGCGGCTGCGTAGCGGCGACGACAGCATGCCCGTGCGCGTGGTAGCCCCGATTAGCGTAAATTTCGGCACGTTCAGCCGCACGCTCCGCGCGTTCGGCCCCTGGTCAATCATGATGTCGATTCGGAAGTCCTCCATCGCGCTGTAAAGAAATTCCTCTACGGTGCGCGAAATGCGGTGGATTTCGTCGATAAAGAGAATGTCGCCCTCTTGGAGGTTCGTAAGAAGCCCCGCGAGGTCGGACGCCTTTTCTACGACAGGGCCCGAAGTTATGCGAACCTGCGCTCCCATCTCGTTGCCCAAGATGAACGCGAGCGTGGTTTTGCCGAGACCGGGGGGGCCGTGGAGCAAAATGTGGCTGAGGGTGTCGCCGCGTTTCTTCGCAGCTCCTACCATCACTTTCAGCCGCTCGACCGTCTTGGGCTGCCCCGCGAATGCGTCGAAGCCAGACGGACGCAGGGACGATTCGAAATCGTCCTCCCTGCGTTCGAGCGCGTCTTGGAGATAGTCGCTTCCTTTTTCCATTTTGCCGAAAATTTGCGTTGATGAAATTTGCGTCCACCCTACACTTCTTTCCGATTTTGTGAAGATTAATTTTGTAAGGCTCGAAAATTTCAGGAATGTGGAGTTTGCCGACGTGCGGCTCGACGCGCAAAGCGTGTGGATTCGCGGCAAAAACGCGCAGGGGAAGACCAACCTGTTGGAGTCGCTCGGAATGCTTTGCGCTCTGCGCTCGTTCAGGACATCGGACATGTCGGCAATAGTCGCGTGCGGCAAAGACGAGGCGCGGATTCTCGCGGGGGTTGAGCACGAAAAATTCGGCGAGTGCGAAATCCTGATTTCCGTTTCCGACAAGCGGCGCGTTTCGGTCAACGGCGAAGAGACCAAATTTTCCGACTTCATCGGCAAATTCCCCGCGCTCGCAATGGGCAACGAAGACATCAGGCTTCTGAGAGGCTCGCCCGAAAACCGCAGGAAAGACGCCGACATGTTCGTTTCATCGCTCGACGCCGAATATTTCGCCGCCCTCAAAACCTACCACGCCGCCCTCGCGCACCGCAACGCGCTTCTGCGCGGCGGCGAAACGGGCGAATCGGCGTACCTGCCGTTCGAAATTCAGATGGCGGAGGCCGCCGCAAAAATCCTGTCGGCGAGGCGCGGGATATTGGGAGAGCTCGGCAGGCGCGCTACCGAAAAATACGAAATCCTCGCGCGGGAAAACGGCGAAAGCGCGGAAATAAAAATCAGGCCCAACTGCGACGCCGAATCGCCCGCCGCCCTGCTGAAAATCCTCGCCGAACACAGGGCGAAGGACATCGAACGCCGCGCAACCTCGCACGGGCCGCACCGCGACGACTTCAAAATACTCGTCGGCGGCAGGGACGCGAAAACGTACGCGTCGGAGGGGCAGCAGAGGTCGGCGGTAATCGCGCTGAAACTCGCGCAGTTCGAAATTCTGCGCGACACTCTCGGCGTCCGACCGACCGTTCTTTGCGACGACATTTTGGGAGAGCTTGACGCCTCGCGCCGCTCCGCGTTCTGGTCTTGCGTGGACGCCGACGCGCAGATTGTGGCGACCTCCACAACCGACGCCCCGACCGACGCCGCAAGGGGCGTCTGGAAAACAATCACAGCCCGCGCGGGAACTTTCGAATGAACCCCGTTCTTGCAAAACTTTTCGGCGAACACGCCCGCGGGAACTCCGCAAAAATTCCGTGGGAAACTTTCATCGACGCCTGCCTCTACGACGCCGAATTCGGCTACTACCGCAAAGACAAACTGCGCGTGGGCGGCGACGGCGCGGACTTCTACACGTCGGCAAGCCTCAAAGAAAGGGTGTTCTCGGAGCTTGTGTTTGAGTCCGCAAAAAGCCTTCTGGCGGAGCGCGGCGCGGACATCGCAGGCTTCGAATTCTACGAAATCGGCGCGGAGCCGAACACGCGCATAATCGAAAACTCGAAAGTCGCGCGGCTCGGCGACCCAATCGAAATTCCGCCGAACGCCGTCGTAATTTCCAACGAGCTTCTCGACGCCCGCCCGTTCTCGCGCTTCCGCTTCGGCGGCGGCAAGTGGCGCAAGGGCTTTGCGGAAATCGAAAAGTCGGGCGGCGGATTCGGCGTTTGCGAAATTTTCGGCGAAGCGGACGCCGCCGAAACCGCAATGCTCGAAAAATATTTTCCCCGCGCGAAAGTGGAGGGGTTCAGGATAGACGCTTCGTTCGACGCCCTCGAACTCTTCGAAAAAATCTGCGCCCAAACGCGGCGCGGCGCGATAATTTTTGCCGACTATTTCAGAACCGCCGCCGAGCTTTCCGAACTGCCCTTCGGCACGGCGCGCGGATACTTCAAGCATGCGGATTTCGCCGACATCGCGCGGAACGCGGGCGACGCCGACATCACGTTTTCGCCGTGCTCCGACATGCTCGCAGACATCGCGGGCAAATGCGGATTTTGCGGAATTTCTACGGAGACGCAGGAGTCGTTTTTCATGCGGCGCGCGCGGGGAAAAATCCGCGAGATTGCCGAATCTCCCAACCCGCTCGACTTCCGCAAGCGCGAGCTTGCGCAACTGCTAAGCCCCGTCCACATGGGAGCGGCGTTCAGGGTGTTTTCGGCGGTAAAACTTTAAGCGTTCGACAGCGCGGAGGCGGGGAAAAAATTCGCCTACAACACGCGCAACTCCGCGCAAAGAAACCGCGCGGCTATTCCGAGACTCTCGCCAGCAGCCACTCTGCGGCGGACATTTTCGACGGAGCGCGGAGCACCGATTTCAGCGTGCCCGCGTAGGCAAGAAATTCCGCGCGCGCCGATTCGCCGAGGCAGCCGCGCATGTATTCGGCAAGCGGCTTCGGGGAGGCGTCGAACTGTATGAACTCGCGCCACGCGGGCTTGTCGAGAATGATATTTGCTATGCTTAAATATTTAATATTGACAAGCGCGCGCCCCACTATGTACGTCAGCGGGTTCGCCCTGTAAACAATCGCCCCCGGAATGCCCTCCAAAGAGCATGAAAGCGACATCGTTCCAGAGCTTGTCATCATCGCCTTTGCGGAGACAACTTCCGACTCGTTGGCAATCAGGCGCACGCGCGGGGCGACGTCGGGATTGCGCGAAAGCGTGTCTTCGAGAATTTTGCGGATTGCCTCCGTCGGGTACATCGCCACGGCGCGTTCTTCGGGGAGCATTCGCAACGCGCCGACCATCGTCGGGAAAATGCGCGAAACCGCGATTCCCCTGCTGCCCGCAAGCAGCAAAATTTCGCCGTTTGCGTCGTAGCGCACGGGCGGCTTGTATTCGGGCGAAAGGAAGGGGTGGCCGACAAACGAAGTTTCGAGGGTCGTGTCTGCGTAGCATTTTGTCTCGAACGGGAAAATCACCGCGAGCGAGTCGAGCACTTCCGCCATTTTGAAACGCCGTCCAGCCTTCCACGCCCAAATTTGTGGGCTGATGTAGTAGAGCATGCGCGTTCCGCCGCCGCCCTTTACGCTCACGCCGCGCTCTTTGAGCATTTTTGCGATGTGCAGGTTGAAGCCGGGATAGTCCACAAAGCACACGGCTTTGGGCTTGTATTTTACAATCCAGTCCACGACGGCTTCGGAAAGTTTTTTGAAAAACCCGTAGTTTTTGAGAACCTCGAACAGCCCGACGACCGAAAAGCTTGTCATGTCGAAGAGCAGCTGCGCCCCCGCGCGGGCGAGGCACGCGCCGCCGAACGCGCAGACTTTAAGGTCGGGATTTTCCGCGCGGGCGGCGGAGACCATGCGCTCCGCCTGTTCGTCGCCAGAATGCTCGCCCGCAATGACAAGCACGTCGCACGCGCCCCGTTCGGGCGCGGCAAACGAAAACGTCCTTGTGGCGAGAACGTCGGGCATTATACGGCGTTTTCCTCCGCCATTTGGGCGCGGATTTGGCGCGTGATTTCGAGCGCGACTTCGAGTGCGCTAAGCCCCAGCTTTGCGTCCACCTTCGGGCTTTTCTTGTTGACCACGCAGTCGGCAAAGCTTGCAAGTTCGGTTTTGAGCGGCTCGTGCCTTTCAATCGGCACTTCTTCGGGAATGATTTCCGTGGCGTCCTTGATTCTGATTACATGCCCCTTCTGGTTCATGTAGTCGAGCGACATGTACGTTCCCTTTTGGAAAATTCTGATTTCGCGCAGTTTTTTGAGGCTTACGCGGCTGACGTTGAGGTTCGCCACGCACTTGTTTTCGAATTGAATGCGTGCGTTTGCAATGTCCTCGCTCTTGCTCAGAACGTTGACACCCACTGCCTCGATTTTCGAGACGTGCGAGTTTGCGAGTTTTAGCACAACGCCGATGTCGTGAATCATCAAATCGAGCACGACGCCTACTTCCGTTCCGCGCGGGTTGAACGGCGCGAGCCTGTCGGCGGTGATGAAGCGCGGGTTGTCCACGCGCGATTCCATGAACTCCATGACGGGGTTGAAATGCTCTATGTGCCCCACCTGCACCACGAGGTTTTTCTCCCGCGCTTTTTTGACGATGAGTTCGGCGTCTTCAACCGACGTGCAGATGGGCTTTTCTATGAGGAGGTCGCAGCCCTGTTCGAGGAGCGGGAGCGCGACTTCCGTGTGGCGGTCGGTCGGGACGACGACGCTTACCGCATCGCACGCCGCGCCTAGCTCGGCGATTGAATCGAACACCTTGCAGCCCTCGTATTTCGAGGCAATCTCGATTGCGCGTTCGCGGTTGTTGTCGTAAACGCCGACAAGCTCCGTGGATTCAAGCTCCGCATAGATGCGGGCGTGGTGTTGACCGAGGTATCCGACGCCTACGACGCCGCAACGCAGTTTTCCGTCATTATTCATATGCCCGAAAATTACGCCGCCCGACCGCGCTTGACAAGCAAATATCAAAGCGAATCCCGCATATCTTCGAGAACCGCCTCCTCGCTTTTGAGGATTTTCACGGGGTTGACTTTCACGTCCACTTCGGGGTCCGACAGTTTGCCGTCGAGCCGCACTTCCACAGTGTTTGCAATCGGGTTGAGAATGGCGGCAACGCTCGAAACAATCGGCATCGTAAGCCCGCCGAACGGGCGTATCGCAAGCGAGGCGTCGAGGTCGTCGCGCACGAAGTCGTACGCCGCCGCGCCCTTGATTTGCATGACGGCCCCCCCCATTTCGAGCTTCGGGAACTTCACCGCCCCGCCCGAAATCTCGAACGGGCTTAGCGCGTAGGTTATGTCGAACGACCCGAACGGAAGACGCATTGCCGAGAGCGCGCGGGAGAGCACGCCGAAGAGGTTTAGCCTGATTAGGTCGGCGTTTTCGACGCCCGCGTAGCCGCTTCCGACGGCGTCCTCGAAATGCGCGACGTCGCCTTTAAGCGCAATCGACATCGACACCGTTCCGTTTTCGCCGCCGTCGACGATTGACTTCTTTTTTTGCGGCGGCGCGGCGTTTGCGGATTTCTCCCGCGCGTTTTTTTCGTCCGCGCTTCCGCCGTCCGAGCCGAGCGAGTAGAGGAAATCGGTAAACGCCGCCTGATTCATTTTGTCGGCGCGGAAGCTGCCGTCGAACTCCATCGACTTCTCCGTTTTGTGAAGCGCGACGGAGCCTTCGGTCTTCCCGCCGCAGAATTCGAACGACGCGTTTTCGATAAGCGTGTCGATTTTGTCGCTTCGGGCGGTAAACTTCGCCCCGACGAGAGTCGCGACGTTTTCCACGACGGTCTCACCCGCGACCTCCGCCTGCGCGTTAAAGATGTCGGAAAGTTTTTTCGGATTGTTTTCGGGGTTGCGCAGAAGCGCGGAAAATTTCAGCTTGGGCGGAGATTTGAATTGAACGACGTCGAAGACTTCGCGCACGTCGTCGCCGCCGAGCGCGACAAGTTCCGACGGCGACAGCTCCGAATCGAACGCAATCCGCTGCTCGTCGAACGACGTTATTCCGTCTTTGAGATAGAGCCACTCTATCGTGCCGTTCGCCCGACGCCCGCCCGCGTCGATGTCCACGTTGTAGAGCGAAATGCGCTCCGGCGCGACAAGCACGTTCAGCGAAAACGACGAGAACTCAGCTCCCGAATACTCCGCGTCCGCGCCCGATGCCCGCGCGTAGCACCACATGTATTCGGGCTTCCCCCATGTGCCCTCGACCGACACGTCCGCGTACGGGAAATTTTTGCCGCCCCTGAATTTAAAATCCTTCATCACGCGCGTCCACCAGTCCTCCATGAAATGCGCAATCGCCATCGGCCTTATGTTTCCGACGACGCGCACGCGGTACTGCAAAGTGTCGAAATTCTGAATAAACTCTCCGCCCACGCGCCAGCCCTCGCGCGCGGCGACCGAAAGGTTCTCCGCCCGCATTACCCCGCCCGAATACGAAACGTCGCCCGAAAGCGCGGAGACGGGAATATTCATCACAAGACAGTTGTCGGCGCGGACGCGCATGCGCACGTCGGCGTCGCCCGATTCCGCCGAGACCCAGCCGCCTCCCGAAAGCGAAATGCCGTTGGGGAAGTCGAGCTGTTTCAGTTCGGGAATGTCGGCAAGCTCGCGGCGGGCGAGCAGCGGGCGCGGGTCGAAAACGCCGTCAAAACCGAAGCGCACGCGTCCTTTTTCCGAAACCGAAAATTCTCCGCCGAACCTGTGCGCGCCCATGCTTGCGAAAACCCGCCAGCCCCCCCGCCAGTTCGCGGTGTCGAGGGAGCTTTTCGAGACCGCGACGTTCCCGATGTCGGTGCCGTCGTACGAAATTTTCTTTGCGGCAATCTCGACGTTTTCAAGCCCGACATAGCCGCCGTCGAAAACAACCCCCGCCCGCGCCGAGACGTTTTCGAACGACGGAAACTTTTCCCTCGAAAAATTCTCCGCCGACGCCGAAACCGAAAGCGAGTCCGTCCCGCGCGTTCCGTCGTACGAGAGCCTTACGCGGAAATTCCTTGCGTCGGCGTCCGCGCCGAGCAGGTCGAAAGTAGCCCCGCCCGCCACGAGCGCGGCCTCCGCCGAGCACGCGCCGCCGGCGTAGAAGACGAACTCGGCGTTCAGCGCGGGCGCGGAAAACATGTCGGCGTATTTTTTGAATTCGGGAAACTTCGACATTGCGGCGTCGAAGCGGCGCGCGGGCGTCGCGGATTGCCCCGCGTCCGCAGAGTCCGCGTCCGACTTCGCGAGAAGTCCGCCGAACGCCGAAGACGGGTCGAAATTTTCGTTCACAAAGCCCGAAAGGCTGACCGACACCCCCGCGGAGGAAAAGCGGCACGCGTTTATTTTCCACCATTCGCCGCGCTTGGAAGCGTCGAAGTAGAGCGATTTTAACGCGGGAGTTTTGTCTACGTCGGCATAGGTCGCCCCGACGCGCCCGTCGATAATCCGCAGGGATTCGGGCACAAACTCGCCGCGCAGCAGCGGCGCAAGACCGAGCGTTGCGCACACTTTCCGCGCCTTGAAAAAATCCTCCGGCGTGCCGTTGAAACGCGCCGCGACCGAATCCGCCTCAATGTTCCCCCTGAAATCAATCCTCAGCGCGGAAATTTCCAAGTCAAGCCCCGCCTCTTCCGCCGCCTCTTCGATTTGCTCGCGGACGAATTCAGGCAGGCTTATGCGGAAGTCGAAATAGACCGCCGCCGCCAAGGCGCATTGAAACGCAAGCAGCGCGTACAGAAACGCGTTCAATCCGTAGAGCGCGCGCCAAAACGAGTTCAGAAGAAACGTCGAGACGCGCAGGCCTGTCTTGGTTCGAGCCACAATGCTATTTTTTTGGCGGAGCTACGGGAGCGGGCTTGCGCAGCTCTTCGGAAACGACCGAGCCGCGCGTAAATTCGAAAAGCGCGTCGACGAAATCCGCCGTCGGCACGAACACGGAATCGCCGTACAGCCCGTACTGGGTGAGTCCTCCGAGGCGTTTTGTGAACTTCCAGCCGCGCGTTTCGGAGACGTTTGCGCCCGTGCCGCGCACTTCGAATTCAGCCGAAAGCGCGTACTCCCACGGGACGGTTTTCCCGCCGACGGAAACGCCGTTTGCGTCGAACGCGCAGTCGGCATAGTTTTTAACGGCAAAAAGCTTTACGGAATTTACGATTTTTTCCGCCGCGGCGCGTGTGCGGGCGTCGAGCTTCGAGACCGCCTCCGAAAAATCGCCGTTTTTTGCGTTCAGAGCAAACAGCTCCGCGCCGCCTTTTGAAATTTTCACGGAGGTCAGAACCGCCTTTTCGGGCAGCATTTCGACGATTTTCGAGCGGTAGCGCAGGAAGTCCGTATCGGCAAGGCTTGCGACGTCGCGGTCTATGCCGAAAACCGCGTCGGAGTCGGGCGTTTTTGCGTAGACAAGCCCCGCGCCCGAAGCGTCGAAACCGCTCCCCACAACAAGCCCCGCCGACGCGCCGTCGGACATCGAAACCGTGATTTTAAGCGATTCGGGCGTTATGCCGAAACGCGCCAGATTCTCGCCAGGGGCGTCGCTCACAAAGCTGCGGATTCGCGTTTTGGAAAGGTTTAACAGCAGCGCGCTGAGAGCGGCGGCGTCCGCCCGCGCAGTCGCCGACGCGCCGTCGCGGCGTTCGCCCGCGACGTCCCAAACGCCGTTTTTGAGCTTTGCAAAGCGCAGGGTTTTGCCGTTTTTGGAAATGTCCAAACCAGAAACTTTTTCTATGTCGAAGCGCACGGGGGTTTTGTCGCGAAGCGTCGTCTGCAAGTCGGCAAGGTTCTTGAACGCGGCGGCGTCGAGCGTGAAAATCGTCGGGTTGTCTTCAAGACGCGCGTAGATTTGCGAGCCGTCTTTCGTCTTGCCGCCGAGCAGCAGCACCTGACGCCTGTTTGTGCCTTCAAGCGTGATTGTGGTGGGCAGCGCCGACACCTCGAAGCCCGCCTCCGCGGGGCTTTCGTTCGAAAAGCTCTTTGCGGGCAGCTGGCAGATTTCGCCCAGGAACGCCTCCACCTCGTTGCCGTCGGCGGCGGCGACAATCGGGGTTTCGAACTTCCATTTTCCGCCGTCGCGCACAAGCCCGATTCTGCGGAAATTGCCCTTCATCGACCCCGCCGACTCCGCCGACGGCAGGCGTATTGAAAACGCGGAGACCTCGAAGCGCGGAATGTCAAAGACATTCTGGTTGCGCAGACGCTCGGTATCGACGACAAGGCTTTCGACAAACTCCCTATCGACCACGATTATCCTGTCGCCGTTTTGGTCGAGCATATAGATTCGGTCGCCCACGGGCGCGCTTTTGCCTATTTTTAGCGTGTACATCTTTTTGCCGTTGCCGTAGCGGAACGTGTAGGCGGGATCGTCCAAGCCGTATTCGGCGAGCCCGTGCCCGTGCTTGGAAACCTCGGAAAGCGAGAAGCTCGCCTCCCTGTCGAGAAACTCAATCTGGTTTCTGATTCGGTTGACGGCAAAGAGGTTCGCCGGCCAGTCGATGGGCGAAGTTATGCGCCACTTGTTGTTTTCGAATTTCAGCACGCGCGGCTTGTCTATGCCCCTGCCCGAAATTTCGAGAACGGTAAACGGCACGGTGTCGGCGGCGGGCGCAGCCGCCGACGGATCGCGTTCAAGCGACCACAGGGCGAAGAACAGCGCGGCGTTCGCCAAGATGAGAAAAATAGTGAGTCTGAATCGCATATAAACCTTTCTATCGGCGTCGCGCCGCAAAAACCACCATGCAAAGCAGCAAAATCGCCGCGGGAATCGAGAGGAATCTCCACGCCAGCGCAAACGCGTCCGACTGCGAAAGCGTCAGCGAAAACGTTTTCAGCGGGCGCGGCGGAATGTTGAGCCTGTTGTTTTCCTCGAACATCCAGTCCACGACGTTCAGCGCGAGCTTCGAGTTTCCGAGCCTGTTGAACCATTTGTTGGCGACAAAGTTTTCGTCGCCGAAAACCGCGAGCTTCCCGCCGGGGATATTCAGCCCAAGCTCGCCGCCCGCCGTGCGGGTTGCGACCATCGCGAGCGGGAAAGGCCCGGCCAAGTCGGAGGCTTCGTCGTATTTCTGCATGCCGCCGCGCGCGTACGATTTCTCGCCCCAGCTTGTCGGTCCGCCGAGAACTATCGGCGAAATTTTCAGTGTTTCGTCAATGGGCGAGCCCAAGTCGGGGCGCACGGGGCGGGTAGAGCCGAACTGCACGGGCGTGCCCGAATCTATCAAATACTTCACTATCGGGTGCGGATTTTTCGGGAACGACCTCGCGATGAGGTCGCCCGACGCGCTTTCGTAGTCGCCGCCCGAATCGAGCACAAGCATGTCGTCGCTCATGATTCCCCACTCGTAGAGAATGTCCTCCAAGCCGAGGAGCGAGCCCATTTCCAGAAAGAAAATTCCGCGGCCGTTCGACTTCAAAAGGTACTTTCTGAGCGCGTCGATTTCCCTCGGCAGGAAGGTCGATTTCGCGCCCGCTACAACCACCATGTCGGCGTCGTCGGGAACTTCCTTGGTCTCGCTCAAATCAAGCTCCTCGACCTTGTAGTTGCGGGCGGCAAGCGCCGACGCGTACTCCGACAGTCCCCTCGCGCCGTTCGCGCTTTTGACGCTCATTTCGCCGTGCCCTTTGAGGAAATATATCTTTGTGTCGCGCCCCGCCGACACGTTGAGAATCGCCGAGCTAATCAGGCTTTCTCCCTTGAAATCCCTGCGCGCGCCGTCCTCGACCCCGTAGAATTCGAGAATCGGAATGCGCTTGAACTTGTTGCCCGACGCCACAATCACGCACTCCTCCAAATCGCTGCCGAAACGCGCGGCAAGCTCTTCGGCGCGTTTGTTTTCTATGTGGGCGTTGACGAATTTTGCGCTGACGGGCGCGGTCTTGTTGGAGGCGTATTCGTACTGGCGGAAGAGCGTGTTGAAGTCGCGGACAATCGCCGCGCTTTCGTTGTCGCTGCGCCCCATGGACACCACCGCGTAAATCTCGACGGGCTTGCGCAGGTTCTTGACGTACGCCACGCTTTCGGGCGACAGCGAATTGCGCCTGTTTTCGGACATGTCGAAACGCTGGTAGTGGCGCGACGCCGCAAAATTCAGCCCCGCATACAGCGCAATTCCCAGCAGAATCTGAATCCACAGATTGAGGCTGCGCACGCGCGTGGTGATTTTAAAATCCTCGAATTTCCCGTTCATGTGTTTTTAGACTCCGTTATGAGCGACGTTATCGCCAGAAGCACCGCCGCCGTGCTTATGTAGAAGAAGAACGGGCGCGTATCCAAAACCGACGAGATGAAGTCGTCGAAATGCCTGAACGTCCTGAAATATTCGCCCGTTTCGGAAAGCCATGCCGCGCTTTCGGGCATGGGGAATTTCGAGACAATTCCGCCCCCTATTATGATGAGGAACAGCATGCAAAAAGACAGCATTCCAGCAACGAGCGTCGTGCGGGTGAGCGAGCTTGCGAAAATCCCCACCGCGACGTACATCGCCCCGCCCACCGCAATGAACAGGTAGCCCGTCGAAATTTGCGCGATGTCGAAAAAGCGCGGGTCGGCGGCAATCTGGGGCAGGTAGAAGCGCGAAATTAGCGGGTATGCGAGCGTAGACGCCCACAAAAGCAGGTAGAAAAAGTAGCACGCAATGAATTTTGCCGACACAATCTGGAACGCGGTTATCGGCGTTGTCATCAGCGCTTCGAGCGTGCCCGCGCGGCGCTCGTCGGCAAGGGTGCGCATTGTAAGCAGCGGCACCATGAAAAGCACGGGAACCCAGAACACCGAAAGGAAGTTCGCTATCGGCGAATTTTCGCTGGCGACGCGCCCCGCGTCCACAAGCGCAAGCAAGTACATCAACGCCATGAACGCCGAAAACAGGAACGCCGCAATGTATGTCGACGGCGATATGAACAGCTGCCAAATCTGCTGGCGGACGAGAATTCCGAATCTCCTCATTGTCTCTCCTTGTCTATTTCCTCGACCATTTTCGACGTTTCGGGAAGGTCGCGCAGTTGTTCCCAGCTGCGGCGGGTCGCCGCCATGAAAATCTCCTCCAACGAGGGTTTGCGGTACGCCACAAGGCGCGTTGCAAGCGCGGCGTCCTTCGACAGCTCGCCGATTATCGCCGCGCCGTAGTTCGAATTTTGCGGCGCGCGCAGAACGTAGCCGTAATATCCGAGCGCGTCCGCCCCCGAAGCCGACTCAATAGAAAGGTCGAGCTGCATGCGCTTCAAAATGTCGGCGAAGCGTTCGGGCGACGCCTTCAAGCCCACTTCGTACCTGTCGAACGGAATGAAGTCTTTGCGCAGGCTTGCGGGCGAGCCGCTCGCAACAACCGTCCCCTGGTTTATTATAATCACGCGGTCGCACACAAGCTCGATTTCGGGCAGGATATGGCTGCTGATTACAACGCTCATCTTGCCGCGCAACGAGCAGATGAGTTCGCGGATTGCGAGAATCTGGTGGGGATCGAGGCCGATTGTCGGCTCGTCCAAAATAATCACGTCGGGGCGCGAAAGTATTGCGTCGGCTATTCCCACCCTCTGGCGGAAGCCCTTCGACAGATTCCCTATTATCTTTTTCGCCGCCGAGCGTTTCAGCTGGCAGATTTCCATCGCCTCGTCAACCCGCTTCGAAATCTCCGTTTCGGGAACGTCCTTGATTCCCGCGCGGAAGCGCAGGTATTCGCCAACGCGCAGGTCTTCGGGCAGGGGGTTGTTTTCGGGCATGAAGGCTATGTGGCGGCGGGCGGAGTCGGGACGGTTCGCCACGCTTATTCCGCAGATGTGCACACTCCCCGACGTCGCCGGCATGAGGCCTGCGATTATGCGCATTGTCGTGCTTTTGCCCGCCCCGTTCGGGCCGAGAAAGCCGACGACTTCGCCCTTGCCTATGCGGAACGATACGTTTTCGACCGCCTTCACCTGTCCGTAGCACTTGGTGAGCCGCCGTACGATTACTGAATTGGGTATGTCGGGGTTGTCTTCCATTGAATAAACGGCAAAATCTTTCCGACGCTCCCGCGCGAAAAGACTTTTTTACTTTGAAATTGGGGATAAAACCGCCACTCCTCCCCCCGAATATGCGGCGGTCGAAAAAGTCCGCAGTTATTTGGACACTTTTTCCTTGATGAAGTTCTTGATGTCTCCGAGCGTGCGGAGTTTCTGAACTTCGTCTTCGGCGATTGTCGTGCCGATTGCGTCTTCCACCGCGAACACGATTTCCACCATCGTGAGCGAGTCGAGACCGAGGTCGTCGATAATCACGAGAGAATCTGGCGGATTTTTCAGGGCGTCGCGCTTGTCCGGCTCTACGAAGCGTTCGATAATGCCGATTACGACATCGCCGACGAGTTCGGGATTGCCCGTTTTTCTAAATTCCACCGCCTTTTCGATTGTCGCGGGGGAGCAGCGTTTAAGCGAGTCGCGGAGAGCCGCTTCGTCTTCCTGTGTAAATTGAGAATTCATGTATATATATCAACACATTGCCGCCCCGATTTCAACACATAATTTCACGCCGCCGCCGATAGCCGAAAATCTTTCTTTCAAAAGGGCGCAAATCTGCCATAGTGGGCGGAAATTATGAACTGCCTGATTTTCCCAACCCCGCCCCCGTTCAAGCTTGCGCCCGACAGCCCCAAGCTCGAGCATGTCGAAAAAGTCCTAAAAGCCGCCGACGGCGGCACGGTCTTTGCGGGTCAGGCAAACGGCGGACTTTTTGTATGCAAATTCGAAAAGCTCGCCGACGGCGGCGCGACGCTCACGCCCATTTCCGACGCCCCGAATCCCGCCCCGCTCGCGGCGTCCGTCGCCGTCGCATTCGCCCGCCCGCAGATTGCCCAGCGCATGCTCTTCGAAGCCGCGTGTTTCGGTGTAGAAAATCTGCTATTCTACGCCGCGTCGAAAGGCGAGGCAGACTACGCAAAAAGCGGGCTCTACGCGCGCGGCGAATACGCCAAATGGCTCGAAAAAGGCGCGGAGCAGGCGTGCGCGACTTCCATTCCCTCGTTCTCCACCGCGTCGAGCCTCACCGAAGCCGTCGAAATGCTCGACGCCCTCGCCCCGCGCGATTCCCTGAAAATCGCTCCCGACCTATACGAGGCAACTGCCGCTCTCCACGACGTTTTGGATAAATCTCCCGACCTCCACGTCAAGGGTATCCTCGGCAGCGAGCGCGGCTTCTCCAACCCCGACCGCAACCTCCTCCGCCTCAACAACTACACCCTCGTCTCCCTCGGCAACCGCGTCCTCCGCACCGACACTGCCCTAATCGCCACCCTCAGCAGGGCAGGCTGCAGCCTGCACGGCACGGAACTTCGTTCCTTTCTGTGATAATACGGCGCGGCTATAACCGCGCCTTTTCCCGATTAGTCCGTATTGCCTGCGGCAATTACTGGCGTTGGGATATGTGATATTGGGAAAGAAACAAATTAGAATAGACGCGCTTTGCGCGGAGAGAAAAAAAGCGGAAATCCGCAAAACATGGAATTTCCGCTTTTTTGTAAACTTAACTTTTATCCCAGCGCAACTTAAAAATCTTCCGCGCCGTGCGCTGTAATTTTAGGGGCGTCAAAATGCCCCTATAAGAGTGGCTTTCCTGTATTCGCAGGGCGCGTGGCGTACTTTCGTACGCGAGCGGTCTGCGAATACAGGGAAACGCTGTTAGAGGGGCGTTTTCACGCCCCTACCGAGGAGGCGATTTCATCACTTAGTGTGTGAGTGAAGTATTGCATTACCACTGCGTGCGACAACCTGCCCCAATGTTCGTCGTCGGAGCACGCAAGCGCGTATTTGTGCACAACTTCGTCCGCGGGTCTTTGGAATATAACCGTGTTGGAATACGGATTTTTCCACGCCTTCACGCCGCGTTTAAGCAGGGCGCGGTAGAAATATTCGGCGTTTTCGAGGACGGCGTTCGCCTGTTTGCGCATGCCCTCCCTGCCCGCGACGGATATGCGCCAGTAGAGTTTGAGGGCGTCGAAACCGCTTCTGGAACACGAAATTGTGGGAATCACCCCGTTAAGGTAGGGCACGGGGTTGTTTTGCACGTGCGACAAAATCTCCCTGCGGCAGACGAAAATTCCCGCGGGCTCGTTCAGCCCGTAGAACTTGTGCCCCGAAACGGCGATTGAGTCGAAGCCCATTACGCTTGCGTCGAGGATTTCGCGGGCTTTGGGGTCGTCGAGGAAAGGCAGATAGCCGCCAAAGAGCGCGGCGTCTAGGTGCTTGTAGACGAAGGGCGGATTGACTTTTTTGACGACCTCGTCGATTGCGCGCTGGTCGTCGATAGCCCCCTTGAAAGTGCCGCCGATTGCGATTGCGATGAGCGCGGGACGGTCGGGCGCAAGCTTTTTTTCGAGATCGGAGACGTCCATTTCGCCCGACTCGTGGGCGCGGATTGTGCGCGTTTCGATGTCGAGAATGTCGCCGAGTTTCTTGACCGAATAGTGGGCCTCGTCCGAAACGTAGAGGACGGGCGGAATGTCCGACTTCGCCGCGAGCGCGGTTCTGCCGAAATAGACGCCGTGCATGTTGCCGTCGGTGCCGCCGTTTGAAATCACGCCCCAGTGGTCGCCGCCGAAGCCGAAGGAGTCGGCGACAAAGTCGATGCACGCGCGTTCGAACTCGTCGGTGTGGAGCATGTCCCACTGCGTTTTGTAGGGGTCGCCGACGTTGATGAGGGTGAGGTCGCACAGCCCCGTATCGACGAGCCACTGGTAGAAGCCCGCGAGGCTCGTTTCCTGGTCGAACGGATAGCCAAGCTGCTCGAACTTGCGCGCGCGCAGGTTTGCGGCAAGCGCATCGAGTTTCTTCATTGCTTCGGCATTCGGTTTTTTGAATCTTTCCATGGACATATCGCGCCGATTTTCCGCGGCGGCGCGGGCGAGTCAAGCAATAACGGACGGCGGCGGGAAGCCCGAAAATTGTTTTGCGTTTCGGGCGGAATTTTGAAACACTCCCGACGCATGAGGACATTGTTTACGGCGGTCATGCTTGCGGTCGCGGCGGCGCAGGCGTTCGGGGTTTCGGCGGAAAAAATCGCCGACGCCGAACGCGTGATGTGGTCGCGCTTCTTCGTTCCCAAAACAAAACTTTTCTACGAATGCCTAAGCTCGTTCGACGAAAAAACCTGCCAGAGCCATCTGCCGACGGCGGAGGAGGTCGGGCGGCAGTACCCCAATCCGTGCGGATACGCCACGGGAATGGAAGACTGCGCGATTCTCGGCGGAACGGTTCTCGCCGCGCTCGCCGACAAATACGAGATGTCGCCCGACCCGCAAACCGCCGCGCGCGCAAAGCTCGTCGCCGAGGGGCTTGAAAGCCTCGTGCTTCCCGACGGGTTCGTCGCCCGCGGGCTGTGTGTAGAGGACGGCAGGAGCGTATACATAAATTCGTCGGTAGACCAGTACACGCACTGCATTCACGGACTTTGGAAATACTGCAAAAGCGCGGTGTCCGACGCCGAGGGGCGCGAGCGGGCGAAAAACGCGCTGATAAGAATAGCCGAACGCCTGCGCAGAAACGTGGTCGCCGAGAACGACTTCGACTCCCTGCGCCTCGACGGCAAGCCCTGCGCCCTCCGCATAAGCCGCTTCACGACGGAACGCCCGCATGTCGCCGCGCGGCTTTCGATGGCGTACGCCGCCGCGTGGGACGTTTCGGGAAAGCCCGAATATTACTCGCTTTACAGAAGCGGAATCGGGGAAGCGATCGCCGTTTCGGAGCGGATAAAAATCGCGCCGTACACGCCGATTTACTCTTTTTTGCAAATGCAGATTTCGCTCGAACTGCTGTGCGAAACCGAGAGCGACCCCATGCTGAAATCGCGGATAGAAAAACTGATGTCGAAGCTGCCGAAGCTGTGCGCCGAACTCGCGCCGAGGCTCGAAAAACGCTTCGACGCCGCCGAGCTTGAAACGCCCTACGGCGACTGGCGCAGGCCCGAAAAAACGGAAGTCAGAAACGGCTACAACATACCCAAGCTCGGAAAGTCGCGCGATGTCTGGCGGACAATACGCGACACGGGAGAAATCGCGCTCGTTGCGGCAATCGCCCCGCGCGGCGAAATTCCCGAACCGATAGAATCGCTCTACGAAAAGGCGGTCGCAAAAATCGACTACGACAAATGCGCAAGCTGCGGGGCAATCTACCACTGGGCGGCGTTTGTGGAGCTTCAAAAACGCGCAAAAAACCGCGCCTCCGAAACGCGATAAATGCAGGATTCCTGCCGAAACGCGCCCGAAAAAAAACGCTGCAAGGCGGGGACATTCAAAGCGGCGCGGGCGGCGCGAAACCCGAAAACGCGTCCGCGTTCATTAGCCTATTTTTTCAGGGGTTTGAAAGACTTCGGCGCAATGCCAAGCTGCGCTATTTTGTAGTTTAAAATGCGGCGCGAAACCGAAAGCTGTCGGGCTGCGGCGGAGGCGTTGCCGCCGTTTGCCGCAAGGACTTCCACGATGATTTCGCGCTCGAATTCGGCAACCATCTTGGCGAAGTCTATGTTCTCCTCCGTTTTCAGTTTGGAGGTATTTGTGGACTGCGGCGTTTGGAGCGACGGCGGCAAGTCGGACTCGGTAATCGACTGCCCCGCCGCGATTATCACCGCGCGTTCTATACAGTTTTCAAGCTCGCGCACGTTGCTCGGCCAGTGGTACGCGCAGAGCATGTTCATTGCGCCCGCGCTGATTGAAATCACTTTTTTGCCGCGCAGACGCGCGTGTTTTTGGAGGAAGAATTTTGCGAGCGCGGGAATGTCGCGGCGGCGGCGGCGCAGGGGGGGAATCGAGATTGTGAAAATCGAAAGCTGGTAGTAGAAGTCGGGGCGGATTATGCCGTCGCGCATGCGCCCCTCCAAGTCGCCCGAAGTGGAGGCGATTATCCGCGCGGAGGATTTCAGCGTCTCCGTTCCGCCGGAACGCACATATTCGCCCGACGCCAGATATTTCAGAAGCTTTATTTGAAGCGGCTTGCCGATAAGCCCTATCGAGTCGAGGTAGACAATGCCGCCGTCCGCCTTTTCGAGAAGCCCCGTGCGGCGGGGGCTGTCCGCGCCGAAAAGCTCGGCGTCTATGAGCGAGTCGCGCATGGTGGAGCAGTCGAGAATTTCAAGCGGCTTGTCCTTCCAGCGCGGGCGGTTTGCGATTGCCCGCATGGCGAAATCCTTGCCCGCGCCGACCTCCCCGCGCACGAGAACGTGCGAATTCCCCTCGCCCGCCTTCGCGATAAGCTCGTATGTTTTAATCATCGCGGCGGTGTTGCCTATCGCGTTTTCGGGGCGCAGTTGGAGGTCGATTTTGTTGCGCAGCTCGCGGTTTTCGGAGTTGAGCTTTTCGGTCTCCTCGCGCTCCAAGAAAAGGACGGTCACGGCGTCGGAAATGATGTTGGCGATTGTTTCGAGAAGTTTGAGGTCGCGCCGCAGGACGTATTTTGTGGGGTCGGTTCTGTCTATGCTGAGAGTTCCGATGACGTTGCCCCTGCTGAAAATGGGCACGCAAAGGAAGGCGGTTTTGGACGACATCGTGCGGCTCAGCGTGCGGTTGAGGAAGTCGGGGCTTTTGGAAATGTCGGGCACCACGCGCGAGACTCCCCGCGCGGCGACGTCGCCCGTAACGCCCTCGCCCATGCGGTAAACGCCGCGCTTGCGCTCTTCGTCGCTAAGCCCGTGCGAAGCGCAGATTGTGAGCAAATCGCCGTTGCGCAGGGTTACCGTGCCGCGCGTGAGGTTCATGCGGTCGAAGAGAATGTCGAGCACTTCGCGCAGAAGCAGCGAGACGTCCTTCATGCGGACGGCGGTCTTGCTGATGTCGTGCAAAACCGACACGACAAGCCCGCGCGCGCGGCGGTTTGCCGCGTTTTTGGAGCGGGGCGCAAGCCCGTCTTTTGTGTCCTTTGTATCCGACATATTTTCGCATTTTCAAAAAAACGAAGATACTTGCAAAGAAAAAAACATTCTGTTTTAGTTTGGGACGATGAATAGAAAAACCGACACTTCAATGCGTTCGAGCAACGTCGTCGCCTGCATTTGGGATTTCGACAAGACACTTATCCCCGCATACATGCAGACGCCCATCTTCAAGGAGTACGACGTTGACGAAAAAACGTTTTGGCGCGAAGTCAACATGCTTCCCCAAATCTACGCCGAACGCGGAATAAGGGTGTCGCCCGAAACGGTCTACCTCAACCACCTGCTGACATTCGTCAAGGCGGGCTACATGCAGGGGCTGAGCAACGCAAAGCTCAAAAGGCTCGGCGGAAAGCTGCAATTCTGTCCGGGGATACCGTCGCTTTTCACGTCGCTGCGCGACACCGTAAAGAAGATTGCAAAGTCGCGCAACGCCGACATTGCGCTTGAACACTACATTGTGAGCACGGGACTTGCCGAAATGATACGCGGCAGCAAAATCGCCCAGTATGTTGACGGAATTTTCGGCTGCGAATTTCTCGAAGAGCCGATGCCGCCGTATTTCTCTAAACAACCCGAATTCAAATTCGACGCGGCATCGACGCAAATCAACCAAATCGGCATGATTGTAGACAACACAATCAAGACGCGCTTCATTTTCGAAATCAACAAGGGCACAAACAAAAACCCCGCAATAGACGTAAACTCGCACATCGACCCCGCCGACAGGCGCGTGCCGATACGCAACATGATTTACGTCGCGGACGGGCCGAGCGACGTTCCGGTATTTTCGGTCGTCAAAAAGGGCGGCGGCAAAACCTTCGCCGTTTACAGCGAGGGCAGCGAGGCGGAATTCGAGCAGAACGACATGCTCCTCGAAAGCGACAGAATAGACGCCTACGGGCCGAACAACTACACGCCCGAATCGTCCACGGCAATCTGGCTGCAAATGCACGTCAGAAAAATCTGCGAAAGGATTATCCGCGAAATCGACGAAGACGTCGAAACGCGCCTCGGCAAGCCGCCGAAACATATACACAACCCGAAGTCGAAAGACGACTTCCCGCCCGAACTTCCGCCCGTCAACAGGGAATTCGAATTTTAAGCCCGCCGCGCCCAAAATTCCGACGCGCAGACGCGCAGAATACCCGTTTGCGCAAAACATACCCGTTTTTTAGTTTGGACAAAATCGGGACAAAATGCGATAATCTTCAATCTATGAAGAAGAAATACGCTTTGTTGGGGAAGATTTTCGCCGCCGCCGCATTCGTTCTCGCGCTGGCCGGCTGCGAAGAAAGAGGAATCACAATTTACGACGCGTCAAACTCTCCCGACGGCAAGCCGTTCGAGCTTACGCGCAAAACGCCGCTGGTAGTCAACGGCGAATGGGACTTGTCGAAAAACCTCGACTTCCTCGTGGAGTTCGAAAGCGTCGGCGAATCCGGCGACGTTGTGAGAATCAGAATCAACGACGGCACGGCGACGGAGCGCGACGGAAACCCGTCGGTCGCCTCCTACCGCGTCGCCAAGGGCGAAAAAGGCTCGGCGGTAATCTCCTACCCGCCCGTACCCGCGCACCCAGAAATTCTCGACGACATGAAAATCATGCGCACAAACCCGTTCTTCCGCGGCGACAGAATTTCGTTCCCGAAAGACTTTTCAAAAATCAAAAGGCTCACAATGTTCTCGCGCAACGCCGGCGCGAAAATCAGGATAAAGAAAATCGTAGCCCTCGACACTTCGGCGAAAAAATACCCCGAATACTTTTCGTACACAAGGGAGCAGTTCTTTCCGTTCATCGACAAATACGGACAGTTCAAATTCGGCGACTGGAAAGGGAAAATCCGCACCGACGCCGACATCAAAAAGGCGGTCGCCGAAGAAGAGAAAGACCTCTCCGCAAACCCGCAGTCGCCCGAAGGCTGGACAAAATACGGCGGCTGGGCGAACGGCCCGAAGTTGGAGGCAACGGGGCACTTCCGCGTGCAAAAAGTGGACGGCAAATGGTGGCTCGTAGACCCCGAAGGCAGGCTGTTCTGGTCGCACGGCATAGTCAGGGTCTCTCCGTCGAGCGCAATCACGCCCCTCGACGGACGCGAATACTACTTCGAAAACCTCCCCAAGAAGGACGACGAATTCGCCCTCTTCTACACGACAAAAGACGAGCTTCTCGCGCCCTACTACACCAAGCGCGGACTGAAAAAAACCTACGACTTCTCCGCCGCAAACATCTACCGCAAATACGGCAAACAGTGGCGCGAAAAATTCGCCGACTCCGCACACCGCAGACTCCGCAGCTGGGGGCTTAACACGATAGCGAACTCGTCCGACTCTTTCATATTCCTTCAAAAAAAGACTCCCTACGCCGAACGCTTCGAAATCCATTCGCGCCCGATTTCAGGACACGAAGGCTGGTGGTGGCCGATTGCCGACCCGTGGGACGCGTCGTTCGTCAAAAGCATAAACGACAACCTCGACCGCCGCGCCGAACAGCTCGAAGACCCGTTCTGCATAGGCTATTTCGTGGACAACGAGCACCACTGGGGCAGCCCAGATACGATTGGCAGAAATGTATCGATTTCGCCCGCCGACCTGCCCGCAAAAATCGAGTTCGCAAAAGACCTCAAAGCCAAATACGGCGACATCGCCGCGCTCAACAAGGCATGGAAGACAAACTTCAAATCGTGGGACGACTTCCTCGCCAACGACAAAAACCCCGTAAACGCCGACAAAAAAGACCTCTCCGCGTTCTCCGAAAAATTCATCGGCAATTATTTCAAAACCATTCGCGACACAATCAAGGCGCGCGTGCCGCACATGCTCTACATGGGCTGCCGCTTTGCGGGGTCGAACGAAATCGCGCTGCGGCAGGCGGGCAAATACTGCGACATCGTAAGCTACAACCGCTATTCAGACTCTCTCGCAACGCTCAAGCTTCCCGAAGGCGTGGACAAGCCAATCATGATTGGCGAATTCCATTTCGGCGCGCTCGACAGGGGGCTTTTCCACCCGTCGCTGGTGCTGGTGAAAGACCAGAAAGACCGAGGACAGCACTACTACGACTACGTCAAATCGGCACTTGAAAACCCCGCAATAGTGGGCACACACTGGCACCAGTTCTCCGACCAGTGCACGGCGGGACGCTTCGACGGCGAAAACTTCCAAGTGGGCTTCACCGACGTCGCCGACCAGCCCTACCCCGAAACGATAAACAAAGCGCGCGAAATAGGCTATAAACTCTATAAAACGCGCTACGGGAAATAAATCAAACACATCGCAACCACAAACGGCGGATATCTTCTCCGCCGTTTTTTTTGCGCCGCAATACCCAATTCAGTTCGGCGTTTCGGGAATGAATCGCAGAGTGCGCAGGTTGCCGATTTTCCTTTTGTTTTCGAGCGCGTCGCCGAGCGGCGAGGTTTGGCTTTCGAAAGTCTCTTCGCCGCCGCCGTAAACTTCGTACGATACTTTTCCCTCCGCGCCCCAACGCCCGTTTATCAAACCGCCTTTAAGCTCGGCGACGTTTGCGCCAAGCACTTCGCAGACTTTTTCGGCGCGGGGGTCGATTATGTATTTTTCATACTCCGACTCAAAGTATACCGCGCCGTTCCGCAACGCGTAGACGGAGAAATTTCCGCGCCCGCAAGTGTCGAGAGAAATTCCGACGGTTTTGCCGCTTTCAAATTTCACGCGCCTGTCGAATTCGGGACAAAGCGCGGGCTTTCTTTTAAGCTGCAATTCGAATTTCGGCTCGGCGGGAATTTCGACTGATTCCCACATCGTAAACAATGCCCACAGCGACACCGCAAACACCGCAGCCGCAACCGCCGCCGAAATAAGAACCCCCGCCGCAAAAGACAACAACGTTTTGAAAAAAGAGAATCCGCACTTGCGCGCGTAAAACATATGGGCAAGAAAGCCCGCACAAAACACAGGCAAAATTCCCGCAATAATCGGCGTAAGAAAGTTCGGAATTGGAGGAATGACGCGCCACGCGCCCACCACGGAAAACGGCGCAATAAGCCCCATCGCCGCACATACGGCGGGCACACTTTTGAGCGTGGCGGCAATAAAACCCGTGCCGCGGCGAAAGAAAATCCACGCGGCGGCGGAAATCCCCATAAGCGCGCAAGCTGCAATTAATGCCGACATCGCAGAATTTCTACCCTACCCCACCCGTCGGGTCAAGAAATACCGCCAACAATCATCGAGCAAAAGCAACGCAGGCATAACGAGACAAACGACGTACGCGTGTAAATATTCCCTCCTACACGAAAATGAAGCACGACAAATAAAATGCCGCCCCAGCCACACAAACGCAGGACAAACAACATAAGCGTACTACCTACCCTACGAATAGGAATGCGACAAAGCAGAATTCCCCCAACCGAGCAAGGACAAACAACAACGCAAGCGCGGCAATTTCCGCCGCAAAACATAAACGAATCGGCATAAGCTATCGCCCCTCCCAACGCGAAAGCGCAACAAGCGAAATACGCGCCCGCCCCACCCACGCGAGAGCGAAGCGACTCGCGCCTCGACGGAAACGAAATGCTCCTCGTTTTCGTTTCCGTCCTCCTTCGTGCGCATTAAGCGCACTCTGTTTTTCATCTACTCATAGGAATGTGGTGAGCTACAAATGCAAAAAAATCCGACGCAACCGCAGCACCCCACAAAAAATATCACCATGTAATATTAAAAAAACGCGATATTTCGGACAGCGTGAAAGTCCCAAATATCGCGTTTTTTCGCTAAACCTCCCGCGCGGCGGCTGCCGCGCTGTCGAGGCTTGCGAGGTTGCACGCAGAAATGCGGCTTTGCAAAGCAAGGCGACGGGAGTGTACTCTCGTACATGACCGAAGCCGCGCGAGCGAAACGCATTTATACGCCGACCCCGCAAGCCCTCCTAAATCTCCTTGCACGCATTAAGCGTGCCATCACTATCCCGCAGAAATGCGGCTTTGCAAAGCAAGGCGACGGAAGAGTACTCTCGTACATGACCGAATCCGCGCAAGCGAAACGCATTTATACGCCGACCCCGCAAGCCCTCCTAAATCTTCTTGCACGCATTAAGCGTGCCAACACTACCCCCTACTTTTCGGAGAATCCGTCCGGCAGGAACCATCGCGCCTTGTAGATTCTGCCGCCGTCAAGCGTCCCGACCCTGCGCGTTTTCGACGCGCCGAACGACACCGATGCGCTCCACCATTTGACTTCGGGTATGAGCGAAATTATTTCGCCGTCGGGCGACGAAAGCGACACGCTTTTTATCCGCCCCACCCCGCACACGTCGGCGAATTTGCGCGAGACGGAATCGAAAAGCACAACGCCCTTATGCCCCGTAATAAACATGATTTTCGACGACGGCAACGGGTACAAATCGTGCCCGACTACCGCTTTTTCGGGCAGCGGATATTCGGCGGTTTTTTCGAGTTCGGGCGAATCGGAGTCGAAGTTGTATTTGTAGGCTTCGAGAGTCTTTTTGCCAAGCGCCCACAAAATTTTCTGCGAAGCGTCCCACACCACGCCGTGCGCAAATTCGAGCGGATACGTTTTTTTCGACGCGCACGGAACGCCCTCCGCCGCGTTTTTTGCCGCAAAAACCGTCAGCATGTTGCCGTCGGACGACGCAACCGCGATATTTCCGTCGGGAAGCAGGCATGCAGAATGCACGTTCCCGCCGGCGTACATAAAGCGAACAACGCGCGAATCGCGCACGCGCACGAGCGCAACGCCCCCTTTCGACGCCGCGACTAAAACGTGGGTCGCGCCGAGCACCGGCTTTGCGTCGCTGGGATTGCCGAACCATTCGGCGTATTTCACGGGCATTCCGTCCGCCTTCAAGGGGTTCCAGCTCCACAAAACGGCGTCGGGAGAATTCCAGTCTTTCGAGGAGTCCAAAAGCAGAATTCGGCGCGATGCCTGTTCGGAGGCGAGCACTGCGGGAAGATTTTTTACGTCCACCGCCGAAGCGTCCGACATCTTCGCCGAAACGAACACTGCGGTTTCCTCCAACGAACGCTCGCCGACGCACGCCGAAAGCAGCGATACCGACGCCGAGGCAAGAAGCAGCGCAATCAGTTTCATGTGCCCCCCTGTCTTCTGCGGCGCGGAGTCTGCGTCAGGTGCGCGCCGAAAACGATGTTGATGTTCGCCTTGTTGTTGACCGCCCAGCCGTTGGCGTCGAGCAGCGGCGCAAGGTTGCGGAAGCCGAGCTTCATCGCCGCGATTATCACAGACGGAAGCGAAATCGCCAGAATCACGCCGACAATGCCGATTGGCATCCACGGTCCAAGCCTTACGAACGCGCCCAAAATCATGCCGAACGCCGTCGTAATGCCGCCGACGGCAACGCCCAGCGCGGCGACCGTGCCGATGTCGATTTTCTTCGTCTTGTCGTCCACGATTTTCCCGTTTTCGAGATTCGCCGCAACCGACTTGTCGGCGTCGAGGGCGCGTTTTGCAATCTGCTCGCTCACCCATTTGACGAGCCGCTTGTAGGGCGAGAAGAACGCCTGCGCGATGCCGATTGGGTTGTCCACGATTTTCACGACGGTCGCGTCCCAGTCGCGCCCCGCACGGTCGTAGAAAATTCCGTTTTTGCCCACGATGAGGTCGTCGGAATCGCCCGCTGTGACGACCGCCACAATGTTCATATCCGCCTCGCCCTTGCGTTTGCAGACGCAGTAGAGCAGGTAGCCGTAGGAGAGCGACGCCATCGCCGAATGTTTTGCGACGTCCTCGACTTTTATGCACAAAGAGCACATGCGCCCGTCGATGTAGAGCTGTCCGAACTGGAAAATTGCCTCAGCCTTGTCTTTGTAGAACGACTGGAAGCTCACGAAATTGCGCAGCAGCGGGCACAGGCTTTTGTTGAGCCGCACGAGCTTTTCGACCTTTTCGATTTCGGCGACTTCCGCAGCGACCGAAGCCTCCGAAACGAATGCGTCGGCGAAGCGCGTTTTTGCGTCGCCCGCGAGGATTTCGCGCAGGCGCGCGCCGCCGATTTTTTCGGCGTCGGTCGCGGGCTTTGCCGCGCGCCACGCGGCATACGGGGCGAAAGTATCGGCGATTTTCTTCCAGTCCGCCTTCGAGATTTTCGTCGAAGCGCAGACGGGCTTGGCGACGAGTTCGGCGAACGCCGCAAGCGGCGCGCGCCACGCGGGGTTGACGTCGCCCGAAAGGTCGAGAGTGCCGTCGGCGGAAACGAGAGCCGCGGGCAGGTTTTTGAGGGAGGCGTCGCACGGGCCGACTTCCTCCGACAGAATTTCGGCGAAACGCGCGGCGGTTGCGTTGACCGACGCGGAGGCGTCGGGGGCGAAGCGGAGGACGTCAACCCTCACGAAAAAGTCGTCGATTTTTTCCTTCACGGCGGAATACGCGGCGAAGGCGTCCGCCGTCGATTCCCCAAGCGGCGAAACCGCCGAATCGGCGTTGAACGCGTCGAGCCACGCCGTGTACGCGGCGGCGTCGGCGAAGAACTTTTCGACGTCGGCGGCGTCGATGCCGTCCTTTCCCGAACGGTCGGTCTTGGGAGTGGAGACCGAAAGAATGTCGGCGAAAACGGGTTTGAGGACGTCGTCGCACGAAAGTTCGGTTATGATTCCGTCGGCGTTGAACGCGCCCGCCGCGAAAATCTTTGCGGTGTCGGCGAAGTCGGAGACGGAAATTTTGCCGTCGCCCGCCTTGCCGAGATTTGCAAGAACCGTTTTCGCGGAGGAAAGCAGCGTTTTGCCCTCGCTTGTTTCGGTGTTTATTTGCGAAAGTTCGAGGGTGTCGGACTCTTCGAAAAGTCTTGAAACGTCGGAGAGCGAGGCGCACGTCCATTCGGCGGCGGAAACGATGTCGCCGTAGCGAAGCCGCCCGTCGGCGTCGGCGTCGAGCATGGAAAGCAGCTTCGAGTCGAACATCAAGCCCGACGTGGGGCATGCGAGCGCAGACCACAGCTTTTTGTCGAGTTTGCCGAGATTTTTGATGTCGTCGGCGGTGTTTATGGCTGCCTGATATGCGCCGCCCGCTTTAAAAAAGTTCCAACGGTGTCCGATTTCTTTTTTCATAATGTCGCCCCTTAAAATAATCTTTGCCGCGCCTGTATGTCAACTGCTTATTGCGAAGCCGCTCGGGCGCGGAAAAACTCCGCCGCGCGGAGCGGAGTTTCGGAGCGCGTCGGCAATCAGTGCTCCCTGAGGTATTTCAGATTTTTTTCAATAATCGGGAAGGAATCCCTGTATGTGCCGTCCTCTATCACGAAAAATCCGTCGAAGCCCTGCGAATCCACCTCTTTCAGAATCGCCTCCATGTCGAGAACGCCCTCGCCGTAGACCGCGCAACCGCTTTTGAGGTCGCCGAATTTCTGCTGGTCTTTGAGGTGTATTTCGATGAGCTTGCCGCGCACGCTCTTGAAACCGCCCACGACATCAAGCCCCGATCGCGACCACGCGCCGTTGTCGGCGCAAATGCCCACGTTTTTGTAGTCTTTGAGGATAGTCATCAGGAACGCGGGGTCGAAGTGGCGGTAGGCGGGGTTGTCGGGCTTGCGCTCGTGCGAATGCAATGCCATTTGCAGTCCGTACTCGGCGCAGATTTTGTTCCAAATCGGAATGGTGTCCTCCATAGCCTCGGTGACGACGGTCCTTGCGCCCATTTCAGCCGCGAACTCGCAAACCTTGCGGATATCGGCTTCGGTCTTGCCACCCACGCAGCCGTACGAAACCATCTGAATGCCGTTGTCGGCGAGAAGTTTTTTTGCGAACGCCTTTTGCTCGGCGGTCATGTTGTGGCTGAATTTTGCGTTGGGCAGTTTGTCGGAAAGAGACTGGCCGGGGTAGCATTCAACATACTTCACGCCCATCTTCGCCAATCGTTCGACGGAATAGTCGAATTTGTGGAAGTGCGTAGACCACATCTGAACCGCAATCTTGCGCGGCCGTTTTGTTTCGGCCGACATGCACGAGCAAAGCGCGAAAACCGCCGAAACCGCCGTCAAGACAAAGAGTAATTTTTTCATGGTAGCAGTCTACAAAACCGGCGCGGGGAATCAAGGCCAAACGTCGCGAACGGTGGAAAAGTCAAAATAGTGAAAGGACGCGGCTACAGAGCACAAAAAAGGCGCGGAATCGACCGCGCCCGAAATTTCGAAAGCCGAAGCGAAAGGATTTTTAGTGCGAGCGCAAGTACTCCACGCACTCTTTGACTTCCGCGAGGTTGTTCGCAAAATTGTCCTCGTACTCAATCATGAAGTAGCCGTCGTATTTCTGGCGGTCGAGTTCCGCCAAGAGCGCGGGCAGGTCGAGAACGCCCTTGCCGTATGGAACGGTCTTCGCTTTGAGGTCGTCGAACTTGCTCATGTCCTTGAAGTGGAGCATTGCGATTTTCCCCTCCAAAATCTTGTACGCCGCGACGCCCTGAATGCCCGAACGCGCGTAGTGCCCGTTGTCGGGGCATGCGTAGACGTTTTTATAGTCGCCGATTGCCGCGCGGGTGATGTTCGGGTTGAAGTAGGAGTTGCGCTTTACGATGTCGGAAGCGTGGTTGTGGAGAGCCATTTTCAGACCGTACTGCTGGCAGTATTTGTCCCATAGCCCGATTGTGCTGCCGACGGATTCCGTCAGAATCAGCGGAATGTCGAACTCTTTTGCGAATTCGCACATTTCCTTGATTTTCGCCTCTTCCGTGGGAGTGCGCACGCCGAAGCTTGCGATTTTTATGCCGTTGTCGGCAAGAAGCTTTTTCAGATACGCCTTCTGCTCGGCATTCATCTCGGGCCCCGTCTTGACCTTCGGGAATTTTGCGCTAAGCGCGGTGCTCGAAAGCCCGATTGCGTCCACCCCCATGTCTTTGAGAAGCGGAATAACCTCGTCGAGATTGCGCTTGTAGAACGTGAACATTGCCACGCCCACTTTGCGTTGCGGTTTTGTTTCCCCCTGCTTGCTCGGACAGCACCCGAACATAAGCAGAGCAGCCATCATGTATATCAATACTCTCTTCATACGTTTGAGATATTGAACCACCCCAGCCTAAAAAATCAAGCCTAAAGCAGGCTGCAGCCTGCACGGCGTCGGAACTTCGTTCCTTTCTGTGATAATGCGGCGCGGGTATACCCGCGCCTTTCCCCGTTTAGTCCGTATTGGCTTCGCCAATTACTGGCGTTGGGATTATTTTATGTTGGGAAGAAACGAATTAAAATAGACGCGCTTTGCGCGGATAAATAAAAAACGGAAAACCTAAAACAAAGGTTCTCCGCTAACTCATTAACTAAACTTTTATCCCAGTGCACCCTAAAAAACTTCGTGCGCCAGCACTCACTTATTAGGCGCGTCAAAATGCTTTCATAAGGGTGGCTTTCCTGTGCACGCAGGGCGCGTGGCGTACTTGACGTACGCGAGCGGTCTGCGGGTACAGGGAAACGCCCTTAGGGAAGTATTTTCACGCGCCGTCTCGCGCCGTATCTTAATGGTTGCGCAGATAGTTCAGACACTCCTTGACTTCCGCCAAGTTGTCTTCGAACTTTGTTTCGTACTCAATGATAAAGAAGCCCTTGTATCCCTGTCTGTCGAGCTCGGCGAGCATGCCCTTTGTGTCGAGAACGCCCTTGCCGTAGACGGCGGGTTTGTTCTTTGCGCAGATTTCGGACAAATCCTTGAAGTGGACAGACGAGATTTTACCTTCGTAGGTTTTGAGGGCGTCAATCGGGTTTATGCCCGCGCGCGCCATGTGCCCGACGTCGGGGTTCATCTTGACGAATTCATAGTCTTTCACGAGCGGGAAAATATACGCGGGGTTCCAATATTTGTTCGGGCCGTTGTGGTTGTGGATGCCCATTGTCACGCCGTACTTTTTGCCGACCTTTTCCCAAACGGGGAAAAGCCCTACGGGGCATTCGGTTAAAACGCGGTCGCAACCGAATTCCTTAACGAATTTGCAGAGGTCTTCGATTTCCTTTTCGTTGTTGGCGTACGCCACGCCGAAGCTTACGAGTTTGAGGTTCGCGTCTTTGAAGAGCTTTTTCATGAACGCCTTTTGCTCTTCGGTCATGTACTGGTTTGTGAGCACTCCGGGGAATTTGTCGCTGAGGCGCTGCTTGGGGTAGCACTCGACGCCGTCGAGACCCAAGTCTTTGACTTTATTGACGGCTTCCTCCAAGGTGAACTTGTTGAAAGTGTACATCTGCACCGCGACGTTGCGGTGTTTGGGTTGTTGTTCGGTTTTTTCGGACGACGCGCAGCCGAAAAGCAGCGTCGCCATTGCGAGTAAAGCGATAATTTTTTTCATACGGGTAGAAAAAATGGCGTCGGGACGCAACTCTTGCAAGGCAATTTTGTCGAAACTGAAAAAAAATGCTTCACAAAACTGGAAAAAATCGAAAGATTGGAATCTACTTTTAGCAATCCATATAACAACAAAAAAAGGCACAATGATGGACAGAAGACAATTCGCAAAGACGGCACTCGCGGCGGCGGCAACGGCAACATTCGCAAAGGGGGCGTTCGCGGCGGCGGACCCGAAGTCGATAGCATCGTCGACCGCGCCCTACAAATGCAAATTCTCGCCGAACCTCGGGCACTGCAAGGCGTCCACACAGGGGCTTTCGGAAGTCGACAAAATCAAGTTCTTCTACGACTGCGGCTTCCGCGGGCTCGAAGACAACGGCATGCCCAACCGCAAGGTCGAAATTCAGGAGGCGATGGCGAAGCAGATGTCGAAGCTCGGCATGGAAATGGGCGTATTCGTCGCGCACGCCGAATGGAAAAACGCGTCGATGACGGGCAACAGGCTCGACCTTAGCAAACGCGTTGTAGACAAAAAGGCATGCCGCGCCTACTGGAAGGAAAAAATGGAAAAAGCTGTGGAAGTCGGCAAGCGCGTCAACGCGAAATGGTGCACGGTTGTCCCCGGACTCGAAGACCCGATGGTCGAACCCGAATACCAGTTTGCGAACGTCGTCGAACACCTCAAATGGTGCGCGGAAATCGTGGAAAAGGCGGGGCTGATTATCGTGCTTGAACCCCTCAACATCAAGAACCACCCCAGCCTCTGGCTCAAACGCATTCCGCAGGCGTACGCGCTCTGCAAGGCGGTCGGCAGCCCGAACGTCAAGATTCTCGACGACCTCTACCACCAGCAGATTACCGAGGGCAACCTCATCATGAACATCGACGCCGCGTGGGACGAAATTGCATACTTCCAGCTCGGCGACGTTCCGGGGCGCAAAGAACCGCTCACGGGCGAAATCAACTTCAAAAACGTATTCCAGCACATTTGGAACAAGGGCTACCGCGGAATCATCGGCATGGAACACGGACAGAGCGACAGAACCGCCGCGGGCGACAAGAAACTGCTCGACGCCTACCGCGCAGTGGACGTCGCATAGGCGGCGATTCCAAGCAGGCGTTTTCATGGGCGGACTTCCCCGTTGCGGGAAGCCGCCTTTTTTGTTCCGCGCAACCGCCCCGCCCGCCGCACAATTTTGAGCAATAAACAAAAATTAGCTTGAAGTCGGCGCGCCATTTTTTTACATGTTTATATTTCAACAAAGAACGCGCGGAACGCCCGCCGTTCGGGAAAACACTGTTATCAACTGCTATCTATTATGAGAAAGAAACTGCCGACACTCGCGGCGGCGTTGCTCTTCGCCGCCCTGCCCGCGCTGGGCAACATGGAAACGGTTTTCGAGGAAGACTTCGAAAATCCCGAAACGAGCAAATTCGCGGAAGTCGCAAAATTCGAGCCTGAAATCGCCACGGAAGTCGCGGGCAGCAAGGCGATATCGGGCAACGGCTCGATGATGTTCGACACGCGCGGAAAAAACTGGGGCTGGCAATCTATATGCACCATTCCGCTGAACAAGGAGGGAATTTACAGACTCTCGCTAACATGCAAACTGCTCGAAACCGAAAATAACAAACACGTGGCAGTCGCAGTCGCCATGCGCGAAATCAAGAACGGGGAAAAGACGCGCATCTCCGCCCGCTGGATTCAGAAAGACAACAAAAAGGACCATAAAAAAGCGCAGAGAATAGAAGTCGCCGGCAGGCTTCCGTCAAATTCGGGCGAATTCGACATCGTCGCCGAGCGCGGAATTAAAATCGAAATCGACGACATCAAAATCGAAAAATTCACCGCCGACCCCAAGGGCGCGTGGATGTTCGACAACGACGCGTTCATCGGCATGACATTCACGCCCGCCAACCCCGAATTCCACAACTTCAAGGAGAAATTCCTGAACTACTCGAAGGAGGAGTTCTTCCCGTTCATCGACAAGTACGGACAATTCAAACACAAAGACTGGATTGACAAAATCACCTGCGACGAAGACTTCGCAAAACGCATGGAGGCGGAAAAGAAGTTCTACAAGAAAATCGGAAAAATCCCCAACCGCGACCAGTTCTGCGGGCTCGTTCGGGAAGACCAAAAATACGAAGCTACGGGGCACTTCCGCGTGCAGAAAATCGACGGCAAATGGTGGTTTATCGACCCCGAGGGCAACCTGTTCTGGTCGTTCGGCATAACCTGCGTCGGCAACCTCGACCTCACGCCGATTACCGACCGCGAATCGTACTTCGAAGACGTCTCCGACAAACGCTTCATGAAAAAATCGAACTGGGGACTGCACTACTATAAAGACAAAGTTTACGACTCCTACGGATTCCTCGAACGCAACCTCGTGGCGAAATACGGCGACAATTACAGGGAAGTTTACGGAGACGTCTCCGACGAGCGCATGCGCATGTGGGGCTTCACAACCTACGGGTGCTGGTCGCAACACTACATCATAAGCAGGGGCAACTTCCCGTTCACGGCGATTGCGACGTCGGGCAAGGCGGAAAGCTTCAAGACCGACGTAAAAATACACGCATATTGGCGCGACTTCCCCGACTTCTTTACGCCCAATTTCGAGGAAAACACCTTCAAACGCGTAGCGCAGCTTTCCAAACTCATAAACATGCCCGCATGCGTCGGCGTGTTCGTGGACAACGAACTTCCGTGGCAGTTCAAGCCGCTGACGACAATCAGGGCGCTGCTCGGCTGCCCCGCGACACAGTATTCGAAAATCGAATTCCGCAAGGATTTGGAGGCTAAATACGGCACAATCGAAAAACTCAACGAAGCGTGGAACGCAAAATACGCAAGCTGGGACGACTTCCTCGCCAAGCGCGACTTCTTCCCGAGAACAAAGGCGGGCGAAACCGACATGCTCGCATTCGAGGAGAAAATCTACGTCCGCTACTTCAAGACCTGCCGCGACGCAGTAAAGGCGGCGGCTCCGAATACGCTGTATCTCGGCTGCCGCTTCGCGTGGAGAAATACGCTTGTAGAGAAGGTCGCCTCGCGCTACTGCGACGTCATCAGCTACAATGTATACTCCGACAACATTACAGCATTCTCGCCCGTGAAGGGCTGCGAAGACAAACCGTCGCTCATCGGCGAATTCCACTTCGGGAACACCGACAAGGGCGTGTACGGCGGCGGGCTCAATCCGCGCGTGACGGTCGAAGCCCGCAAAAAGGCGTTCGAAAACTACGCAATCAGCGCATTCGAAAACCCGAATGTCGTGGGAGCGCACTGGTTCCAATGGTTCGACCTTTGCACGGCGGGACGCTTCAACGCAGCAAACTACGCAATCGGCTTCGTGGACATCTGCGACACGCCCGACTACGTGATAGTGAAAGCCGCCCGCAAGCTCTCGCAAAAGATGTATAAACTAAGACTCAAAGGCGGACAAAGCACAACCCAGAGCGTGGAATCGACAAAAGCCGTCATCGACCTCGACGAAAAATAATCCCCAAGGCAGCCACACAAATTTTCCACCAAACAAAAACGTCCGATTTTCATCGGACGTTTTTTTCGCCTTTTGCAGAAACGATAGCCTGCAAAATACAGGCGAATTGAACAATGAAAGCCCAAAACGCAATCCGCGCACAAAAAGCTTTATGTAAAAGTGAAAAATCTTATAGATTTTCCGCATGAAAATAGACCATGTCGCAATTTTTGTTAGGAATTTAGAGGCTACTAAAAATTTCTACGTTAAATATTTCAACGCCGCCGTAAACAATAAGTACCGCAACAACAAGACTTTGCTTGAAACCTATTTTCTCTCCTTCGACTCCGGAACGCGGCTTGAAATAATGTCGCGCCCCGACTTATTTGAAGGCTCAAATGAATTATTAAGAACGGGATTGATTCATCTTTCCTTCAAACTTGGCTCGGAAAAATTAGTTGATTCAAAAGTAAAACAACTGGAATCGGACGGATACAAAATTATCAGCAATCCCCGCACAACAGGCGACGGCTATTACGAAGCATGTGTTTCCGACAATGAAGGCAATTTCATTGAAATCATTGCATAGCTCCATTCCCCGCAACCACAGCATTAGCGCGCCCGCGCAGTTGTCTTCGGCGGGCTTGCCGTTTTTACTTTGACAATATCGGCATGCGTTCAATAGAATCTAATTTAATTTGGATAGTGGCGATGGCGCATTTTAATGCTTGGCGCAAAACCGAAGGCAATCGGCAAAAACTCTATATATGATAAACAAAAGGCTCTCAAAAATATCCGTTGGCGCAATAACGGCATCGGTCATTCTGCTCGCACTGGCTCATACTTCATATGCAAGAAATGCCGACGAAATAAAGCCGCAAAGCATTTGCGCGGCGTCGGGGAAGCCCTATCAAAAAGCAATTAAAACCGATTCCGGAAGCGTGCAAGCGTGGATTCTATCGGGCAAGGCTGACGAATCTGTTGAAATGACGCTCAAAGAAGCACCCGAAGGATTCCGCGGTCTCAGAATAGAAATTGAAACAGCTCCGCTCGAAAATGCAGACGCGTCGAAAGAGAACGTTTACAGAGCCGTATCTTACCAGATAGACCCGACGTCGGGAAAGGAAACAAACAAAATCAAAAGCCCGTTCGTAAGGGGAAAGATATCAGGCACTCCGTTTAAGGGCAAAAAAATGGAGTTGGAATCATGCTATCCGGCAAAAGCGGGCTTAGCAGTTAAAATAAGAATCGAGCGCTTGTACCGTAAGTAAAGATAGAAAAGGGTAATGGGAATGTTTGAAACGGGGGAATGGGAAAAGGGTTGGATTGGTTGTAATCGCGCGACGGTGGGTACGGTTTTTTTGTGTTTTTCGTAATCGGCCGCGTTCGGCGAAAGGATTGCCGTTTTCTTGCCGCGGCTTGGCGGAAGGGTTGCCGCCCTCTTGCCGCAATTTGGCGGAAGTTTGTTTTTTTTAGTGAGCCGCGGAGGTTCGGCGGGGGTACCGTTTTCAAAAGGGTTGCTTGCGCCTCGCGGTGTTTTTTCGTCCGCCCTCCGCGTGTGTTGCGGTTGTCGCGTCTATCGCGAAATCAGCCACTCGATGCGCGAGACGAAATCCTCGCAGTCGGGTTGGTTGTCGTTGCCGAGCGTCAGCGTCCGCGTGCCCGTCGCAAGGTCTATCGACTCCGACTGCACCTGCGCGTCGATTCCCGCGAGGTTGTCGCGGCTGTCCGCAATATTCAGGCGTTTACCCGCGTAGCGCATCCGCAGGTTGCGGTCGAAGAGCACAACGCTGCCCGTGTATTTGTCGCGGTTGACAATCGACTTCAACTGCGCGAGCAGCCCCTGCGCGTCGACCGTTTTATTCGAAAAATTGTCGTCGGAAATGTCTATCGAAACGACCACCACGTTGCGCTGATTCGCCGAAACTCCCTCGGCGGCGCAGTCGTCGAAGCCTTTGTAGTGCAGCCACGAACCCGTGCCGCCCGTCGTATTGCCCGTCTTGTTTTTGACGAGTCGCAGAATCACGCGCCGTTTGCGCTTGATGTCCTTTGTAAGAGAAATGTCGGTGCATATGCCGACGGGCACGCTCACGACTGCGCACTTTTGCGCCGCCTTAATCGAGAGCGTCGGCTTGTCGGCCGAGTAGTCGAAGGCGGACATCAGTTCGGGGTGCCACTTTGCGATGCTCGAAAAAATATCGGCGAACATTGGCGACTCCTTTTCCTCGTACGGAAGGAGGAGCTGCGAGTCGAAGTCGATGCCCGATTCGGGAATGTCGAAGAGCGCGGCGTTGTCGGTTTTAGCGAACGCCGCCAACACGTCATTTTTGAAGAACTGCTCCGCCGACCAGCTTTCATACTGCGGTTCCTCGTACTGCACCGGTCCGCCCGTGGAGCTCCACCAGTACTCGGTTTTTTTCCCGAAAAGCTGGACTTTCGTGAGGTCGCGGACGTTCGGAATGTTGCCGATTAGAATCGGCGGGAACCACGAATTTTGGTACGGAGTGGATTCGAACACGTCCCAGAAGCCTTTTGCGGAGAAGTTCACGGAGTCGCCGTTTGCCGATTTGCCGACGGTCGGCTCTTGGAGAAAGCCCGCGAAAATCCGCGCGTCGCCGTCGAAGACCTCGACGCGTGTTTCCGCGTCGCGCCAAGCGTTGCGGAAGCCGAGCTTGGGCGTGGAGAACGAAAATTCGTCCGCCGCGAAGCTGTTGAACGTGAGCATTGCCGACTCGCAGCCCCATTGGGGGAGAGTCCGTTTTTCGCCGCCTATTTTAAGAGTCGTCATTTTTTTGAGAGTCGCGAGACCGAGCCTTTAATGTTTCTTTCGAGGTCGATTATTTTCTTTACGAGGGTATCGATTTGCTTTGCGATTTCGGAGAGCGAGCTTACCGCCTCGTCGATTCCGCCGCCCGCGCCCTTTTCGGAATCTCCCGATTTGCCCGACGCTTTTACCGATTGTGTTTTCTGGGGCGCGGATTTGGGTGCGCGGCTTTCCTCCAGCCGTTCCGAAAAGGATTTTGCCGAGCGCGGGGCTGGAATACCGCCGGTGGAGAATTCGTCCGCAGCGCCCGCCGTCCTTTCGGACAGGCGCTCCGAATACGACTTTGCCACACGCGGCGCGGGAACGCCGCCCGTCGAAAACCTTCCCACCGTTTCAGAGACCGCTCCGACCGCCGCGGAAACCGCGCTTCCGCCCGCGCCCGCAACTGCCCGCGCGGTGTCCGACGGCGTTTTGATTGCCCCCGCCCTTGCGGCGACTCCGTACGCCCTTTGCGAGGTTTCCGCGTCGGACTGCGCGACGGCCTCCTTGCTCGTAGGGTTTACGAACTTCCCCGTTTTGCGGTCGATGCCCTTGTATTCGCGCACGTCGTCGTTGATTGAAATTCCGTAGCGTTTTTCGAAGCGCTCGGCCATTTTTACGCCGCGGCTGATGTCGGCGCGGGAGTCCGAGCCGAGCAGCTCTTTGATTTTGTTTTGCTGCCGCTCCATCTGCCCGACGCTCGCGCCGTAGCGGGCGTTTTTGTTTGCGGTTGCGGGCTTCTGCTTCTTTTGAATGTCGTCGATTTTCTTAATGTCGGCGAGCGCCTCCGAATACGAAGTTTTGAAGCGTTCTGCGTATTCGGTGGCGCGTTTGCGGATTGAAAGCGCTTCCGCTTCGACCTTTTTTCCCGACGCTTTGAGCGCGGAAATCTGCGCCTCCACAACGAGCATATTGCGCTCGCGGGCGAGCTTGTCGGCCTCGATTTTCGCCTCCGCTTCGACCTTCGCCGTAGCGATTTCCCGCGCGTCGGCGTCGGAGAGGTTGGCGCTTTCTTTGAGGTTCAGAATCTCGCGTTCGATGTCGAGCCTGCGCTGCGTCTTTGCCGCCGCCGCATTGTCGCCGCGAGCCTGCGCCTGCAAAATTTCGAGCGAAAGCCGCGCGGTTTCCGCCGCCGCGCGTTTCTTTTCCTCGTTCGCGGCCTTCGGTTCCAGCCGCGCGATTTCCCCGCGCAAAGCCGCCGTCTCTCGGAGCTTTTCGCCGAGCATATCGTAGGCTTTCGCGCGGTCGGCAAAACTTTTCGAAGTGTTGCCCGCGTCGCTTTCGAGCCTTGCGATTTCCTCCTCGACGGCGCGGAGGTCGCGTTCCCTCTCGATTTTCCGTTCGGTATCGGAAAGGGCTTCGAGCGCGACCGCGCGTTTGATTTGGTTTGTGCGTCGCGCGGCGGTTTCGAACGCCTTGCGGTCGGCGGCCTCCCTTGCGAGCGCTTCCGCCGACGTGCGCGATTCAAGCTCCGCCTCCTTGCGGGCAAGCACCGTCCGCACCGACATCATCGCCGTGTTTAGCGACTGAATCTTCCTGAAGAGAGCCGTCCGTGATTCGTACTCGGCAAGCTCGCCCTCGCCGTACTGCGCCCCTTTTGCGAAGTTCGCGTCGCCGCCGCGCCTGCGGTTGCGCTCGCGGACCTGCTCGCGCTTGTCCGCGCGGTCGAGCATCTGCGCGTGTCTTTCGTATTCCGTCTTGACCTGCTCGAAATAGTTCCGCAGGCGGCCGACGCTTTCGGTCGTCGCGTCTTCGGCGGCGAAAGTGCGCATATCGGCGTTGACCTGTGCAACGCCGCTTTGGACGGCGCGGAGGGCGGGCGGAAGCTGCTCGTACGCCGAGCGCGCGCGTCCCGCAGCCTCCGCGCTCGAAATGAACTTGTCGGCAAGGTATCCGAGACCGACGGCAAGGGCGCCGATGCCCGTCATCGCCAACGCGCCGCGAAACGCCCGCAACGCGATTGTCGCCGCGGTAGCCGCGCCCGCGTTTGCGGTGAACGCCACGGATAGCGCCCGCAGACCCGCCGCCGTGGAAACGAATACGCGCGACATCGTGCCGAAAACCGCCACAAGGCGCGTCGCCGCGAAAATCGCCGGACCGATTGCAGCAACGGCAAGCCCGACCGACGCGGCGAATCTCTTTGTTTTGTCGTCGGAGGCGTTGAACGCGCTTACGAGGTCGTATGCCTGCATCACGACTTCGCGCAGCGCCTTTCCGAGCGACGAACTTTCAACCGCAATCTGCGCCTCTTCGACCGCCGACTTGATTTGGAAGAACGCTCCGCGCAGGTTGTCCTCCTGCTGTTTTGCGATTCGCTCCGTCGTGCCCGCCGAGTCTTTGAGCGCGTCGGAAAAGCGTTTGAGGCTGTCGCCGCCCATATCGGTGAGCGCGGCGACGGCGGCGGCCGCGCGGTCTCCGAAAATCCTGAAAATCTGCTCCGTGGAAATGCCTGCATCACCGAGGTCGCTTATGATGTCGAGAATCGGGCGCATTTTGCCCGACGCGTCCTTCGTATCGACGCCGAGTTCCGCAAGCACTTTCTGCGCGTCGCGCGACGGTTTGACGAGCGAGGAAATCGCCTTGCGCAGCGCCGTGCCCGCCATCGTGCCCTGCAAGCCCGCGTTGCCGAGGGCGCCGACTGCCGCCGTGATGTCTTCGATACTCTGCCCCGACGACCTCGCGACGGGCGCGACGTATTTCATCGCGTCGCCGAGTTGGCGCAAGTCGGTGTTCGAACTCGTGAACGCCTTTACGAGAACGTCGTTTGCGTGGGCGAGTTCGCCAACGTCAAGCCCGAAGCCGCGCAGGATGTTCGACGTGATGTTTGCGGCGGTGCCCATATCGAGCGTGGCGGCTGCGGCAAGCTGCAACACCGACGGCATAGAGCGCGTCATTTCCGACACCGAAAAGCCCGACATCGCAAGGTACGACATTGCGTTTGCCGCGTCGCTTGCCGAAAAGCGGGTTGTCGCACCGAGTTCCCGGGCCTGCGCGGTCAGGGCTTTCAGCTCGCCGGCCGTCGCCGCGGAAATCGCGCCCACGCGCGACATCTGCGCCTCGAAGTCGGTGAAGAGTTTGGCGGCGAGCGTGCCGAACGCAACAAGCGGCGCGGTGAAGTACATCGACATCGACTTGCCGAATGTCTCCAAGCCCGCGACCTTTTGCGAGATTCTTCCGAGCGCGTCCTCAACTTTCTTCCCGCCGCCGACGTCGGAATCGAGCAGAAGCCTGATGATGAAATCTTTCGCCGCCATTTTTTGTTTGAATTAGAGGTTTGCCTTCATCGCGTCGTTGCCCGCGGCGATAATGTTGCCGAGGCTTTCGGCGGCGGCCGCGTCGAAGCGCGGAATGAATAGCGGCGCGAGGTCTTCGGCGGTCGGGTATTCGGCGCGGGAGTCGCCTTTGAGCATCGCCCACGCGAGAATTACCACCGTCGAAATTCTCGCCGCCGCAGAGCCGCGCTTGTCGGCGAGCGCCTGCATTTCCTCGGCGGTGCCGCCCGCGCGTTCGTAGCGGAAGTACGCCTGCGCGTCCCAGGCGACCGCGATTTTCTTTCCGTTGATTTCGATTTCCGTCATTTTCAAATTCCTTTCCGTTTGAAAAAATCCGCCGCGGGGCATTGCCCTGCGGCGGCGTATTTTATTTTGCGATTTTCGCGTCGAGCAGCCGTTCGGTCAGGTACTTGCCCACGGTCTTGATTTTTACAAGCGCGGCGTTGTCGGCGTCCGCGCCTTTGACGAGCATTTCGCACTCGTAGGCCGTGCAGAACTTTTTCGCGGCGGCGAAATCGGAGGAACGCAGAAGCATTTTCCGCGTGTCCTCCGCAAAGGACACAAGCCCCGAAAGCGGAATCGCCGCGAGCCTGTCGGCGTTGGCAAACAGCCACGCTTCGTCGCGTGCGGCGAACGCGCAGCCGGTTATCAGCGTTTCGGGCATCGCAACGCCGTCGATTTTGTAGCCGTCGGCCTTGATTTTATCCCAAGCTGTCGGGTTTTCGGCAAAGTAGACCTGCGGCACAAGGCGCAGCGCCGTGTTTGCGGGTACGTCGAGCTCGCGGGAGAGCACCCAGTAGACCGCCCTGAAGAACGCGCGGTTTTCGACGGCGAGCTTTTTCTGCTCGTCGGTCATCGACGCGTTTTGCGGTTCGCCCAGAAAAAATTTTGCGGCGTTCGTACTCTTCCAAGCGTCGAACTCGCGCACGAAGTCGGCCTTGTTTTCGGCCATATAGGCGCGGCGTGCGGCGCGGACGGTGTCGTTGTCCTGATAGGCGGGCATTTCGGCTTTAAGCTCCGCGAGCGTTTTTGCGTACGCGCCCAGCCCGCAGGCGAGCGCAAGAGTTGTGATAATGATTTTTTTCATTTGTCGGTTCCTTTCCTATTTTGAAATTTTCGCGTCGATGATTCGCGCAGTCAGCGCCTTGCCGACGGCTTGGATTTTTTCGGTGTTTTGGCAGTCGTGCAAAAGCATAGCGTTTTCGAATTCGTTGCAGACGGCTTTTGCCTTCGCGGTGTCGGCGGCATACAGGCACATTCTGCGGACGGCTTCGCACTTGGCGTCGAGCCATTCGGCGGAGCGGTTTAAAATTCCGTCGCGATAGCGGTATACGGTGTCGATGTCGCGCGTCGAGAGACCTATTTCGAGCCCGAACCAGAGCGGAATTTCGATGCCGCCCACCTTGTAGCCGGCGGCTTTGATTGCCGCCCAAGCGTCGGGGTTGAGCGAAACGAATTTCCAGCAGTTGAGCGAAATCTTCACGTCGTCGGGAGCGTCGATGTCTCCGTCGGCGGCGTAGAGGTGCGAAAACAGCGAGCGCATATAAAATTTGTTCTGCTTTGCTTCGGGCGAGAGCGACGCCCACTCCGCAACCGCGCGGGTCTGAAATTTGACGTACGGCGAGTTTTTGTTTTTCTGCCACGCCGCGCGGATGTCGGCGATGTTTTCGCGGACGTAGTTTTGGCGTGCCTCCTTGACGTTTTGGGACGAATCGAGAGCGCGGAACTCGGCGACAAGTTCGTCGGTTGATTTTGCGTATGCCGAGACGGCGCACGCCGCGGCGATGGTTGCGATGATGTATTTTTTCATTTTTGTTTTTTTGAGGTTCGAAATTTTATTCGATGCCGAATTCGTCGCGGAGCATTTGCAGTTTTTCGAACTTGTCGGCGCGGTCGAAGTCGATGCGGAAATAGCCCATATCGGTGGCGGGGCTTGCCGTGGCGATGTCTATGAAAACGCGCGGCTTTGTGTTTTGCAAAACCCACAGCCTCAGGTCGGCGAACCGCTCGGCGGAAAGCGCAAGCGCGGCGCGGCCGACCGCGTCTTTCGAAAATTCCGCCGCGCGGGCGAGTTTTGCGGAGTCTTTAAAATTCCGCGACGAGCGTACCGCGGCAACGCCGTCTTTTGCGGAGTCCGCCTCTTTGGCAGCCGACACGGCGGCACGCGCGGACTTTGCCGACTGCGCGAATTCAAGCGTTGCGAGCATATCGCGGTAATCCCGCGAAAGGTCGGCGAACGCCGCGTTTGCGGCGAGTGCCGCCAAAATCATAAAAGCGGTTTTTCTCATCGGTTTACTTTCGATAGTAGGTTATAATCGGGGCACGCCAGATGCGGCTGCTGTTTGCGCCGTCCATCTCGATTTCGTTCGAATTTTTGCGGCTTACCAAAATCGTGTTTTCGGGATTCAGGAAAATCTCGCGAATTGAAACGCCGTTGAGCGTTCCCGACAAGTCGGGGTAAAATTCGATTGTCGAAATCGAAACGGGTTTTGACGTATACCCGCCGTAAAACTGCCCCGTCGTGAATCCCTCGTACTTGAAAATCGAAATTCCGCTGCCGCCCGCCGAGCGTTTAAGCTCTTTTTTCGGCTTGGCGCAAATGCCCGTGGTCGGGTTCGGACCCGACGGGTAATAAAAAATTCGGCACTTGTCGTCCTCGATACCCAAGCCCTCGTGATAGCTTCTGTCGCGCCAGACCGTAGAAACGTGGTAGAGCAAAACGCCGGTTTTGCTCAAAACTTTCAATTCGCATTCCCACCAATATACCGCCCGAGAATTTGACGAGTTCGTGCCCGTGCGGAACATATCCACGCGGATGCAGAGCACCTCGTTCGAAACGAGGTTGTTGTCGGCGGCGAACTGCGCGGCGTTCGGCAGTTTGCCGCTCGTCATCAGCTTGTTCGCCGAAATGAATTTGGAGTCGGGCGCGAGCTTCGACGTTTCCGAATCCACGGGGAGCGGCGCGTAGCGCGCGCCGAATGCCGGCAGCGAAACCGCCGCGGCGGTTGCGAGTGTAAAGACGGTTTTTTTAAACATTTTCGACTCCGTTTTCGGACGGCGCAAGCATCAGCTGTCCGTCCACTCTTACAAGTTCAAGTTTGTGGTAAAGTCCGTCGCCGCCTTCCGTTTCGTCGAGCATATAAAGCCCGCGGTCCTCGCCGATGAATATGCGGTTGCCCGTAGCGACGAGCGCGGAATTGAGCTGCTTTATGATGCGCTCGTAAAGCGCGGTCGGGTTGGTCTGCTCGTTCACGAGCGCAAGGATTTGGTCGCGGGCGTCGATTGCCTCCTGCCGTACGCGGCGGATTTCGTCGAGGGCTTCGACGAGCGACGCGCCCGAAACGCCATTGTCGAGAATGTAGATTCTGCCCGCGTAGAAAGTGATAGCGTCCTCGCCCAAGACGAGGTTGACGCAGAGCCAGCGGACGCCCGCAGTCAGCGCGGTGTCCTCGGGCGTGAGCAGGATTTCGGCGTGGCACGCCGCGCCGCCGTTCCACGAGTCTTTTGTCAGTTGCGCGTTGAGCGTACCGAAAGTCTTTTTGACGACAACGCCGCCCTCCGCGTCGGGGTACCAGTCGCCGCCCGTGTCCTTGATTACGAGTTCGAGCGACGGGCTTTCGCCCAAAAGGTCGGACGGTATTTCGCCGCCGCGGAACAGCCCGATTTGCAACTTTGCGGAGTTGCCCGCGTGGAGTTTCAAAAGGTCGTTTGTGATGGTGTTGATTGCGTCGGTTTCGTAGCTTTGGCAGTCGAGGGCGACTCGCAGGCGCTGGGCAATCGCGCCCGTTGCGCCCGAGGGTTCGTCGGCACTGTCGCCGGCGACGGCGACAGTGCCGAGCGAAACGTCGCCCAACGGATTGTCGGCGTAGAAGCCGTCGAAATAGTATTTCCATTTGTTGGCGTCGTACGACAGCGAGCCGACCTGCCGGGTAAGCGACGCCACTTTAAACGTGTACACGGCGAAATCCAATCAGGCGATTTTCGACGAGCTCCGCCGCCTTTCCGACGGCGTCAACCGCGAGCTGCAAGACCTCAACAAGGCAATCGGGCGAATCGAGGGCAAGATAGACGCCCCGCAAAAACAGGCTTTGAAATGAACCCCGAACAGGCGAAGGAAAACCAGCAGTGCAGAACCGACGTGCTCGAATACCTTGCGGCGCGTCCGCGCGTAACGACGCGGACGTTCAGAATGCCGCGCTCGATTCCGCAAAGGGTATGGACGCTACCACGCTTGAAATCCACACGCGCAGGCTCAAAGCCTTCAAGGGCGAGGGCGGGGGCAATGCCACGGGCGAAGCCGTGCAGGGAGACCTGTTCGGCGTAGACGATTCGGCGATGCGTGAAATGGTTGCGCTTTCGAAAGCGGCGGGCGAGCTTGTGAAGCAGAACAAGCAGAGGATACTGGCGGTAAAGGGTGTAATCAAACGCCCCGAAATTGCGCGCGAGATGGGCGTTGACATCAACAACCCCGACGCTGTGCGCGCCGCAGTTGCCGCGCTTGAATACGAGAACAGCAGGCTGATGAGTCCCACGCCCGAACCCGAAATTATGGACAAGATACGCAAAAAAGCGGGCTTGTTCGATAAAGCGGAGAACAGCGAAAACATCGAACAGGGCGCGGGTGTTGAAACCTAAGAAGATACGGGCGGTTTGTTCGACGACGGCACGGCGGAGATGAGTTTCAGTCGGGCGATAAGGCGGAAAGAATGGAAGCCTACCGACGCGGAAATAAAGGAAGTCGAACGGCAGATAAAAGAGGTAAAAGCCAAGTGGACGAATCCCGACGGGAAGCGGAAGAAAGGCTATCTTTGTGCCCCGAATGGAAAAGAAAGCAGGCTTACGGGTTTGGACAAGTTTATTGTGCCCGAGTATTCGGCGAGCCGATATGTCCAGAAGTTTTACGAGGGCAAGACGGAATGGGCGCAGATTAAGGGTACGGTGAAGAAAGTAAGCGAGCACAAGCTTCCCGCGCGTACTTGGACGCCCGCGCAGATTCGGCGCGCGGAGTGGTACGAGGGCAGGCGCGACGGCGTGGCGATGTCGCGCGAGCGCGAGATAAATTTGGTTATCAAGTCGATTTCCGAAATCAACGCGGCGATAAGCGCGGCGAAAAATTCAACCGAGCTTACGCCCCGCCAAAAGCGCGCGGCGATTCTCGACAACAAGAAGAAAATCGACAGTCTTGCCGAAAGCGCGTACAAGGAGCTGATTTATTCCGAGGAAAAATATAAAAAATGGAAAAATTGATTTTTTATGCTTGCGTTTTAAAGAAAAGTGTTTTTTGTTGTTTGCCGTCAAGCCCGATAGGGTTTGTTTGAATTAGAACGAATCTAAATGTGAATGCGCATACATTGCAAAATGTAAATGCAAACACGCAACCGCAAGGTTGAAGGTCAGTCGCAAGACTGGGAATTAAAAGCGGGTAAGCTCGAAAGGGTTTGCCCGTCTTTTTTTTTGAAAGGTATGCTATGAAAAATATGTTGAAAGATAGGTTGATTGTCGCCGTGTTGATTGCGTCGCTGGCGGCGTTTTTGTCGGTTTGCGTTAGCTCTTGGGTTAGCTACAACAAAGACAGGTATTATATTTCGTGTAGTAAAAGGGGGTATGAATGGGGCTACGATAAAAATACGGGCGATTATTGGGTGAGCGATAGCGAAAATACCGAACTCAACTGGTCTTCAATGGAAAATCCGTTGCGCGATAAGAGGATTCGCGCCTACAAGCGTCTTTCTTGGGAGATGAAAAAGAAGCAAGAGGTCTCGCGGAGCGGCACGGAGAAGAACGCTCAAAAAAATGAAAAAAGTGCGGGGTTGGAATATCCCGCCGAATTTAGAGCTGCGGTTCGCGAGGACATTATCAAAAGAATCAATAACGAAAACGGCTTCGCGGAATTGCTCGATTCGATTCAGAAGGAACTTGGCGACGACGATTTGTTAAGGCAATCCGCCTATGAGGGATATGCAAAAAAGCCTGAGTTCAAGAAGTATTTGGAGAAAAAGTAGGCAAAGAAATAGGCGGCGCGGGGTTGCCGCGTCGCCTATGGAATCAAGCATAAGGAAAAGCAAAATGAACTTGCTTGTCCGAAATGTATTTTTGCTACAACGGTTTTATTGCCGTTAGCAGGTTTGCGTAATATTTTGTGGTTGTATTTACGCTATTGCCGATGAATTTTGATGCAAGAAAAATGTTTCCCGTGCGCTCGAGCATTTCGGAGCAAGCCATTTTTCGCATTTCGTGGAGCTTTTTTGTGCGGTCGGGAAGGTAGGCTTTGAGCCATTCGTTGGCGCGTTTGTAGGTTTGCGCGGCTTCGAAGTCGGTATTTTTGATTGCGGCGAGCCACTTGTCGAGGCGGTCGCGGTCGACGGGGATTTGGCGGTTTTTCGTTCCGCGCTTTGTGGTAAACGCGCCGTCTTCGGCTACGTTGATGTAGGTTGCGCCGCGTCGGCGGACTATCCAAGAGGGGCGGAAATGCTTGATTTCGTTTAGCGTCATTCCCGCGAAGCGCGCCATCTGGTACATTGCGGCAACGTCGGGCGCGGGTATGCCCTGCCCGCGTTTGCCGTCGAGCGCGAGCGCGGAAAGGCGTTTTAATGTTGCGTCGGTCTCTTCGTCTATTGGCGAAAAGCCGAGCTTTTTGGTCGGCGTGAGTTCGGGCGTTTCGGCAAAGTCGATTGCGTTTTGCGGTATGGTGTAGCCCGCGCGGGCGTACGCTTCTAGCGCGCGGCGCGAGAACACGCTTTTTGCCTGTCGCCACGTCGAATTTAAACTTGTGTTTTTGTCGGGGTTGGGAATGTTCCAGTTCAAGCCCGCTTTTTGATAGCAATAACGCCGCCACGTTTCGACGATTTGCGGCGTGAGTTCTGATAGCGTTATTGTTAGCGCGTCGAGCTTTGCCGCGCGGAGAATTAGCATAAGCGATTGCGCGTTTTTGTGCGCGGTTGCGGGCTTCAAGCTTGCGCCGCTGTTGTTTGCGGCGGCGAGCGTTTTGTAGACTGCCAAGATGTCGGCAAGCTTCGGATTTTTGCGGGCGGCGGCGCGTTCCGTGATTGCGTTTGCCGCCGCAGTCGCGGCGTTGCGTTTGCTGCTTGCCTCTATCGTCAGGCGCGTGCGTGCGCCGTCGATTGACGTGCGGGCGCGGTACTTTCCGCCCGTCTTTTTCAGGCGGGCGAAAAGCATTTGTTCGAGTGTTTGCTGGGTTTTCGTTTTCATTAGTATTCGGATTGAAGCAGAATTACGCCGCCGTGGATATAGAAGTTGAACGCGCCTGCGGGGAAGTCGGTATAGTCAAACTCCTGCGAAAAATCGGCTTGCCCGACGTTGTCGCGCGAGTCGATGGGCGTGCCGTCGTCGCGAAAGTCGAACGCTATTAAAAGCCTGCCTTTGTCGTTTTCGCTCTCCATTCTGACCGCCCACAAACTTGCCTTAAATTGCGGGTTGTCTATTGCGGCCGCGTGGATTGTGTCGAGCAGCCAGTACGCGCCCGCAAGTTCCGCCATTGCGCGGATTCCGTCGGTGTAGCGCAAGCCGCGCGCGCCGAATGTCGGGCTTGTGTAGTAGTGTTCCGTTCCGATGTAGCCGCTTAAAGCGGCTTCGAGTTCGGCGGCGGTGGTGGGTTCGGGTTTGGTTGTCTTCATTGTGTTTCCTTTCTGTTGATGTTATTTTTGAAGGTGTTTGATTCGTTCGACGTTTTCGGCGAATTGCTTTTTGATTGTTTCGAATGCGCGTTCGGGCGTGCCGTAGAGGTCTTTCATATGTTCGATGTTAAGCTTCCTTACCTGCGCTTTTGTGCGCCCGCCGTGAATAAAATCTTGGTATCCGTCGGGGAAATTGATTTGCCTTAGATGGTCGGGCGTGCCCGAAGGGGAAATTACTTCCGACGCGGCGGATTTGGCGCGTTGCCAATAATTAAATTGGCTTTCCATCATCATAAAAATGTATGTGCGGAAGAATGTCGGGGACATCATAAACGCGAATTTTCCGAGGTTTAGCGCGTCCAGATTAACGGGGAAAAGCGTTTGCGCGCTTGCGCCGCTTTTGTGGATTTGGCGGAAAGCGATTGCCGCCGAAACGCCCGCGCCGGCCGACTTTATCTGCTTTGCAAGCGCGACGATTGCGGCTGCCCTGTTTGCTATGCAATGCGCGGGAGTCCACCACGCGAAGGAATTGAAAATTGCAAGTTTGCAATGCGGCTTTGTCTGTACGGTCGGTTTGTAGTAGCATTCGGGAACGCCCTGCAAGTATTCGTCGCAAGCGTCCCAAAGAGTTAATACACGCCTTAATTTGTGGTTCTTTGCCCAAAATTCCCACATATCGCGGAAACTTACGTTCCCTCTGATAGACTCAATGTAGGAGATGTCCGAAATGGTATTTTCGTCAATTCCCAAAAGCGCCTCAAAAGAGCGTTTATCCAAATGTCCGTTAAGCCTTAGAAAATCGTCCCTTGCTTCTTCCGTTTCAAAGAACCTTGAATGCCTTACGCCTCGCTCAATCCAAAACAGTTGATAGGGCGATTTTCTGCCTTCGCAATATCTCTTCGTAATCTTCGCCATAGTGGCGTAATTATAACCCAAAACAACCCCATTTGTCAAGATTATTATAGATATATTATATGTTTCTTTGAGATTGGCGGAAAGAAGGCTTGAAGATTTTTTGCAAAAAGCTAGGCTACTTAAGAACGTAAAATTTTAAAGGAATCTGAGATATGCCTACACTGGATTGGATAGGGAAAAAAGCAGTATTAAACCATCATAGAGAAGTTCCGTATAGAATTATGACAGAAGAATCTACGCTTTGTTATGGGCAAAAGGATTCAGGAAATCTCATTGTTGAAGGAGATAATCTTGAAGCTCTTAGAGCTTTACTTCCTTATTATAAAGGTAAAGTAAAATGTATTTACATAGATCCCCCATACAATACTGGCGAAGAGAAATGGGTTTATAATGATAATGTAAATTCGCCAGAAATAAAGAAGTGGCTCGGGAAAGTTGTTGGTAGAGAAATGGAGGATCTTTCTCGCCATGACAAATGGCTTTGTATGATGTATCCTCGTCTTTCATTGTTAAAAGAATTTTTATGTGAAAATGGTGCAATTTTCATTAGTTTGGACGATAATGAACAACCATCATTGCGATTTATCTTAGATGAAATTTTAGGAAGTCATAATTTTGTCGCTACTTTTATTTGGAAAAAAAAGGGTACGTCAACAAATGTTCGAGGCGTTTCTACAAGTACACTAACTGAGTATATAACTTGTTATAAGAAAAAAAATTCAGCAATAAATTTACGAGTTAAATCCAAAAAAACAAGGATGCATCCTTGTTCTGATGAATTAGGAAATTACAGAACTACTGTAATCGAAAAAAAAGGAGAAGGAGAATATGCTCGTGCTACAATGTTGTTTGAAATTTTGGGACAAAAACCACGAGATGGGAAAAGATGGCAGATAGGATTAGAGTTAGCTCGTGAATTAGAAAAGAAAAATAGATTCATATTAGATAATGGTATTGTAAAATTAAAAATATACGACTTTGAAGAAAAAGATACATTTTCCGCACAACCAAATATACTTGAATTCGAGGATGAAGGAACTGAAGATATCTTAGAAAACGAAGAAAAATTTTGGGATAAATATGGTTCAACTGAAAAAGGAACAAAGGATTTAAAAGCAATAAATTCTTCTTTTAACTTTGATAATCCAAAGCCTGTTGAATTAATTAAACATATTATAAATATATCTTCTGATAAAGATTCTATAATTCTAGACTCGTTTGCAGGCAGCGGAACAACCGCTCAAGCTGTGATGGAATTAAATAAAGAAGATGGCGGAAATCGCAAGTTTGTCTGCGTAGAGATGCTCCCAGAAATCGCTGAAAACGTCACTTCTAAGCGAGCACAAAAGGTTATAGACAAACTTAAAATAAAAGATTTAGAAGGCTTCAAATTTGTTAGGCTTGGTGAACAAATGTTTTCTGCGAACGGCGACATCAATCCAAAAATTGGATACGCCGATTTAGCACGACACGTTTTCTTCATGGCGACAGGCACTCCGCTTGATTCAGCAAAGACTGAATTTGATTCTCCTCTTGTGGGAGTTTCAAATGATGTTGCTATTTACTTACTTTATAACGGTATTCTAAAAGATTCTTCTGTGCAAGGAGGGAATAGATTAACTCAAAAGGTTTTGGCAACTCTCCCAAAACATAACGGCGTAAAAATTATATACGGAACTGCTTGCGGACTAAGTGAATCAGTATTGCGGAAAAACAATATAGTATTCCGCCAAATTCCATACACAATTTTCGACAGATAGGTGTAACTATGATTTTGCTAAAAAACTATCAACAAGAAGCTTTAGATACGCTTACGGAATATTTTGATAATGTGGCTCAAACTCACGACGCAAGAAAGTCTTTTATAGACACTTTATATAATCGCTTTAAGGAAAATCGAGATTACAGAGCTATTGAAGGTTTTGACGCAAACATGCCATACGTCTGCCTTAGGTTGCCAACTGGCGGCGGGAAAACTTTATTAGCATGCCATTCTATACGAATTGCCAAGGATAATTTATTAAAACAAGACCACGCTTGTGTCCTCTGGCTTGTTCCAAGCGACCCTATTAGAGTTCAAACATTAAATGCCTTAAAGAATCCAAATCACCCATATCGACAAGCTTTAGATTCCACTCTTGGCGAAATTGAAGTTAGAGAAATTAAAGAATGCTTTGGTATTTCAAAGGCGACCTTAGACGGGGCAACAACAATTATCGTTTCTACTTTACAATCCTTTAGAGTAGAAAATGAAGAGGGACGTAAAGCATATCGTGAAAACGGCAGTCTAATGTCCCACTTTTCGGGGCTTGATTCAAGCGTTTCCGACAAGCTTTTAAAAGACGAAAATGGTTTAGTTGAATATTCTTTCGCTAATGTATTGCGTATGCGTCATCCGATTGTAATTGTTGACGAAGCGCACAATGCAAGAAGCTCTCTGTCGTTTGATATGTTACGTAAATTTAGTCCGTCAGCAATAATTGAATTTACGGCAACCCCCTCTAAGGGAACAAAAAAAAATACGGCAAGCAATGTTTTGCATCATGTTTCTGCTCGAGAGCTTTATACGGAAAATATGATAAAACTTCCAATACGTCTTGAGGTAAAACGTAATTGGAAAGATACGTTAAATCACGCTATTTCTGAATTAAACGTACTAAGTGAACTTGCGAAACTCGAAAAGATAAATACGCAGGAATATATACGCCCGATAATGTTGATAAAGGCGCAAAATAGAGAACAAGCGCACCCTGAAAATATCACGACAGACGTTATTGAGAAATATCTCCTTGAAGAATGCAATATTCCTAAGCAAGAAGTTGCTATGGAAGCATACGAGAGAAGTGAGTCAAAAGGTAAAGATTTACTTTCACCAGATTGCAAGATTCGCTATATAATAACAGTGGATTCATTGAAAGAGGGTTGGGACTGCCCGTTTGCATATGTTTTATGTTCTTTGGCAAATCAAAGTTCTGAAACGGCAGTAGAACAAATTTTGGGTAGAATTCTTCGCCTACCTCACGTTACGAAAAAGCAATCAATTCCATTAAATTGCGCTTATGCATTTTCCGTTTCAGATAATTTTCAACAAGCAGCAACAGCTTTAAGAGATTCGTTAATTGAAAACGGCTTTGAAAAAATGGAAGCAGAGGACTTTGTTCCAGAACAAGAACAAACTACGCTACCATTGAAATGTTCTATTCCTAAGAAAACTTGTTCTTTGAAGTCTAATATTACTACAAAGGATTTATCACAAGAAGCGCAAGAGACTATTGAATTTAATCCTGAAACGAAAGAATTGACCGTTACTGCGGTAGTTCCTCCAGAAGTAGAAGAGGAAATTTTAGGGCTTGTTTCCAATGAGGAAGATAAGGAAGCAATTAAGACTGCCATAGCGCAACAACGTGCACAAACGGAAGAAATTTTTTCAACTCCTGCGGATAGAAGTGAGCCATTTAAAGTTCCCACTCTCGGTGTACTTATTCAAGGGGAATTTGAGTTACTTGATACAGATACAAGGCTCTTTGATGCTGATTGGAACATTCTTGATTACAAGGACAATCCAGAAAATTTTGCATTCGACCCCAATCGTAAAGATTCCGATGTCGTACTTGGTACAATAGATAAATACGGTAAGGTAAAACTTGATTTTACGAGTGATATTCAACAAGATTTAAATATTATTACACCTACTGAAAATTGGTCGGAATCGCAATTAGTATCGTGGCTCGATAGAAACATTCTTCACCCAGATACTGATAGGTCTGCTGCAATAGCATTTATTGTTTATATTTTAAACGGTACAATTAAGTTACATAATGCGAAATTGTCTGACTTTATTCGTGAACGTTGGGGATATGTGAAGTTTGTGAGAGGACTTTTTCAAAAACATAAAAATACCTCTGAATCGTCATATTTCGAGAGGCAACTTGAATTATTGATAAATTCAACTGAAACGCCTTTGAGCCTTTCTGAAAATAATAGTTACGTTTTCAATTTCGCCCCAGATAAATATCCCGTGAATAAGCAAATAGAAAATACTTTTAAAAAACACTATTATAGGCAAGTAGCAGATTTAAACGCAGAAGAATTGGAATGCGCTCACTATATCGACAATTTGCCAGAAGTAAAATATTGGGTAAGAAATATTGAGCAAAAAGTAGATACATCTTTCTGGTTACCGACGGCAAATTATCGTTTTTATCCAGACTTTGTCTGTATGCTAAATGACGGCAGAATATTTGCTATCGAGTATAAGGGCGGACATCTTATTTCAAATGATGATTCCGAAGCAAAAAAGGTAATAGGAAATCTTTGGGCTGAACGCTCTAAAGGGAAATGCCTATTCTTAATGGCAGAAAAAGATACTTATCAGGTCGAAATTAAAAAAATGTTGAAATGAGTATAAACAAAAGAGAACGAGAAAAATTCAATAGGTATTATGAAGAAAACACCCTTTGGCTCTCAAAAGCAATTTTTACAATTTCTTGGGGAGCGATTGGATTTCTCGGAGTAAATGTTATGAAATATGAATCTAATAAAACATTATTTTCATTAACGTTTCTTCTTTTTGTTTTCTCTGCTATTTCTGAATTGTTCTCTACTTATCTTTCAAGACAAGGAAGTATAGAAGCCTTATCAGAAGAGAGTGATAATTCTAATATATCTTATGAACGTTCTGGAAAAATCGAAACATTTAGAAATATAACACTTGCATTAGGAATAATATCATTTGTCTTTTTAACTTTTTTTCAACTATTTATGTCAAATAATTCATGCGAAATTACAATGCCTCCAACTCAAAAAGAGAATCCAACAGCTGGATTGAGCCATCCTTCAACAGAACGTCCTTCTGTATCAAAAGATAAAACTCCTGAAAGAAAGGGATAATATGTCAGAAAAAAGAGGTCTTCTTCCTCCTAAATCCGAGCGTCCTAAACCGTCTCCAAAAGAAAAATAAAAACGCTCTACGTCAAAGATTGTGGTGAAGAAAAAATTTAAACTTAAAATCTCCTCACAATATCGTCGCCAAGTTGTGGTGCCAAGTGGCGGTTGCAGTTTAGTTGCACGTCTGGTGTGCTCTGGCTTTTGTTGAACCCTAATAATCAATTACTTGCAAATAGGGGTGTTGTCCCATAAATAAGCCCAGATTCAGAACTTGCTGAAAATGGGCTTGTTGCGTGAAATTTTAAACGGAGAGAGAGGGATTCGAACCCCCGGACCCTTGCGAGTCAACGGTTTTCAAGACCGCCGCGATCGACCACTCTGCCACCTCTCCTTGAAATTTTCTCTGCGGCTCATTTTACCGCCCCGCGCTTGAACTCAAAACACATCTATCTTTGCGGGTTATTTATGGGCCCGGTGGGGATTGAACCCACGACCAAGCGATTATGAGTCGCCTGCTCTGACCGCTGAGCTACAGGCCCTTATATAAAGTCTTAATTTATCGCATTTCATGCGTCCGCTTGCAAGCTATTTTTTCATAAAAAATCGAACGGCGCAAAAAAAAAATGCGCGGGGCTTTTCCCGCGCGTTTTTCGGTTGCGATTAAAAATTAATCGAGTTTCGAAAGTTCCATTTCCGCCATTCTGCCGAAGTAGCCCGCTCCCTTATTGTCGAGCGCGGTTTTGAATGCCGTTTTCGCTTCCGCGGTTTTCCCCGCCTTTGCGTAGTACAGCCCCAGCAGATAGTTTGCCTGTGCCGAGTACACTGCGTCGAGCGACTTATCCGCCGCGACTTTTGCGAAAGCTTCGATTCCCTTTGACGCGTCCTGCGCCCCCGCGCTTGCAGCCGCCCCGACGAGCGCGCGGCCTTCGAGCACCGTCTTTTTCAGGTCTTTGCCCGCGTTTTCGTATGCCGTTTGGGCTTCGGCGAATTTGCCGTCGGCAAAGAGTTTATCGGCGTTTTGGAGCAGCGCCACGCCCGCGAGTTTCTTGCCCGAATTCTGTTCGGCGAATTTTGCGAGTTCGTCCGCCGACTGCGCCGACGCGTATGCGTTTGCGAGTTCCGCCTTTGCGTTTGCCGCGTAAATCTTATAGCCCTGCACGCCGATGATGATTGCGAATGCCGCCGCTATCGACGTGATGATGAAATTCTTGTTGCGTTTCCAATAGAGCCACACCCTGTCTTCGAATTCGACGCCTTCGAGGTCTTCGTCGAGCACGACCGTTTTGCGTTCGTCCGCCGAGGAAACCGCGCCGTCGGCGAGAATTTCGACGTCTGCAACGGTGGGTTTGTTTTTCGAAGCGTGCGGGCCTTTTCTGAAATTGTTTTCGCTCATATGTCGGAAAAAATTGATTACTTAAACTACGAGTACACCACAATTTTGGCTTGTAATCAAGCAGAAAAACCGCATAAATTTCCAAAAACACCGCAATCGATTGTGTACGTTTTAGCGCGGAACGGCGAATATGTTTCGGCGTTCCGCGCATACGGGCGAATCGCGGCGGTCGAAAAATATTTAAACTCATATACAATGAAAAAACTGCTAATATCATCACTACTGTTCGTATCCGCAACGCTGTTTGCGGCAAACTCCTATTTTGTAGGCTCGTGCGACAAGGGCGCGCTCAGCTACAAACCGGGCGAAACAATGAAGTTCTCGCTCAATATCCAGAACGACAAGGGCGAAATCGTCGAGGGGCAGAAGGTCAAGTGGACGCGACGCGGCGACGACGGCAAGACCTTTTCGGGCGAAGCGGTTTCGGGCAAAGATCCCATCGTAATCGAAACGTCGATTTCGACCCCTGGGTTTGTCAGAATCACCGCGACTCCCGTTGACGAAAACGGCAAAAAGGTTAAGAACATCGACGTCTTCGACGGCGGCGCGTGCGCGGCTTTCGGAAGAATCGTCCAGAAGACTCCCGAACCCGCCGACTTCGACGCGTTCTGGCAGAGGCAGCTCGACGCCCTCAAAAAAGTCCCGATGAAGTGCGACAGAAAGGAAGTTGCGGGCAAAAAAGGCTTCAAGACCTACGTTCTTACAATCGACTGCGTTGGCAAGCCCGCCAAGGCGTACTTGACGATTCCCGAAAACGCCAAGGCGAAGTCGCTTCCGCTTTGGGTGAACGTCCACGGCTACGGCGTGAGCAGAATCAATCCCCCGTACAAGGACGGCTACATTATGCTTTCGGTGGCGCGCCACAGCTACGAGCTTGGGCAAAGCGGCGAATACTACAAGCAGCAGAAGGTAAAGCTTGCGCGTTTCGGGCTTAACGCCGAAAAGAACCCCGAAAACAACTACTTCAAATTCATGATTCTCCGCGACCTCCGAGCAATCGAATACGCCAAGACCCTCCCCGAATGGGACGGCAAAGACATCACGGTTTCCGGCGGAAGCATGGGCGGCTTCCAGTCGATTTTCGTTGCGGCTCTCGACAAGGACATCACGCTTTGCAAGCCCACGATTCCGTGGATGTGCAACCTCAACGCCGAAAACGAAGGCCGCCAGAAGTCGCTTTTCAAGCCCGCGTACACGCCCGCGGTGCTCTATTTCGACAGCACGAACGCAATCAAGCGCGTGAAGTGCCCCGTGGAAATCCTCGCGTACCTCGGCGACTATGTTTGCCCGCCTGCGGGAATCGCCGTTCTCTACAACAACGCGAACCCGAATACGAAAATCGTCTTCAAGCAGAACGGCACGCACGGCTACCGCTCGCCGTGGAAGAAGAATCCGACTTCCGTAAGGGAAAAGTAGGGCGAAAATCCCTCCTATGCGCGGACTCCCGCGCAAATCGGCTTCCGAAAAAATCCCGCAAAATTTTGCGGGATTTTTTTTGCGTCTAAAACACGGGGTGGAGGGGCTTGTCGGCGAAATAAATCAGAAGCACCAAGCCCGCAATCATCACGGCTGTCGGAATCATTTTGGGTCGGGTTCCGACGCCAGAAGCGGAATTCAGCAGAATCGTCCAAAGGGGCGTTGTGAGGGCTACCGCCGAGACGTACGCGGGGTTGGGCGAATAGAGGGCCGAGACGTTCCCGCAGAAAATCGTCGCCGCGCTTGCAATCGCCATCATCGCGCCCGCAAAAAGCGTCCTCTTGGAAACTCCGCGCGTCGCCTCCATCATGCCGCCGCGCAGAAAAGCGTAAATCGAAAGGTTGGCGACGCCGCTGAAAAATATGGAGCACACGCAATAGTAGGTCATTGCGGACATAAATTCGGCGTCGGTCATGATTTCCTTTCGGATAATCATCATCGCAGCCAAGACGACGACCGCGGGCAGCATGTACGAAAATTCCCCGCGGGCGAAAATGCGTTTCGCCGAAAGGAAGAATCCGCCGCAGACAAGCGCGAGCGAAAGCCATATGCCCGCAAAAGTCGCGGGAGACTCCGCAAGGGCGACGAACCTGCGCGGGAAGACAATCCACCAAAGCACAAGCCCGAAGCCTATCGAGAGCACGTTTATAAGCGATGTCGAATTCGCCCCGTACCGCGCCGACGCCTCGTAGAGACGCGCGTTGTAGAACGTCGAGACAAGCCCCTCGGCGGCAATCAGAAGCCAGAAGACGCCGTTTTTGGGAACGGGCGCAAAAAACAGCGCGGGCAAAAACAGCAGCGCAACGCCTATCCCGCGCATGCCCGACATCAGCCGTCCGTCCACCTTATACCGCTGGTTTATGAGCATTGTTATTGCGTTCAAGAACGCGAAAGCAAGACCTGCGGCAAACCAAATCATTTTCGGCGTATCGGACAATATCCGAAAAAATAAAATCGGCGGAAGACTCCGCGGCCGCCGCCGAAAAAACAATGCGCCCGCCCCCCGACGCCTACAAATTAAGCCCGAATTGAAGACCGAGCACAACGGCGTCGCCGTATTTTCCGCCGCCCGTGTTCAACACGTACTGCACGTTGGGCTGGACAAACGAAAACTTGTTTATCTGGAATTTGTAGTTCAGCTCGAAAACCGCCTCGTAAGAGCCGCGAATGTCGCCCGTGTACTTGTCGGAAAACTTGCCGTATGCGACGCCGAAACAGAGGACGTCGTCCGCGCGCGACTCGAACGGCGCGTTGAAGAGCACGCCGCCGTTGACGAAAATCGGCATGTCGGCAAGGTTTTCGTAGGGGTCGTACTGGAACGCGCCCCAGAGAATCAGCCCGCGGAGGTCGCGCCATTTGTCCTCATCGCGCACGATGTAGTAGGGTTCGTCCGCCTTGACGGGCCCCATGTTGTACACCATGTAGTCCGCCTGCACGTATACCGAACAGTTGAAGTACGAAATTTTCGAGGGGTTGTCTATGTGCGGAGCGTTGTACCACGACGCTATCACGCCAGCCGAAATGTTCGCGGGCGACTTTCCGCTGCCGTCGTGGTTGAAGTCGCGCCCTATTTCGAAATTCGCGTTGACTCCGCCGCCGTTGAACGACCAGTCAAGCCCGTGCATGTCGTCCTGCCTTGCGGTGTTGATTTTGTAGACGCCCGACTTTGCGTACGCGCCGTTTTTGTGTTCAACCTGCACATACGCCGCCCACGTCGAACCGGGGTAGGCGGAAAGTTTTGTCTGCTTGAACGCGCCCACGGGGTTGCCGTCGAAAGCGTTGTTTTGGTAGAGCCAGTAGATGGGCTTCGACATGAAGTTGTCGCCCGCGGCGAAGCGGCCGAGCTTGAATGTCAGGTGCCAGTCGGAGAGGAAATCCCTGTTGTAGGCGGCGAAGAGCGACTGCAAGTTCAGCGTCTGCGAGCCGTAGTTTTGCTGTACGTTGAACGCATTGCCGATTCTGTTTTTTGTAATGCTGTCGCCGAAACGCCACGCCCATGCGTTGCCGATTGTCCAGCCGCCGAGAGACTCTACGCCCGTGAGCTTGCGCAGGTCTATGCCCAAGCCGAGATTCACCGAGCTTGTGTTGCTCGCCCCGCGCGACATTCCCCCCGACACGTTCGAGGCGAAGTTGCCCAAATACGCGGCGGTCGGAACAATCCCGTTGTTTTCGGCGTAGCGTCGCGCGCCGTACATGTTGGCCAGCGCGTGGGGCGCGTAGAACCACTCCTGAAAGGTAAGCTCGTGGAAGTGCCCGCCGCCGAGCGGTTCGTCGTAGTATTCCGCGCCCGCCTGAACGGGGGCGTCGGTGCGCCCGTCGAAATTTTTGACTCCGAAATATTGTTTCGGTTCGGCAAAAGAGCCGCATGCCGCCGCGACTGCCGCGAACGCCGCCAAGATTTTCCGTTTTTCCATGAAGTGTCCGTTCTGTTTGGGTTATCGAAAAAATTATCGGAAAATGACGCCGCGCCGTAAATCACGCCTTGCGGATTGTGGCGATGGTGATTGCGGGTGTGCACATGAAGCGCACGGGTATGCGGCTTGTGCCCAAGCCGCGCGTTGTGTACGACGTTTTTCCGTCCTTTCGGTAAAGCCCCTCGACCGCGTCGCGCTCGAACTTTACGTTCTTTGCTGGGCGTATTCCGCGCGGCAGGCGCACCTGCCCGCCGTGCGTGTGCCCCGACAGCATAAAGCTCGCCGCGGGCGGAATTTCCCTGAAAACGTCGGGCGTGTGCGACATGAACACGACGGGCGCGTCTTTGGGAATTCCCGCAAAGGTCGGGCGGTAGAAATAGTTTTGGGTTATTGCGTCGGCGATTCCCGCAAGGTGGAAGTTCCCCTTGGGCGTCTTGATTTCGAGATTCGAGTTTTCGATAACGGGAATGCCCGCGTCGGACAGCATTTTCCTGATTTTCTCCCTGCCGTAGTAGGAGTCGTGGTTGCCGAGGACGGAATAGACGCCGAGGGGGGCTTTCAGCCCGCTCAAATATTTCGAATATGTCGACATCGGCATTTTCGAGTAAAACGGGTGTCCGTTCACGAAGTCGCCCAAAAGCAAAATAATATCGGGCTTTGCGGCGTTCGTCCGCGCCACGATGCGCCTGAGCCGCCAGTTTTCGGCGGGGCCCGCGCCCGCGTGAATGTCGGAGAGCACGGCGATTTTCAGACCGTCGAGGTTTTTGTCCCACTTTGGGACTGCGATTTCGACGTTGTCGTAGTCGAGCATTATGTAGGGTTCGACGACTATCCCCCACACCCACAGCGACAGGAGACACAAAACCGTTGCCATTTTCAACGCGAACTTCATTTTACGCGCACCATTATCTTTGCACTTTTTCATTTAGACAAGCAGAATATTCTTTTGTGTCCGAAGGCGGATTTTTGCGGAAATCGGCGATTCGCGAATTTTTTTCTTGCGCATTTGCGCCAAAATGTATGTGTTGTTTTACTTCAAATCAGGAGAGGTGGCGGAGTGGCCGATCGCGCTGGTTTGCTAAACCGGTGTAGGGATTTAAACCCCTACCGTGAGTTCGAATCTCATCCTCTCCGTGATTTGAATTATTTTTGGGCGGACGTTTCGGCGTCCGTCTTTTTTTTGTCCCCGAAAGGCGGCGGGCGGCGGATTTCGGGAGGGCTACAAAAGAAGCTCGAAATCCTCGACGTCGAGCATGCGCCCGAATTTTTCGCCCACACTGCGGAAGTGCGAGACTTTCACAAAGCCCAGCTTTTCGTGAAGCCTTACGCTCGGCGCGTTCCCTGCGGTTATGCACGCAACGAGCGCGCGGACTCCCCTGCGGCGGCACTCCTCCGCAAGGGCGCGGACAAGAGCCTCGCCAATTCCCCGCCCGACGGAGTCGGGGGCGACATACACGGTGGTTTCGAGGGTGCGGGCGTAGGCGGCTTTTTGCTTCCACGCGTGGGCGTGGCAGTAGCCCGCGACTTTCCCGCAGTCGTCGAAGACATAAAACGGGCAATGCGCCGAAATTTCGCGAATGCGTCCGGCGAAGTCGGGCGCGGACACAGGCTCGGTGTCGAACGTGGCGTCGCTTGCGGCAACGTAGCCGTTGTAGATTGCCGCAATCTGCGCGGCGTCGGAAATTTCGGCGGGTCTAATCATCGAAAGGGTATTTAGGACATCGGCGCGCGGCTTATCAACTTAAAATTTGCGCGGCGGAGCGCAAAATATAATTGCGTTTTCGGGGCGATTGGACGATATTTTTGCGGAATGTTAGAGATGCCGCAACATAAACCGATTACGGTGCTGCTGGTGGACGACCAACCGATTATCGGCGAAGCCGTCCGCAGAATGCTTGCCGACCAACCCGATATCGACTTCCGCTTCTGCGGGAATCCGACGGAGGCGTTGAAAACCGCCGAAAGCGTATCGCCGACAGTCATTTTGCAAGACCTCGTAATGCCCGACGTGGACGGGCTGACCCTCGTAAAATTTTTCCGCGCAAACCCGAAAACGCGCGAAGTCCCTATCGTCGTGCTCTCGTCGAAAGAAGAGCCGGACACAAAATACCGCGCGTTCGAAAGCGGCGCGAACGACTACATGGTGAAATTCCCCGACAAGCTTGAAGTTGTTGCGCGAATCCGCTACCACTCCCGCGCGTACACCGCGCTCCTCGAAAGGAACGAGGCAATGCGCAAATTGCAGGAAAGCCAAAACGCCCTCAAAAAGGAGCTTGACGAAGCCGAACACTACGTCAAAAGCCTCCTGCCCGAAAAAATATCCGACGCCGAAATTTCGACCGACTGGTACTTCAAAAGCTCGACGTCGCTCGGCGGCGACTGCTTCGGATACGGAAAGCTTGACGGCGGCCGCTTCGCGGTCTACCTGCTCGACGTCTGCGGGCACGGCGTGGGAGCCGCGCTGCTGTCGGTCTCGGCGGTGAACGTGCTGCGCTCGCAGAGCCTTGCGGGCGTAGATTTTTCAAAGCCCGACCAAGTGCTCGCGGGGCTTAACGCAGCCTTCGACATGGACGGGCAGAACGGCATGTACTTCACCCTCTGGTACGGCGTCTACGACAGACAAACCCGCAAACTCTCCTACGCTTCGGGCGGACACCCGCCCGCGATTCTCGTCGAAAACGGGCATTGGCAAAAGCTCATCACGGGCGGGCTTGTAATCGGCGGAATGCCCGACGCCAAATTCCCCTGCGCGTGCGTAGACGTTCCGCGCGGGGCAAAGCTCTTCGTTTTCAGCGACGGCGTCTACGAAGTGGAATGCGCCGGCAAACACAGAATGATGACGGTCGACGAATTCGCCGACGAGCTTGCAAAACCCGCCCCGCAGGGGAAGTCCAAAGTCGAGGCGATGGCGGAATTTTCCCAAAACGCGCAAAAATGCGAACAGTTCGAGGACGACTTCTCTCTCTGCGAATTCGATTTCAAATAAGACATGAAAAAGACCTACGCCGCAAAATTCGACAGCCTCGACGAACTCTTCGCCGATGTCGATGCGTTCTGCGCCGAAAACCGCGTCGACGCGGCGTCGGCGTACGCGCTCAACCTCTGCCTCGACGAAATTTTCACAAACATTGTAAGCTACGGCTACAAAAACGACGGCTCGCAAAAAATAGAGGTCGAGCTTGCCGCAGGGGGCGGCTTTGCGGAGGCAGCCGTGCGCGACACCGCGCCCGCGTTCAACCCGATTTCCGACGCGCCCGCGCCCGACACAAGCTCCGACGCGGAATCGCGCGACGTCGGCGGGCTCGGAATTTTCTTCCTCAAAAAAAGCATGGACGCCGTTTCGTACTCGCGCAAAAACGGCGTAAACGAGCTTGTAATGAAAAGGAGGCTCGCCGCGCAATGAACCTGCTCGACGTAAAAAACCTCGAAATTTCGTTTTGCTCGCGCGGAATCCGCACGCCGGCGGTGAAGGGCGTAGACTTTTCGGTAGGCGAAAACGAGTCTGTGGCGATTGTCGGCGAGAGCGGGTCGGGCAAAACCGTCAGCGCAATGAGCCTTGCGCGTCTGCTTCCGCCGCCGCCCGCATGCGAAACGAGCGGCGAAATACTCTTCGCAGGCAAAAACATCGCAAATATGGGCGACGCCGAACTGAGGAAAATCCGCGGCCGCCGCATCGCGTACATTTTTCAGGAGCCGTCCACTTCGCTCAACCCCGTGTTCACCGTGGGCTTCCAAATTGCGGAGGCAATAAAGCTCCACTTCCCCGAAGAGAAAAACGTGAGGGAAAAAGTTGTGGAGTCCCTCGCGGAGGTCGGCATACGCGAACCCGAAAAACGCTACGACGCCTACCCCTACGAGCTTTCGGGCGGCATGCAGCAGCGCGTGATGATTGCGATGGCATTGGCGTGCAAACCGCAGCTGCTCGTCGCCGACGAGCCGACTACCGCCCTTGACGTCACAATCCAGAAACAGATTATAGACCTGCTCAAAAGCGTGCGGCAAAAGCGGAAAAATTCGCTGCTGCTTATCACGCACAACTTCGGGATAATCCCGCAGCTGTGCGAGCGCGTGATTGTGATGTTCCGCGGCGAAATCGTCGAGCGCGGCACTTGCGAGCAGGTTTTGCACAATCCCCAGCACCCCTACACGCGCGCGCTGATTAACTGCGTGCCAAGGCTCGGCAACCGCTCAAAGAAACTCGAACCGATTGACTATGACAAACTCTGAACCGCTGCTTAAAGTCGAAAACCTGACAGTCTCGTACACGCTCGGCGCGGGGCTTTTTGCGTCGTCGAAAGAGAAGTTCAACGCGGTCGACGGCGTGTCTTTCGAAATATCGAAGGGCGAAATCGTGGGGCTTGTCGGCGAAAGCGGCTCGGGCAAAACCACGACGGGGCGGGCAATCATACGCCTCGCGCCCGTTTCTGGCGGGAAAATTATCTATGGCGGAGAGGATATTTCCAAGCTTTCCGACCGCGCGTTCATGCCGTACAGAAAGAAAATACAGATGATTTTTCAGGACCCGTTCAACTCGCTCAACCCGAGAATGGACGTGTTCGAAATCGTGTCCGAACCCCTCGACATACACTTTCCGAAAATGTCGGCGGCGCGGAAACGCGCGCGCGTGGCGGAGCTGCTCGGCACCGTGGGGCTTGCGAAAGCCCACATGGACAGGTATCCGCACGAATTTTCGGGCGGGCAGCGACAGCGCATAGGCATAGCCCGCGCCCTCGCAGTCGAACCCGAATTCATCATCTGCGACGAACCCGTAAGCGCGCTCGACGTCTCCGTTCAGGCGCAAATCGTAAACCTGCTCGAACGCCTTGCGAAAGACCTGAACCTTACACTGCTTTTCGTGGCGCACGACATCGCCGTTGTGGAATATCTCTGCGACAGAATGATGGTGATGACGCGCGGAAAAATCGTGGAGCAGGGAAAGTCCGAAGAAGTCTGCGCCCGCCCGCAACACCCCTACACACAGCGGCTGATTGCCGCAGTTCCGAAGTTCTGAGATGCGAAAAGGGTCGGGAAAATTTTTCGCTCGCGGAATACGCGCGGCACTTGCGGCGGCGTTCGCCGCGTGTATTGCCGTGTCCGCAACGGGCTGCGGAAAGCGCGAAACGCCCGCCGAAACCGCCGCGCGAAACGGAATTTTGCTTGTGGGCAACGCAGCAGATCCAGCGTCGCTCGACCCGTCTCTCGCCACGGGAAGCTCCGAAATACGCATTTTGCGCGGGCTTTTCGAGGGGCTTGTCCGCGCCGACACTAAGACGCTCGAAGTTCGCCCCGCCGCGGCGAAATCATGGACGGTCTCCGACGACGGGCTGACGTACCGCTTCAAAATAGACAAAAACGCGAAGTGGTCGGACGGCTCGCCCGTTTCCGCGCGGGACTTCGAATACGCGTGGAAGCGCGCGCTAAACCCCGCCCTCGGCGCGGAATACGCCTCAATGCTCCACGCAATAAAAAATGCGCGCCCGTACAATGCGGGGGAAATCGGCGACGCGTCGAAAGTGGGCGTCCGCGCCATTTCCGACTCCGAATTGGAGGTGGAGCTCGAACGCCCCGTGCCCTATTTCGAATCAATGCTCTACCACAGCGCGTTCTTCCCGCTCCCGCGCAAAACGCTCGAAAAATTCGGCGCAACCGACAGGCGCGACACCCGCTGGACGCGCCCCGAAAACATGGTCTGCAACGGGCCGTTCACGCTCGTAAAATGGAGCATTAACGACAAAATCTCGCTGAGGGCAAACCCGCACTACCGCACAAGGGAATTGCTCAAACTGAAAGGCGCGGACTTTTTCCCGATTTCCAACATCAACACGGAAGACAGGGCGTTCTCGGCTGGACAGCTGCATATTACAGACTCCGTCGCGCCGTCGCGCCTGCCCGCCGCCCTCGCCGCCGCGCCGCAAACCGTCAGGCGCGACAAATGGCTCGGCGTCTACTACTACCTTTTCAACACGCGCCGCCCGCCGCTCGACGACCCCCTCGTGCGCAGGGCGCTCTCGCTTTCGATAGACCGCCGCGCAATCATAGACTCCTTCCTGAAAGCGGGGCAGGACGCCGCCGGGAACTTCGTTCCGTCGGGCTGCGGGGGATATGTTCCGCCGCGCGGCGAATCCGAAAACATAGCCCTTGCAAAAAAACTGCTCGCCGAGGCGGGATACCCCGACGGCAAAAACTTTCCGCGCATAAGAATTTCGTACAACACGTCGGAACAGCACAAGCCGATTGCGGAGGCGGTTCAACAAATGTGGCGCAAAAACCTCGGAATAAACGCGGAGCTTTTCAACCTGTCGTGGCCTGCATACCTTGCGGCACGGCGCGAGGGAGACTTCGACGTCGCAAGGTCGAGCTGGGTGGGCGACTTCGACGCGCCCGAAAATTTCCTCGACCTCTTCCACTCCGCAAGCGGGCTGAACCACAGCGGCTATAAAAGCGCGGAATACGACGCGCTGCTCGCCCGCGCGCGCTCAGCAAAAACGCGCTCCGAACGCATGCGCCTGCTAGCCGAAGCCGAGGCGAAAATGCTCGCCGACGCCCCCGTAATGCCGATTTATTTCTACTCGCGCGTCTTTCGCATTTCGCCGCTCGTGCGCGGCTGGGACGCAAACGCGCTCGACTACCACAATTTTCTCGGCGTAAGCCTCGAAGCCAAAGGAGGCGCAAAATGATACGCTATTTCGCAAAACGCCTGCTCGAAGCAGTCCCCGTATTTTTTGCAATTATAACCGCGGTGTTCTTCATGGTGCGCTTCGTGCCGGGAGGGCCTTTCGACAGCGAACGCCCCGTTCCGCCCGAAACGCTCGCGGCTCTCGACGAATACTACGGGCTGAACAAGCCGCTCGTCCGACAGTACGCGTCGTTCCTCGGAAATCTGGCGCGGGGAGAGCTCGGGCCGTCGTTCAAATACGGCGGGTGGAGCGTGGGGGAAATCCTTGCGGAAAAGGCGGCGGTCTCGCTCGAACTCGGCGCATGCGCGCTGGCGGTTGCGCTCGCTGCGGGGCTTGCGCTCGGCTTTGCGGCGGCGGCGTTTTCGGGAACGAAATTCGGCGGATTCCTTTCGGGAATGTCGCTGTTGGGAATATGCCTGCCGTCGTTCGTGCTCGGCCCGCTGCTGATTATGATTTTCGCGATGAAGCTCGAATGGTTCAACGCTATGGGCTGGAACGCGCCGTCGGACATCGTTCTTCCGTCAATCACGCTCGCGTTTTTCTACGCCGCGTGGATTGCGCGGCTCGCCCGCAACGGCGCGCTCGACGAACGCCCGCGCGGTTATGTGCGCACGGCTTTCGCAAAGGGGGCGTCGCGCGGGCGCGTGTATTTTGTGCACATTCTGCGCAACGCGGTGCAGCCCGTGGTGTCGTACCTCGGGCCTGCCGCCGCGGCGTTGCTTACGGGGTCGTTCGTGGTCGAGACAATCTTCCAGATTCCGGGACTGGGGCGCTTCTTCATTTCGAGCGCGCTCGACAACGACTACACAATGATTATGGGCTGCGTTATGCTCTATTCGGCGTTCATAATCGGCTTCAACCTGCTGTCCGACCTCCTGCTTGCGGCGGTCAACCCACGGATAGCGCGGGAGATGAAAAAATGAGGCACGGCGCGTTTTCGGACATTATCGGGAACATCGCCCGCGACAAAACCGCGCTCGCCTGCGCGGCGTTCATCGCGGTTTCCGTCGCGCTCTGCTTTTGCGCCCCGCTAATCGCCCCCTACCCCTACGAAGAGCAGAACTTGGCGTTGGGCTGCGCCGCGCCGTCCGCCGCGCACTGGTTCGGCACGGACGAGCTTGGGCGCGACATTCTAAGCAGAATACTCTACGGCGGGCGCGTATCCTTTGCGGTGGGAATTCTTGCGACGGCGGTCGCCATGTGCGTCGGCGTGTGCTACGGCATGGTTTCGGGCATGGCGGGCGGAAAGACCGACGCCGCAATGATGCGCTTTGTGGACGCGGTATACTCGCTGCCATTTACGATTTTCGTGATTCTTCTAACGCTCGCGTTCGGCCGCTCGATTTGGCTGATTTTCGTCGCAATCGGGGCGGTCGAGTGGCTGACGATGGCGCGAATAGTGAGGGGCATCACGCTCGACCTGAAATCGAGGCAGTTTGTGGAGGCGTCCGTCGCGCTCGGACAGTCGAAAATAAAAATCATGGCGCGACACATTCTGCCGAACGCCTTGGGCTCTATACTCGTCTGCGCGGCGCTCACAGTTCCCAGCGTAATGCTCTTGGAGGCGTTCCTGAGCTTTCTGGGGCTTGGCGTGCAGGCTCCCCTGCCGTCGTGGGGAAGCCTCGTGAAAGACGGCGCGGAGCACATGGAGGACGCCCCGTGGCTGCTCGTCTTCCCCGCGTTCTTTTTCGGGGCAACGCTCTACGCGCTCAACCGCATAGGCGAATCGCTTTCGGGAAGGAGCGCAAAATGACGCGCGTCGCCATAATCGGCGGCGGCGCGGCGGGCATGTTCTGCGCGGCTAACCTTTCGCCCGAATTCGAAACAACCGTCTTCGAAGCGGGAGAATCCGCCCTGCGCAAGGTCTGCGCGAGCGGCGGCGGACGCTGCAATTTCACGAACGAAAACGCCGATGCGGGCAATCCCGCCGACTTCTACCCGCGCGGCGGCGGAAGCCTGAAAAAGCCGTTAAAAAGATTCGGCGCGGCGGACGCGCGGAAGTTTTTCGGATCGCTCGGGGTCGAGTCGAAAGTCGAGGACGGCGGGCGCGTGTTCCCCGTCTGCGACAACGCCCGCGCAATAGCCGGCGCGCTCTACCGCAGGGCGGCGCGCAACGGCGCGAAAATCGAATTTTCCGCCCGCGTTTCATCAATCGAAAAAAACGCCGACGGACGCCTTGTGCTGAAATACACAGGCGCGGACAAGGAGCCGTTCGACGCGGTAGTGGTGGCGGTCGGCGGAACGTTCGGCGGCGGCTTGAAAGAGTCGGTCGAAAAGTTCGGCATAAAAACCGTGCCGCCCGTGGCGTCGCTGTTTTCGCTCGAAACGGACACCGCAAAGGACCCCGCTTGGCGCGGATTGTCCGGAATATCCCTCGACGCCGAGCTTTCGTTCGCCCCCGAAAGCGGGCGCAAGATAGCCTCGCGCGGGTCGCTTCTGATTGCAGGATTCGGAATCGGCGGGCCGGCAACGCTCAAATTTTCCTCGTTCGGAGCGCGGGCTTTCGCCGAGAGAAATTACAGGTTCGAGTTCCGCGCAAACTTCGCGCCCGATTTCAACGAAGCCGCAGTCCGCAAAACGATAGCCGCCGCCCGCGAAAAATTCGCAAAAAGAAAAGTCGCAAACGCGCCGCTCTTCGGAATACCGCAAAAGCTTTGGGAATACTTGGCTGAAAAATCGGGCGCGGGCGAAACCGTCTTCGCCACCCTGCCTAAAAACGCCGAACGAACGCTTGCCGAAAACGTGTCGGCATTGAAAATTTCGGCAACGGGGAAGTCGGCGCACAAGGAGGAGTTCGTAATGTGCGGCGGCGTTGACAGAACGGAAATCGACTTCTCGTCGATGATGTCGAAGAAAGTCGGCGGACTTTTCTTTTGCGGAGAATGCCTCGACATCGACGCAATCACGGGCGGATTCAACTTGCAGGCGGCGTGGACTGAGGCGAAAATCTGCGCCGATTTCATCAACGAAAAATTCGACCAATGCGCAAGTAAATGAAAATCAGTTAAATATTTTTTCAACAAAAAGCTTGATTTCGGACGCAAAATTTACGACTATAACATCATAAAGAATTTCCTCCCCCCATCATATATAGATAGCGCGGCTTGAAGAACAACACTTCAAGCCGCGTCTTTTTTGTATTACAGCCACCGCGCAAAAACGCATTTGTTTCCGCCCGCGCCGAAATAGCTGGAAAAATTTTCCGAAAGCTGAAATCATACGCGGAAAAATTTTATGCCGCCGGGCGCGCGGCAAAACAACCACTCCCACTCCATATGGAAGACAAAAAACCCAACCTTCTGAAAAGACTTTATAACTGGACAATCTCCTGGGCGGAAAAGCCTCAGGGGCTTTGGGCTTTGGCGATTCTCTCGTTCGCGGAATCGTCGTTCTTTCCGATTCCGCCGGACGTTCTGCTGATTCCGCTGGTGTTCGGCGCGCCTAAAAAGTGGTGGAGAATCGCGGCGGTCTGCACGGCGGCGTCGGTTCTGGGTGGCGTTTTCGGCTGGTGCATCGGGCACGCGGCGTGGGGGGCTACGCAGTCGTTTTTCTTCGATTACATTCCGGGATTCACGCACGAGAATTTCGAATTCGTGGAGCAAAGCTACCAGAACAACGCATTTCTCGCGATTTTCGGCGCGGCGCTCACGCCCATTCCCTACAAAATATTCACGATTGCCGCAGGCGTCTGCAACGTGCCGATTGCGACTCTCGTTCTTGCGTCGCTGGTCGGGCGCGGCGGGCGCTTCTTTGCGGTCGCGCTCATCGTGCGCATCGTAGGCCCGAAGGCGCGGGACTTTATAGACAAATATTTCAACATTCTTGCGAGCGCGTTTTTCGTGCTGTTGGTGCTCGGATTCGTCGCGGTAAAATACCTTATGAAATAGGCGCGGCGGAATCGGCTTGGGCTCGCTTTTTTCTTGTATAGCGCGGACAATTCCGCATAAATTTCGGACATGAAAAAATCACTTGTCCTCGGCATAGACATCGGCGGTTCGGGCGTAAAAGGCGGAATTGTCGACATCAAAAAGGGCGAACTTGTCGGAGAACGCATGAGGATTCCGACGCCGAAATCGCACGAGCCGAAACTCGTTGTTGACGCGGTTTCGCAAATTGCAAAATCTTTCAACTGGAACGGAATCATCGGCTGCGGATTTCCGGGGGTGATACGCTCGCAAATCGTGGAGACCGCGGCGAACCTCGGCGGCAAAAAATTCGTGGGGACAAACCTCGCGCAGTTAATCGGCGAAGCGTGCGGCTGCGAAGCGTGGATTATCAACGACGCCGACGCCGCGGGACTCGCGGAAGTCAAATACGGCGCGGGGAAAGGCCGCGACGGCGCAATTCTCATGCTCACCGTGGGAACGGGAATCGGAACCGCGCTCTTCACCGGCGGACACCTCGTTCCCAACCTCGAATTCGGACACCTTAAAATGCGCGACAAAGCCTCGTCAAAAAACGTCGATGCCGAAAAGCTCTACTCCGACGCCGTGCGCAAAAAGCGCGACTACACTTGGCGCATCTGGGCGGAACGCTTCAACAAATACCTGCAATACGTCCACGCTCTTTGCTGGCCCGACCTCATGATAATCGGCGGCGGCGCGGCGGCGAAAAGCGACAAATTCATGAAGTACATCGACGTCGAGTGCGACATCGTCTGCGCGAAGCTCGAAAACCGCGCGGGGATAATCGGCGCGGCGTACATGGCGTCGAAAATGCTAAAAAACAAAAAGCTCTAAACTGCGTTTTGCGGAATCGCAAAAAAGCGGCGCGGCGGAATTTTTCGACGCGCCGCTTTTGCTTTGCCGAAATGCGTCGGCAAGCCCGCATAGCCGCTACACTTTCAAAAAAATCTTCCGTCTGAACATAAACAAAAGCAGGCAGAAAATTATCGCGTACTGGCAAAAATTGATAAGAAGCGGGTAGTAGTTCACGCCGCCGACAAGCAGAAACGGCTTTAAGCCGTAAAGCAGCGATTCGGGAATCGAGCGGAAATTCACCACCGCCGAAACCACATACGCAAAAATCGAATTCATGCCGTACATTTTCAGCCACGCGAGGCTTTTGAGCCAGCCCCTGCAATCGACGGCGTAGTGAAAAAACGCCATTGCGAGCATGCACAAACCGCCGCTGTAAAGGGTCATGGAGCTTGACCAAATCTTTTTGATAATCGGCATCTGCAAGCCAAGCAGCAGCCCTGCGGCAATCAGCGCGAGCGACAGGGCGAACATTTTTTTCGCGTTTCCCGCCTTGTCTTCGCCCGTCATGATAACGCCCGCAAACGCCCCCAACATCACCGTTGCCGCAAAGTTGAGCGAGCTTACAATCCAAGTGTAATGGTAGTATTTGCTGAACGACCATTCGCCGTTCGACCACGACACGCCGTCGCGCCACCTTCCGAGAACCGCCCTGTCTACGCGTTCGGCGAAATTTCCGTCGGGCGTAAAATCTCCGCCGAAAGTGAGCATCAGCCAATACGCGGCGAACAGAAGCGCGAACACCGCAACGCGCCCGCGCGTCTTGAAGTTCAGAAACACAATCGCGGTTATGAAATAGCCCGCGCCGATTGCTTGAAGCGTGTTCGAGTAAAGCCTGAACCTGTGGACGTCGAGAGACAGCAAGCCGCCCTGCACAACCATTCCCAAAACGAAAAGAAGCAAAACGCGCCTGAAAATCCGCAAGTACGACTTAAACGACGTGTCGTACTTGCGCAGCGAAAACGGAATCGCCGCGCCCGTCATGAAAAGGAAGAGCGGCATTATGACGTCATAAAAGCTGAAGCCCTCCCACGCGCAGTGCGAAAGCTGCGTTTTCAGAAATCCGCCGACAGCCGTTTGGGCGAGCGCGGTTTTAGAGATAATCCAAATAAACAGCGGTTCGAGCGCGACCAAAAAAAATATGTCCAAGCCCCGCAGAATGTCGAGCGAGTCGAGGCGTTTTGAAAGTTGCGAGTTTTGCATTTTCCTTCTCCTTTCGGGTTTGCGGCGCGTCTACCAAGTCGACTTTGGGTCAACCGTCATACGGACTTTCGGCGACGACTTCTTCACCTCGTCAACCGCCCATTTTTGAACAGTCTGCCATGTGCCAGCGGCGGGCATGTGGCGCGCCTCTTCGTTCGTCCAGAGCCGCTTTTCGCCCTTGATGTTGTTGTAGGCGGCGTAGCTTGAAGTCGGCTCGCAGACGTCGTCGGCAAAGTTTATGAGGTACATTGTCTTTCCCTTGATGCGGGCGGCGAAATTCACGGCGTCTACATAGCGGGCGGATTCAACGGCGACTTTGTTGTAGTTGCCGTTTTTGTCGAGCTTTGTGTAGTGGGGCCAGCCCGAAGTTCTGCCCGCGACGGGGCCGCTGTGGTCGCATATCGCGGGATAGCCCGCAACGACAATCGACACGCGGGAGTCCAAGCCGCCCATGGCGAGCGCCTGCCCGCCGCCCTGGCTTCCGCCGCAAACGACGAGGTTTTTGCCGTCCCACTGCGGTTGGGCGACAACAAAGTCTATCGCGCGCATGTCGCGCATGAAAAGCGTGCGGAAGAAAAGCCCGTCGCGGTCTTTCCAGTCGCCTATGTGGTAGTTTTTGAGCGCGCCCGCTTTGAGGTCTTTGTAGAATTGCGCGGGCTTGCCGTTGGGAAGCCCGTTTGCGTTGAAGTCGAACGCGAGAAATCCGCGCTTCGCCCACGCCACGACCCCATTGAAGCTCGAACCTCTCACGCCCCAGCCGTGGGTTGTGATGATTGCAGGCAGCGTCCCCTTTTCGGCGTTTTCGGGGTACGCCAAGTAGCCGCTGAGCTTGCCGTTGAAAGTGTCCGCCTGAATGTCGAAAACCTTTATTCCGCCGACCGACTTCACGAAAGTCGCCTTGGCGTTTGCGGGAATTGCCGCAAGGATTTTCTTTTGCTTCGCCCAGTATGCGTCGAAGTCGTCGGGCGCGGGGAGGCTCGGCTTGATTTTAAGCGGCTCGAAAGCCGCGCCCGCGAGCATATCGACGGCCTTCTTTTTGCCGTCGGCAAGGGGGATTTCGGCGCGCATGCGGCACTTCAAAAAGCCCGCCTCGGAAAGTTTGCCCGACGCCCTGAACACGCCCTTTTTCGTCTTGCCCTGCGACGTGTTGCCCATGTTCACGGTGTCTTTTGTGATTTCGGAGCGCACGTCGATTCCGTCGACGGGTTTGCCGTCTTTCGTGATATAGAGGGCGAACTGGGCGGTGTCGCCTATTTTGTATTCGGAACCGTCCTTGACGGCTTTCAGGCGGAGCGTGTAGCCGCCCTCGGTTTTGGTTTCGGCAAAAAGCGACGCGCAGAGCAACGCCGCAAACGCCGCCGCAAAAGTTTTAAACGCAAATTTAAGCATGACAGTTTTTTATTCGATTCAAACACCGGAAACCGCTCATCGCGGACTCCCCCAAATACGAGACGGAAAGTACCGCAACGTTCCGCCAATGTCAAGGCGGAAAAAGCTTAACTTCCTTGACAACGCAAGCCGCTAAAAAATATAATTCCGCGCTTTAACAATAACAGACAATGCAAGCAATAGTCTTCCCGCCCTACGAAAACTGCGACAAACCGCAGCTTTCGGACGTACAGAAAAAAATTCTGGAGCTCAAAGAAAAGCGCAACGCCGTAATTCTGGCGCACAACTATGTGTGCGACGAAATCCAGCAGATAGCCGACTATGTGGGCGACTCGCTCGGACTCTCGCGCGAGGCGAAGAAAACCGACGCCGACGTCATAGCGTTCGCGGGCGTAGACTTCATGGCGGAAACCGCGAAAATCCTCAACCCCGACAAGACCGTCGTCCTCCCCGACCACGCCGCGGGCTGCACCCTCGAAGAGCTTTGCCACCCCGCCGAGCTTGCCGTCTTCAAGCGCGAGCACCCGAACGCGATAGTGATTTCCTACATTAATTGCAGCGCGGGCGTAAAGGAGCTGAGCGACATAATCTGCACAAGCGGCAACGCCCTCGACATCGTAAAACAGATTCCCGAAAATCGGGAGATAATTTTCTGCCCCGACCAGCACCTCGGCTCGTGGATTGTCGAAAAGACCGGCCGCGACCTCATTCTGTGGCACGGCTACTGCTGGGCGCACACGCAGTACAAGGCGGACGAACTTCTTGCGCTCAAGCGCGCGTTCCCGAACACGCCGCTCGTCTGCCACCCCGAATGCCCCAAAGCAGTGCGCGACACCGCCGACTGCGTTTGCAGCACCGAAAAAATGATTTTGTACTGCCGCGAACACCCAAGCGACAAGTTCATAATCGCGACCGTCGTCGAAATGATACACCGCCTCCGCCGCGAAATTCCGAACAAGACGTTCATCGCCGCCCGCGCTTCGGGCCGCCCCAGCCAGCACTGCAAAAACATGCTCATGAACACTCCCGAAAAGCTCCTCGCGTGCCTCGAAAACCTCGAACCGCGCATCGAACTTTCAAAGGACGTCATGGACAGGGCGCGCAGGCCTATCGAAAAAATGCTCGAAATGTCGAAATAGGGACGTCCGCAAATTCGCAAAAAGGAAATCCCGACCGAACAAAAAATTCGGTCGGGATTTTTCATACACACATTTGGGATAGAAAAAAACGGGATTCCCGCGCGGCTATTTTTCGACCACTCTGTTGCCCGAAAAATCGCAGTCGGAATAGTCGCCGCGATTTGCCAGCACGCCCGCGTTCGGCATGTAGGGCGACTTCACAAAAGTGTTGTTTACAATCTTTATGTTTTTGCCGCTGCGGACGTAGAAGCCGCCCCTGTACCACTTGTCCCTGTCGGAAACCGACAGCGTGTCGCGGGCGTTCTCTATTCTGTTGTTTCTGAAAATTATGTTTTCGCACGCCGACGCAACCGCAACGACGCCCGCAGTCTCGTAGAATTTGTTGTTTTCGAAAAGCGCGTTCGTAATCACGGGCGTTTTCGGCTCTTTCGTGGACGGGTCTTTTTCGATGTACGCGGAAATCTGAATGTCGCGCGCAAAGCCGTGCGATTTTATTCCGCGCAAGTTCGAGTTTCTGAACGTGCAGTTGCGAACAACAACGTTGTCCACGCCCGTGCCCTCGCACCACTGGTTGAAAGTGTAGCCGGTTTCGAGCTTCAGCGCGCCCAATTGCTCGCGCTCGAAAAGCGTGTTTTCAATCAGAACGTCCTTTGCGAGAATCAGCAAGCCGCGGGCGCCGTGGCGGACGAATTTGCAGTCGCGCACGATGATGTTGCGGGTGTCGAAGCGCGTGTTGAAGCAGACGAAAATTCCGTCCGGCGAATTGGGAAGCGGCTTGTCGAATGTAATGCGCTCTCCGTCGATTGAGGAGATTTTCCCGACGTAGCCCGTGTTTGCGTAGTCGCCGTCGCGCAGGGAGATTTCGTCGCCGACGTTCGCGTCGAAGAACGCAAGCCCGCGGACGTTCGCCGATTCTAGCGTCTTTTCGCCGGCTTTTTTCATCACGAAAGAGCGGTCGTGGAAATTGCCCACGTCGTCGGTGCCCATTGAAAATTCGCAGCCAATCATCTTCATGAAGCCGCGCGAATTGACGATGTGGTGGTGGTCGGCGGAGCACGACAGGGCGCGGCGCGGGTCGTCGGGCGGCATGATTTTCACGTTGACGTACTGCCAAAACTGCTGTTCGCCGTCCACTTGGAACGCGTGCCCGCGGCACGAGAAAATGCGGATATTTTCAAGCGTCAAGTGGCGGTTCGAGAACATATCGAATGCGTTTTTGCCGTAGTAGTAGTGGATAATGCGGTACGGCAGGTCTTCCCTAAACTGCTTGACCCTTTCGGCGGCGACTTTCGGCGCACCGATTGTCCAGTAGTTGAAATATATGCGGATTGTGTTCGGCGAAATCCACTCGTTGGGAAAGCCCGACGTGCCCTCGCCCGCACCGAGCGGAGCGGGGTCGCCTCCCCAGACGCCCGCCGCGTCTTCGGCGAACGCGCTGAAATCGGCGCGGTACGGAGTGATGACAACCGTGGGCGTCTTCCTCCCGTAGGTCGGGTACTTTTCGTACTGGAAAAACTGGAAATCGACGTACGGATTTTCGGGGTCGGCGTTGCGCCCGACGACTTTCGCGAAGCCCGCAAGCGGGTCTCGCTCCCAATCCCAGTCGAAGTCGAGGTTCGCAACCCTCACGCGCTTGCAGTTCCTTATCTTGATGTTCGAAACGCCCGATTCGAGGGCTTTGTCCCACTGAGGCCTCATCTGTTTTACGGAGTCGCTTTGATAGACGAGCAGCGAGCCGTTGCCGTCGAGGGTGAAGTCTTCAAAGCCTTCGAGCATAATCGACGTCGCGTCGAAGCACTTGTACCGCCCTTTCGGAAGAACGAGCTTCGACGCGCCGATTTTTTTGCAGTGCGCAAGCGCGCTGTTGATAATGGTTGCGGCGTTTTCGACGCGTTCGTTCAATCCGAAATCGGCGGCGTTGACGACAGCGCCCTTCCCGCGCGGAAGCTCCACTTCAAACTCCCTTGCGCCCGTGGGCAGTTTGCCGAAATCGCCCGCAAAGGGCTTTGCGTCCGCGCCCGCGGGGTAGAAGTCGTAGCCGTTAAGCTCGCGCGGAGCGGCGGCAAAAACAAATGCGGCAAGCGACGCCGCGCACAAAAATAAAATTCCCTTTTTCATCTGTCCTCCTGTTCGGTTCATTTTCCCACATTCGGCGAATTTTGTCAACGCAGTTAAATAGGACATCTTTTGCATTTTGGACATCATCTAAAAAGCGCAAAAAAAAACGCGCCGAATCTTGACGGCGCGGAGTAATGCGTTTGAGTTTTTGCGGGCTTGCGTTGCGGCGGAAAAATACTCCGCGCACGACGCCGCAAACGCGCGTTGTTTAGCGCACGTTTTGGAACGGGAACGCGGGCAGCCCGTCTTTGTTGAAGAGGCTGGCGTCGGGACGCGCCCACTGTGTCCAGAGATAGCGCGCGCCTTCGGGCATCGAGCCGTCGGAGCTTTTGAGCACTATTTTCCCGCCGTCGAGCTTTGCGGCGGCTTTTTCCCATTTGCCTTTCGTCAAAACTTCGAAGCCGCGCGGCTCGCCCTTGAAAACGAGTCCGCGCCCGAAATCCTTGAACTTTATCTTCACGGTGTCGCCCTTGTACTGCGCGGAGACGAATTCGGGGGAACGCCCGTGGAAGCCAGCTTTTTTGTAGACGTCGGAAAGCGCGAGGAGCGCGAGCCTGTTGCCGACGGTCGTTTTGTCCTTCGGGTGAATGTCTTTTTCCTCGCCGCAGTCTATAATGCAGACCGCGCCGACATTCGGGGCGAGTTTGCACGCGGCAAGCTGCCCCGCGCGGGCTTCGGGCCACTTCGCCTTGTTTTCAAACGACGCCAGCTGGACTTGCAGGAACGCCATGCCGTCGTTGCCGAAAGCCTTGCGCCACGATTCGACGAGCGTCTTGTACTGCTCGGCAAAGCACGCCGCCGCCTTTTCCGCCGTATCGCCCTCGCCCTGATACCAAATCACGCCGCGAGCAGTGTAGCCCGCGATGGGAGCTACCATGCCGTTGTATAACATGTACGGCGTGGAATAATCTGCCCACGGAGTTATCATTGACGGCGCAACCCAGAACGGCCACTTGCGGCGCTGAACGGGCTTGCCCTCTTTGCGCAGTTTTGCGTCTTCGGCGCGGGCTTTTGCGCATTTTGCGTTGTGCGCGTCGAGCCGCTTTTGCGCGATTTCGGGCGTGAATTTTGCCAAGCTTTTTTTGAAGTTCGCAAGGTATCCCGCCAAGTACGGAACTTTTGCGTGGCATTCTTCGGGAATCCAGCACGTCATGCTCGTTGCGCCTTTTGCCGCGTACAGAATCGCGACGGGAACGTCCAGCTCTTTCATGATTCTTTCGGCGAAATAGAAGCCCACGCCGCTCCACGCCGAGATGTTCTCGCCGTCCGCCGCGCTCCATTTAGACTCTTCGAAGCTGTCGGCGCGGGGCGTCAAGGAAGCCTTTGTTGGCTGGTTGAAGTAGCGCATTGTCGGATAGTGAGCGCGGGCTTTCGCGGCGTCGGCGTCGGTTGTGGCGCGAAGGCTCCACCCCATGTTGCTCTGCCCGCCCGCAATCCAGACTTCGCCGACGAGCACGTCGGAAATCTTTTTGCCGGGCTTTCCGTTTTCCGAAACGCTGAGCTCGCGCGGAGTTTTGCTTGCGGGCATTTTGTCGAGCACAACGCTCCATTTGCCGTCCGCTCCCGCCTTCGCCGATTTTTTTGCGCCCGCGAACTCGACGTCAACCGACGCGTTCGCGTCCGCAGTTCCCCAGATTTTTACGGGCATGTCGCGCTGGAGCACCATGCCGTCCGAAAATATTTTCGGCATCTTGATTTCGCCGAACGCCGACGCTGCCGCCAACGCCGAAATTATCAGTATGTATTTTTTCATATGCTTATTTCCTATTTTTTAAGATTTTCAAAGGGATAGAGTGGAAGCCCGTTCGAGTCGAACAGACAAATTTCCGAGAGTGGGTCGTTCTTCCAGAGGTAGCGCACGCCCGAAACGTCCGCGCCGTCGGGGCTTTTGAGGACGATTTTTCCTCCGTCGAGCTTGGCGACGGCCTTCGCCCATTTGCCGTTCGCCAAGACCTCGAAGCCGCGCAGTTCCCCTCGCGACTCGATTTCCAACCCGCGTGTTTCGAGCAGAACCGTCGCCGCGCTGCCCGAATATTCGGCGGATTTAAACTCGGGCGCAAACGGGTTCGGCGTAGCTGCTCCGTAGACTTGCGAAAGCGCGACGTTTGCCATGCGCAGCCCGACGGTCGTCTTGTCTTTCGGGTGAATGTCGTTAGACTCTCCCCTGTCTATCGTGGGAATTGCGTACACGTTGGGAACGCTTGCGGCAACCGCAAGCTGCGCGGCGCGCGCCTCCGCCCACTTGCTTTTCGGGGACGAAACAAACGACGAAAGCTGCGCCATGATGAACGGCATGTCGGGGTTTCCGAAATATCCGCGCCACGCCGAAATCAGAAGTTTCAGCTGCGATTCGAAGTGGAGCACGGCGGGTTCGAGCGTGTCGGACTCTCCCTGATACCAGATTATGCCCCTTGCCGCCAAGCCGCGAAGCGGCGCGACTTTCGCGTTGTAATTCCATACAGGCGTGCGGAACTGCGGAACGGGCGAAATTTTGTTCGGCTCTTTGTAGTCCCACGGCAGCTTTTTCAGTCGAAGCCCTTGCTTCTTGCGCTCGGCGTTTTCCTTTTCGAGCGCGGCGACTTTATCCTTGTAAGTTTTGAGGGCGGCGCGGTAGGCGTTTTCGTCGTATTTGTCGGCGCGTTTTTTGAAGCTTTCGTAGACGCCTTTCATGTATTCGTTTTTTCCGGCGGCGGCTTCGTCAACCCACGCCGCCATTGCCGTCGCGCCGAGCGGCGTGCCCACAATGCCGACGGGAACGTCGAGAGCCTCTGAAATTTTTTCGCCGAAATAGAAGCCTATCGCGCTCCAATACAGCGGGCAATTACCGACGTCGGCGCGTTCCCACTTTGCGCCTTCGGGGGAATCCTCCTGCGGGGTTCGGGCAATCGCGCGGGGCGACTGTTTAAAATAGCGCAGAATTTTGTTTTTCTTGGCGCGTTCGAACGCCGCCTTTGCGTCGGTCGTGTTTTCGAGAACCCAGCCCATGTTGCTCTGTCCGCCCGCAATCCAGACTTCACCGACAAGCACGTTGCCGATTTTTGCGCCCGCATTTCCGTTTTCAAATACGGTTATCGCGCGGGGGTTTTTGTTTGCGGGCATTTTGTCGAGCACAACAAGCCATTTGCCGTCCGCTCCCGCCTTCGCCGATTTTTTTGCGCCCGCGAAGTCCACGTCAACCGACGCGTTCGCGTCCGCAATTCCCCAGATTTTCACGGGCATGTCGCGCTGGAGCACCATGCCGTCCGAAAATATTTTCGGCATCTTGATTTCGCCGAACGCCGACGTTGCCGCCAACGCCGAAAGCGCGGCAATTAAAGAGCGAATGTTCTGTTTCATGATTTGTCTAAAACGCGTCGGGAGAAAAACGCCGATGTGTGTTGTTGTCGATACCCCGCCGGCTCTCCCTGCGCCGCGCGGGCTGCTGTTCTATTTTGAAAACGGATACGCGGGAAGACCCGCGTCGTCGAAAAGCGATACGTCGGGCTTTGCCCAGTTTTTGTAGAGATAGCGAACGCCGTCGATTTTCGCGGATTTATCCGCCGCCGACACGACGACCGAGTTCCCGCGCAGTTTCGCCCCGGCGGGAAGCCACTTGCCGCCCGACCTCACTTCGAAGCCCCTCAAATTTCCGCGCGCGACAAGCCTGCCCTCCGTTTTGAAATCGACCGTCGCCGAATTGCCGTCGAAGCGGACGCCCTTTACCGAGGGCGCGGCGGAGCGCACGCCCGAAACGCGGTAGACTTTCGCCAGCGCAAGCGCGGCGGAGCGTTCGCCGACGGCGAGTTTGTCTTTGGGGTGGATGTCGTCGGCGTCGCCCGTGTCGATTGTAGCCGCCATAAACATGTTCGAAAGCTTGTCGGCGACAGCCTGCTGGCCCAAGCGCACTTCGCTCCAATTTTTGCCGTTGAACGACGGCAGCTGGACGAACACGAAGGGCATGTCGGGCTTGCCGAGCTCCCTGCGCCACACCTTCACAAAGCCACCGAAAAGCTCCCCGAACTTCGCGCCGGCGGCGGAGTCGGACTCGCCCTGATACCAGAAGATTCCGCGGGCGGTAAATTTTTTAATCGGGCTGATTCTTATATTATAGAGCATGCACGGGGTCGCCCACTTGTCGGGAGAGTCGCTCCACGGGCGCAGATTTTCGGAAACCGTCCACGCTTCGGGCGGGCGTTTGCCCTCTTTTTTGGCCTTTTCAACGCGGGCGGGATATGTGCGGACGTCGTCCTCGAATTTCGCGACGGCCGCCTTGGAGTCGTATCTTTTAAGCCGCGCCTCGAACGCCGCCTTTTCGCCCGCGAAGTCGGGGTTGTTTTCGAAATCGCCGCGCGGAATCCAGGATACCATGCGCGTTCCGGGGATTGCCGTGTAGACTATGCCGACGGGAATGTTGAGTTTTTTTGCGATGTCGCGGGCAAAGATGTAGGGAACGGCGGCGAACGAGTATTCGGCGTTTTTGGGCGAGCACACAAGCCAACCGGAGCCTTTCACGGTGTCGGGTTCGGGATTTTTCCCGATGCCGTCCATGCTCCGCATTTGCGGAGTTCCGCCCTGATTGAAATAGCGAATGAGCGCGTTGTTTGCGTTTGCGATAATCTCCTTCGCGCCCGCCATGCCTTTGAGCGAAAACGCCATGTTGCTCTGCCCGCCGACAATCCAGACCTCGCCGACAAGCACGTCGGAAAAGTTCTTTTTGGGCACTCCGTTTTCGGAAACAATCATGTTTCGGCACTCCTGCGAAGCCTCCATCGGCGGAAGTTTCAGGCTCCAGCCTCCGTCCGCGCCAGCCGTCGCCGACGTTTTCGCGCCCGCGAACGACACCTCTATTTTCGCGTTCGGCGCGGACGTTCCCCAAACGTTGACTGGTTCGCCGCGCTGGAGCACCATGCCGTTCGAGAATATGCGCGGCATTTTGACGTCGGCGCAAAGCGAAACGGCGAACGCAAAAAAGGAAACTGTCGCAAATGCAAATGTTTTTTTCATAGGTCAATCCCCCGCGGAGGGCAAAGCAAGGAAACATGAAGAATCCGACAAATCCCCCCGAAAAGTCGAAAATACATTAAAACGGCGGCGCGGCTTGTCAATCACTCTTTTGGCTTGAAAACGCGCGGTTTCGTCCGAAAATACCAAGTGATGATGATAGACGAAAACAGGGTTATCGCGAAGTCGAAGACCTACACAAAAGGCTTCAAGGGAATGGCGCCGACGTTCAAGCGCGGACGCGGCGGACTGCTGTTTGCGGCAATCGGCACGGCGATTGTCGCGGCGTTCCTCTTCGGGCTGGGCGCGCTTGTCTACACCCTGATTACCGAGGGCGGAACGGCTGTCGAAAACATACGCAACAGCGAAGACGGCATTCCGCAGTATTTCGAAATCACCTACAAACCCAAGCAGGCGAAATGACACGCGCCGACGAACTCGCCGCCGCCCGCGGGCTTGCCGAAAGCCGCTCGAAAGCCCGCGCTCTCATAGAGGAGGGCAAGCTTCTCTGCGGCGGAAAGCCCGTAGACAAACCCTCGCGCAAACTCCCAGACGACGCCGAGCTTTCGGTTGTGACGGACGCCCAGACTCTGAAATTCGTCTCCCGCGCGGGGCTTAAATTGGAGGGCTTTCTCGACGCGTTCGGAATGGACCTGCGCGGTGCGGAAATTCTCGACGCGGGCGCGTCTACCGGCGGATTTACGGACTGCGCGTTGTCGCGCGGCGCGGCGTGCTCGTACTGCGTGGACGTCGGCGCGGGACAGCTGCACCCAAAACTGCTCGCCGACCCCCGCGTGCGCAATTTCGAAAAAACCGACATTCGCGACGTGTCCCCCGAATTTTTCGACGGCAAACTCTTCGACTTCGTTTGCGCCGACCTCTCGTTCATTTCGCTCGAAAAGGTTTTCGACAGGCTCTGGAATGTCCTCAAACCGTCTGGAACTGCCGTATGCCTCGTGAAGCCGCAGTTCGAAACGTCGCCGTCGGTAATGCGCAAAAACAGGGGCGTTCTGCGCGACGGCGGCCTCAGGAAACAGGCTCTCGAAAAAATCAAAAAGCACGTTTCCGACAATTTCCCCGACGCCGAATTCGTCGGCGAGTGCGAGTCCAAAATCAAAGGCGGAGACGGCAATCTTGAATATCTTATAGGCTTCGAAAAAAAGCGGGCTTAGTCGGCTTATCCTTTCGCGTTTTCCGCCGACATCATGCGGACGAAAGGATAAACATGAAAAAAATCATAACGTTATTGTGCGCGGCATTCTTCGCCTGCGCGGCGTTCGCGGCATGCGGCGGGGAATCGTGCGCGGCAAAAACCGCGCAACAAACCCAGCAGTGCGGACAGAAAGACTGCGCGGGCGCGGCGAAGCAAAAGCAGAAAAAGCCCGAATGCAACGCGCAAAGCTGCGACAAACTGTCGAAAAACAAACACAACAGACAGGGCGGAAAGCTCAAAAACGTCGAGCGCGACACCCTCCATTAATCGGGAGCCGTCCGACAAAAAAAGAAGCGGCGGGATTCGCAAATAAATCCCGCCGCGATAGCATTTATACAAGATTTAGATTAGAACAAAAAGCTCAGCTGCGCCGAAATGACGTGAATGTGCCCGTAGTAGTGCGCCGAGTCTCCCGCCGAACCGCCGTACTGCGAGGGCGCGATTTCGCTGTTGCCGATTGTCATGATGTACACATACGCCATGTCGAGCTTGATGTTTTCGGCAAGGTCGTATCCGAAGCCCGTCGAGAACCAAATGCGGTCGGAACAGGGAATGCGTACGGTTCGGTACTGCGCGCCCTTTACGGGGCTTTCGTCGTAGCAGACGCCGAAGCGCAGGGTCAAATCCTCGATTTCTTCGGGATAGTAGTGCAAGCCGACAGACACGCGCGAGGTGTCCTTCCAGTTTTCCGCCGTGTGCGAAATCAGCGAAGAGCCCTGATAAATGTCCAGATTTTCGAAGCACGACCACGCCGTGTACGAGTAGTCCGCCATGACTGCGAAGTTTTCCAAGTCGCCGAAAAGACGCTGGTAGACGCCCACCGTGAAAGTCTGCGGAAGCGAGACCGACGCCGTGATGTCGCCGCGGTCTACGTCCATGAGCCTGAACGTGCCGTCTACGTCCTGACAAACTTCGCTGCGCCACTGGAAGCCGAAGCGTCCGCCCTCGGCGTATTCCACAGTAAAGCCGATGTTGCCGCCAACGCCCCAGCCGCTTGCGTTGAGCGCGATTGCCTCTCCGAACGGAACCGCGGCAATGCCCTGCGTCAATTTGCAGTAGGCGTACTGCGCGCTGACGCCGCCGCCGATTGTGAGCCAGTCGTTGACTTTGTACGCAACGCTGGGGTTGATGTCGATAGTCAGCATGTAGCTGTGCACGCCGTGCTGCCTGCCAATCCAGTTGGAGTCGTACTGGGATTCAAGGCCGAAAGGCGCGGTTACCGAAATCGAGCCGAAAAGCTCCTCGGTGAATTTGTGAACCGTAAAAATGTTCGGCACGAACGAATTGCGCGCGCAGTCATAGTTCTTGCCGTCCTTCGACATTCCGAGCGTCGGCAGAACCGCCGAAAGCCCCGTGGAGACCATCGTCTGCCCGACTTCCATGTCGATAAACGAAACCGCGGCGGGGTTGAGATACGCCGCGGAGGCGTCGTTGCTGGCGTTTACGGTAGCTCCCGCCATCGACGTTCCCATGTTCGACGCGCCCTGCTCGAGCACCTGAAAGCCCGCGCCGAACGCCGTTGTAGCGGCTAAAACCGAAGCCGCGAATATTGCCTTTTTCATGTCCTTAATTTTCATTGTACGCGCAGGATACACTGAACAATCGTTCAGTGTCAAGAAAAATACTGAATGAACGTTCATTTAGCCGCGCGGCGTGCAAAACGGCGGGAAAAGATTTCCAAGAGCAACCCCGCAAAAGCAAAAGCCGCAAAACGTCGGACTGCGGCGGAAGAAGCGGCATACTTTGCGCGGATTAATCCCGCCTGAGTCGCAGTCGATACGGCGAAAAAGAGGCTTTGAGCTTAATTTTCGTTGCGCATCTGCGCCGCGCACAAGCGTCGGAAGCGCGGAAATTAATATTGCGCCCGCCATTAAAAGATACCGAGCGGCGCATGCGCAAATTTCCGACGCTGCGCAAAGCGCGGGAGAGGGCCGCCCTACCGCGAAGACGCGCCGGCTTGGGTTCGCCTCGGCTTTGCGGCGGTTGCGCGGCGCGGTTTTGACGCCGCAGTTTGCGGAGCATGCCGCCCGCGCGAATCGGAGTCCGACTCTTTCACAAGGTCGTAGAACCGCAACAAATCCTCCGCTATGCGGCGGCGCACATAGTCGTCGCCCGAAGTTTCGGTAATATAGGTAGTGCGTCCGAGAATCGAAAGGATTGTCGCCCCCACGAAATTTGTGGGCAGCTGTTTTATTTCGCCGCGCTTTTTTGCGTTGTCTATCACGCGAACCGCCTTTGCGAACTCTCCCAACGCGTACTTTTTAAAGCGCGGCTCGCGCATGATTACGGCGGAATAAAGCGTGTTGTATTTGAGAATGTCGAAGCGCGTCCGCCCGCAACAGGCTATGTTTTTATGCACGTCTATGACGTGCAAAATGAAGTCGCGAAACGAGATTTCGTCCAAGTCGATGGTGGTGAGGTAGCCGTCGAAAAAGTACTGGGTGCACGCCGCCAAGATGAGGTCGGACTTGTTTTTGAAATAGCAGTAGAGAAGCCCGCGCGACATGCCAAGCTCCTTTTGAATGTCGCTTACGGATACGGAATCGTAGCCCTTGCGAATGAGGAGCATGAAGGTTTTTTCGAGGATTTTTTCGCGCGTGTCTTTCACAACAAACAGAGACTGCCAAATATCGGGCGGAAATCAAGCCGAAAGGCGGAACGCCGCGCGGCGCAAAATTCAGACGCGGCGGACGCCGTAAAAAACCGCGCCGAGAAGCGTGGCAAAACGCGGCTTGCGCGAATCCGCGCCCCACTCTATGCCGACGCCGAAAATTTCGCGCGAGATTTTCGAAACGTCGAAGCCGACCGCCTCCAACGAAGTCCGCATTTTGTCGGGGTGCAGGCACGCCCTGCCCGACGCGCGGGCGCATATTCCGCAAAGAATGCAGCTGCCCGCGTACATGCCCAAGCCGCCGAGCGCGGACTCCGCCGCGAGAATTTCGGCGTCGAAGCCCGCGCGTTCCGCGTCGTAGGCGTCGGCTATCGCCCCCGACGCCGCGACGCGCCGCAACAACAGCCGAACCGTCGGAAATTTCCGGTATCCGCACGGCGTTTCGAACGGCGGGCACGACCATTTTGCGCCGTAGTTCGGACAGCTTTTGCAAAGCTCCGACGACACGCTTTCGTCGAAAAACCGCGAGAGCAGTTCGGAAGTCGAAACGTCCTTTGCAAAAGATTCCGCCATTATCTTTTTCTGAACAGCCAGAGCGCGAATGCCGTAAGCGCGCCGTTTAAGATGAGGAGCGAGAAGCCCAAGTCGAAGCCGAAGAGCGCGGAGGTTGTCCAGTTGACGGCGAAGCAGAGCGCGGGGGAGGCAACCGCGATGTACGGCGCGGCGCGGTCGATTACGTCGTACTTTGTGAACATGCCGAAAAAGAACATGCCCAAGAGCGGCCCGTAGGTGTAGGCGACGAGCTTGTAGACCAAGTTCACGACGGCGTCGTTGCTTATTATGTAGAGCGCGACGATTATCGCGAAAAACAGCACCGCGAACGCCGCGTGCACGGAATTGCGCAGGAAGACCCTGCGTTTTTCGGAGAGGTCGGAGCGCGTTTCGAATTTGAGGAAGTCTACGCAGAACGAAGTCGTAAGCGCGGTAAGCGCGTTCGCCGCGCTCGGATACGACGCCGACACAAGCCCCACCAGAAACAGCGTTCCGCCGAAAAGCCCCATTTGGCGGCTCGCGACGGCGGGGAAAATTTCGTCGGTTTTTTCAAGCCCCAAGCCCGCCATGCCGCCGATTTTATCCACATAAATGCAAAGCAGCGCGCCCAAAAGCAGAAAGAAATAATTGACCGCAAGCTGAATCGCGCCGAGCGAATAGAAGTTTTTTTGCGCCGATTTGATGTCGGCGCACGAAAGCGATTTCTGCATCATCGACTGGTCCAAGCCCATCATCGCGACGGTTACAAACACGCCCGCCACAAGCTGCTTGAAAACGTTTGTAGCGGAGTCCCAGCGCATGTCGAACATGTCGCAAAAGCGCGTCCCCGCAACGTTGGGGTTGTCCGCCCCGGCGACCGCCGACGCCGTTTCCGAGAAATTCCAGCCCATGTTTTTGCACACGAAAAAAATCGTGAAGGCGACCGCAGCAATCATGAAAGTTGTCTGCAAAACGTCGGTCCAGATGACGGTTTTTACGCCGCCCCTGTAAGTGTACAAATAGAGCACCGCAAGAAACACGAACGCCACGAACGCGAACAAAAGAATGTCGGCGGACGAGTGCAACACCCAAGACTCCGACTTCGGCACGAAAGTGTAGAGCACGAGGATTACAACGAAAATTCTCACCGCCGCCCCAAGCACGCGCGAGACCATGAACACCGAAGTTCCCGTTTCGTGCGAAATCCGCCCGAAGCGTTTGCCCAAATACGCGTAAATCGACGTAATGTTCATGCGGAAATAGAGCGGCAACAGCAGCTTTGCTATCACGATATACCCCACAACAAAGCCGAACACGAGCGGCATGTAGTAAAAGTTCTGACGCATGACATTCCCGGGGACGGACACGAAAGTGACGCCCGAAATCGCCGTGCCAACCATGCCGTAGGCTACGACCGCCCACGGGGCTTTTTTGTCCCGCCCGAAAAACGAGTTCGCCGAACCGCCGCGCGAAGTCAGATGCGACACTCCGAACATAGCGGCTGTATAGACGCCGAGAACCAAAAGCAAAAGCCAAAGCGGATACATAAATCAATCCCCCCTGTATGCGTCTACCGCAGCGCGAACCGAGCCGTGCTCGAGCAGAAGCGACTTCGCTCTGTCGTAGTCGCCAAGCCCCGTTTCGTCCATAATCATTCTCGCGCCCCTGTCCACGAGCTTTTCGTTCGAAAGCTGCATGTCCACCATTTTGTTGCCGCGCACGCGCCCCAATTTTATCATGATTGAAGTTGAAACCATGTTGAGCACAAGCTTCTGCGCCGTGCCCGACTTCATGCGCGTGCTGCCCGTCACGAATTCGGGGCCGACGACAGCCGCTATCGGGATTTCGCATGCAGCCGCGATTGCCGAATCGGGGTTGCAGACAACGCACGCGGTGAGCATGCCGAGCTTCCGCGCGTTCTCAATCGCGCCCAGAACGTAGGGGGTGCGCCCCGAAGACGCAATGCCCACAAGAGTGTCGTTCGGAGCCGGCTTGTAGGCTAAAATGTCGCGCCAGCCCTGTTCGGCGTCGTCCTCGGCGTTTTCGACCGCCTTGCGTATCGCGCCGTCGCCGCCCGCAATCAGACCGATTACCACGCCGTCGGGAACGCCGTATGTCGGGGGAATTTCCGAAGCGTCCACAACGCCCAGCCTGCCGCTCGTGCCCGCGCCGATGTAGAAAAGCCTGCCGCCCGAGCGCATTCTCTCAGCCGCGCCGTCTACGAGCCGCGCAATCTGCGGAATGCATTTTTCGACCGCAAAAGCCACGGTTTTATCCTCGGCGTTTATGCCTTGCAAAAGTTCGAGCGTGGACATTTTGTCCAAATTCGAGTAGTGTGATGGTTGTTCTGTGATTCTCATTTTCGGAGATTAAAATTGAAAACTGCGCGGGGCGGCGCATGCGCCCCGTTGTCGGCGTATTTATTTTACGTTCCCGCGAAGGCGTCAAAGAATAAAACGCGCGATTTCGGTAAATGTCAAAATAGTCCAACTACTCCGCAGTTTGGACGGGGGAATCCGCCGAAAACCTGCGGAGCAAAACCCTGTCCCACGCCGCCGCCGCAAACGCCGTAAGCGGAATTGCCAAAACCATGCCCAGAATGCCGCCGAGGGCGATTCCCCAAAAGAACACCGAGAATATGATGACAGTCGGGTGAAGCCCCGTGCGGTCGCCCATGATACGCGGCGTGAGAACGTATCCCTCCAAGCACTGAACCGCACAGAAAACGCCCAAAGCCGCGAGAGCCGTGAGCCAGCCGCCGTCGGCCTGCAACAGCGCGACGGGCAAAATAGTTCCAAGTCCCACGACCGTTCCGAGGTAGGGAACGAGGTTCAAAATGCCCGCGAAAAATCCGAGCAAAAATCCGTACGACACCCCGACCGACAAAAATCCGACTCCGTACAGCACGCCCATAATCAGCGCAATCAGCAACTGCCCCCTGAAAAACGCCGACATTATTTCCGAAAACCTGCGTACGAAAAACACGATGTCGCCGCGCACGGAGGGCGAGGCGAACGCGAGGTTTTTTTCGAGCTTCGAATAGAAGTCGAAGTTTGAGGTAAGCATGTAGTAGAGGTAAATCGGCACGACCGCAAACGCCGCAAGGAACGAGAAGAACGACACAAGCCCGCCCGTCGCCGCGACCGCCGTTTCGAACACCTTTTTCGCGGCGGCAGCAGCCGCCGCAAACGACGCATGCTCCGCCGCCGCGCGTTTCATTTCGGCGACGTATCCGCGCAGGGTTTCGCGCGAATCGGGGTAGCGTTCGGCGATGTTGCGCGCCGCGCGTTCGGCAAGAGCGGGAAGCTCGCCGCAGATTTCCCCGATTTCGGAAACCGCCCGCGGAAGCGCGAACGCCGCAAGAGCCGCCGCGCACGCCGCCGCCGCAACGCAGACGATTCCGCACGCCGCCGAAGCCGACACATGCGCCCTGCGCGAAACAAAATCCACAAGCGGCGAGAGAATGAACGAAAGAATCAGCGCGGCGGCTACGGGAGCTACGACCGCTCCGAATTTCGACAGAAACGCCGAAAGAAGCGCGAACAACAGCACGACGAACGCGCCTATCGCGAAAATCGAGAGGCACGCCAACGCCGCGCCGAAAAGTTTTTGCTGGAAAGCGGTAAACATTTGTAAAAAATAAAGTGTCTATCGGAAAACAATGCAAACAAATTCGGATATTTCGGCGGCGCGCGGCGGTTTCGAAAAAATGGAGATACGCGGCGCGCGCGAGCATAATTTAAAAAACGTCAACCTCGACATTCCGCGCGGGAAAATCGTGGCGTTCACGGGTCGGAGCGGATCGGGAAAATCGTCGCTTGCGTTCGACACAATCTACGCGGAGGGGTACAGAAAATACATGGAGAGCCTCTCAGCCGACGCCCGACGGCTGCTCAGCCAGATAGACAAACCCGCGGTGGAGTCGATTCGCGGGCTGTCGCCTGTAATCGCGATAGAGCAGGTGAAGTCGCTCGGCTCGAACCCGCGCAGCACGCTCGCAACGCTCACCGAAATAGCCGACTACGCAAGGGTGCTTTGGAGCCTTGCGGGAGAGCAGCGCTGCCCCAAAGACGGCGGAAAAATCTCGCGCCGAAGCGTGGACGAATGCGTAGACGCGGTGCTCGCGCTTCCGCAAGGCTCGCGCGTTTACATTCTCGCGCCGCGCGGCTCGTTCAAGCCCGCCGCGGCGAAGGCGGAAATCAAAAGCCTGCGCCAGCGGGCGTGGCAGAGGGCGCGTCTCAACGGCGAAATCTTCGAGCTTGACGACCCCGCCGCCGAACGCGAGCTTTTCGAAAAATTCAAGTCCGAAAAACTTTTGAAACTCGACCTCGTGATAGACCGCTTTCCGCTCTCGTCGGCGGCGCGGGGAAGAATTGCGGACTCGCTCGAACTCGCGCTCCGCGAGGGCGCGGACAAGGCTCTTGCCGCGTACTCCGCCGGCGGCAAAAGCGGCGAGCTTGTGCTAAGCACGGCGTTTGCCTGCGAAAAATGCGGCGAAATCTACGCGCCGCTTACCGTGAGAAACTTCTCGTTCAACCACCCCGACGGCGCGTGCAAATTCTGCGGCGGAATCGGGCGCGTAATGCGCACGAGCGAAAAGCTCGCCGTGCCCGACGACTCCAAAAGCGTCGCGGGAGGCGCAATCAAGGCGTGGAGGGTCGGGGCGAAGAGCATAATAATTGCCCACAACAGGATTCTGCGGCAGCTCGCCGAACAAATCCCGTTCGACACAAGCGTTCCGTGGCGCGACCTCCCCGCCGAAACGCGGAAAATCCTGCTCTACGGGGACGACTCGCGGACGTATTTTCTGCGGCTCAAACGCGGAAACTGCAAGGCGGCGGAAGTGCATTTCGGGGGAGTCCTCGCCGAGGTGGACAGGCTCTGCGCGGAAACGACAAGCGACGGACTCCGCGCAAGGCTTTCGGTGTTCCAGATGTCGTCGGAGTGCCCCGTCTGCGGCGGCGCGAGGTTTTCGGAGCGCACGCGCAACGTGTTTGTGGAGGGCGTCTCGTACGACAAATTCTGCGCGATGAGCGTGGCGGAGTCGCTGGCGTTTGTGAAGTCGCTCGAAAGCCTGAAAAAATACGACAGCGTGCGCGACGCCGTAAACGGGCTTCGCGACAGGCTCGGATTCCTGAACACGGTTGGGCTTTCGTACATCTCGCTCGACCGCGAGGCGTCTACGCTTTCGGGCGGCGAGGCGCAACGCGCGAGGCTCGCAACGCAGCTCGGAATGGACCTGACGGGCGTTACATACGTCCTCGACGAGCCGACAATCGGGCTTCACCCGTCCGACGACGCAATGCTGATAGGCGCGCTCAAAACGCTCAAAGACAGGGGGAACTCTGTCCTGCTTGTCGAGCACGACGAAGCCGCCCTCCGCGCGGCGGACTGGGTTGTGGAACTCGGCCCCGAAGCGGGCGAAAAGGGCGGCGAGCTTACATTCAACGGAACTCTCGCCGACTGCCTGAAATCGAAAACGTCGCGCACGGGAATGTACCTTTCGGGACGCGCGAAAATCGGGCGTCCGTCGCCGCGGCTCTCGCCCGCAAACGGCTGGCTCACGGTCAAAAAGGCGAGGGAAAACAACCTCAAAAACATCGACGTAAAATTCCCCGTCGGGCTGTTCACCGTGGTTTGCGGGGTATCAGGCTCTGGAAAATCCACGCTTGTGAACGACATTCTCGCAAAGGCCGCCGCCGCAAAGCTGAACGGAGCAAAGGAAATCGCGGGGGCGCACGGCGGCATCGCGGGCTTCGACAACTTCGACACCTGCGTGCGCGTAGACCAGTCGCCGATAGGCAAAAGCCCGCGCTCGAACCCCGCAACCTACACAAAGCTTTTCGACCTCCTGCGCGAGCTTTACGCCCAGACGCCGCTTGCAAAAATGCGCGGCTACTCGGCGGGGCGGTTCAGTTTCAACGTCAAGGGCGGACGCTGCGAGCACTGCCGCGGCGACGGCTCAATCTGCCTAGACATGCAGTTTTTGGGCGAAGTCTACATCACCTGCCCGTCGTGCGGCGGCAAACGCTACAACCGCGAGACGCTCGAAGTGCGCTACAAGGGGCTGAACATCGCCGAAGCCCTGAACCTGACGGTAGACGAGGCGCTGGGCGTGTTCGCGGCGTACCCGCGGATTGTCGCAAAGCTCAAAACGCTCAGCGACGTCGGGCTTGGCTACATCAGGCTCGGACAGCCCGCAAACACGCTTTCGGGCGGCGAGGCGCAGAGGATAAAACTTTCGCTCGAACTCTCGCGGCGCACGCACGGACGCGCCCTCTACATTCTCGACGAACCCACCACGGGACTGCATTGGGACGACATCGACAAACTCCTCAAACTGCTCTTCGAACTGCGCGACGCCGGCAACACGATAATCGTAATAGAGCACCACCCCGACTTCGTGAAGCTCGCCGACTGGCTTGTGGAGCTTGGACCGACGGGCGGCGCGGCGGGCGGATACGCGGTTTTCGAGGGAACTTTCGACGAATTGAAGTCGGCGGACACTCCCACGGCAAAATTTGTTCGATAAATATAAAAAAATACTCGATTTTTCTTGCAGCGCCACATTATTATTTAAGGCATGGATTTTACTTCGATTTTCCCGACGCCCGTATTGGCTTCGTCGCCTGCGGATTATTTCATTCAGTCGAACTTCGCGGGGCAGGTCATTGTCGTGATACTGCTTGCGATGAGCATATACGCATGGGGAATCATGATTTGCAAAAAAGCCGACCTCTCGGCAATCGAGGAGATGAACGCAAAAACCGCGCGTCTGCTGAAATCGTCGAACCTCGTCGAGGCGGCAAGCTCGAAATCGATTCAGGGGCCTTTCGCAAAACTGCTAAAAAACGCGGTCAATGCGTGGCTTGAAGTCGGCATTTCGCCCAACGACAGGGCGGCGAGAATTTCGTATGTGGAAAACACGCTCGGGCGCACGCTCGCGCGGCAGCAAATGCAATACAACTCAAAAATGACGCAGCTCGGAACAATCGTGAGCGGCGGGCCGTTTCTGGGGCTGCTCGGCACGGCGTGGGGCGTCATGGACTGCTTCGGGTCGATGAGCTCGCAGGCGTCGGTCACATTGCAAATGCTCGCCCCCGGCGTTGCGGGTTCGCTTTTGACGACCGTCGCGGGGCTTGTGGTCGCAATCCCGTCGGTGTTCGGCTACAACATGCTCGCCGACAAGGCGCGTAAAATTTCGGTCGATACCGAAAACTTCGCAAGCCTCATCGCCGACAGAATCGAAATGGAATCGCGCGAGCACTCCGAGGAGGTCGAACCTGTCCGCCAGCCCGCAAAGCCCGCCCCCGTGCGCGAAATTCCGCAGGCGAAGGCGTCCGCGCCCGTCCGCACCGCGCCCGAAACGAAAATCATGGACTTTTCCCTCGACGACGAGGACGACGGCAGCCCCACCCCGCCCCGCCAATTCGACGAATAGCAAACGGCCATGAAATTCCGCACGAAAATAGAGCAGTCGGGGCTGACCGAACTCAACGTAACGCCGCTCATGGACTTGGCGTTCTCGCTGCTTATCATTTTCATGATAAGCACGCCGCTGCTCGAACAGACAATCCCCGTCCACCTGCCCAAGCAGGACAAAAACGACGCAAGCCAACGCCCCGACATAGACTTTCAGCTAATCTCGATTAAGGAGAACGGCCAGATTTACTGGGGCAAACAACCCGTGGACCTCGTGCAGCTCGACACCCTGCTCGGCGCGCTGGCGGGGCAGCCCGAACCGCCCGCAATCAGCCTGCGCGGAGACCTCTCGCTGCCCTACCAGAAAATAGTCGACGTGATTTCGGCAATCAAACGCCACAACCTCACGAAACTCCATTTGGACACGGAAGTCAAATGACGCCCGACAATACCAAGTTCGGCTATTACTGCTCGCTCGCGCTCCATATTTCGGTAAGCGTGGCGGCGATTGTGTCGGTGCTCGTAAGCTCGATTTTCAAGAGCGAGCCGCACCCCATTGACCCGAATCAGGTATTCGAAATGGTAGAGCCGCCAGAACCCGCGGCAGAAGCCCCCGCGCAGGCGGAAACCGCGCCCGAAGCCCAGCCCGACCTGGAACAGGACTTGAACCTTGAACCCGTCGAGCCTATCGAGCTTCCCGACCCCGCGCCCGAACCCGAGCCTACCCCGCCCGCGCCGAAGCCAGAACCCACACCCGCGCCTACGCCCAAGCCCCCGAAAAAGCCGAAGGTCGAAAAAAAGCCCGAACCGAAGCCGCAGAAAGTTTCGTATCAGGATTTCGCAAAGAAAAACCCGAAAAAACCGCGCAAAAGCGCGCAGACTCCGCGCACACAGGCGCCAGTGAAAGTCGGGAAAATCAGCGCAAAGACGGGCAACATCGACAACATCGCAAAACTCGGCGCAAGCATTTCGGGCAAGGCGGGCACAAGCGCGGCAATGCGGAACATGCTCGCCGCGTACATCGGCGAAATCAAGCGCAAGGCGGAATCGAACTGGGCGATTCCCGTTACCGCGCAAAACTCCGACCTCTCCGCAAAAGTCGAATTCAGGGTAAGCAAAAACGGCGAAATCAGCGGTCTGCGGATTATAAGAAGCAGCGGAAACGCGGAGGTTGACAACTCGATTCTCGCGGCTCTGCGCTCGATTTCCCTCACACCGCCGCCCGACAACGAACCGCACCACATCACGATTACGTTCTCGATTCTCTAATTTGCAAAACGCGCAGTTGCAGAAACGGCCGCGCGTTTTTTTGCGGGCGAAAATTTCGCAAAACGCCGCCCGCGCATTCGCAAATTCCGCCATGCAAACCGCAAAATTCGCCATGCGCGGCGGATGATGCCTGCGTAGGCAACGCGCCGCGCGCAATTCCGCAAAAAGCGGAGCGGAAAAGTCGCCCGAGCCGCCCTACGCCTTTTTAGGCGCGCGCAGGGACGACACGAGGGAGGCCGCAATCAGCGCAATGCCCGCAAGCCCCGTGATGATTTCGGGGACTTCGCGGACGGTCGAAACGAACATCAGCGCGGCGAGCGAGCCAATCGCCCAATACGCGCCGTGGGTGAGGTACAGAAGTTTGTCGAGCGTCTTTTTTTCGACGAGAACCACGGTCATGGAGCGCACGAAAAACGCGCCCACCGCAAGCCCGAGTGCGATAATCACGATGTCTTTCGTGAGAGCAAACGCCCCAAGCACGCCGTCGAGCGAGAACGACGCGTCAATCAGTTCGAGGTATATGAACGCCGCAAGCCCCGCGTGTTTGAGCGCAAACGCGTGCTTTTGCGCCGCCATTTTTTCGAGCTTGCCGCTGGCCCCGTGGATTGCCAAATGCGTCGCGATGCCCGCAACGCCCGCAAAAAACGACATCTTGATTTCGTCCGACGGAATGAAGAACTGGACGGCGCAAAGGGCGGCGAGCGTCAAAACGGTCGGCGCAATTTTGAATCTGCCGAGCCTGTGGAGGGGCTTTTCAAGAGGGGAAATCCAGTGGAGCGTTTTTTCGCGGTCGAACATGAACTCGAAAAACAGCATGAAAAGGAACGCGCCGCCGAACGAGGAAATCCCCACGTGGGCGTGCGAAAGGTGCGCGGCGTACTCGTCGGGATTGTGCAAAGCCAAGTCGAGAACCGCCCCGCACGAAATTCCCGAAAACGCCGCGACAATCACAATCGGGAAGACGAAACGCATTCCGAAAACCGCTATCGCAATGCCCCAAGTTAGAAAGCGTCTGCGCCAGATTGGCGGCATTTTTTCGAGCTTGGCGGCGTTGACAACGGCGTTGTCGAACGACAGACTCACTTCGAGCGCGCTGATGATGAGAGCAGCAATCAAATCCTTAAAGCCAAGCCCCGCCTGCACGGATTCCCCGCGCCAAAACGCGAAAACCATTCCGCAGATAAGGACGAAAAACGACCACTTAAAATACTTCATAATTGTTTCCATAATAAAAAATTTGCCGACTTCCGAAAAAGCCGGCATTTGAGTATATAAAAAATCGAATCACTCGCGTTTTTTCTCGGTAATGGGCAGCATTTGACCGCGTCTGAAAAGCGTAATCTGCCCCGTGCTCGACGAAACCACAAGCGAAATGCAGTTCGCCATGAGCGAAATGGAATACGCCGCCGCGTGGCGCGCGCCCAGCCCGCCGGGGAGCTGCAACTTGAAGTCGGGCGTGTGGATTAGCGAGCCGGCCGACTCCAAAATTCCGCCGCCGTCGATGATAAACGCGCCGTCGATGAGAGAATACTCCTTTACGGTTTCGTCCATGAAAGGGTTTAGAATGTTTCGGTCTTCGGGTTTGTAGCCGTAGAACGGGTTTAGAATCAGCTGTTTGATGTGCGGTTTAAGCTCGGCAACGTCGCCGATAACGAAGATGCAGCCGACGGGCTTGCCCTCGCGCCCCTCCACCGAAAGCTCCGTCGCAATGTCTATTACGCGCTCAATTACTTCGGGCTTCACGCCGTCGGGCAAAAGGTTTTTCTGCCCGATGAAAATGTCGGAGTATTCCTTTTCGATGTCGAGGATTACGATAGTGTCAATCTTGTCGCTTTCGAGAACGCCGCCGATACAGCAGATTTTCTCCTTCACGCCGAAGATTCCGCGCGTGATTCCAATCATCAACGCGCTCCTCAACTGCGAAAAGCGCGACTTCGAAAACGCCCTGACGTTCACGAGCTGCCACGACGGCGGAATCGGAAGCGTCGGGTTGTCGCTCACCACCACCACCCGCGAGCCGCCCAAGACTTTTGAGAGGTCGGGGAAGTTTTTGAAAGTGTCTCCCTGCACGAGAATCGTGGAGCAATTCGAAACTTTTGCGATTTTCACCGCCGAGCGCATGATGAGGTCGTTTGTTTTTACGACCTCCGAAAGTTTTTTGCGCAACTCGCGCGTGGGCTTGTCGGTCTTCGACGAGTCTCCGCCCGACTGCGGCTTGCCGAAAATCCCCGAAACCGCCGTCCTGAACGAGGACAAATCCTTTGCGCTTTTTATGCGCAGGGCCGCCTCGGAATCCGCCGAAAAGATTTTCGCGAACATCGAAAGCGTGTCCATGTACGATTCCACATGGTCGTTCGACAGCAGCAGGAACACCATGCAAAGCCGTTTCGGCTCTTCATTGTCCCTGATTTTCACGGGGTTTTCGCAGCGTCCCGCCGCGATTACATATTTTTGTTTAAGCCCCTCCACGCGCATGTGCGGCATGCAAATTCCGCTTTCGAGATACGTCGAGATTGCGTTCTCGCGCTCCACAAGCCCCTGCATGACGGCGTTTCTGTCCGCCGAACCCAGAGCGGAGTCGGGCACGGCGGCGAGAAGCTCGGTCAAAACGCCCCTGAAATCGACGCTCTTTACGTCGATTATTCTGGATTTTTTGAGGAATCTTGCGAGCTGCATGCGTTAGTTCGACTTCGGAATGTTCCAGTTGAGGGCGTCTTTTTTGACTTCGTAGAAAAGCCCCGCCGCCATGAGCGCAATGAAGAACATCACGGGAAGCGCAACCGGCAGTTTCTCCGAAACGAGGTCGGGATACGCCATCGCCAGCGGAAGCATGAAGACCACTTCGATGTCGAACACCACAAAAAGCATTGCAACCAGATAGAACCTCGCCCCGAAGCGCGGGTGCGGTATGCCTTCGGGCGCGTTGCCGCATTCGTATGCCGAATCTTTTACGGCGTTCGTTTTTGCGCGCTGTCCGAAAATGTGGCTCGCCGCGACAATCGCCGCGCCCATTCCGACCGCGACCACGATTTGCACCAATACGGGTATGTATGAAACCGGTTCCATATGTCTAAAAAGTCTTCACAGCGGCGTGTGTTTGTCAAATATTTTACTCCAAAAAGGTTGAAGGGGAAGCGGGCTGTTGTTTTATTGTTCGGCAAAAAATCGCAATGGCGGACAAAATTTTAACCGACGCGCTGAAAAAATACTTCGGGCACGACTCTTTCAGAAGCCCGCAGGACGAAATCGTCGCGTCGATTTTGTCGGGCAGGGACACGCTTGCAATCATGCCCACGGGCGGCGGCAAAAGCCTCTGCTACCAGCTGCCCGCAATGCTGCTCGACGGCATAACGCTTGTGGTTTCGCCGCTAATCGCGCTGATGAAAGACCAGGTGGACGCGCTGGCCGCCCGCGGCATTCCCGCGGCGATGATAAACAGCTCGCAGACTTGGGAACAGCAGTGCGAAGTGCTTGCGGCTCTCGAACGCGGCGAGCTGAAACTTGCGTACGTCGCGCCCGAAAGGTTCAGGGCGCAGTCGTTTTCGCGGGCGTTGGGCAGGGTGAAAATAGGCCTGTTCGCGGTGGACGAGGCGCACTGCATAAGCCAGTGGGGGCACGACTTCCGTCCCGACTACATGCGGCTCGGCGAGACGCTCGACAGGCTCGGACGCCCCGTGTGCGCGGCGTTCACGGCGACGGCAACCCCCGAAGTGAAGTCGGACATCGCCGAACAGCTCAGACTGCGGGAGCCGGCCGTGTTCGTCTCCGGCTTCGCCCGCCCCAACCTTTCGTTCAACGTGAGGGAGGTTTCGAGCAAGGCGGAAAAATTTACGCGGATTTGCGGGCTGATAGACAAATACAAGTCGGGCATAATCTACTGCGCAACGCGCAAGAGCGCGGAGGCTCTGTCGGAATCGCTCTGGCGCGACGGCGTAAGGCACACGCTCTACCACGGCGCAATGACGCCCTCGGAGCGCGACATCGCGCAGGAGGATTTCATCGGCAAAAAGACCGACGTCGCGGTCGCCACAAACGCGTTCGGCATGGGAATCGACCGCCCCGACATCAGGTTCGTCTGCCACTACGAGCTTCCGGGGAGCGTGGAGGCTCTATATCAGGAGTCGGGACGCGCGGGGCGCGACGGCGGAGAGTCGTACTGCGAAATGCTGCTCATGTACGCCGACAAGCGCGTTCAGGAATTTTTCATAGAGGGCGCAAACCCAGACCTGCCTTTCATTCGCAACACATACCGCGTTCTGCGCGAAAACGCCGACAATGCAAACGAGTGCTTCATGCCGATAGACAATATTGCCGAAGAAGTCGCCGACATCGCGCGGTTTTCGGGCGGGAGAAAGACGCCGCGCGGGAAATTCGGCGGGAGCGGCGCAAACTCCATGGCGGTTTCGAGCGCGATTTCGATTTTGCGCAGGTACGGCTTCATCGAACGCTTCGACGTTCCGTCGTCGAGGGTTCGCGGCACGCGCCTGCTAAGCCCCGACGCCGACGAAACGGCGGTCGTCTTCCCCGACGGCATGCTCGAAGAAAAGCGGCGGCGCGACGAATCAAAGCTCAGGGACGTCCTGCGCTACGCGTACTCAAAGGAGTGCCGCCAGCGGTGGATTCTCAAATACTTCGGAGAGCGCAGCGACGAGCCTTGCGGCAAGTGCGACGTCTGCCGCGAAGCCCCGCAAACGCAGGTTTTTGAAACGCTGCCCGAATACGAACTTACGGAAGTTCGCAAGGCGTTGAGCTGCGTGGCGAGAATGTCGGTAAAAGTCGCCCCGCGCGAATGGCGGCCGCGCTTCGGGCGCGAGAAAATCGTGAAGTGCATGCTCGGCAGCAAAGACGAAAAACTGCTCTCGGCGGGTCTCGACAAGCTTTCGACATACGGAATCCTCAAAGAGCACGGAACAAAATTCTGCTCCGAGCTGTTCTCGCGCATGATTGAAGCGGGGCTTGTGGAAATTTTCGACGGCGAATACCCGCTCGCGGGGCTTACGGACTTCGGGGTGTCGGTAATGCTCGGCGAAGTCTCGGAGCTTAAAATGCAGTATCCGCGCTGGGTGTCGAAGACGGGACGCGCAAAAATTCTCGCCGAAAAGAAGTCGGGCGGAGGCAAAGCCCGCGCAAAGAATGCTTCCGACTCCCCCGAACTTTCGACCGACGACCAAGCCCTCTACGACGCGCTCGCAAAAGTAAGGCTCTCGCTCTGCGCGCGCATGAAGATTCCGCCGTTTAGAATTTTCACCAACGCAGTCCTCCGCCAGATGGCGGAACAACGCCCGCAAACGCGCGAGGCTGCGCTCGAACTTAAAGGCGTGGGAGAGTCGAACGCGCGTTTTCTTCCGCGTTTCCTTGAAACCGTGTCGAAATTTGCCGATTAAAAAAAATCGACAAACACAACGGTTTTAATACCGTACAAAACAGAAAGGTTCGACATGGATAAATACAAATGCGAAGTCTGCGGCTATGTCTACGACCCCGCCGTCGGCGACCCCGACAACGGCGTAGACGCGGGCACTCCGTTCGAAAAGCTCCCCGAAGACTGGGTCTGCCCCGTCTGCGGAGTCGGCAGGGACAGCTTCGCGAAAGTCGGAAAATAGAATATGGAAAAAATCGCGGAAGGAATATTCTTCTGCGGAACATGCGACAGGCAGCGCAAAATTTTCGACCAGCTTGTCCCGCTTCCGCAAGGCACTACATACAACTCATACCTCGTCGTCGGCGCGGACAAAACCGCGCTCATCGACACAACCTACGCAAAGTTCGAAGACGGATACCTCGAAGCCATCGCGGCGTCGGGAGCAAAGATAGATTATATCATTTCGAACCACGCAGAGCCCGACCACAGCGCGGCGATTCCAGCCCTGCTAAAAATCCACCCGAACGCGGAGGTCTACTGCACGGCGAAATGCGCCGAAAACCTGCAAAACATGCTCGGCGTCCCCGCCGACAGAATCCGCGCTGTTTCCGACGGGCAGGAGCTGCCCCTCGGCGGCAAAACGCTGAGGTTTATGCCCGCTCCGTGGGTGCACTGGCCCGACACAATGCTGACATACCTCGAAGAAGACTCCATGCTTTTTACATGCGACTTTTTCGGCGCGCACTACACTTCTAACGGGCTTTTCGCCGACCTCTCGCCAGAGCTCGCCGAAGCGGCAAAACGCTACTACGCGGAAATCATGATGCCGTTCGCAAACTTCTGCGCAAAATACCTCGCAAAGGTGAAAGAGCTTTCCCCGAAGGCGATTCTGCCGAGCCACGGGCCGATTTACGCCGGCAAAGACTCGGTAGAATTTATCGAAAACCTCTACGAAAAATGGACGGGCGGAAGCTCCGCATGCAAGGCGGTAATAGCCTACGTTTCGATGTACGACAGCACAAAACTCATGGCGGACTACCTCGAAAACGCGCTCGCCTCGCGAGGGGTGCAGGCGGTCAAGGCCGACCTCATGGAAAGCGACGAGGGCGAACTCGCCGAACAGCTTGTGGACGCGGCGGGAATCGTCTTCGGCACTCCGATGGTGCTCAACGGCCCGCACCCGAAGTCGGTCTACCTTGCGTACATTGCAAACATTCTGCGCCCCAAGCTGAAATTCACGGCTGTGTTCGGCTCGCTCGGCTGGGCGGGCAAGCTCGACGCGCCGATTGACGCAATGTTCACGCAAATCAAGCCCCAAAAGCTCGAAACCGTTGCGGTAAAAGGCCGACCGACACCCGAAGACTTCAAGCGGCTCGACGCCCTTGCCGACGCAATCGCCGCGATTACAAAACCGCAATAGCGCAGGTCAAAAAATACCCGAACGCGGAAGAACGCAATTTGCGCTTCCGCTTTTTTTTTGCGCAATCAAGCAAAAGGCAATACGCAAAAAAACGCGCGGAGAAAACCCGCGCGTTCGCGTAAAACTTCGCATTCAAAGCGTCCGAAACGCCGCCCTACTTTATCGAAACTCCCGATGTGTTGTTTTTGCCGAGCTCGAAATGCTTGTAGTCCGCGCCGATTTTTTCGCCGAAGTATTCGAAGTTTTCGAGGCTCAGGTTTTTCACGAACGAATTTTCGTCGACGCCGTCGATGAAAATCGTCCCCTTGAAGTCGCCCTTTTTGCCGTACACTTTGAAGTTTTTAAGGGAGCAGTCGAAAACCTTGCCCGCCTTGTCGGAGTCGGCGTGTATTGTAAGCTTGATTTTGCGCGGATTGGCAATAAGCATGCACATGTCGTTCCCGTTCGAGCGCACGGTGATGTTTTCGAAGGAGACGTTGCGCATGGGCATGGCGTTTGCCGCCTGCAACCAGATTATGCCCTTCGACCAAAATGCCCGCGGGTCGCGGCAGTTGACGGCGTAGAACGGCACGTCGATGTTGCGCACTTTGATGTCCGCCATTTCCGACGCGGCGCACTCGAAGCCGATTCTGAAAATGTTGGCTATGTCCGTCCAGAACAGGCAGTTTTCTATCGAGATATTTTTGCACGGCAGGAACGCGCCGAACGCAGGCTTTCCCGAAATCACCGTGCCTACGGTGCTCTCCGCGCCGCCCATTCCCTTGACGGCGATGATGTCGTCCTGGGCGCGGGCGAAGACGTTTTTAATGGAGACGTCGGAAGTGTTGCAGAGGTCGATTGCGTCGTCGTTAATCATGCGCGAGGCGCAGAGCTTTACGTTGTCGATTTCCACGCCTTTGCTCGACCGCACGACGAACATCCAGCCCGACGGGTCTTTGCAGACGATGTCGCGCACGGAGAGGTTTTCGCATTTGTCGAAGTCGAGCATGTTGCCCGTGCTGAAACGCTCCGACAGCTCGCCGCTCAAAATTCCGCGCCCGCGAACGGAGATGTTTTTGCCCGTCGCCCGAAGCCTCGACTTCACGACAGCCCCGCCCGCGATGTACAGCGTCTGGTTGTCGGAAAGCTTTATTTCGTCGGGAGTGTGCACGCCCGCGCCGAAGTACACAACGTTTTTGTCGCCCGCTTTCGGCGCGTCCTTTTCGAGCGGATTGCCGAAGATTACAAGCGGCATGTTGCGCTCGTCGCGAATCACGACCGCGCTGAACGGCGGCTTTGCGACGTCGAAAACAATCCTGTTCTTTTCCGAAACTTTCGCCTTTATTCGGTTCGGGAACAGCTCCGCCTTGTCGAGGGGCTTGGCGGATTTCACGGTAATTTCGGCGTCGCGGTCGAAATCGAACATCGCAAAGTAGTACTCGCCGCCCTCGAACTGCGGCGACAACGCCTTGTAAATATCCACATTCTTTCCGTTGACGCTCACACTCCAGCTCGTCCGCGCCTTTTCCGAAGCGGGCGCGGGGTAGGTTATTACTGTCGGCTCGGATTTTGCGCACGCGGCAAACGGCAAAACGAACAGCGCGGCAAGCGGCGCGAAGAGTTTTGTTAACATCATTTTTTTCATCATATAATTCACTCCCTGTATTTACATTCAATTTGTTGCTCAAAAAATAAATTCAGACGCGCAAAGGAAAGTCAATAGCGTTTTGCGCGTTTAAAGCGGTTCGGAATACTGACGGCGCGGCGCAAGGATTGCCCTAAAACCCGCCGTTCTCGCGGAGATTTTTTGCGTTTGCCGTTGTCCGATTTTTTCGTTTCGGCAAAGCGGAGTTCCGCTATCTGGGCGCGGCCATCTTTCTGTAAAACAGGAATTGGAAGTCGCGCGGCGGAAGGTCTATGCGCAGGTCTTTGAAGTCCCTGCCCGATATTTTCGACTTCGAGCCGTCCTTGTTTTCGATTTCGTACACCGCGTTTTCGTCGATTCCGCGCGGACTGATTCGCAGGAAGCCGGCGGGGCTTTGCCGGCGGCGGAATGCCGCAATGAACCCCCCGCCCGATTCGGGGTCGTGCCCCTGATAGGCGCACCAATTTTCGAAGTTTTCGGGGGCCTGGGTAAGCCTGTAAAAATCGCGCGCAATGTATTTGCGTATGCGTTGAGCCCAGCCGAAATATTCGCGGAGAAGCGGAAGCCGCGACGCGTCTTTCAGCGCCCCCGACGACACGAAAAAGCCGGCGTTCATCGCGCTTGCCATCGCGTATTGGTCGTCGAGGCTCGCGCCGTTGCCGCCCGTATGAGAGGGCAGCCAAGACGACAGGTAGAAAGTCTGTATTTGGTTCGATTCAGCCGCGCCGTCTATCCGCCAGCATTGGGAATCGGAACGCCACACGACGAACGTGCGCGACATCGATTCGCAGTCGAGCCGCCTGCCGCCGCTTGCGCAGTTGTCGAACTGCATTTGCGGGTATTTTTGTTTGAGCGCGTCCCAAAGTTTCAGAACGCCTTCGGCGTGCTTGAGCATGCCGATTCCCCTGCGGTTCGGAGATTTCGAGTCGAGCAGGTCGAATGCGGCGGACATAGTGTCGGCGGGCAGATTGGAGTCCATTCGCCAGACGTCTGCGCCGTTTTCTTCGAGGGTGTTGGAAAGCGTTTCGAACGCGTAGTTCCATGCGTTTTTGTCGCCCAAGTTGAGGACGGCGCGGGAGTTGTCGGGAGATGGCGCAAGAAATTCGGGGTGTTCGCGCCAGAGCGGCGTTTGCGGCATTACGCGCTCGATTTCAATCCAGAGCGAAAATTTCATTCCCGCCGCGTTTGCGGCTTTTGCGAGAGGCAAAAGTTTTTGCGGGTGTACGTTTGTGTTTACGCGCCAATCGCCCGCGTTTTGCATCCAGTCGCCGAAAGCGCCCTTTTTCTTCGGGACGTGCGCGCCGCCGAACCAACCCGCGTCGACGCCGTACATCGAAAACGGCAACTCGTGAACCCGCGCGAAGTCGGCGATGTTTACGAGCTTTTCGGTCGGAATGTTGCCGCCTATGCTCGTATATATAGGGGCGCAAACGGGCTTGCCGACGGCGTCTTTGGGCGTCTTGTGTTCGAACACGAATTTGCGCCAGAGGTTCTGCGCGTCGGCAATGCGCATATTTTTCCGGCGCATTACGAGCACCGACGGCAAACTTACCGACTCTTCGGGATTCAGCGAAAAATCGCAGTCGGGAACGCCGATTTTAAGCGAGAAATTCCGCCTGTCTATTTCGAAGAGCGCGCTCCAGTTCCCGCACCCGCCGACGGCGAACAGCGCGCCGTTTAGCTCGTCGAAATCCGCGCCGAAATAGGGAAGCCAGACCGACGCGGGGTAGCCCGTTTTGTTTTCGAGCAGAAGGGAGTCGGACTGCGGGCGGCGTTCGAGCACTACGGTTTCTTCGGCGAAGTCAAACATTGTAGTTGCCGCGCCTTTCAATCTGCGGATTTTCACCTTGTCGCTTTTAATATTGTCGGGGTTGTTTTTCAGGATTAGCGAGTACACGCATAAGTCCGAAAGGTTTTTCGAAGCCGATTTTTTCGAAACGTTCCGCAGGGTGGTTTTGAATTCGGTTATCGGAAATTTTTTGTATCGGCGGATTTCCCTTTCCACTTGCAGCAGCCCGTCGGGCGAAGTGTAGACGAGCCGTTTCGCCGCGCATTCGGGAGTGTCTTCAAGCGGAGTTTCGGCGGGCGCGCCGAACGCAAGCTGTTCGCCTCCGTATTTTAGCGACGCCGACGCCGCTTCGGGCGCTTCGAAAAGCGGCGCATACTCCGCGGCGCGGGAAAACGCCGCGAAGATAGATGCGCCCGCAACGGCCAATATGGTGTGGATTGCTCTGTTCATAGGGTAAAACTACCAAACGCGGCGTTTTTCTTCAAGCAAAATGCGCGCCCGCGTTGCATGGCAAAAAAAATGTTTGACAGAGGAGCGCGATTTTTAAATATTTTCTCAATCGTTTGAGGCAAAAATTTTATAAATTCAGAAAAAGGCGAAACTATGGTAAGATTTGCGGTAATAGGAATGGGCCCCATCGGCTCAATGCACGTTGACAACCTCATGGGAGGGAAAATCCCCGAAGCGGAAATCGCATGCGCATGCGAGCAGCGCCCCGTGGAAGACCCAAAATATGCGGGGCTTAAAATATACAAAGAGCTTGACGACATGCTCGCAGCGGGCGGCTTCGACGCGGTGATTGTTTCGACCCCATCGTTCACGCACTATCCGCTCGCAAAAAAGTGCCTCGAAGCGGGCTACCACACCCTCGTTGAAAAACCCATCGCCCTCTGCACGGCGGACGCGATAGAGCTTCAGGAGTTCGCAAAAAAATGCGGAAAGAAGTGCGCAATCATGCTCAACCAGCGCACGACCCCGCTCTACGCGCGAATCAAAGAGCTTATCGACAGCGGCGAAATCGGCAAAATCAACCGCGTTTCGTGGACGATGTCGAACTGGTACAGACCCGACATCTACTTCCAGTCGAGCCCGTGGCGCGGGACGTGGAAGGGCGAGGCGGGCGGCGCGCTCATCAACCAGTCTATACACAACATCGACATTTGGGCGTGGGCGTTCGGAATGCCCGAAAAGCTCCGCGCGTGGTGCAAATTCGGCAAATACCACGACATCGAAGTCGAGGACGAAGTAGTCTGCCACCTCGACCTCAAAGGCGGCGCGAGCGCGACTTTCATAACCTCCACGGGCGAATACCCCGGCGCAAACAGGCTCGAAATCGCGGGCGACAAGGCGTTTGTCGTGGCGGAAAACGACGCGCTTACAATCACGCGCATCGAGGGCTCTTCGCTCTCGGAATACACCAGGGACACACTCTACATGTTCGGCTCGCCCGACACAAAGACCGAAACCGAAACGTTCGACGGCAAAGGCGAACAGCACGTCGGCGTTCTCAAAAACTTCGCCCGCGCGATAGACTCGGACGGGCGGCTCGACTTCGACGCCTCGCAGGGCGAGCTTTCGCTCGAACTCGCAAACGCGATGCTGCTTTCGGCGTGGACCGATTCGGAGGTTTCGTTCCCGCTCGACCACGCGAAATACAAGAAGATGCTCGACGGGAAAATCGCGTCGTCCAAGCTGCGCGACAAGCCGCGTCAGGGCGCGATTGTAGACTTCAAAAAATCCTTCAAATAAACGCAACCCGCAAACGAAAGGCAGAAAATGTCGAAACACGCAACGGGCTACGACTACGTCCCCGACGGCAACGCAAAAGACAAGACGGTCGCCGACGGCGAGCTTAAATTCGCCGCCGCGGGGCTCGACCACGGGCACATCTACGCAATGACGCAGGGCATGCTCAACGCGGGCGCGAACTGCGAATACGTCTGGGATACCGACGAAAAGCGCATTGCCGAATTCCTGAAACGCTTTCCCGACGTAAAGGTCGCGGAATCGCTCGGGCAGATTTTGGACGACCCGTCCGTAAGGCTCGTCGCCAACGCGGGAATCCCCGCGCACAGGTTCGACATGGGCAAAACCGTCCTCGAAGCGGGCAAAAACTTCTTTGTGGACAAGCCGCCGTTCACGACCCTCGAACAGCTCGCCGAAGCGCGCGCTCTCGCCGCGAAGACGGGGCTTAAATACATGCCCTACTACGCCGAACGCGTCCACAACGAAGCCGCCGAACGCGCGAACGCGATAATCAAAAGCGGCGGAATCGGGCGCGTGTTGCAGGTGCTCATCATGGCGCCGCACAGGCTTTCGAAACAGGCGCGCCCTAAGTGGTTTTTCGAGCGCGGCGAATACGGCGGAATTTTGTGCGACATCGGCTCGCACCAGTTCGAGCAGTTCCTCGAATTTTCGGGCTGCGACGAGGCAAAGGTAAACTTCGCAAGGGTCGCCAACATGGACAACCCCGACACCCCCGAATTGCAGGACTTCGGCGAAGCGTCGGTCGAAATGGCGAACGGCGTTTCGGGCTACTGCCGAGTAGACTGGTTCACGCCCGACGGACTCCCCGTGTGGGGCGACGGCAGAACTTTCGTGCTCGGCACGGAGGGCTATGTGGAAATCCGCAAATACATAGACTTCTCGCGCGAGGGCAACCCGCCGCAGACGCTCTACTGGGCGAACAAAACTGGCGTCGAGCGCATGGACTGCCTCGGCGACGGATTCCCGTTCTTCGGAAAATTCGCCCGCGACGTTCTCGACGGAACGGAGACGGCGATGACGCAAAAACACGCGTTCGCGGCGGCGGAGCTTTCGCTCTCGGCGCAGGCGAAGGCGGAAGGCAAAATTTAGAAAAAAGCAAATACCATGGCAGAAAAGAACGCACAAATAGAATCGCAACGCGCCCAAATACTCGAAGCCCGCAAACGCGGCAAATGGGCGACAATCGCAACTTTCGCAAAGTTTTCGGGCCCCGGCTGGCTTCAAAGCGCGACGACACTCGGAGGCGGGTCGCTGGCTTCCGCGCTCTACCTCGGAGTCCTCGGCGGATTCGGCTTCATGTGGCTGCAACCCGCCGCGATGATTCTGGGCATAGTAATGCTCGCGGCAATTTCGTACGTAACGCTTTCAATTAACAACAAGCCAATGCAGAGCGTGAACTCGCAAATCAGCCCGATTCTGGGCTACGGCTGGGCGATAGGCTCGCTGCTCGCGTGCCTCGTGTTCGCAATGCCGCAGTTTGCGCTGGGGGTTGCGGCAATCACGCAGAATTTCTCGGCTTCGACCGACGCGCCCTCGATGCTCACGGAAGTGGGAATCACTGCGGCGCTGTTCGCGCTGGCGACGGCGATGGTCTCCATGTACGCGTTCGGCGGCAAGGGCGTAAAATTCTTCGAAAGGATAATCAAGCTTTCGGTCGCGGCGATTGTAATATGCTTCTTCGGCGTGGTGCTCAGCCTCTGGTGGAACGGCAAGATTGACTGGTCGGCGGTGTTCGCGGGCTTTGTGCCGAACTTCTCGGTGCTTTCCGAACCCAGCGCGGACTTCATGAAATACATCTCGCAGCTCGGCGCGGAGGGTCAGAAGTTTTGGAGCGACATGATTGTATCGCAACAGCGCGACGTCGTGATTTCCGCGGCGGCGATGGCGGTCGGCATCAACATGACTTTCCTCTTCCCCTACTCCATGCTCAAAAAGGGCTGGGACAAGGATTTCCGCGGACTCGCGATTTTCGACTTGGCGACGGGGCTTTTCATTCCGTTCCTGCTCGCGACATCGTGCATAGTAATCGCGTCGGCTTCGCAGTTCCACGCAAAACCCGCCGACGGGCTTGCGATGGCGCAAATGGTTGACGGCAAGCTCAAGCCCGCGGTCGTCGGCGGAAAGGAAATCGTACCCGCCCCGAACCTCGTAGCCCCCTATATTTCGCTGCTCGATTCGAGAATCGGAAACGCGATGGGCGCGGACAAATTCGCCGCGCTTCCGCCCGTGCAAAAGGACGCCGTCCGCAACGCATTCCCGATTGAAGAGCGCAAAATGGCGGCGATGCTCGTAAAGCGCGACGCCTCCAACCTCTCCGAAACGCTCGCGCCGCTCCTCGGCGACGACGTCGCCCGCTACGTTTTCGGGCTTGGCGTGCTCGGCATGGCAATCAACGCGGTGCTCATGAACATGCTTATCTGCGGGCTTTGCTTCGCGGAAATTTTCGGAAGGGGGGCTTCGGCAAAATGGAATCTCTGCGGCTCTATGCTGATTGCCCTAAGCGCGACAGCCTCCGTATTCTTCAAGGGCGCAAAGATGTGGCTTGTAATCCACGCGGGGGTAATCGCGATGGTGCTTCTGCCGATTGCCTACGGCGCGTTCCTCGTGATAATGAACAGCAAAAAGATTCTCGGAAGCGAAGCCCCGCGCGGCGGCAAACGCGCCCTCTGGAACGCGCTCATGTGCTGCTCGGTGGCGGCAAGCTCGGTGGCGAGCCTCTACGTTCTCTGGAACAAACTCGGCTACGCCGGCCCCGCGATTTTCGTGGGCTTCCTCGCGCTGGTCGCGGTCTCCAACAAATTCATGAAAAAATCCTCCAAATAATGGAAAATCCATTCGACATTAAAAACAGGGTTATCGCGGTAACGGGCGCGACGGGCGTGCTCGCGGGCGAAACCGCAAGGCATCTTGCAAAATGCGGGGCGAAAGTCGCGTTCATAGGGCGCGACCCCGAAAAGCTCGCCGCCGCCGAAAAATTCTGCAAGGACAACAAGTGCGAGGGCGCGGCAATCCGCGCCGACGTCACGAACAAGTCAGACCTGATTTCCGCGCGCGACGAAATTCTCGGCAAGTGGGGCGCGCTCGACTGCCTCGTAAACGGCGCGGGCGGCAACCGCGCGGGAGCTACTATCCCGCCCGACAAAACATTCTTCGACCTCGACCTCTCCGCGTGGGAGGACGTCTTCAAGCTCAACATGGAGGGCACGCTCCTGCCGACCCTCGTCTTCGGCGAAATTTTCAGAAAGACGGGCAAAGGCTCAATCGTCAACTTCTCGTCGATGACGGCGCAGCAGGCGGTAACGCGCGTTCTGGGATACTCGAACGCAAAGGCGGCAATAGACAACCTCACGAAGTGGCTGGCGGTCGAATTTGCAAAAAAAATCGGCGACGGCGTGCGCGTCAACGCGGTAGCCCCCGGATTCTTCCTCAGCGAGCAAAACAGAACGCTGCTCACAAACGAAGACGGCAGCCTGACATCGCGCGGCAAGGACATCGTGAAGGCGACGCCCTTTGCGCGTTTCGGACGCTCCGACGAAGTCTGCGGGGCGGTGCACTACCTCTGCTCCGACGCGTCGTCGTTCGTGACGGGAACGGTCATGGCAATCGACGGCGGGTTCTCGTGCTTTTCGGGAGTATAGGGAGGACGCAAAAATGCAAAAGCTCAAAGAGGGTTTCAGATGGTACGGCGACAACGACCCCGTGCCGCTCACGTTCATTCGCCAAAGCGGCGCGACGGACGTATTCGCGTCGCTGCACCACATTCCCTACGGCGAATTGTGGACGGTAGAGGAAATCGAAAAGCACAAGGCGAAAATCGCCGCCTGCGGGCTTGAATGGAGCGTCGTGGAATCGCTGCCCGTCACGGAGGACATGAAACTGCGCTCCGGCGATTTCCGCCGCCACACGGAAAACTACAAGCAGAGCCTGCGGAATCTTGCGAAGTGCGGAATCACGAAAATCGTCTACAATTTCATGCCCGTGCTCGACTGGATTCGCACCGACCTGCACTACAAACTGCCCGACGGCTCGCAGTGCCTGCGCTTCGACCCCGTGCAATTCGCGGCTTTCGACATCTTCGTCTTGAAGCGCGGCGGCGCGGCGGAGGAGCGGACGCCAGAGCAGGTCGAAAAGGCAAAGGCGTTTTACGAATCGCTCGACGCCGCGCGGAAAAAGGCTTTCGAACGCTCGATTATCGACGTTTTTCCGGGGTGCAAAATGGGGCTTGAAATCGGCGACATGCGCAAAATGCTCGCCCGCTACGACGGAATCACGCCGCAGAAACTCAAAGAAAACCTCGCGGAATTTCTGAACGAAGTAGCTCCCGTCGCGGAGGAAGTCGGCGCGATTCTCGCAATCCACCCCGACGACCCGCCATTCCCCGTGCTCGGCCTGCCGCGAATCGCCTCGCGCGTGGAGGACTTCGAGGAAATGTTCGCCGCGTGCCCCTCGAAGGCAAACACAATCTGCTTCTGCACGGGCTCGCTCAGCGCGGGCGCACACAACGACATCTCGAAAATGGTAGACAGGCTCGCCGACAGAATCGGCGTGGCGCACCTGCGCAGCACGCAGGTCAACCCCGACGGCTCGTTCTTCGAGGCGGGACACTTGGAGGGCAGAGTGCCCATGGCGGAAGTAGTAGAAAAGCTCCTGAAAATTCAGGACAAGCGGCTCGCAACCGGCGGCGAAAGATTAATCTTCCGCCCCGACCACGGCCGCGACATGGCCGACGACCTCCTCAAACCGCCGCCCGACAACCCGGGGTATTCGTTCATCGGCAGAATGAAAGGCCTTTGCGAAATCCGCGGAGTGCAAACCGCTCTCTGCGCGGCGCAAAAATAGGGCAAAAAAAAAACGCAAACGCAAGCTTCGGGGAACAACGCCCCGAAGCTTTGTTATTTTCGGAATCGCCGCAATATAAGGTTGACGAGCGCGGAAAATTTTGGAGACTTTGCAATTACTTAATCGGCGGGAATTTTTTTGCGCCGCAAGGGGATTTTTATAAATGAAAGTCAAAGATTCGACAACTATCGACAGCGGATACGACGTTTTTAATTCGCTTGAATTCCTAAACCAAAACCTCGCGTACGCGGCAACTTGCGCGCTCGCCCGCGACACGAAAAAGGAATACATCTACGATTTTTCCCTGAACAGACATCTCGACAGGGGAACGACGCTTGCGGTTGCGCTCGCGCTCAAAGGGTATATCCAGAAGAATTTTCCGGACAGCCAGCGAATCGGCATCGCCCTGCCCGCGTGCTTCCCCGGGGTGGCGGTAAACCTCGCGGCGCAAATGGCGGGAAAATCCTGCGTGAACATAAATTTCACGACGGGGTCGGACTCAGCAAAGGCGTGCCTTGCAAAGGCGGGAATCACCTGCATAATCGGCTCTAAAAAGGTTCGCGAAAAGGTCTCGGCGCACGCGCCCGACTTCCCGTGGACGGACAACTTTGTAGACATCGGCGACATTCTCAAAAGCATAGGCAAAAAGGGCATTCTGCCGCATCTGATTGCCGCGCGGACGCTTTCGGGCAAAATGCTCTGCGCGCTCTACGGAATCCCGAAAACGGGCGGAGACAAAGAGGCGTCGATTATCTTTACGTCGGGTTCGGAGGCCGCGCCGAAGGCGGCGGTTCTCACGCACAGAAATTTGATGGCAAACGCCCGCCAAATGTCGGAAATCGGCATTGTGGGCTCTACGGACTCGCTCCACGCAAACCTGCCGCTGTTCCACAGCTTCGGGCAGTCCGTGCAAATGTGGTTTACGATGATTTTCGGCGTGAGAATCGTGATGGTGCAAAGCCCGCTCGAAGTCCAGACGAACTTGGAGGCTGCGCGAAAGGGCGGCTCTACAATCATGATTTCCACGCCCACATTCCTCCGCGCATACTATAAAAAGGCGACTTCCGCCGACTTCCCCAAGCTCAAACACGTCATCGGCGGCGCGGAAAAAACGCCCGACGGCTTCATCGAAGCGTGGAACGCAAAGTTTCCGCATGTGGCGTACCTCGAAGGCTACGGACTGACGGAGGCGTCGCCCGTGGTTAGCGTCAACCTGCCGCCGAACCTCAGACGCGGCAAGCTCTGCCCGCAGCCGAGCGCGACAAAAGCGGCGTCGGTGGGCGAAATCTTCCCCGGAATGCAGGCTCGCGTTGCCGACCCCGACAGCGGCGCAATCCTGCCCGTCGGCGAAGTCGGACTGCTGCAACTCAAAGGCGCGAGCATTTTCGGCGGATACCTCAACCAGCCCGAAGAAAACAAAAAGAAGCTCTCCGACGGCTGGCTCAACACGGGAGACCTCGCCATGCTCGACTCCGACGGCTTCATTTTCATCAAGGGACGCCTCTCGCGCTTCTCGAAAATCGGCGGCGAAATGGTGCCGCATTCGGGCGTAGAAGAGGCGATTGTCCGCGTGCTTGGGCTGCAAGAGTCGGAGCTGCCGCTCGTGGCGATAGGCTCAAAAATAGACCCCGCAAAGGGCGAAGCACTCGTGCTTCTTGCGGCGGTGGACATCGACATTCCGCAACTGCGCAGACTCCTTACCGAGGCGGGGCTTCCCAACCTCTGGATTCCCAAATACGTCGTGCGGGTTGAGGCAATTCCGCTGCTCGGAACGGGCAAGCTCGACCTCGGCACAATCCACAAAATCTGCAAAAGCGCGGGCTAAGAGCGGCGCAAGACGGGCTTTCACAATGCGCGGAGCGGCATACGCCCCGCGTTTTTTTTGCGCAAAACCGCCGCGGCGGCTCAACTGTAAAGTAAATTTCCGCAACTCTGGTTTGACAAGATGGCTGCGTCAATGTTCAGTATCGGCATAGGACAAAACAACTCAATATGCGGAAGGGGAACAATATGTTGAAAAAATTAATAGCTGCGGCGGCACTTATGCCCGCTCTCGCATTCGCAAGCCTCGACGTTAAAATAGACGCATCGAAAACCCACCAGAAAATCGACAACTTCGCGGCGGCGGACGCTTGGAGCGGACAGTTTGTAGGACAGTATTTCAACGACGCGCAAAAGGGACAAGTCGCAAAATGGCTGTTCTCGCAGAAAATCGGCGCGGACGGCAACCCCGAAGGCATAGGACTTTCGATGTGGCGCTTCAACATCGGCGGAGGCTCGCTCGAACAGGACGGCGCAAACATAGTTCCGTTCCAGCGCAGGGCGGAAAGCTTCCTCACAAAGGACGGCAAAGCCTACGACTGGGGCAAGTGCGCTGGGCAAATGTATTTCGTGAAAAAGGCGAAAGAGTACGGGGTAGAAAAGCTCCTGCTGTTCTCGAACACGCCGCCCGTACAGTACACCCGCAACGGACAGGGCTACGGCAAGCCCAACGACAACAAGGCGAACATCAAGCCCGACTGCTACGGAAAATTCGCCGACTACATGGCGGACGTCGCAAAGAAATTCGGAGAATGGGGCTACAAGGTAGACTACATCAGCCCCATCAACGAGCCGCAGGTAAATTGGGACTCAAACAGACAGGAGGGCAGCCCGTGGTACATCTCCGAAATGAAGCGCGTGTTCGTCGAGCTTGACCGCGCCCTCACCGAGCGCAATCTCGACACCCTCATTTACATAGGCGAAACCGCCCACCCCAAATACAACTATATGAACGCCGCGTGGGACACCCCGCCCTCCCGCTGGAACAAAGACCCCGAAGCGGAACGCCCCACATACATCATCAAAAACTTCTTCGACAAAAACAGCAAAGCCTACGTCGGCAACCTCAAACACATGCCGAAAATCGTGTCGGGGCACAGCTACCACGCGCACCTGCGCAACCCCGACATGGTCAGCGTCCACAAGGCTGTTGCGGCGGAGGCGGAAAAGTACGGCGTCGAATTCCAGCAGTCGGAATGGTGTCTGCTTCCGCACTATACGGCGGCGCAAATGGACGGCTTCACAAAAGACTGGTTCAGCGACAACCGCGCCGACATTCAAACGGCTCTTCTGATGGCGCGCATAATACATTCCGACTTCGTGAACACAAACTCGCGCGCTTGGGGCTACTGGAAAGGCATCGAAATCAAGGGAGACCACGCGCTTGTGGGCGTCTACCCCACGAACGGACGCCTCGAAGACGGCGGCGTTGCCCGCGCAAACAAACTGCTCTGGGCGCTCGGCAATTACAGCCTGTTCATTCGCCCCGATTTCAAGAGAATCGAGCTTTCGGGCGCAAACGATTTGGACAAAACCGCGGGCACGGCGTTCGTCTCGCCAGACGGCAAAAGAATCGTCGCGGTTTTCGTGAACTCGTCGTTCGAGCGCGACACCGCGAAAGTCTCGCTTCCCGAAAACTTCAAAAACGCGAAAGTCCGCGCGTTCAGAACAGACGCAAACTCCGACTTGGCGAACATATGGGCGGATGAATCCTCGCGCGAATTCACAATCGCCCCACGCTCGATTACAACTCTCGTGTTCGACCGCTAAACCGCGCCCGAACGCCCGAAATCTACCCGCAAAACGCGCTTCCGCCCGAAGCGCGTTTTTTATCGACATTGAGCAACAAAGCTCCATTATTTGCCGAAACACTTTCTAAAAACAAAAGGGATTATATGAAATACAAGGTGGGAGCGGTTGGGTTTGCCGCATTATTTGCGTCATTTTTTGCGTTTTGCGGGTGCAAAGAAAATTGCGCAAAGAAAATATTTTTTGCAGGAGCAACCCAAAACGCAAAAGTTTCGCCGAAAGCCGACGGAGCGATTTCGGACAAATTCATTTTCCCCGCGGAAGGCGCGGTGAAATTCGACGGCATGCTCGGAAAATCGCTCGATACGGCGATGAACGGCGACATTCTCGTCTGGAATACCGACGAGCTTCTGCGCCCGTACAGGGAACGCTACGAAAAAAAACCCACCGACTGGCAGTCGGAATTCGCGGGCAAATGGCTCGACGGCGCGGAGCTTGCGTACGCCTACGCGCCCACGGCAAAGCTCGATAAAATCCTGAAAAACATGTCAGGCGAACTGATAAAAACGCAGAAGCCCGACGGCTCGATAACGACGTTCGTTCCCGCCGCCGAATTTTCCGCCGTCTGGGATTTGTGGGGGCGCAAATACGTCATGCTCGCCCTGCTCTCCGAGTACAAAAGAACCGCCGACCCGAAAGTTCTCGACGCCCTCGTCAAATGCGCCGACAACATCATGGCGAACGTCGGCGACGGCAAACGCATAAACAACATCTGCTTCGGCTGGTGGTACGGACTGGTTTCGTCGAGCATTCTCGAACCCTTCGTGGGCGTCTACAAATACACGGGCGACAAAAAATACCTCGACTACGCCGAATGGATTGTCTCCTGCTGGGCGACAAGCAACCTCAAACCCGACCTCCTCAACAAGGGGCTTGCAAACACGCCCGTTGTCAAAATGTTCGCGCCGCGCAAAAGCGTTGTAAAAATTTATCAGGACGGCGGAGAATCGAAAGCCTACGAAATGATGTCTTGCTACGAGGGACTTATCGAACTGTACAGGGCAACGGGCAACGAAGACTACAAAAAAGCGGTGCTCAACACGGCAAGGCAAATCGCCGAACGCGAAATCACGGCAATCGGCTCAGGCTCTATTTGGGAACGCTGGGTAGACGGCAAATTCCTGCAACAGGAAGATTCGCCGTACTGGATGGAAACTTGCGTATCAACCACATGGATAAAGCTTTGCGCCCAACTTCTGCGACTCTCCGCCGATCCCGTTTACGCCGACTACGCCGAACTTGCCGCATACAACGCGCTCGCGGGAGCGCAGGGCGCGGACGGCAAATGGTGGTCGTACTTCGCGCCGCTCAAAGGCGCGCGCAACCCGTCGCCCGAACAGGTAAAAATGCACATAAGCTGCTGCGTGGCAAGCGGCCCGCGCGGGCTTTTTATCTTGCCGAAAATCGCCTACACAGCCGATTCGTCCGACGGGCTTTACGTCAATTTTTACGAAAACGGCGAAGCCAAGCTCGAAATCCCCGCATTTGGGGCAAGCGCGACGCTTAAAGTTTCGGAAGTCGATTTCGGGGCGGAAAAATTGCGGGCAAAAATCGCGGTTTCCCTGCCCGACGGCAAGCCGCAGAAATTCGCCCTCAACGCGAGAATTCCGTCGTGGAGCAAAAACACCGAAATTTTCGTCAACGGCAAAAAATCGGCTTCGCCCGAATCGGGAAAATACGCGGAAATCAGGCGGAAATGGAGGGACGGCGATACCGTCGAAATCGTCTTCGACTCCCGCGCATTCGTTGTCCGCGACCCGAACAATCCCGAAATTTACGCCCTCCAAAGAGGCCCCATTGTCTTCGCCCAAGACCTGCGCTTTGAGCCGAACATAGACAAGCCTTTCAAGTTCGAATTCGAAAACGGCGATTTTGTAAAGAATGTCGAAGTGGTTAAGATTAACGGCACAAACGCCGCGCTCAAAGTAAAAACCGCCGACGGCGGCTACCGCACCTTTGCCGACTACGCTTCGTGCGGAGCTACTTGGGACAAAAACTCGCGGCTGCGGGTTTTCGGCGGCGCGTTTTAATCCGAGCGGCGCGTTTTAATCCGAAAAAACCGGACTTTAAGTCTGGTTTTTTTGCGCCCAGAGAAAACGCCGCAAATTCGGCAAAAAATAGTTGACCGTTTAACTAATTTGCATTTTCATATTTCCGACAAGAGGAAACAAATGAAAAAGAAATTCATCGAAATACTGACAGGGCTTGCCGCGCTCGCATTGCTTGCGGCTTGCGGGGAAAAGGAATCGGGTAAATCGGAAGCTTCGGCAAGTCTCGACGGCAACTGGACACTCTCATACGCCGAACAACCAGAAATTGCGGCGCGCACGCCGTCCGACTTCAAAAAACTGCGCGGGCTTAAAACGATTCCCGCAAAAGTTCCGGGAACGGCGCAGCTCGACCTCCAACGCGCGGGCGTCGAGCCCGACGCCATGATTGGCGACAACGTCTATAAATACCGCAAGTACGAAGCGTTCGAATGGATGTTCTCGCGCGAATTTAAATCGCCCAAGCTCGCAAATGGCGACCGCGCGGTACTCAACATGCGCGGCGTAGACACCCTCGCCGACGTGTTCGTCAACGGCAAGCTTGTAGGAAGCCCCGAAAACATGTTCATTGAGCACGAATTCGACATCACCGACTTCTTGAAAAAGGGCGGCGTAAACAAAATCGACGTAATTATACGCTCGCCCGTAATCGAATCGAAAAAGTACGCAAACATAATCGGCTCGGGCACGGCGGAGCGCACGGAGTATATCAATATCAGAAAAGCACCGTCGAGCTTCGGCTGGGACATTCACCCGCGCATCATCACCGCGGGGCTTTGGCGCAGCGCAACGCTCGAAATCCGCAACGAAGTGCACATCGAAGACGTCAATATTTACACGATTGCGGCGGACGCGAAAAATTCGCAGGTGAAGTTCGGTCTCGAAACAAAAATCGACGCTCCGTACTCGAAATTCGACTCGCTCTTTATGCGCGTTGAGATTTCCAAAGACGGCAAAAAGGTTTTCGAATCTAAAACGCCTTTCATGACGTACGTCAACAAAATCGGCGGCACGCTTCGGAACGCCGAGCTTTGGTGGCCGCGCGGCTACGGGGCGCAAGCGCTCTACGACGTGCGCGTAGACGTTTGCGACGAAAAGGACAGCGTTTTAGCCTCAAAAAAAATGCGCACGGGCTTCAGAACGGTGCGCCTCGAATTCGCCGAAGTGGAGTTGCCCGCGGGCGAATCTTTCAAGTACGCCGGCGCGGGAACGGCGTTCGGCAAAACCGACCTCAAAAAGCTCAAAGGCGAATTTAAATTCTACGTCAACGATGTCCCGATTTTCATGAAGGGCACGAACTGGGTGCCGCTCGACGCCTACCACAACCGCGACAAAGAGCACGTCAAGGCGGCGGTGGACATGCTCGCCGACCTCAACTGCAATATGGTTCGCTGCTGGGGCGGAAACGTCTACGAAGACCACGATTTCTTCGACCTTTGCGACAAGTACGGCATTCTCGTTTGGCAGGACTTCTCCCTTGCGTGCTGCATAACGCCGCAAAATGCGGACTTCGCCAAGAAGATGGAGCAAGAGGTTGCAAGCGTTGTCCGCAAGCTCCGCTCGCACCCGTCGATTGCGCTTTGGGCCGGCAACAACGAGATAGACCAAGCCTACTTCTGGCGCAAAGTCTCCCCCAAGCCGATTAACCCCTCGCACGATAAAATCAGCCGCCAAACAATCCCGAACACGATTTTCGAATACGACTGGACGCGCCCCTACCTGCCGAGTTCGCCGTATCTCTCCGAAAAGGCGTTCGCCAACCCCGAAAAATATTCCGCCCCCGAAGTCCATCTCTGGGGCGCGCGCGGCTACTACAAGACGCCGTTCTACAACGCTTCGCTTGCGCCGTTTGTCAGCGAAATCGGCTACCACGGCTGCCCCAACCGCAAAAGTCTCGAAAAAATGATGACGAAAAAATGCGTCTATCCGTGGAACAAAAAGGGCGAATTTAACAAAGAATGGCAGGCGAAAGCCACAATGCCCTTCCAAAACGGCAAAAGCTGTATTACCCGCAACAATCTCATGGTAAATCAGGCAAAGCTCCTCTACGGCGAATGCCCGAAGGATTTGGACGACTTCATCTTGGCGTCGCAGCTCGTGCAGGCGGAGGCAAAAAAATATTTCATCGAGCTTTGGCGCACAAAGAAATTCGAGAACAAAACGGGCATTCTCTGGTGGAATCTCCGCGACGGCTGGCCGATTCTCTCCGACGCAATCGTAGACTACTACGGCTCGAAAAAGCTTGCGTACTCGTTCATCAAGCGCGTCCAAACCGACGTCTGCGCCATGATTGACGACGACTTCAAGCTCGTCGCCGCCAACGACACCCTCAAAGCCGCCAAGGGGCACGTCAAGGTAATCGACGCCGACTCCAAGAAAACCGTCTTTGAGGGCGACTTCGAAGTGCCCGCAAACGCAAAGACCGACATCGCCCGACTGCCCGCGCAGGACGGGCAGGGCGTGCTGCTTATCGAATATACCGTAGACGGCAAGCCGCAGTTCAACCACTACATGTACGGCAGACCGCCCTTCAAGCTTGCCGACTGCAAACGCTGGCTGAAAACAATCAACGCCAAATAACGCGCGGGGCGCAATCCTCCGTTTGCAAGCTCCGCTTCCGACAAGGACGCGGAGTTTTTTATGTCCCGACAGCCGCGCGACTATTTATGCGCTGTTGTCTGCGCGGCATCAGTTGCGGCATGGCGCAGCCCATTATTATGACAGCCCGTCGCGGGCGCGTCGCAAACAATGAGTTTTAGCATTTAAGAATGCGCCGCGCCGCTATTTACGCCCTATTGAGGGAGTCGCGCGTTATGTGTGTGCCGCATTGGAAGCCGCCTGTGGGCGCATTCTGCGCGGAATTTCGGCGGGGATAAAATGTAGGCGTGTGTATACAAAAAATCTCCGCCTCTACATTCGAAAGGCGGAGTGTGTAAGATAACGAGGAAGCCCTCGGAAATTTCGCGAGACTACTTTCTGACGCGCGAGAATTTCTTCTGGAATTTCTCAACGCGGCCAGCCGTGTCAACGAAACGCTTTTCGCCCGTGTATGCGGGGTGCGAATCAGCCGTGACGTCGCGGGAAATCATGAAGCATTCAACGCCGTCGATTGTTTCGACCTGCTTGCTCTTCATTGTCGAACGCGTAACGAAACGCGCGCCGGACGAAACGTCCACAAAGCAAACGGGGTGTACATCGGGATGGATTTTGTCTTTCATTATATAATGCTCCGAAAAATTAGCCCTGCTTAGCCTTGAAGCGGGGGTTGGTTTTATTGATGATATAGACGCGTCCCTTTCTGCGGACTACTTTGCAGTCGGGGTGGCGGGTCTTCAAAGATTTGATTGATGATACGACTTTCATCTTTTCCTCGTTTCTAATTTAATGAAAAGTGCAAACTTTACTTCCCCCAACGCGTTCGTCAACACTTTTTTTCATTTTTTGAAAACCGCCCTCCCCCGCCCCCCCCCGAAACCCGCCGTGCAAAATCGCGCCCGCCCCGCCGCTTTCGTTTGACTTTTCCGCCGACTAATGAAAACATTTTCCCCAACGACAATAGCTCCGATAACTCTAAAATACGGGAGATTTTTCATATGAAGATGATTAAAGCGGTTATCAAACCCTTCAAACTCGACGAAGTAAAAGAAGCCCTCGCCGAAATCGGAATCGACGGAATGACCGTCTCGGAAGTTAAAGGCTTCGGCAGACAAAAAGGACACTCCGAAATCTACCGCGGCAGCGAATATACCGTGGAACTCCTCCCAAAAATCGTCCTCGACATCTGCGTGCCCGCCGATATGGTAGACAAAACCGTCGAAACTATCCTCAAATCAGCCCACACAGGCAAAATCGGCGACGGCAAAATCTTCGTCATGCCCGTCGAACAAGCCTACCGCATCAGAACCGCCGAAAAAGGCCTCGCCGCCATCTAGGGCGCGAGCCGCGGGCGCGAGTCGCGCCTCCCTACGGAACTTCGTTCCTTTCTGTGATTATGCGGCGCGGGTATCCCCGCGCCTTTTGTCGTTCAGTCCCGTATTGGCTTCGCCAATTACTGGCGGCGGAATTATTCTACGGCAGAAAGAAACTTATCTAAATAGACGCGCTACGCGCGAAAAAATAAAAGCGGAAATCCCACAACTTGGAATTTCCGCTTTTTGTACACTCAACTTTTCTCACAAAGCACTCTAAAAATCTTCGTGCGCAAGCACTGTAATTTTAGGCGCGTCAAAATGCCGTTCAGACGGCGGCTTTCACGCGCTTGCGGGTGCGTGGCGTACGCGGCTTTCCGCAAACATTAGACAACTGACGAAACGCCCCACCCAACTTTTATCCCAAAGCACTCTAAAAATCTTCCGCGCCGTGCGCTGTAATTTTAGGGGCGTCAAAATGCCCCTATAAGAGTGGCTTTGCGAGTGGCTCAGGGTGCGTGGCGTACTGACGTACGCGAGCAGTCTGAGACATTCGCGAAACGCTCTTAGAGGGGCGTTTTCACGCCCCGTGTAAAAAGCGGAGGGATATGTAAAGAGTCGATATCGAGAGGGAGATTAGAACCACAACTACCCCGTTTTTCAAAAACTGCATGAACGAAATCGGGCAGCCGTGCTTTGCCGCGTTTTCGGAAACTATGACGTTTGCCGCCGCGCCGATTAGGGTCATGTTTCCGCCCAAGCACGCGCCGAGCGAGAGACACCACCAGAGCGGGAGGGCGTATTCCGCGCCCATGGAATTGCGGATTTCGGAAATCATGGGAGTCATGGTCGCGGTGTAGGGAATGTTGTCAATCACGCCGGAAATCACGCCCGACGCCCACAGAATCATCAGAGCCGTCGCCGACTGCGAGCCGTGCGTAATTTTCAGAACTTCCTCGGCCATGAGCTTTATGCCGCCCGACGCCTCCAAGCCGCCGACTATTACAAACAGCCCGATGAAGAAGAAAATCGTGTTCCATTCGACCTCCTTGAAGATGTCGGCGGGCTTTTCGAAAATCAGCAAAATGCTCGCGCCGAAAAGCGCGACGACCGACGTTTCGATTTTGAGAATGCCGTGGAGCATGAAGCCCGCAATCACAAGAAACAGCACTAGCAGCGAACGCACCGTAAGGCGCATATCGACGATTTTCGAGAACGAGTTGTCGATTTTCGCAATCTGCGCCATGCGTTCTGGGGTAGTTTTGAGCGAGTGCCTGAACGCGAACGCAAGAAACAGAACCGTCGCGAAAAATATCGCGAACACGATTCCCGTAAGCTCTTCGAGAAAATCGACAAACGACAGCCCCGCCGCGCTTCCGATAATGATGTTCGGAGGGTCGCCGATGAGAGTCGCCGTGCCGCCGATGTTCGAGGCGAAAATTTCGGTAAGCAGAAACGGCACGCAGGGGACGTCGAGCTTTTTGCAAATCGCGAAAGTAATCGGCATGACGAGAATGACGGTCGTTACGTTGTCGAGAAACGCGCTGACAAGCGCGGTAAAAAGCCCGAGCGAAACCAGAATGAGCACGGGGCGGCCGCGCGTCTTCTTCATGATTGCGTTGGCAAGGTAGGTGAAGATTCCGCTGCGGGTCGTGATTGAGACAATAATCATCATCGAAATCAGCAGGAATATGACGTTGAAGTCTATGAAATTTACAAAATAGTTCGGGTTGGGAGAGCCGTCGGGAAGGGATTTCGTCTGCCCCACAAGCCCCAAGAGAATCGCCAAGCACGCCCCCACGAGAGCCACGACCGATTTCGAAACGATTTCGGCGGCGATAAACACATACGCCAAAAGCAGCAAGCCCGCCGACACTGCGACGGAATTTGCCGCAACCCAATTCATTAAATCTTCCATATAAAAAACTGCGATTATGCGGGAAAATCGTCCGTTTTTATAAATATTGCAATCGAAAAAATTTTGTGAAAAAATGCGCGGCAAAAATCGAAATGGACATGGAAAACAAACCTCTTGTAAGCATAGTTTTGGGAAGCGTCAGCGACTGGGACACAATGCAGCACTGCGCCGCGACCCTCGAAAAATTCGGAATCCCCTACGAGCGCAACATCGCAAGCGCGCACCGCACTCCCGCAAAGGCGTGCGAAATAGCGTCCACGGCAATGGAGCGCGGAGTGAAAGTAATTATAGCCGCCGCGGGCGGCGCGGCGCATCTTGCGGGAGTTCTTGCGGCGCACACGCAGCTGCCCGTGCTTGGAGTGCCCATGAAAGGCTGGGCGACCGACGGAATGGACTCGCTTCTTTCGACGGTTCAAATGCCGCGCGGAATACCCGTTATGACGCTCGCGATAGGCAAGGCGGGCGCGGTAAACGCGGCTGTGTCGGCGTTGCAGATACTTGCCCTTTCCGACGCCGGCTACGCGCAAAAACTCGCCGACTTCCGCAGGAGGCAGACCGAAGAGGTCTTGGCGGCAAAATTCCCCGACGAAAAATAATGCCGCAGAAAATCGGATTTCCCGCAGGAGTGCTCGGCGAAAACCCGCTGAGGCTCGACGTGCTTGCGGCAAACGCGCCGCACTTTGTCGCGCTCGACAAACCCGCAGGCATTTTGCTGGACTCGTACCTCGGCTCGCCGAAAGGCAAGTCGGTAATGCTCGCCATGCGCGACACGCCCGAAAAGCCCGAATTCAAGCGGCTCGGTATAGTCTCGCCCTACGCGGTCAACCAAGTCGATTTCGAAATATCGGGCGCGGCGGTGGTCGCGTGCGACAAGGATACGTCGGTAAAAATGCGCAACGCGATGTGGTCGGAGGCTATGGAATTTCAGTACCTGCTGCTGGCAAAGCCCGTAAAGCCCCTCGAAGACGTCTTCGACGCCGACCTGCCCATTCTCATGCACAAGGAACGCCCTGTGTGGCTTGTCTCGCACAGATTCGGGAAAAAGGCGCGGACGCGCTTCGAGATAGTCGAAACCGTCGGCGCGTTCCAGCTCTGGCGGGCGACGACGCGCACAGTGCGCCCGCACCAAATACGCGTGCACGCAAACGAAAACGGGCTGAAAGTAATAGGGGAGCAGCTGTACTCGCGCACGCCGCACGTCTATATGTCCGACCTAAAAGAGGAACGCTACAAAATAGGCTTCGGCGAAGAGGAGCGTCCGCTCTACCCGCACATTTCAATCCACCTGTCGAAAATAACTTTCGACGGCGCGGAGACGGGCTGCGACGGGGTCGGGAAAGTCGAGATAAACTCGCCGCTTCCGAAAGGCTTTGCAACGCAGCTCAAACGCCTCGGCTTCAAAACCCGCGCGTAATTTTTTTGACATTCAGGCAAAGCTCCGCAATATTTTCCGAATGAAAAAGATGTTGCGGAGGTTTCTTATTGCAAATTGTCTAACGCTTGCCCTGTGCGCAAGCGCAATCGGGGCGGAAAACGCGGATACGCAAAAATACGCGCCCGAAGATTTCAGAAACTATTTCGGGCTTGCGTGGAACTCGACGCCTGCCGAAATTCTGCAATACTGCAAAAACGTGGGGCACACATGCGTAATGTACAAGGAAGGCATGGAAAGGAACCCGCTCTCCGACGGCATGACTTTCGTGATTGAAACGCCCGAGTACGCGGCGTATCGGCGGACAATCGACCTGTCGAAAAAATACACAAAAGAGGAAATTGCGAAAATCGAAAGCCTCTGCGCAGTCGCCTTTCCCGAAAAGCCGTTCCCGCAGAACATGGCGACGGGCTGGTTTTTCAACAAAAACCAAGTGAGCATGCAGCTCGACATGCAACAAAAGGCGGTTCACGACATCATAATAAAAAGGATTTTCGAGCGCGTCGAAAAAATCGAAAAGCGCAACCCCCGCTTCAAATTCGCGGGATTCTCGTGGGACGTTCCGCAGCCCTACGGCGACTTCAACATATACGTCGAAAAATCGAAAAACAGAAACAGGCAAACCACCCTCTCCCACTGGACGGGCTTCGACGGAACGCCCGAACGCGCGGGAATCAAGCACGACTACCCCACATATTTCGAGGGCTATTTCGAATTCTACCGCGCCCTCATGGAACGCGCCCGCGCGAAAAATCCGCAGGCGAAATTCATAGTAGAGCCCTACGACATCTACCACGACTGGATTAGACACGCCGAAAGCGAATTCATAAAATCGAAGGGCGCGGACGCAAAAAAATACATGCCCGACTTCATCTGGGCGGAGGGGCGCGGAACGGCTTTTGTCAACGACGCCCGAATCTTCAAGTCGGGACTGTTCACAAAGCGCGACGTGGGGAACTCGTGCCCCGCCGAATTTGCCGAGCAAAAAGTGCGCGCAACGGCGTCAGCCGCCGCAAAGGCCGGCGCGTGGACCGCGTTCTTTGGACGCTACGGCGGCTACAACACCGCCCCGCACGCAAAATCGATACGCGACATCGCCGCCCGCGTGAAGCTCGCAAAGCTTATCCCCGTGTGGGAGAACCTCAACAACACGCCGCTTTCGGAAAGAAAACTCGAAAACGGAGTCTACCAAAGCCCGACCGCGCACATGTCCGCCGACGCGTACTCTGCGGTGCGTCCGCAGGGCGACGGCATGTTCTTTGTGTTCATTACCGACAACGGCTCGGTAAAAATTCCGCAGGGCAAAAAGCTCGACAAGGTCGTGTACCTCGACGGAATTTTCGGAGAATGCGGAGTCGTGCCGAAGGGCATTCTCAAAAACGCGGACGGGGCAATCTACCCGATAACGGGAGGTCTTGCGGGGCAGGCGTTCTGGGCGAAATTCAAATAAACGCGCTTGACCCGCAAACGCGGCGCATTATTTTACTCAAATTTGACACAATCAATATATAGATAGAAGGAGAAAACATACATGACAAGACTCACCCTTGCAACGTTCTGCGCCGCAACGGCAATGCTGTCGTTCGGCTGCGCGTCGAGACCCGACGTTTCGAAAGTCGGCGACAACCGCGTGGAATACAAATTTGAGGACAACAAAAAGCCTCTCGTAAACCCCGGAATGGGCTGGGTGCACCACTACTATTCGGGCAGAACGGGCAACTACGGCTACTACCTGAAACCGTCCGACTCTCTCGACTGGTTTCCGGGGGCAAACGTGCAGTACATGCGCATTCCTTGGGCTTTCGTAGAACCCAAAGAGGGAGAATACAACTGGTCGGTTTTCGACACGCCCGCGCAACGCTATGTGCAAAGCGGCAAACAGTTCGCAATCCGCATAAACTGCTGCGAACACTGGATTCCGTGGGCGACACCCAAGTGGCTTAAAGACAAGGGCTGCAAAGGCGTACAGTTCACAGTCCGCCGCGGGCCCGACCCCAACGGCGCATGCTGGGAGCCCGACTACCTCGACCCCATTTATCTCGAACACCTCGAACGCCTCATAAAGAACCTCGCCGCCCGCTACGACGGCGACCCGAACATTGCGTTTATCGACATCGGCACTTTCGGACTCTGGGGCGAAGGCCACACGGGCGCAAGCAGCAGGCTTCCCCGCGACGTGCAAATAAAGGCGGTCAAGCTGCAAATCGACATCTACACGAAATACTTCAAAAAGACGCAACTCTGCATTAGCGACGACGTTGACGGCTGGAAGGAACAGGAAAAATTCCCCGTGCTCGACTACGCCCGCGCAAAGGGCGTCTCGCTCCGCGACGACTCGATTTTGGTTGACATTCCCGAAGCCCCGAACCCCAACAAAAAGGGGCACAAAAAGGCGTCGTGGTACCACGACGGACTCGCGGGAAAATACTGGCCGACAATGCCCGTAATCGTCGAACACGAGCACTACGGACTTTCAAAAGCCCGCGGCGCGTGGAAGGGCGAATGGCTCGAAAACAGCGTGGAAGCCTACCACTGCTCTTTCCTCTCAATCCACTGGTGGCCCGAACAGTTCTACAAGGAAAACAGGGAGTCAATCGAACGCATCAATTTGAGACTCGGATACAGACTCAATTTGAAGTCGCTCGAAATGCCGAAGTCGGTTGAAATCGGCGAACGCTTCCCCGTGCGCTTCGCGTGGGCAAACGTGGGCGTCGCGCCGTTCTACGCGGGCGGATACGCGACAATCACAATCAAGGACAAAAAAGGCGGCATAGTGGCGGTTCTCGTTGACGACACACTGAACCTCTCGACACTCCCCGTGGAGGAAAAGGGCAAAGAAAAAGTCGTTTCGAGCACAAAGACATTCAATATCGGCTTCCTCAACCCCAAGGAATTCTTCAACGAATTTACGCTCAATATGGAAAAGCGCGACGGCGCGGAATTCTACGGCGCGCCCGTAGTTCCCGCAACAAAGGCGGGCAAGTACGACGTCTACGTCTCGGTGGGCATGCGCGACGGCACTCCGCAAATCGCGCTTCCGCTCGACCTGCCGACGGACGGACACAAACGCTATAAAATCGGAACAATCCGCGTGAAAGAGCCGAGCGTCCCAGGGGTTGAAATCAAGACGCCCGAAAACGCGCCGCTCTCAACGATGGACTACGACGCCAGCGGCAAAAAATTCAAGTGGTAAACCCCGCCGCGCAAACAACACAACGCGCGACAAATAAAAACACAAACCGCACTCCCAACGGAGCGCGGTTTTTTGTTTTGAGAAAACGCCAGAGAGAAACAGCCCCTTTAGTGTTTTGCCTTTTCATAAAGCTAATACACAAAAAATGCGGAAGCATTTTTTAAGAAAACGGCAATCCGCATACTAATCTAAAAAACTTCATGCGCGGCTGTGCGCGGGGAGACAGGCGGAAATTTTCGCGGTAGCGAAAACCGCCTTTTGGGGGCGGCAGCCCCCTCTGCGGCGTGCAGGCTCCAGCCTGCCCCCAAGATAAGAGTGGCGCGGCTCGCGCCCAGATTCACAAGCCAAATCGGCACTTGGGCTATCCGCTAAGCCTCCGCTTATTCGTAAAACTTCCGCAAACCGCCAAGCCACAAAAAATGCGGACGCATTTTTTCAAAACGGCTATCCGCATACTAATCTAAAAAACTCCATGCGCGGCAGCTGTGCGCGGGGGGACAGGCGGGAATTTTCGCGGTAGCGAAAACCGCCTTTTGGGGGCGGTAGCCCCCTCTGTCGGCGTGCAGGCTCCAGCCTGCCGCGCTGCTTAGGCTTGTCAAGCTGAACGAAGAAATGCGGCTTTGCGTAGCGAGGCGCAGGGAGCGTACTAACGTACGTGACCAAGCCGCAGCAAGCGAAACGCATTTATCCGTCAGCTTCACAAGCCCAAAAAAAGCTTGGGCAATGTCTAACCCTCGGAATCTTCTTCGCCGAGAGTCATGCCGCCGACGACCGTGGTGTTGCCCTCAATCGCCGCGCGTATCTTGTCGCAAACTTCGGGGTGCTGCATGAGGTACGCTTTCGCCGCCTCGCGCCCCTGCCCGATAAGCTCGCCGTCGTAGGAAATCCACGCGCCTTTCTTTTCGAGAATCTTCTGCTCAATGCCGAGGTCAATAAGGCTGCCCGTCTTGGAAATGCCTTCGTCGTACATAATGTCGAATTCGCATTCGGTAAACGGCGGCGCAACCTTGTTTTTGACGACCTTGATTTTCGTGCGATTGCCCACAACCTTGCCCGACGGGTCTTTAATCTGCCCGATTCTGCGAATGTCGATGCGCACCGACGCAAAGAATTTCAGGGCGCGTCCGCCGGGGGTTGTTTCGGGGTTGCCGAACATCACCCCGATTTTCTCGCGGATTTGGTTTGTGAAGACGCAGATGCACTTGGTCTTGCTGATTGCCGCGGTGAGGCGGCGCATTGCCTGACTCATCATGCGCGCCTGCAAGCCCACGGTAGTGTCGCCCATCTGGCCTTCAAGCTCCTGACGCGAAACGAGCGCGGCGACGGAGTCTATCACAACGACGTCGATTGCGCCCGAACGGATAAGGGTTTCGGCGATGTTGAGGGCGTCCTCTCCGCATTCGGGCTGGGAAACCATGAGGTTTTCGAGATTGACGCCAACGACTTTCGCGTACTTGGGGTCGAGAGCGTGCTCGACGTCGATGAACACCGCGTTGCCGCCCCTTCGCTGCGCCTCTGCTATGAGCGAAAGACAGAGAGTGGTTTTTCCCGAAGATTCGGGCCCGTAAATTTCGACGATTCTGCCGCGCGGAAGCCCGCCGACGCCAAGCGCGAGGTCTATCGCTATCGAGCCCGTGCTTATGGTTTCGACATTCATCTTGAACGCTTCGCCGAGCCTGATGAGCGAGCCTTCCCCGAACTGCTTGTTTACCATGCCTAAGGCGGTTTCGAGAGCCTTGTCGTCCTTGTTTATAATAGTTATTGGTATTTTCTGTTTTGCCATAATGTTATAAATCCTGCTAAGATAAAAGGCGCAAAGCCTTAAAATTTAATCCGCAGGCAACCCTATTTAAAAAGCCGCAACGTGTCCACAAAAATGTTGATTAAAATTTTTTCTTGCAAGTCGGCGGGCGATGCGCATTAATTGTCGGCTTAAACGAGGAGACGCCGACGCATTCGGCGGCAACCCCGATGGGGGCGTAGCTCAGCGGATAGAGCAGCGGTTTTCTAAACCGTTGGTCGAGGGTTCGAGTCCCCCCGCCCCTGCCATTTAACGCACAGGCGCAAGGTGCGCCACCCTACGGAACTTCGTTCCTTATGATGATTATGCGCGGCAAGTATACTTGCCGCTTTCCCCGATTAGTTCGTATTGACTTCGCCAATTACTCGCGTTGGGAAATTGCATACATAAGAAAGAAACCAATAAAAATAGACGCGCTACGCGCGGGCGCGAGCCGCGCCGGTCGTCGGAGTTTCGCCCCTTTCTGTAATAATGCGGCGCGGCTATAACCGCGCCTTTTCTGTATCAGTTCGTATTGCCTACGGCAATTACTGGCGTTGGGATATGCGATATTTAACGAAGAAACCAATTAAAATAGACGCGCTACGCGCGGAAAAAGAAAAAGCGGAAATCCGCAAACATGGATTCTCCGCTTTTTTGTAAACTCTTCTTTTCTCCCAGCGCATTCTAAAAATCTTCGTGCGTCTGCACTGTAATTTTAGGCGCGTTAGAGTGCCGTTCAGGCGGCGGCTTTCACGCACAGGCAGGGCGCGTGGCGTACTTTCGTACGCGAGCGGTCTGACTGTGCGGGGAAACGCCGCATCAACGGTGCTATAACGCGCCGCCTTTAGGGGCGTCAAAATGCCCCTATAAGAGTGGCTTTGCGAGTGGCTCAGGGTACGTGGCGTACTAACGTACGCGAGCAGTCTGAGACACTCGCGAAACGCCCTACTTAACTTTTATCCCAGCGCAACTTAAAAATCTTCCGCGCCGTGCGCTCACTTGTTAGGCGCGTCAAAGTGCTTTCATAAGGGTGGCTTTCCTGTGCGCACAGGGCGCGTGGCGTACTTTCGTACGCGAGCGGTCTGGGCGCACAGGGAAACGCCCTTAGGGAAGTGCTTTCACGCGCCGTCTAAACGCCATGCGCTGTAATTTTAGGGGCGTCAAAATGCCCCTATAAGAGTGACTTTGCGAGTGGCTCAGGGTGCGTGGCGTACTAACGTACGCGAGCAGTCTGAGACACTCGCGAAACGCTGTTAGAGGGGCATTTTCACGCCCCGTCTCAGATGGAGCCTTTTGTTGAGGGTATATTCGCGCCGCGGCGGGGGTCTTTTGCAACCGACATCGACAGCGCCTTTGCAAAGCACTTGAACGCGCCCTCCGCGATGTGGTGCGGTTCGTCGCCGTATTCAAGCTTGATGTGGAGGTTTGCGCCCGCCTCGTTGGCGAACGCCTGAAAGAACTCGCGGCAAAGCGACACGTTGAAATCGCGCACGCGGGCGTCGAAGCTGCCCAAATTGTAGACAAGAATCGGTCTGTTCGAGAGGTCTATTACCGCGCGGACAAGCACTTCGTCCATGGGGAGAATGAAGAAGCCGTAGCGGTTCATGCCCGCCTTGTCGCCGACCGCCTTTTTCACCGCCTGACCGAGCACAATGCCGACGTCCTCAACCGTGTGGTGGTAGTCGATGTCGATGTCGCCGACCGCCTTGATTTTGAGGTCGAAAAGCCCGTGCCGCGCGAAAAGTTCGAGCATGTGGTTAAAGAACGGAATGCCCGTGTCGATTTCGTAGTTTCCCGCGCCGTCGAGGTTTATTTCAAGCTCGATTTGCGTTTCCTTTGTGTTGCGGACTATTTTTGCGCTGCGTTGATTCATTGGACTCTCCTATTTTTGCGCCCATTCGAGCGCGGCTTTCTTGAAAAGTTTCATCTGCGCCGCCGTGCCGATGGACAGGCGGATACCGTCGGCTATTTTCTTTTGGGTCGGGAAATAGCGCATGAGGATTTTCTTTCCCCGCATGAATTCGAAGAGGTCGGCGGCGACTTTCGCGCCCTTTTTGCCGTTTTTATTCGGGCGGAAGAACACGAAGTTTGCGGAGCTTTTGTGGTACTGCCAGCCGAGCTTGTCGAAGAATTTTTCTACGCTCTCGCGCTCGGCGATGACCGCGCCGCACTTCTGCGCGTAGTAGGGGGCGTCGGCAAGCGCGGCTATTCCCGCCGCCTGCGCGAGTCTGTCGAGGTTGTAGCTGTCGCGCACTCTGTCGAGCACTTCGATTATCGCGGGGTTCGCGAACGCCCAGCCGATTCGCATGCCCGCAAGCCCCAAGCCCTTCGACGACGTTCCCGTGACGATGAGGTTGGGGTATTTTTCGACAAGCGGCACGCAGGAGTAGTCGGCAAAAGGCGCGTACGCCTCGTCAACAAGGACGATTCCGTCGAAGCCCGCGGCGATTTTTTCGACCGTCGCGCAGTCGAAGCCCACGCCCGTGGGGGCGTTGGGGTTTGTGAAGAAAAAGATGTTCGCCCCGCAGGAAAAGATTTTGTCGAAATCTATTTCCATATTCTTTTTGAACGGAATCTGGACGAGCTTGGAACCCTGTAATTTTGCGAGGACGGGATAGAGAGAGTAGCTGGGGTCGAGGGTGGCAATCGGGCGGGAGTCGTCGGAGAACGCGCGGATTACGACGTTCAGGGCGTCGTCCGAGCCGTTTGCGGCGAACGCGCACGCGGCGGGCACGCCGAAGTATTTGCCGAGCTGCTCGCGCAGCTTGGAGCTTTCGGGATTAGGGTAGAGGCGCAGCGACGCGCCGTCCCTGCCAAGCTCGTTTTTAATAGCCTCGACGACTTTCGGGCTGGGCGGGAACGGAAATTCGTTCGTGTTGAGTTTCACCCATTTTTCAATGTCTTTCGGCTGTTCGCCGGGGGTGTAGCCCGCCATGTTGGCGACGGATTTTGAAATGCGTTTTTTCAGATTAAATTTTTTCATTTTTCGGATTCCCTCGTTTCCATGACATACCCGCGAATGTCGGGAATTTGCTTTACGCGCGCGCCGTTGGCGAGCCGCTCCATGTAGGGGTCGGGCTTGCGTTCGAGGCTGAAAGGTTCGTCGGGTATGTTGTTTTCGTCAATGTCAAGCTCGTCGATTGGGTCGATGTCGTCGAAGAGCATTGAGATTCTCCGCGCCTCCTCGATGAGAAGCTCGACGGGGTTTGCGACTTCGAATTTTTTATCTACAAGCTCGAAGCGCATTGGGTAGCAGAGCTTTTCGTAGCGCGATTTTATGTCGGCGATGTCGCGATTCGGGACGCCCGAACGGCGCGAAAGCAGCATGCAGTCGGCAAAATGCGCGAGAGCGTCGGCGAAGGGGGCGCATTCGTCGCGGTGTCGGACAAGCGTTGCGCAGTCGAGCACGCTCCAAATGCGGGCGAGCCTGATTTTCCCGCAATCGACGGTCTTCTTGAACTCCTCGATTTCGTCGGCGGGGTTTTTCGACGAGTCCGCGACGTAGAAAACGTGCGTGAAGCGCGATTCGTCGAGCGCGTCGATTTTCGCGCGGGCGTCGGCGGCGTCGGAATAGCGAACAAAGCCCGCGTTCGGAGCGGAGGCTATTTTTTTGTCGAAGTCCGTGCGGGCTTCGTTTTCGGAAATGAAAACGCCGCAAAAATCGTCGTCGCCCAATGCCTTGTAGATTACGTCGGCGCAGATTCCGCAACGCCCCGATGTCGGCGTGCCCAAAATCAAATATGCGGGAATGCTCATAAAATTCGGCTCCTTACTGTTCGTTGTATCAATATTGCATCGGCACAAACCAGAGCCGCCATAGCCTCGACAATCGGCACTGCCCGCGGAAGCACGCACGGGTCGTGCCGCCCCCTGCCGACGACGGCGGTTTTTTCAAGCCCGCGCGTAAGGGTGGGCTGCTCCTTTGCGATTGTTGCGGTGGGCTTGAACGCCACGCGGAAATCGACGGGGCGCGATGTCGTTATTCCGCCGAGCACGCCGCCCGCGTTGTTCGTGCGCGTGGTGATGCCGCCGTCTTCCGACAGTTCGAAAATGTCGTTGTTCTGCGAGCCGAACATGCGCGCCGACGCAAAGCCGCCGCCGATTTCAAAGCCCTTTGTCGCGGGAATCGAAAGCATCGCCTTTGCAAGCTCCGCCTCGAAGCGGTCGAAGACGGGGTCGCCAAGCCCCGCGGGAAGCCCCTCTATTCGGCAGCGGATAACCCCGCCCACGCTGTCGCCCTCGGCGCGGGCCTTTTTGATGAACTCTTCCATTCGCGCCGAAACCTGCGGATTCGGGCAACGCACGGGGCTTTTTTCGACGTCCTCGAAACTCGGCATCTCGCGCTGCAAGGGCATTGCTATTGAATGCACGCTCTCAACCCACGCGGTGATTTTCACGCCGCCGCCCAAAAATTTCCGCGCGACAGCCCCCGCCGCCACGCGCCCGATTGTCTCGCGGGCGGAGCTTCTGCCGCCGCCGCGCGGGTCGCGCAAGCCGTACTTGGCGTCGTATGTGAAGTCGGCATGCGACGGACGCCAGAGCTTTGCGATTTCGGAGTAGTCTTGCGAGTGCTGGTTTTTGTTGCGCACAACAACGCAAATGGGCGTCCCCAGCGTCTTGCCCTCGTAGACGCCCGAAAGGATTTCGCAGGCGTCGGCTTCGTCGCGCGGCGTCGTGAGCGAATTCTGACCGGGTCTGCGCCTGTCGAGCTGGAATTGAATGTCGTCGGACGAAAGCTCCAACATCGACGGACAGCCGTCGATAATGCAGCCGACCGCCGCGCCGTGGCTCTCGCCGAAAGTCGATACCCTGAAAACTCTGCCGAAAATGCTTCCCATTTGTTTTATATAACACACGAAAGCCGCCCGCGTTTCAAGCCAATTCGCGCCTCCGCCCCGCCGTTTGAACAAAAAAAAAGAACGTCCTCTTACGAGGACGCCTTTTAACCTACTCTACTACTCTAATTCCGAAACCGCCTTGCGGCGTTCCGAAATCGGGGACGATAATAACATATCCAGCCCCCGCCTCCAAACTTTAAAAACGGGTATTTTTTCAAAAATGGGTATGTTTTACCGCAACGGACACACGAAACAGGTTGCGCACAGATAACATTGCATAAAAACGACATACAAATAAAAACCGACAACGCAACAAAACGGCAAGAACTGGCAAAAGACAAATTTTTTGCAAATAGGTCGGATTTTTTCGAAAGAAAAATTCAAAACGCGGAATGGCGAAAATGCAAATACGGAAAAAACGCCGCATACAAGCCGCGCCGCGTAAGAATCCCATTACCATGAAAAATGTGAAAAATTTGCTTGCGCCAAACGCGCCCTTGGTGTTTCATGCAAACTTTTTCCGAAAATCGCACGGTGCGGCTTTCGATAAAAACAACCTCAAAACAATAGAAATATCCCAGGTTTGCCGAAAGGCAAATACGGAGCATAACATCATGAATATCACAGTAAAAGACCTCCTCGACGCAGGCGTGCATTTTGGTCACCAGACACGCCGCTGGAACCCGAAATCGAAGCCCTATGTCTACGACCACCGCTCTGGCGTTTCGATTATCGACCTCGAAAAAACCTACGCGCAGCTCGAAAAAGCCGCCGCGTTCCTCGAAGAAATCGTTGCGTCGAACAAGGACGTCATGTTCATCGGCACAAAGCGTCAGGCTCAGGAAATCCTCCGCGAAGCCGCCACAATGTGCAACATGCCCTTCTGCGTAAACCGCTGGCTCGGCGGCACGCTCACAAACTTCGAAACAATCCAGTCGAGCCTCAAAAAATACAAGAAGTTCCTCGACATGGAAGCTTCGGGCGCACTCGACAAGCTCTATGCAAAGGAAGCGGCAGCTATCCGTCGCGAGATGGACAGAATGAACCGCAACTTCGAAGGCATCAAGGAAATCAAGAAGCTCCCCGGCGCGGCGTTCATCGTAGACATCAAGAACGAGGAAATCGCCGTTGCGGAATGCCGCAAGCTCGGAATTCCGGTCGTTGCGGTCGTCGATACAAACTCCGACCCGACGCTCGTTGACTACCCGATTCCCGCCAACGACGACGCAGTAAAGAGCATTCGCCTCATCACCGAAATCGTAGTGGAAGCTATCCAGAACGGACTCAGCCGCCGCACGGTTCAGGTAAAAAATCCGCAGATCGTAGCCCAGAAGGACGAAGCGAAAGCGGAAGAACCCAAAGCTTAACAACTAATTTATTACCGACATGGAAATCACCGCAAAGATGGTAAGCGACTTGCGCGCGACGACGGGCGCAGGTCTGATGGACTGCAAAAAAGCCCTCGCCGAAGCCGAAGGCAACGAAGAAAAAGCTATCGAAATCCTCCGCAAGAAGGGCGTTGCGACGGCGGCAAAGAAAGCCGGCAGAAACGCCTCGCAGGGCTTGGTAGCAGCTTATATCCACTCGAACAACAAGGTGGGCGTGCTCATCGAAGTTGCGTGCGAGTCGGACTTCGTGGCAAAGAACGAAGACTTCAAGTCTTTTGTGCGCGACCTCTGCATGCACATCGCGGCGGCCGCTCCCATCTGCATTAAGCGCGAAGAAGTTCCCGCCGACCTCGTCGAAAAGGAACGCGAAATCGCCCTTGCGCAGCTGGCGGAAGACAAGAAGCCCGAAGCAATCAAGCAGAAGATTGTCGACGGTAAAATCGACAAGTTCGTCGCGGGCATTTGCCTGCTCGAACAGCCCTTTGTCAAGGACGACAAGTTCACGGTCGGCGACATGCTTACGCAGAAAATCGCGACAATCGGCGAAAAAATCGAAGTCAAACGCTTCACGCGCTACCAAATCGGCTAATCGAGTTTTTCATATCAACAAAGAACGGTTTCGGGTTTCCGAAACCGTTTTTTTTGCGAACGCACAAACAAAAAAAATACTTGCAAAATACGCGGGACAACATGTATGATATTTTAACATAAACAAACATATTATGAAAAAATACATACTTATTATCTTTTCGGCATTCTTGGCGTTGTCTTTGCAGGCGCAGAGCGCGCGCATTACGCTCGACCAAAAGGTCTCGCGCCACGAGAGCCGCAGACAACTCTCAAGCGACCACGACGACTTCGTCAAAAACGTCTCGCGCAAAAAGGCGTTCACCCTCACGGTTGCGTCAACAACAAGCCTCGACGTTTTCGTGGTTTTCTTCACGATCGCGGGCGGCGAAATGAACTGCGACACCGTTGTCGGCAAAGCGACAATGGCAAAGCCTTTCGTCTACACCGCAGGCGCAACAGGAGAGTCGGAGCAAGTCAACATTGCGTTCAAGAAATACGGCTGGGGCGACGACTTCAAACGCTTCTACGGCAACGCAAAGGTCGAAGCCGCCGCGTACGTCTACAACCGCAAGGACGGCAAACTGCTCGGGCAGAAATTCACTTCAAAGGCGTTTGCCGACAAAATCGAAAAGAAGTTCAAAACCGACATGCAGAACGCCGCAAACGAAAACATGCTGAAATAACAAAGTCGACGCGTTCGGCACAAAAAACGCGGAAGTTCGCATTGGCGATTCCGCGTTTTTTGTGCCGCGAAAAGTTGGGGCGCGGCATAAATACGTCGAACGTGTCCGCGCGAGTGTAAGGTTAAATAGAAGCGGAATTTTAAATCAAAGCCGCACTCGCAGCAATGCGGCAGTCCCGCGCGGGGAAAGGCTAATCGTCGCCGTAGACGAACACCATGATTATGTAAATCGCGACCCCTACCGTAATTCCGCAGTCCGCCACGTTGAACGCAGGCCAGCGGTAGTTTACAATAGGCAGGTGCACGTCGATAAAGTCGATAACGTGCCCGTAGCTGATTCGGTCTATCAAATTTCCGATAACCCCGCCGACGAAAATCCCCAGAGCAATCCGCCCCCAGAGGCGCGAAAAGCCGAGGCTGTTGCGGAACAGCCATACAGCCGCGAGCGCGAGAACCGCAATCGACGCAAGCAGGTACGTCTGCCCCGACAGAATCCCCCACGCCGCGCCCTCGTTTGTGATGTGGACGATGTAGAGGAAGTTGTCGATTGCCGAAATCGGCTTGTTTTCGCCGCCGAAGTGGTATGTCGGGTTGTCGAAAGACCACGGTATGTTTTTGACGACGGCAAATTTTGTGAGCTGGTCGAGCGCGACGGTGAGAACCGCCGCGACGAAAAATGCCGCCGAGGGGGTCTTTTTGCCCTTGTATTCCGATTTTTGTTCCACGGCGAAAAAAGTTTAAGAACCCGCTTCCTCGTCGGGCGATGAGGAGGACGCCGAGCCGTCTCCCATGTCGTAGAGCGCGGAACGCTGGCTTGCCTTTATGCGCTTCGCCTCGCGCTCCTTGATTTCCTGCCCCTCTTTTGTGCAGCGCGTGTAGGGAATCGACATCAGGCGCGATTCAGGAATGGGTTTGCCCGTGATTTCGCAGATTCCGTAAGTGCCGTTTTTGATGCGCTTGATAGCCTCCTCGATTTCCGAAAGAACCTCTTTCTGGTTCGATATGAGATTGTACGCCATATCGCGCTCGAAGCTTTCGCTGCCGGCGTCGGCGAGATGCTGCCCGTACGATGACAGGTCGCCCGCGTCGTCCTTTGCGGAGCGTTTAAGCACCTCTTCGGAGCGTTGTTCCACGCCGCTCGAATGGTGTTTGCGGAGATCGACGAGCATTTTGTAGTACTTTTTCCACTTGCGGGGAACGTCCTGCTCGTCGAGTTTTTCGTGGGTTTGCGCCACGACGGGGTTAAGCCCAAGAATGTCGAAAATGGTTGCCACCGCGAGCGGTTTTTTGGGAACTGCGGGCGCGGTGACGGGCTTTGCCGACGCCGCAGACGCGGTTTTCTTCGCCGCCGATTTCTCTTTCTGGACGCGTTCCGTCTGGGCTTCGCGCTTTTCGAAATACGCGTTCAGGTCTTCGATTGAGAAGTAGATGTTGTGCGACGGGCGCAGGTGCGCTTTTTTGCGCTTCGAAGCCGGCGCGGCGAATTGGCGTTCCGGCTCTTTCGGAGCGGGATCCGCCTTTTGCGGTTTTTCGGTTTTTTCGGCAACAGAAGCTGCCGCCTTTGTTTTTTCCGTTTTGGCGGGCTTTTTTTCCGCCGTTTTTTTGGAAGTTTTTTTCACGTTTTCCGTTTTCTTTTGCGCGGCGGGCTTGGGCGCGGAGATAGTCGCCTGCGCTATGCGTTTCGGCTGCGCCTTGGCGTTTACCGACTCGCGCAGTTTTGCGAGCTTGTCGGGCTTGACCGAGGCTATTACGCGCCTTGCAGGCGCGGCTGCGCCATTCTTTGCCGCCGAAACCGCCGCCGCTTTCTTTGCGGGCGGCGTTTTTTTGCCGACCGCCGCCTTTTTGGCTGCCGGCAAAACCTTCTTCGGCGCGGATTTTGCCTGCACCGGCTTTGCGGATTTTTTGGCTGACTTTTTGGGGGCGGTCTTCTTGCTCATAATGCTATTTGTTTGTTGATTCGATTGCCTCGTTGCAGCGCGGGCAGATTCCGTGATCGTCGAGATTTTTCAGGATTCGCCAGCAGCGGACGCAGCGTTCGCCCTCCGCCTTGCGCGCCTGAATCGCCAAGTTTTCGAATTTTCCCTCGACGATGCGCACGGAGGAAACGATGAAAATCTCCGGCAGTTTATCGGCAAATTCGCGCAAAATTGCGGCGTCTTCGCAGGATTTGTCAATCGCGATTTCGACTTCCGCTTCGAGGCTCTTGCCGATTGTCTTGTCTTTGCGGAGCTTTTCAAGCTCTTCGTTGACCCTGTCGCGGATTGCGAGAATGCGGTCGATTTTCGCGGCGGTCGCCTTGTCGGCGTATTCCGCGCCGTAGGACGGCCAATCCTGCAAGTGGATTGATTCCTCCGAAAATTCCGCGCCGTTCTTGAAGTCGAACGCCTCGTCCGCCGTGAACGTGAGAATGGGGGAAGCCACTTTCAGCAAGATGTCGTTTACGATGTCGATTGCCGTCTGCGACGACCTGCGCTCGAACGAATCCGCCGCGCAGGTGTAGAGCCTGTCTTTGAGAATGTCGTGGTAGATGCGCGAGAGCGTTACGCCGCAAAAGTTGTCGATGAGTTTGTAGACTTTGTGGAATTCGTAGGCTTCGTACGCCTTGTCCGCCTCCTCCGCGAACGCGACCGCCTTTGCGACCGCCCATTTGTCGATTGCGTCGAGCTTTTCGGGCGCGACCGCGTTTTTCGAGCGGTCGAAGTCGTAGAGGTTTCCGAGCTGGTACATGACCGTGTTGCGGAAGCCGCGGTAGGCGTTTGCGACATGCGCGAGAATGTCGTCGGAAATCGGAATATCGTTCTGGTAGTCCACGGAGCTAATCCACATGCGGATAATGTCCGCGCCCCACTTGCCGACGTACATGTCGGCGGTGTGCGGTTTTCCGTCGCTTTTGGAGATTTTCTTCCTGTTTTGGTCTACGATAAACCCGTGCGTGATGACCTTTTTATACGGCGCTTTCCCGCGCGTTGCAACCGCCGTCCACAGCGAGCTTTGGAACCAGCCCCTGTGCTGGTCGGAGCCTTCGAAGTAGAGGTCGGCGGGCCAAGCCAAATCGGGATTCCGCGCGAGCACGGCGGCGTGGCTCGAGCCTGAGTCAATCCAGACGTCGAGTGTGTCCGCGCCCTTGCGGAGCTTGGAGGCGTCCCAGCCTTCGGGCAGTTTTATGCCGTCGAGGATTTCCGCCTCGCTTGCGTTGTACCAGAAATTCGTGCCGAGCTTTTCGACCTTGTCGGCAATTCCGCGGATTACGCCTGCGTCGAGATACGCGCCGCCGTTTTCGTCGTAGAACGCGGGAATCGGCACGCCCCACGAGCGTTGGCGCGAAATGCACCAGTCGGGGCGCGACTCGACCGCTCCGCGTATTCTGTTTTCGCCGCGTTCGGGCACCCACGATACGTTCGAGATTTCGTCGAGGGCGCGCTGGCGCAGACCGTCCTTGTCGAGCGCGACAAACCACTGGTCCATTGCGCGGAAGATGACGGGCGTCTTCGAACGCCAGCAGTGCGGGTATTGGTGCGAAATTTTCGCGATTTTCAGCAGCGCGCCGCAGCGGTCGAGAATTTCGAGAACCTTGCCGTTTGCCGCGCTTCTGCCCGCGTCGTTTTCGAGCACGCTCAAACCGACGAGTTCGGCGGGAATCTGTCCGTCGTCGACATAGCAGCCGTTGTCGTCGAGCGGCGAGTAGATGTCGAGCTTGTTGTCGAGCCCTACCTGATAGTCTTCGAGCCCGTGCCCGGGGGCGATGTGCACAATGCCCGTGCCCGAATCGGTGGTTACATAGCGCGCGCAGACAATGGGGCTTTTGCGGTTCATGAAGGGGTGGAAGCCCTTTGCGCCCTCCAACTCCGAGCCTTTGCAAAGCTTTTTGATTTCCGCGTTTTCGAGACCCACCGACGACACGAAGTTTTCCGCCAGAGCCTCGCACACAATGAAAGTTCTGCCGTTTGCCGAGACCGAAACGTAGTCGATGTCGGGGTTTACCGCCATCGCCAAGTTCGAGGGCATTGTCCACGGGGTTGTCGTCCAGATTACGGCTTCGGCGTTTTCGAGACCGAGCTTTTTGTTCGACTCTTCGTCGAGCTTGAACGCCACCCAAATCGACGAGCTTGTGTGGTCTTTGTATTCGATTTCCGCCTCCGCAAGAGCCGTCGCGCACGGAATCGACCAGTACACGGGCTTCTTGCTGCGGTAGACCATTCCCTTTTCGACGAACGCCGAGAACGTGCGGAGAATGTCCGCCTCGTACGCGGGGTTCTTGGTTTTGTACTCGTGCTCCCAGTCGGCGAGAATGCCGAGGCGCAGAAACTGCCTGCGCTGTTTTTCGATAAATTCGGAGGAGAAGTTTGCGCATTCCTCGCGGAGCTGGGCGGTATCGACGTCGCGCTTCTGCTCGCGCAGCATTTTAACCACCTTGTGCTCGATTGGCAGCCCGTGGCAGTCCCAACCGGGAACGTAGGGCGTGGCGAAGCCTTTGAGAGACTTGTAGCGCAGAATTACGTCCTTCAAAATTTTGTTGAGCGCGGTGCCGATGTGGACGTCGCCGTTCGTGAACGGGGGGCCGTCGTGGAGGACGAATTTGGGGTGTCCCGCGTTCTTTTTCTGAATGCGCCCGTAGAGGTCGGACTTTTTCCAGTGTTCGATGCGCGCGGGTTCGCGTTTGACGAGGTCGCCGCGCATGGGGAACTTTGTGTTGGGAAGGTTGAGGGTGTCTTTGAAGTCTTTTTCCGACATTTTGTAGTTTGCTTAAATTTATCTTAGAACGGGAACATGTGGTCCCACACGCTCGACTCCGCGGGTTTGCGGGTTGCGCTCTGCGATTCCACTTTCGACTGCGACGCCGATTTCACGGTGTCCGCGTACGCCTCGCGCGACGCTGACTTGGACGAAGCCGATTCGCCCGCAGTCTGTTTCGCCGCCGCCTTTTTGACGTCGGACGCAGCAACCGTTGCCGCGACGGCGTCGCGCTTCATTTTGCGGATTTCCTTTTTGAGCGAACGTATTTCCGCGCGCAGAGCCGAAATTACGCCTGCGTCGTCGGCGATTTGCGTTTCCAACGCCGCGATTTTCGCCTTCAACTGCGGGACGGAATCCTGCTGTTGGGCGCAAATCCCGTCCGCCCCGAAAACGGCGGCGCACAGGCACATGATTGACGCGATTTTTTTCATAGCGCACGATTTAAGCAAAACCCCCCGCGCATTGCAAATTTTTTCTGCCGTTTCGGGCAATAAATTCCCCGCAAAAACGCGTCCCGCGGCGGGCGGTTTTATAAATTTGACTAATTTTCATTCCGAAGCATATATGTTTTTTCGCATGAAAAAACTTATATATATGGTGTTGTGCCTTCCGTTTCTTTTGACGGCATGCAATTCTTTCGAAAAAAGGCCCGAACTTGCGACCACATTGGCGACATTCAACCTGCGCCTCGCGCCCAAGCCAGACTCGAGCATCTCGTATATGTGGCAGGACAGGAAGGACTCCGTGGGGAGGCTCGTCCTCGCCCACAATTTCGACATTTTCGGCACTCAGGAGGGCTTCAAACACCAGCTCGACTACATCGCAAAAACCACGGGCTACAAGTATTTCGGGGCGGGACGCGACGACGGGAAATCGGGCGGCGAGCACGCCGCGATATTCTACAACCCCGCGCGTTTCGAAGTTCTCGACAGCGGAGACTTCTGGTTCGCCGAAACGCCCGACAAACCCGTCAAGGGCTGGGACGCCATGTGCAAGCGCGTCTGCACTTGGGGCAAATTCCGCGACAAGCTCACGGGGGCGCAGCTCTACTTTTTCAGCCTGCATTTCGACCACGTCGGGAAAGTCGCGCGGACGGAATCGGCCAAGCTTCTGCTGAAAAAGGCGCGCGAAATCGCGAAGGACGCGCCCGCAGTCTGCGTGGGCGACTTCAACGCGCTCGAATCCGACGAACCCATGAAAATTATCCTCTCCGACGGGCTTCTGCTCGACTCGCGCAAGCTCTCCAAGACCCAGCCCTACGGGCCGAACGGCACATATCACAATTTTACGGGAACTCCCCTCTTCGACAGGATAGACTACATTTTGACGACAAAGGGAATCGACATTCTCTCCTACGAAGTCGTATCCGACAAGGCGTGCGGCTTCGACGCAAAAAAGCGGGCAAACCCCAAGGCGAAAATCCCCGAATACCCCTCCGACCACTTCCCCGTGGCGGTCAAGGCAATCATAAAATAGCAAACGCAAAAAGCTCCCGCGCGAACGGGAGCTTTTTTGTTTCGGCAATTCGAAAGCGGCATTCGAAAGGCGGCGGGGCAATCAGCATGCCGCCGTCGCGCCGCGCGGAAACGCTACGCGTCGCCGTTTCTGATTTCCTCCGCCGCCGCCTTGACGTTGTGGCGCACGATTATGCTGTGCTTCATGTAGATTACGTCTTCGGCAATGTTCGTGCAAAGGTCGGCGATGCGCTCGAAGCACTTCGAGACAAGCAGGTAGTTGATTTCCGCCATCGCGCTTTCGGGGGCGGACTTCACGCCGCGCTCGACCGCGCCGTAGCACCTGCGGTTTTCGGAGTCCACAATTTCGTCGTCCTCGCAGACGCCGATTGCGAGAAGCTCGTCGCCCCTGAGGAACGCGTCGATGCTGCTTCTGAGCATGTAGATTGTGCGCGACGCCATTTTGTCCAAGTCGAAGGGAATTTCGATTTTCGGCTGGGCTTTTAGCATGATTGCCCGCTTCGCAACGTTCGCGGCGACGTCCCCGATGTGTTCTAGCTCGTTGTTGATTTTAAGCACCGTCACCACAAAGCGCAGGTCGCTTGCCACGGGCTGGTGGAGCGCGAGAATTTTAAGGCACTCCTCCTCGGTATCGACCTCCATTTTGTCGATTCCCGCGTCCGCCGAAACGACTTCGCTGGCGAGCGGCTCGGATAGCTCGGTAATGGCGCGGACGCTTTTGCGCACGTTCTCCTCTACGGCAATCGCCACTTTGAGGAGGCGGTCTTTGAGTTGCTTTAAATCGTGTCTGAGATGGCTGTTCATTTTAACCGAACCTCCCCGTTATGTAGTCGTTTGTTGCCTTGTTTTTGGGATTCGTAAAAAGCCTGTCGGTCGCGCCGTATTCCACGAGAGAGCCTTCGTAGAAAAAGGCGGTGAAATCGGAGACGCGCGCGGCCTGCTGCATGTTGTGGGTGACGATTGCGATTGTGTAGTCGCCCGAAAGCTCGCCGATTAAGTCCTCTATCCGCGCGGTCGATTTGGGGTCGAGGGCGCTGCACGGCTCGTCCATGAGAAGCACCTCGGGGCTTACCGCGAGGGCGCGGGCAATGCAAAGCCTCTGCTGCTGTCCGCCCGACATTCCCAGCGCGTTCGAGCGAAGCCTGTCCTTCACCTCGTCCCAAAGGGCGGCGCGGCGTAGGGAGGTTTCGACGATTCCGTCAAGCTCGCTCTTCGACACTCCGCCTTTGAGGCGCACGCCGTAGGCTACGTTGTCGTAAATGCTCTTCGGGAACGGATTCGGACGCTGGAAGACCATGCCGACGCGCCGCCTGAGCTCGGGGACGTCGAGACGCTTGTGGTAGATGTCGACGCCGTCGAGCGAAAGAAGCCCCGTCGTGCGGCAGCCGTCCACGAGGTCGTTCATGCGGTTTATGCAGCGCAAAAAGGTGCTCTTTCCGCAACCGCTCGGCCCGATTATCGCCGTCACCTTGCCGCGCTCGAATTCGACGTCCACGTTTTTGACCGCGTGGAATTTTCCGTAGTAGACGGAGAAATTTCTGGCGGCTACGGCGAAGTCGCGCCGTTCGGGGGCTTCGGTTGGAATTTTTATGCTGTTTTCCACTTTTGTTTTTTCTTCGTTGTATGTTTGCGTCATGATTTCATTTTGCTCCTCATGCGCGCCCTGACCCATATCGCGACCCCGTTGAGAAGCAGGACTATCGATATGAGCGTGAGCACCATTCCGTACTGGACGTGCGCGACGCGCTCGGCCATTTCGTGTTCCGAACAAATATTGTAGATGTTCCACGGCAGCGCGGGCGTCGCCTGCGTGAACACTTCGCTTAGCGCGAGCGCCGCGCCCGTGCTCGTTGCGGCGGTGAAGATAATCGGCGCGGTTTCGCCCGCGGCGCGTCCCATCGAAATGATTATGCCCGTAAGCATTGAGGGCAGCGCGGCGGGGAGAATCACCGTGCATATCGAGCGCCACTTGCCCGCGCCCAAGCCGAGCGCCGCCTCGCGGTACGAGTTGGGAACCGCCTTCAACGCCTCCTCGCAGCTTCGGATAATTGTGGGCAAAATGAGAAGCGCGAGGGTTATCGCGCCCGCAAGCACGCTCTTGCTTTCCGACACTTTCACGGTGTTGATTAAAAACGCCAAGCCGAACAGGCCGAACACTATCGACGGAACGCCCGCGAGAGTTCCCACGCACATGCGCAGAACGGAGGCTACGCGCCCGTTCCTTGCGTATTCGGCAAAGTATATCGCGGCGATTATTCCGAGGGGCGCGGCTATCAGCATCGAGCCGAATGTGAGGTAGAACGTGCCCAAAATCATCGGGAATATTCCGCCGAAAATGTTGGAATCGTAGGGGTCGTCGAAGAGGAATCCCAAGTAGAGGGCGAAGTGCGGGCGCAGCATGGCGTCGAAATTTCCGTCAACATACGCCACGATTTTCTCGACGGGTGTGCCTCGGAAATACTCTGCCGACGAAACGCGTTTGAGGAACTCCGCCCCCGAAGCGTCGCGCCCGCGAACCGTGATTGTGTTCACGGAATTTTCAAGAACCGCGCGGGCGTTGTCGAGGCGCGTCTGTCCGTACTTGCGGCGCAGAAGCTTTGCGCGCTCGCGGGCGGCGGAATCGCGCGGGCCGAGAAGCTCGGCTATGCCGTCGCTCAGGGTTTCGTAGGCGCGGTTGTTTTCCTCCAACACGGCGAGGGCTTCGGCGATTTTCTCGTGCGGAATTTCGCCCGCGTTTCTGCGCAACGCGCTCTTTTCGGAAAACGTAAGCTTGCGGATTTTTCCAAGCTCGGCGATTTCCCCGCGAACGGCGTCGGCGATTTTTCCCTCCTGCCGCGCGAGGATTTCGGCAAGCGCAAAAGATGTGCCCGCAGCCGAAGCGTCGGCAACTTCGCGTTCGAGCGCGGAAACGTAGGGCTTCCAGAATTTTTCGGACGCCGCGCGGATTGCCTTTGCGCGTGCCGCGCCGCCCAATTTGAGAGCCGCGAAAATTTCGCCCGATTCCGCAGGCATTCCCGCAGCCGACTTCGCGAACGCCTCGTCAAGCCCGCGCTCCAAAGCCTTTGCCGAGGCGGGGTTTTCGTATTCGGACATCATTTTGTAGAGCGGCTCTCGCGCGGCGTCGGCTTCGGCTATCCGCGTTTTTTCGGATTCGGAAAGGTCGTCGCCGACGACTTCGCCGAGGAATTTTTCGTGCTCGACAGTCGCCGTAAAGGCGAACGCCCCCGCGCCGTTCCAAATTATCGGCGCAAGGAAAAGCACAACCGCCAACGCCATCGCCGCAAGCGAGGAATACGCGAGCGCGGTAAACGCCTTGTCCAAAATTTTTCTGTTTGAAACGTTCATTTTCTTTTCGATTTAAAGCCCGACCCGACCCACTGTCCCGCGGCGTTCAGAAGCAGCCCGCCGAGCAGCAGGCATAGGCTCACGGCAAACAGGACGTGGTATCTGTCCGACCCCGTGCTCTGGTCGGCTTCGCCCATTTCGCCCGCAATTGTCGCGGTGAGCGTGCGCACGGGTTCGAGGAAATTGTAGAAAGGTTCGGGGATTTTCAGCGAGTTTCCGCTCGCCATCCACACGACCATCGTTTCGCCGACAACCCTCATCAAGCCGAGAATCACGGCGACAGCTATGCCGCTTTTTGCGCAGGGAAGCAACACTTTGAAAATCGTCTCGAAGCGCGTGGCTCCGAGCGCGAGCGAACCCTCGCGCATGTCGCGCCCGACCGACGCAAGGGCGTCCTGCGAAATGCTCACGATAGTCGGCAACGCCATCACCGCAAGAATCACCGACGCATTCAGCGCGTTCGTGCCGCTCGAAATTTCGACGAACGAAACGCGGTACGCCGCCGCGCACACAAGCGCAAGCCCCGCCGCGGTAAAAGCCGCGTCGAACGCCGCCCTCGCGCCCGCCTTTTTGAAAAGCCGCCCCGAAATGCCCGCGCCGAACGCAAGCCCGAAAATCAGCGCAAGCGGCACGCCCGCAAGCAATATCGCGGCGGAAAGCAGCGCGCCGCCGCGCGTTTGGAGAATCGGCGCGAATACTACAATCGCGAAAAACCCGTACGCCACGGAGGGAATCGCCGCAAGAAGCTCGACGACGGGCTTGAAAATCTGCGCGGTCTTTCCGCCCACGATTTCGTTCAGGCAGACCGCAGTCAAAATGCCGAGCGGCACGGCGACCGCGCACGAGCCTGCCGTTACCATCAGCGTTCCGTAAAAAATGGAGAGCGCGCCGAAATGCGGATTCGCCTCTTTCGACGGGCTCCAATCCGTGCCCGTGAAAAACTCTTTCAGGTGCGCCAGATTGTCGAAGAACGGCAGCGCCTCCTTGGTTATGAAAAATATTATGAACACGACCGCAAGCGTCGGAACGGCGGTAATACACAGCAAACCCGCCCTGCCGAGGCGACCGGCGACGGCTTTCGCCGCGTCGGTACGCGCGTCCATAATCAGACTGTTTTTCCTGCTTTCCATGGAGACGCCGCCTCGGGGTTGTTATTCGCAAACGGGAATGTATCCGAGGTCGGAGACGATTTCCCTGCCCTCCTTCGAGAGGTGGAGCGTTACGAAGTTATACACGTCCGAACCCATTTTCGGGTAGCCGTTTGTGAACATGTAGAGGGGGCGGGCAATCGGATATTTGCCCGTCGAAACGCTCTTTGCGGCGGGAAGAATGCCCTCCACGGAAAGCGGTTTTACGGTGTCGTCAACGAAGCCCAAGCCGACGTACGCGATTGCGTTTTTGGTCGTGTTGACGCGCGTGCGAGCCTGACCGTTGGAGCCGACGTATTCGGCGTCCTTTGTAATGGCCGCCTTTTTGAGGACAAGCTCGTTGAAGGTTTCGTAAGTGCCGCTGTTTGTGTCGCGCGAGACGACCACGATTTTCGCGTCCTCGCCGCCGAGCTGTTTCCAGTTGGAGATTTTGCCCGTGTAGATGTCGGCGATTTGCGAAACCGTCAGAGCCTTGACGGGGTTCTTGGGGTTGACCACAACCGCGAGACCGTCGAACGCCACGACGTGCGCCACGGGAAGAATGCCCTTGTCCACGCAGCTTTTAAATTCGGCGGGCTTCATGAAGCGCGACATGTTGGCGATGTCGCAGGCGTTGTTCATGAGGCTCTTTACGCCGTTGCCGCTGCCCGATTCGCTGATTGTGATGTTTACGCCGGAGTGGTTTTCCTTGTAGAAGTCGGCAAATGCCTTGGAAATCGGGCCGACGGTCGTCGAGCCGTCGATTACGATTTTCGTTTCCGCAGAAGCCGCCGCGCCGCAAAGCGCGAGGACGGCAACCGCCGTGATTTTTGCTATTTTCGACATTGTGTTTTTCATGTTGTCGTTTCCTTTCGGTTGAAATTTTTATGCGTTAGAAGAGAACCTGAACCTGCGCGCGAACCGCGTTTGCCTCGGAGTGCTGCGCAACCGATGCCGCGCCCGCCTTTACGCCGTTGAGCTGCGCCCATTCGTAGCCGAGCTGGAATTTGAGGGCGTCGCCGTTGATGTACCAGTTTGCGCCAATGTACACGCTTTGCGCGGCGTCGAACGCGGAGTTTGCGTTGGCGTTGCGCACGCCGTCGGACATCTTCACGCCGCGGCCGTCGGTGTCGAGCCATGCGTAGCGGACGACGGGGGCGATTTTTCCGAAGTCGCCGATGTCGAACCTGTATTCCGCGGCGACGTTCGCGCCCATGGGCGTCGCGTTTTCGGAGTACGAATTTCTGCCGTCCTCGACCTGCGCGAGCATGAAGTCGGCGTAGAAATTAAGGCCGAGATACTGCGCGGTGATGTAGGGATTGACGCCGATTACCTCGCGGTGCTGCCCGTTGTTGTTTACGTTCATGCCGTTCGTGTAGGCGAAGTTCGCGCCCGCCTTCAAGGACACTTCGTCGATTTTCGCGCCGTAGGCTACGATCGCGCCGTACATGAGGTTGTTGTCCGCGCCGCCCGCCATTTTAGTCGGGCTGTTGTTATAGGAGTTCGTGACGGAAAGACCGTATTCAAGCCCCTTTACCTGCGGAATTTTTCCCGCCCAGAAAACGCCCGTGTGGCGTCCGCCGAAGCCGAGCCTTCTGCCGTTCGCGTTTTCGGTGAAGTAGCGCGTGGCGGGCGAACGCTCTATCGTAAGCAGTTTCGACGAAGAGGTGTTTTCCTCCAAGCCGAAGTTGATTTTCCGGTATCCGAAGCCGAGCTTGCCTTGGAGCGAATCCCAATCGACCTTTTTGGTTATTACAGCCTTGTCGATGTAGCCGTCGCCGTCGCGTGCGAAGTCGGCAACGAGTTCCGCCGACCAGCCCGAACCCAGGTCCGCCGCCGCGCCGAGGAACATTCGCCTCATGATGAAATCGTTTTTGGCGGCAAGCGAGCTTTCGACACCGCCGGCGGTTTCGTCCACGTTTATGTTTTCGTACTGCATTTGCAGCCTGCCGATTAGCTTAATCGACTTTGTGGTCTTTTCCTTCGGCGCGACCGCAACCGATTTCTTCGAAACGGAAGCCGCCTCCTCTTTTGTAATAATCCCTTTGCTCACGAGCAAATCGAGAGTTTGTTTGTCCTGCGCATTCAGAACCGAAGCCGCCGCCATGAGCAGCGTTCCGATTACCGTAGATGTGATTTTGTAGTTCATTTTGTTTTTTTGCGTTTCGCCGAATGTCTTTTCCGACCTTCGACGCCGCATATCTTCGCATTTCCGTGTTTGCGCTTTATTGGGACTTCGCGGGGATTCCGTTTTTTACGCGTTAAAATATCGCACACAAAAATTAGCCCTTTATGCGCCCGATGTTAGAAGTTTGTTAGCGCGAAAAACATCGTTGACGCCGCCCCGACATACGCTAAAAGACGGGTAGACAATTCCGAATATGGCATACATAAAAAAGTCGAGGGGCGTTTTCGCCCGAATCTTCGCGTCGGCGACGCTTGTCGGCGCAATAATAATCGCGGCGTTCGCATTCGCCGCGCACGGCATAGCCGAACGCACCTACCGCGAAAGCGTCGAAAGGCTGCTGTCCGACTCCGCCGATTTCGTCGCGGACGCGGTAGACGAAAAACTGCCCGCCGAAACGCTGTCGAAAATCTGCGCCGTCCACGACAAAAACACGGGGATACGCACGACGCTCATAAACGCAAAGGGCGAGGTTGTTGTTGACTCCCGCGCCGACAGCGAAACGATGCTAAACCACCTCAACCGCGCCGAAATTAAAAAGGCTCTCGACGGCAAAAAAACCTTCACCGTGCGCTACTCCGACACCCTGCGGACAAAAATGGTCTACGCCGCAGTCCCCGCGGGCGCGGAAGGCCCCGACGGCTACGAATACTGCGTGCGGCAGTCGATGCCCATGCAGAAGCTGCTTGCGGCAAAGAAGCTCATTTCCGCCGAAATAATCGGGCTTTCGCTCGCGGCAATCGTGATGGCTGCGGCGTTTTCGTTCGCGCTGGCAAAGCGCATTTCAGCGCCCCTCAAACGCCTGACGTTCGCCGCCGACGAATGCGCGCGCGGCAACTTCGACGCCCCCGTGCCGTCGAGCGACATTTCCGAAATCGAACGCCTCGGCAAGTCGGTTCTCGCGATGTCGCAAAACCTCAAAAAGCGCATAAACTCGCTCTACAAGCGCAACTGCGAGCTTGACGAAATGTTCGGATATATGACCGACTGCGTTTTCATATGCTCGCAAAAGGGAGTTTTAAAGAAATTCAACAACGCATGCGCAAAACTGTTCGGATTGGACAATTCCGAGGGCAAAATAAGAACGGTAGAGGCGTTCAGAAACAGCGCAATCCTCGACGCAATCGACGAGACTTTCGGCGGCAAGGGGGAAGTTCGCAGGGACGTCGAGATTTCGAGCGGCAAAACCTACGCGCTCGTCGGCACGCTCCTGCCCTACGAATCGGCGACGCCGCGCGCGCTTTTCGTCATGCGCGACGTCTCCGCGGCGAAGCGGAACGAAGCCCTCAGGCGCGAGTTCGTGGCGGGCGTCTCCCACGAGCTGAAAACCCCGATTACCGCAATCAAAATGGCGGCGGAAACCCTCGAATACTCCGACGGAAACGCCGACGACGAAAAGCGGTTCGTGGCGATAATCGAAAAGGAGTCTGACAGAATGGACACGCTCGTAAACGACATGCTTCTGCTTTCGAAAATCGAATTCGAAAAGAAGTTCGACGCCGAAAATTTCGAGTACTTCCCAATCCGCTCGGCGATTGAAGAGTCGGTCTCGGCGCACGAATCGCAGGCGCGGGCGCGGAGGGATTCGGTCGAAATCGAATGCCCCGAAAACCTCCAAGTGCGCGGCGACTTCCAGCTTATCCGCCTTGCGGTAAGCAACCTCGTGGGCAACGCGGTGAAGTATGCCGGCGACGGCGCGAAAATCAAAGTATCCGCCCGCAATGGCGAGCGCGGCGGCGTGAAAATCACGGTGTCCGACAACGGCGCGGGAATACCGCCCGACGCCCTGCCGCACGTCTTCGAACGCTTCTACCGCGTGGACAAGGGACGCTCGCGCGCGATGGGCGGCACGGGGCTTGGGCTTGCACTCGTAAAGCACATAGCGATACTCCACAAAGGCGGCGTTTCGGCGCGGAGTGTTTTGGGAAAAGGCTCGGAATTTTCAATCACAATCGGATAGGATTTGCCATGTTCGACAAAAAAATATTAATAATCGAGGACGAGGAAAGCATAGGAGAGCTTATCGAATTCAACGTCGAAAAAAGCGGCTACAAGTGCTCGCGCGTCGATTCCGCCGAAAAGGCGCTCGCGCGGCTCGAAAAGGGCGAACTCTTCGACCTCATTCTGCTCGACCTCATGTTGACGGGCATGGACGGGCTGGACTTCTGCAAAATCTACCGCGCGGAGAAATCCTACCCGCAGGTGCCGATTATCATGCTTACCGCAAGAAGCGAGGAGGCGGACATCGTAAGCGGGCTTGAATTCGGCGCGAACGACTACATCACAAAGCCGTTCAGCCCGCGCGTCCTGCTGGCGCGAATCAAGGCGCAGCTGCGCGACGACAAGTCGGGCGCGGAGGAGGCTGCTGCGACGGTCTCGCGCAACGGAATAGAGCTGAACCCAGAATTCCACGAGGTGAAAATCGGCGGCAAGCCCGTCGAGCTTACCGCGAACGAATTTTCGATTCTCGAAACATTCCTGAAAAACACGGGCAGGGTCTTCACGCGCGACGCCATCATAAAAAGCCTCCACGGAGACGGATACCCCGTCACCGACAGAGCGGTGGACGTCGCGATTGTAAACCTCAGAAAAAAGCTCGGAAGCCGCGCAAAGCTGATAGAAACCGTGCGCGGCGTGGGCTACAAAATGTCGAGGTAGAACCCGCGCGAAAATTAGGGCGCAAAAAAATTCCGCGAATCGGACATTCGCGGAATTTTTGTTTTCGGAATTTCGGATTAGTCTATTTTCAGCTCGTGAATAGACCAGTAGAACGGCTTTGCCTTTTCCGCGACAAACTTCACATAACGCGCCTTGAAACCCGTAGGGAACTTGACGACTACGGCGTTTTTGGAGCGCGAAATTCCGACGGCGGCTTTCGAAAGCGCGGCGTCGGACGCGCCCGCAAAAACCGAAAATTCGTCGGGGAAGTCGCGCGCGGAAGCGCCGAGGTTGAAGGACACCGCCGAGACGCGTTTCGGGAAGCCGAAATCGAAGGCAATCCAGTCGCCCGCGCTTATTGTAGAGCCTGTGGTGAAGCGGGTTTTGGGGTCGCCGTCGAGCGCGTATTTGAAGTTCTGCGCGCCCCTGCACGCAAGGTATTTCGTCTTGGCGTTCTTCACGGCGGCGCGGATTTTTGCAGCCTCCGCCGGCATTCCCGCCCTTTCGAGCGGTTCGGCGGTGTCGGGCGACGGGAACTTTACGGCGGACTCGGCAAGCGACGCCTTTTCGGCGTCGGAAAGCGGCTGCGAAAGCATGTACGCGATTGTCGCGTCGTCGAGGCCGCAACGCGCGGCAAGCGTCAAAATCGCGGCTCTCGCCTCAGATTTCGCGCCGTCGGTCTTCGCCGTTTTCGCGATTGCCACAAGCGGCGCCAACGCCGACTGGTTCTTCCACTGTCCGAAAGTTTTTACAGTCTCGGAGCGGAATCCGTCGGTAAACGCGCGTTTCATGAAATCAACCGCGGCTTCGGAGGAGTCGAACGCCGCGAACCTCACGAGGTTGCGCTTCACGGCGGGCTTGCACTCGCCGTACGCCGCCACCGTTTCGGAGAGCATTTGCGGAGTGAAATCCGCCGAAGAACACTTCAAAAGCACCTTGACCGCAGCGCGGCCTAGCTTTGCGTCGAGCGTCGGCAGAAGCTTTGCGACGGTCGAGAAGACTTCGGGGGTTGCGATTGTCTCCGCCGTTTTGAGCGCGGAAAGTTTCGTCTCCGCCGCCGCGGCGTCGAAGCCCGCGAACAGCTTGGGGACGAATTGCGAAAGGTCGAACTTTGCGAGCGCGCCGACGAGGAACGCCGACCGCGCTGGCGTGTCGGCTTTCGCGGCAAGCAGCATCAGGGCGTCGGCTACGTCGGCGTTTTTCGCCGAAACCGCGTAGCCAATCATTGCGGGGCGCATCTGCGCGGAGACATATTCCGACGCCGCCAAGACCTTTTCGGTGTCGGAGGTTTTGCCCTCGCGCGAGAACACCGCCGCAAACGCGACGGCGAACGCCTCCGACTTCGGTTCGAACGCAAGAGCCTCCGCCGCCCTTTCGCCGCGTTCGAGTAGCGCGTACGCGAGCATCGCCCTTCCCGTTTCGTCGAGATTTCCGAAGTTCAGATACTGCGGAATTTTCGCGTCGGGATTTTTCGAAAGGAACTTGAAGAGTCTGCAACGCTCCGCCGCGCTTTCGGGAAGCGACGCGGGAACGGCGAATTTCGCCTCAGAATTTTTCGCAACCCTTTCGCCGCGGCGGCAGTCGAGCGCGGCGGAAAGTTTGTTGCGAACCTGTTCGGGCGTGCCGCCGTCGGAGGCGAGCTTTTCGAGAACGCGCAGGTTTTTGTCGGACGAGATTCCCGACGCGTCGAGCAGCTCGCCGAGGAATGCCCTGTATTCCGAGCTTCCCTTCGCGGCGGAAAGCTCGGAGACCGCGAAGTTTTCGATTTCGGCGCAGTATTTTTTGTCGAAGTTGTTTGCATAGACGCCGAACAGAATTCCGTTGATTTCCTCGTCGCGCGGCTGTCCGAATTTGAGGTCGGCAAGCTTTGCGATTTGCGCGGGCGCGGGTTTTTCCGACATCGGCGCGAGCACCGACTTCCCCGTAAACGGAAGCGGCGAAGTGTCCGCCTTCAAGTCTCCGCATGCGAACTGCGCAAGGCGCAGGAAAAACTCCTGAACTTTCGGATTGTAGTAGTTGTTGTCGGCGTGCCCGATTGTCGTGTAGGCAATGCGCCCCCTGCCGAAAGTCTTGACGTATGCGGCGGCGAAGTCGTTGTCGGAGCGGAACGCGAAACGCGCCTCGCGGGCGGCGGTCGTAAGCGGACTGCGCGACTTGTCGAGCCGCAAAATCACGCGGCACTTCGAGCGGTCGTAGGACTTGCCGAGCATGTAGATTTCCTCGCGGAGCTTGAACGCCTCGCCGTCCCAGATTCCCCTGACGAGCGGCGACTGCGCGTCGTCCATGACCAAAGTCACGGGCGCGTTGGAGAAATACCACGGGTGCGCGACGAACTCTCCGCCGAGCATGTCGGTGTACGCGCGGTTGCGGAACGCGTTGTAGTTGTAGCTGTCCACCGCCGCGTGGATTGCGAATATGCCGCCGCCGTTGCGGACGTACTCGATTACGTTTTTGCAGATTTCGTCGGAGCGTTTCTGAACTGCGGCGCGTTCGGCGGGCGGCAGTTTCGACATTTTCTGCTGCGGCTCGCCGAAGCACATGCCCGTTGTGTTGTTGAGCACAAGGCAGTCGTACTGCGCGAGGCTTTCGGGCGACAGGTCGGACAAATCCTCCGAAATTTTCGCGCTCCAAACGCCGAGCTTTTCGCCCATGTTCGAGAGCGCGAGCTTCGCCGCTGGAATGCCCTGTTTGTGGCGGTATCCGCATGTGCGCGAGAACACGAGAATCTTGCGCGGTTTCCGCGGGGCTGCCGCGGCGCGTTTCGGGCACGCGGCTTCGATGTTTTCGAGGTTCTTCCCCTTTATTTCCATGTCCTGCGCGAACGAGAGAATCTGCGCCGACACCGCGAAAGCCGAAAAAATTGCGATAAGTTTTTTCATCTTGCAATGTTCCTCCCTGTTAGGCGATATTAGCCCATTCGCCGCGGTTTTTGCGCGACAGATATTTGTTCGCATCGGAATCGCCCACAAAGCGGCGGGTCTTCCAGTCCCATTCGAGCCTGCGTCCGAGCTTGTAGGCGATGTTGCCTATGATGCACATGTTGCAGCTCGACACCCCGATTTCCGCAGGGCAAATCGGCGGGCGGCCCGTGCGGATTGCGTTGAAGAAATTGTCCTTGTGCCCCTCGCAGACGTAGGGGAAATCCTTTTTGGGCGCGATTTTCCCCGAACGCAGAGACGGCTTGTCCGCCCAGAAAATTCCGCCGCGCGACGCCGTCGCCACGCCCTCCGTCCCGACGAAAGTCACCATCGCCGAGCCGTGCGGATAGCCTCTTTCGGCGAGAATCTTCGGCTGCCCGTAGTAGACCATGACGCCGTTTGCGTACTCGTAGCAGATGTTGCGGGTGTCGCTTTTAATGCTTCTGTTTTGGTCTTCGAAAACGTGGACGTACTTCGGGCCTTTGCCGTCCATGCCAAGCCCCCACTGGGCGATGTCGAAGTGGTGCGCGCCCCAGTCGGCCTGCATGCCGTTGCCGTAGTCGTAGTGCCAACGCCACGCGCCCCACTGGTGCGAATAGCGGTTGGGCGGAGGGGCGAGGAACGGAAGCAGGTTGCTCGAAAACGGACGCATGGGCGCGGGGCCAATCCACATGTCCCAATCGACGCCCTTCGGGGTTTCCTCCGCCGCCCAATTATAGATTACGGGAAACTTTCTGCCGATGTTGCACCAAACCTGCTTGATTTCGCCGAGCATGCCGCTGCGGGCAAGCCTTACCGCCTCGCGGAAGCTCGCCTCGCTACGCTGTTGCGAGCCTGTCTGGAAGACGACGCCGTTTGCGTTCACCGCGTCTATAATCTGCCGCCCCTCGTCCACGGTGAACGTGAGCGGCTTTTCGCAGTAGATGTGCTTGCCCGCGCGGGCGGCGAGCACCGAAATAATCGCATGCCAGTGGTCGGGGGTTACGATGAACACAGCGTCAACCGACTTGTCGGCGAGCAGGTTTCTGAAATCCTTGTGGGTTTTGACCGCCACAGACTCTCCGCGCTTTTTGTAGAAAGACTCTATTCTGTTTTTGTTGAACGACAGCCGCTCGTCGTCAACGTCGCAAATCGAAGTAATGCGTACGGACTTGTCGTAGAGCAGCCCCGATATGTGCCCGCTCATCATTTTGCCGAGACCGATAAGCCCCAGATTGATTTTGTCGTTGGGCGAGCCGTTCGCAAAAAGTCCGTTCGAGACAAAGAACGGAGCGGCGGCGGCAAAACCCGCGTTTTTCAGAAATGTGCGTCTTTCCATAATTAATGTGTGTGCGTTTACAAATTCAAAACTATTCGGGACGCCCGAATTCGGGCAAGCAAATATTTACAAAAGCCGATTAGGCAAACCTCATTCGATTGAGCGCCTCCCACAAAAATCCGCATATCCATTATTTGCAACAAGTAAACCCCGCGAAGGCGGCGGACAATCTTTTAAGTCGAATTGTGTTGACGTATGCGGGTTTCGAAAGCTATATTGGAGGGCAATTTTTTAGAGTCGGTGGGCGTATTTTGCGCAAACCGGCGTTTATTGTAGCTCTATTTTAATACATCATACAATCATGAAGAAAAACAACAGCGTAATTACGGACGGCAACGAAGCGGTAGCCTCGATTGCCTTCCGCGTAAGCGAAACAATCGCAATTTACCCAATCACGCCGTCGTCGCCTATGGCGGAGTCGTGCGAGGAATGGGCAGTTAAAGGCAAGAAAAACATCTGGGGAGTTACCCCCTCAATCAGCCAGCTCCAAAGCGAAGGCGGCGTTGCCGGCGCGGTTCACGGCGCGCTCCAAACGGGCACGCTTATGACCACCTTCACGGCGTCGCAGGGTCTGCTGCTGATGATTCCGAACATGTACAAGATTGCGGGCGAACTCACAAGCTTTGTCATGCACGTTTCGGCTCGCGCCCTCGCCCACCACGGCCTCTCGATTTTCGGCGACCAGACCGACGTAATGGCGTGCCGCCAGACGGGCTTTGCAATGCTCTGCTCGAACAGCGTTCAGGAAGCGCACGACATGGCGCTCATCGCGCATGCGTCGACGCTCGAATCGCGCGTGCCGTTCTTGCACTTCTTCGACGGTTTCCGCACTTCGCACGAAATCAACACTTACGAGCCCATCTCCGACGACATAGTAAGGCAGATGATTCCTGAGGAAAAGGTTCTCGAATTCCGCAAACGCTCGCTCAGAAACGAAAATCCGTTTATCCGCGGCACGGCGCAGAACCCCGACGTATACTTCCAGAGCTGGGAAGCGCGCAACCCCTACTACGCGAAATGCGCGGAAATCGTCGCCGAACAGATGGAAAAATTCGGCAAGCTCACGGGCAGAATCTACAAGCCCTACCAGTATGTGGGCGCGCCCGACGCCGAAAAGGTCGTAGTCCTCATGGGCAGCGGCGCGGAAACGACCGAAGAAGTTTCGGCGTTCCTCAATAAAAACGGCGAAAAGACGGGCGTTCTGGCGGTCAGAATGTTCCGCCCGTTCAGCGTCAAGATGTTCGCGGAAGCCCTCCCAAAGACGGTCAAGACAATCACGGTTCTCGACAGAACAAAGGAACTCGGCGCGATGGGCGAACCGCTCTATCAGGAAATCACAGCCTCCATTGCGGAAGCGCGCAACAGCGGTTTCCTCCCGCGCTCGTTCGACCCCGTCGTTCTCGGCGGCAGATACGCGCTCGGCTCGAAAGACTACACCCCCGCGATGGCGAAGGGCGTGTTCGACAACATGTCGGCGGCTACCCCCAAGAACCACTTCTCGGTCGGCATTATCGACGACGTTACCAACAACTCGATTTCGTACGACGAATCCTTCAAGCTTGACGACCCCGCCGTTCTCAGCGCGGTATTCTACGGTCTCGGCTCGGACGGCACGGTCGGCGCGAACAAAAACACAATTAAAATCATCGGGCACGAAACCCCGAACTTCGCGCAGGCGTACTTTGTGTACGACTCGAAAAAGAGCGGCGGCATAACCGTTTCGCACCTGCGCTTCGGTCCCAACCCGATTCGCGCGCCCTACCTTGTGCGCCACGCGCAGTTCGTGGGCTGCCACCAGTTCTCGTTCATGCAGAAATACAGAGTGCTCGACTGCGCGGCGGAAGGCGCGGTATTCCTGCTCAACTCAATCTACGACGCAAAAACCGTTTGGAACCACCTCAACCGCGAGGTTCAACAGACGATTATCGACAAGAAGCTCAAATTCTACGTCATTGACGCATACCGCGTCGCCAAGGCGATGGGCATGGGCGGCAGAATCAACACGATAATGCAGACCTGCTACTTCGCGATTTCCGGCGTCCTCCCGAAGGACGAAGCAATCGCGAAAATCAAGGCGGCAATCGAAAAGACCTACGGCAAAAAAGGCCCGCAGGTTGTCCAGAAGAACTTCGCGGCGGTTGACGCTTCGGTCGAAAACCTCCAACAGGTCGAAGTTCCCGCGGAAGCTACGGCGGAGGCAGGCTTCCCGCCCGCGGTTTCCGACAAGGCTCCCGATTTCGTCAAACGCGTGACGGCTATCATGATGAGCGACGAGGGCGACAAGCTCCCCGTTTCGGCTCTGCCCGTTGACGGCACTTGGCCGTCGGCTACCACGCAGTGGGAAAAGCGCAACATTGCAATCGACATTCCCGAGTGGAATCCCGACCTCTGCATTCAGTGCGCAAAGTGCGCCACAATCTGCCCCCACGCGGCGATTCGCGCAAAGTTCTATCCGAACTCGGTTCTCGAAAACGCGCCCGCAGACTTCAAGCACGTCGCGTTCCGATCGCCCAAGAACCCCGACTGCTCGTTCACAATTCAGGTTGCTCCCGAAGACTGCACGGGTTGCGGTCTCTGCGCGACGGTTTGCCCCGCAAAGAGCAAGACCGAAGAGGGCGTCAAGGCTCTGATGATGACCGCGCAGGAGCCCATTCGCGAAAAAGAGGAAAAGAATTTCGAATTCTTCCTCTCGATTCCGAACCCCGACAGGCTCAAGCTCGGCGACACCGTCAAGGACGTCCAGTTCCGCCAGCCGCTCTTCGAGTTCTCCGGCTCGTGCGCGGGTTGCGGCGAAACACCCTATGTCAAGACGCTCACCCAGCTCTTCGGCGACAGGCTCTTCATCGCAAACGCGACGGGTTGCTCCTCCATTTACGGCGGCAACCTCCCCACGACCCCCTACTGCGTCAATCAGGAAGGCAGAGGCCCCGCTTGGGCGAACTCGCTCTTCGAAGACAACGCAGAATTCGGCTACGGCTTCCGCATTTCCCTCGACAAGAAAGAGGAAATGGCGAAGGAACTCGTAAAGAAGTTCGCCTCCAAGCTCGGCGACGACCTCGTTAAGGACATTCTCGAAGCAGACCAGTCCACGGAAGCGGGCATTGCCGCGCAGCGCGAAAGAGTCGCGGCGGTCAAGGAAAAGCTCGCGGGCGACAACTCCGCGGAAGCGCAGTCGCTGGCGGTTCTCTCCGACGACCTCGTCAAGAAGTCCGTCTGGATTCTCGGCGGCGACGGTTGGGCGTACGACATCGGCTACGGCGGTCTCGACCACGTTCTCGCAAGCGGCAAGAACGTCAACATCATGGTCATGGACACCGAAGTTTACTCCAACACCGGCGGCCAGATGAGCAAGTCCACGCCTATCGGCGCGGTCGCAAAGTTCGCCTCGCAGGGCAAATCCACCCCGAAGAAAGACCTCGGCATGCTCGCGGTCGACTACGGAAACGTGTATGTCGCCCAAATCGCAATCGGCGCGAACGACGCTCAGGCTATCAAGGCGTTCAACGAGGCCAACAGCTATGAGGGTACTTCGCTGATTATCGCGTACTGCCACTGCATCTCGCACGGCTACAACCTCGTAAACGGTCCCGCCCAGCAAAAGGCGGCTGTCGATTCGGGCTACTGGCCGCTGTACAGATACGACCCGCGCAAAATCGCGCTCGGCGAAAATCCCTTCAAGCTCGACTCGAAAGACCCGAAGATTCCCGTTGCGGACTACATGAAGGTCGAAAACCGCTTCAAGATGCTGCAAATGCAGAATCCCGAACGCGCGGCCATTCTCGATGCCGAAGCTCAGGAATTCGTAAACTTCCGCTGGCAGAAGTACAAATACCTCGCTAATAGGTAGCGGGAACCTGCGGGACTTGTTTGTTCCGTAGCAGAGTCATACTCGAAAACGAAAGGGGGCAGTACTCAAGTACAGCCCCCTTCCTTTTTCTCCGTGTGCCTCTCCTACGGAAGCAAACCGTTCCCCGCAGAACCCCGCTGGGTAGTGTGCGGATTGCCGAGAGGTTTGTAATTTTAGGGCGCGAGGTTTTCGCGCAGGTAGATTTGGATTTTTTTCTTTTAGGGTTGCCTGTCGGAGTGAAGTTGGGGGCTGGGTGTTTTCTCTTGGTTATTTTGCATAAAGGCGCATGAAACTTCGGGATTGTTTTGTTCCGTAGCAGAGTCATACTCGAAAGCGAAAGGTGCGCAGTACGAAAGTACAGCCCCCTTTTGTTTTCTCCGCGAGCCTCGCCTGTGCGCCAAACCGTTCCCCGCAGAACCCCGCTGGGTAGTGTGCAGATTGCCGAGAGGTTTTTTATTTTTGTGCGCGATGTTTTCGCGCGATAAATTTTGATTTTGTTTTTAGGATACCTCGCGGAGGAAGTCGGGTTGCAAGAGTTTTCTGTTTTACTTTTTCGCGGGGAATCTTCTATTCATATATTTATTGACTCGAAATGGCGATGGGGTTATTTGTTTTTCATGTTCAGGTTGTTTGTTGTTTACTTTTTTTTAATTGGCTCGCTTTTTGCTTCTGACGATGTTTTCAATGTGCGCGATTTCGGAGCTATTGGAGACGGCTCGGTTTCGGACACCGCCGCCATTCAAAGAGCCATTGACGCCGCCGCAAAGGTCAACGGCACTGTTATTTTTCCCGACGGAAACTACCGTTGCGCGGGACTGAAAACCTATCCAAACATAAAACTGAAAGGCGAGCCGAAGTGGGGCTATTCGGTTTCCTATGGCGCGAATTTGATTCTCGACGACTATTCCGCAGAGTGTCTCATCGACATCACCGATTCCCGAAACATTCACATTTCGGGGCTTAATCTCAACGCCTCCCGCAAGCCGAACTCGAAAACGCACGGAATCATGTTCGACAAAAAGGGCAAGCCGCGCAATTCCGACACCGACACTATAACAATCGAAGACTGCAAAATCCGAGGGTTTTCGGGGCACGGCGTCTATCTGCGCAGTGTCTTTGTTCTGATTATGCGCCGCTGCATGATAAACAAAAATCTCGGCAGCGGCGCAGAGTGCAGCGGCTGCGATTTCTATGTCATAGACAACGTATTCGGCGCAAACGGCAAGTACGGCTTCGGCGGGCGCGTGTCTTCGGGCATGTTCACGCACAACCGCGTTGAATGGAACGAGTCTTACGGACTGTATCTCGGCAGGGGCGGCAACTACTGGAACATTGTCGGCAACCAATTCGACCACAACCACGGCGCGGGCGTTTTTATTGACGGCGTGTGGTCGGTTGCAATCAACGGCAACGCTTTCCGCCGCAACGGCAGAAATTCGGCAAAGCTATTCGAGGGCGAAAATTCCGCGAATTTATTGGTAAGGTCGAAGGGCGTTTCCGTAGCGGGCAACACCTTTATGGCGGGGCACACCGACGGAAAAAAAGACTACTACACGCCGCGTTTCGGCATTCTTTTTGACGATTCGGAATCTTGCGCGGCAATCGCAAACACGATGCACCACGGCTACACGGAAGCTCCCGTTAAGGCGGTAGGCAAATTCGAAAACTGCGAAGTCAAAGACAATCCGCACTCGCCGCACCCGCAAAACTACTGATTCTGAATGGGCGAAAAAAAAACAAAACCGCAAGGCTGAATGCTTTGCGGTTTGGGAAAGGGTTTGCGCGGGCGTTTGCATGAAGCAATCGCGCCGATTATCCTGCGGTTTCCTGAACGAGGATATGAATTACTTTGATATGTATTTCCTGAACGCGGTCGGAGTATTCCGACATCGGCGCGCGGATTTCTATATCGGCGAGTTTTGCGAGTTCGCCGCCGCCTTTGCCCGTCAGCGCCACCACAGTTATCCCCATTTCGCGCGCGGTTTTCGCCGCTTCGACAACGTTTTTCGAATTTCCGCTCGTGCTAAGCGCAAGCAGGACGTCGCCTTTTTTGCCGACTCCCTCGACGTATCTTGAAAACACGATGTCGGGCGAGAAGTCGTTTACGGTGCATGTAAGATACGCGGGGTCGTTGATTGCGATTGCGGGGAATGGGCGGCGGTTTTTTCTGAACCGCGCGGTAAGTTCTTCGGCAAAGTGCGTGGCGTCGCACAGCGAGCCTCCGTTGCCGCAGGCTAGTATTTTATTGCCGCAGTCGAGGGCGATTTTCATCGTCTTTGCCGCGCTTTCGATTGCGTCGATTGTCGCGGGGTTGGATACGAATTTGTCGAGCGCGTTTTGCGCCTCTTTTAGCGAATTTACGATGTCCTCTCTCATTTTATTTCTCCGATTGCAAAATTCCGTTTGCCGCAACAGACACCGCCGCGATGTCGCCTATCGACTCGCCGAGAAGCGCGGGAACAACTTTGCATTTTTTTGCGGCGTTCGGCAAAGCTTCCGCGTCTATGATTTTCTGCATTTCCCTGCGGATAAGGTTTTCGGAGCGGGCGAAAATACTGCCGATGACTATTGTCTGAGGGTTCAGAATGTCGATTAGAATCGAGATTCCGAAGCCCAGTTTCCTCGCCGAAATTTTATACACTTCGATTGCCGTCGGGTCTCCCGCGTCGGCGGCTGCGGCTATGTTTTTTGCGCTCACCAAGTCCAATTCGGCGGGCGACGCGCAGAATGCGCACGCTTTGCCCTGCTGGAAAAGTTCCGCCGCCTTTGCCCTGCCGAGCTGGGCGATTCCCGAACCGCTGCAAAAACCCTCGAACGACCCCGCCTTTGCGTAGCCCACAGGCCCGAATTCCGACAGTCTGACGTGCCCGACCTCCCCCGCGTTGTCGTTTGTGCCCGCGTAGAGTTTGCCGTCGAGGATAAGCCCCGCGCCAAGCCCCGTGCCGAAGGTCATAAACACCATATTCTTGGAGCCTTTGCCCGCGCCGTAGAGCCATTCGGCGAGAGCGCATGCGTTGGCGTCATTTTGGAGGAATGTAGGCACGCCGAGTCTGCGGCGAACGATTTCGGTAATTTTAACGTTGTCCCAGCCTACGAGGTTCGGAGGCGACATTATCACCCCGCGCGAGCTGTCGAGCGGCCCACCGCAGCTTATGCCGACCGCCGAAACGCTCTTTGCGCGGGCTGCCGTCTTTTCGGCGGTTTCGAGGATTTTTTCAATCGTCGCCTCGGGATTGCCGACAATCGTCGGAAAGGACTTTTTTTCGAATATTTCGGGCGTTCCGCCGTCGGCGCGTTCGCGGGCGGCAACCACGGCGCATTTTGTTCCGCCGATATCGATTCCTATAAATTGTCTCATAAAATTCCTTTTAGTTTAACGTTTAAGTGAAAATTAAAAGCTTCTTTTTCTTGGTCAAACAAAAAAAGGAAAATTCGAAGCAAAATTACGCGCCGAGGGTCGAAGCGCGTTCGACAATGTCAACCTTTACGATTTCCGTTTTAGGCTCAGCGGAGGGAGATGCTATGCGGCGCAGCACCGTTTCCGCGCCGACCGCCCCGATTTCCTCGCAATCGACATGCACCGTAGTAAGCGGCGGCGTGCAGCGGGTTGCAAGAACCGTGTCGTCGAAGCCGCAGAACGCGACGGCGTCGGGTACTTCAAAGCCCATCGACAGGGCGCGGCACATAAGCGAGGTCGCCAAATCGTCGTTGCTTGCGAGCACCGCGGTTGGCCTGTCGGGCAATTCGAGCAGTTTTTGAAGTTCGTCGCCGCCCTCTTCGTTAGTCGCGAAATTGCGCACAACTCTCGGCGCAAGCCCCGCGTTTTCGACAGCCGCAAGGTAGCCCTTAATGCGCATGTCGGTATTGAAGTCGGAATTGTCGTAGGCAAGATAGGCGATTTTTTTGTGCCCCTGCGCGGCGAGCCGTTCGACAAGTTTTTGCGTGGCGGAAAGCCCGTCGGTATAGATTGAGTCTATTCCGGCGTAGAAAGAATCGAGCATGAGCATGGGAAGCCCGCAGTTTTTCAGCGACTCCGCCGCGCCGTCGGGAATGCGCCCGAGAGCCACGATTGCGTCCGCCTTTCCGCGCGACACGAAGCGCGGCTGCGCCCCCGCCTCCGCCACGTCCTGCGGAATTTCGGAAAGCAGGATTTCGTAGCCCAGCTCAGACAGGCGTTTCTGGAATCCGCACGTCATTGTGAGGTAGTATTCGCTCTTGAAAATATCGACGTTCGGGCGGTAGAACACCAACGCCACCGTCTCCGACTTCCCCAAGCGCAGCGCGCGCGCCGACGGGTTCATTTTGTAGGAGTATTTTTTTACGATGTCCAAAATTTTGTCGCGTATTTCCTCGCCGAACAGCCCCTTGTTGTTGAGGACGTTCGAAACCGTCGTCGTGGAGCAGCCCGCGAGTTCGGCTATGAATTTGAGTGATACTTTTTTGTTGCGCGCCTGTTGCATTATGGCGCAATTTTCACACGAGCCCGCCGCGCGTTCAAGCACAAAAAGACATCGCGTGCAACGCCGCAACCACGGCCGCAAGAACGGCGATTAGAAGCAGCCCCACAAGCACGTTTTTGAGTCGCAGGCGACGGGGTTTGGAATCGGTATCGGTGCGAGGTTTCATATTTTAAAAATCGGAAAAATTTAATTGCCTTAAAGCGAAGGCGCGGCGATATTGAAGCAAGCGATGAGAATTAAATACATGCACGTCGAAAATTTCAGGGGGCTCGTCGACGAACGCATAGAGTTCGACGAATCCATGACCGTGCTCGCGGGCGGAAACGGCGGGGGAAAGTCGTCGCTGCTGGAGGCGATTTCCATAATGCTTTCGTGGCTGCCCGCGGGGCTTCCGTCGGCGGAGCGCACGCCGATGAAGATACGGACTTCCGACATCACCGTAGGCAAAAGCTACTCGCGCCTCTCGATGATTCTCGGCGAGCGGCGCAAGCCCGACATCTCGCTTGCGCTCGTCAAACGCGCAAACCGCTCCGCGCCGAAAATCGACGGCAACATGGACGGCGCGAAAAAATACGCCTCCGACATGCGCGTCATGCTCGACTCCCCGCGGGGCGTCTCCGCCGACATACCCGTTTTCGTCCACTACGGCACGCATCGCAACGGCCGCTCCGCGCCGCTTCCGATGCGCAACGCCGACCGCACGAGCGTCTACGCAAAGGCGTTCGACGCGGGGACGGACTTCGGCAAATTCTCGCGCTGGATTTCGAAAGCGGTGCTCGACCGACGCCGCGAAATGGAGGACGCCGCCGCCCTTCCGCTCAAAGCCGCGAACAGGCGGCGCGAGGAAATCAACCTGAAATACGCGTCGGTCGCCGCCGTCAAACGCGCCATCGCCGACTTCGGCGACTCCTACTGCGACTTTTCAGTAAAGGACGGCGCATTGTTTTTAGGCTCAAAAAACGTCCCCGCCGCGAACCTTTCCGACGGCGAAAAAACCGTAATCGCGCTAATCGCCGACATCGCCATGCGCATGGCGGTCGCAAACCCGCAGAAGAAAAACCCGCTCGACACCTCCGCAATCATTCTCGTAGACGAGCTTGACCTGCACCTGCACCCCGACTGGCAGACGGCGATTGCCGAACGCCTGCCGCGCATTTTCACAAACGCGCAGTTCATAATTTCGTCGCACTCGCCGTCGATAATGTCGCTTGCGAAGAGCCTGTACAGAATCAGGGGAGACGGCGGGGAGTCGCGCCTCGAACACATAGACTCGGCTTTCGGCAGAAGCCCCGCCGACCTGCTTTCGTCGGTGCTCAACGCCTCGCGCGAATCCACTACCGCCGCGAAAATCGCGAAGATGTACGAGTTTATCGACGAGGGCAAATACGCCGCCGCCCGCGACATAATCAACGAGCTTGACAAACAGATTCCCGACGACCCCGAAGTCGTCCGCGCCGAATACCTCGTCCGCGCGCTGTCGGCAAGGAGCGGCGGCAAATGAGATACATTCCCAAACCCGCCGAGTCGGAAGCCCCCGAAGCTTTCAAACGCTGGAAAAAACGCCACCCCAACGCGAAGTATTCGTCGTTCCACAACGTGAGGGCGAAGTCGGCGTTGAAAGAGTCGCTGATAAGGCGGCAGAAATTTTTGTGCTGCTATTGCGAGTCGCGCATAACGGAGGAGACGTCGCACATAGAGCACATAGAGCCGCAGATGGGCGGGCTTTCCGCGCATACGATGGACTACGGCAACATGGCGGCGTCGTGCATAAAAGACCCCAAGAAATTCGAGGAAAAGTCCGAAGCCGCGCAGGCGGGCGTGGGCGTCTTGCGAGACGCCTACCTGCACTGCGGGCACGCGCGGGGAACGCGCCCCGCGGCGTCGCCCTACGACCCCGTCGTGGACGAGCTTTTCCGCTACTCTTTCGGCGGCGAAATCAAGGTGTCGCCCGAACTTTCGGACGAATCGAAAATCGAACTCGCGCGGGAAACTATCGACAACCTAAGGCTGAACGTCCCGACGCTCGCAAACCTCCGCAGGCTCGCCATGTACGAAACCGTGAAGCTGCTCGAAGCGGGAATACCGCCGGCGGTGATTCTGCGCGAAATCAACGGAAGGCTTCCGCCCTTCATAACGTCGGCGCAAAAGGCGGTGGAGGCATGGACGCGGGCGGCGGAAACCGCAGAAAAGTCGAAACAGGGAACACAATGCAAACAGGAAATTTCAAAATAGGCTGCCATCTCTCGTTCGCGGGCGGATACGCGCAAATGGGCAAAGACGCGCTTTCGATAGGCGCAAACGCATTCCAGTATTTCAGCCGCAATCCGCGCGGAGGAAAGACAAAGGACTTCGACCCAGCCGACGCCGAAAAGCTCAACGCAATCGCGGAGGAAAACGGCTTCGCGCCCTACCTCGTCCACGCGCCCTACACCTACAACCCCTGCTCGGCCGACGAAAAACTGCGCGTCTTTGCAAAAACCGCAATGGCGGAGGATTTGGAGCGGCAGGAAAACATCGGACACAGCTTCTACAACTTCCACCCGGGCTCGCATGTCGGGCAGGGAATCGAGCGCGGAATAGAGCTTATTGTGGAGCTTCTGAAAGAGGTTTTGCCGAAGGCGAAAACGACTGCGGTTCTGCTCGAAACAATGTCGGGAAAGGGAAGCGAAGTCGGCGGAACTTTCGAGGAGATTGCCGAAATAATCGACGGCGCGGGAAACCCCGAAAACCTCGGCGTGTGCCTCGACACCTGCCACGTCTTTTCCGCGGGCTACGACATCGTAAACGACCTCGACGAGGTCCTCGCAAAATTCGACAAAACGGTGGGGCTTGCGCGGCTCAAAGCAATCCACCTAAACGACAGCATGGCGCCCTTCGCCTCAAAGAAAGACAGGCACGAGACAATCGGCAACGGAAACATAGGTCTGGACGCCATAGTGCGCATAATCAACCACCCGCTTCTGCGGAATCTGCCGTTCTACCTCGAAACGCCGAACGACCTCGACGGCTACGCGCGGGAAATCGCCCTGCTGCGCTCAAAACGCGCATGAAACGCCGACGACGAAAGCCGAAAAACGCCGCGCTTAAAATCGCGCTCTGGGTTTTGAAACGCCGCTTTCTTGCGGCGTGCATTGCGGTTTTTATCGTGTTCGCGTTCGTCGGCAAATGCTCGAAAAACGAATATTCGGCGCGGACTCCCGAAGAAATCGCGTACCTGAAATCGCTCAGGGCGAAGTACGCGGGCGCGGGAAGGCGCGTCGATTTGCGCTCGGCCGAACACTCCATAGCCGAAGCTTGCGCGTTCATAGCCGCCGCCGAAAACGACGTCCCCGACTGGGACACCCCCGACGCCCGCGCCCTGCTCTTGGCGACCGCCGTTGTGGAAAGCGACCTCCGCGCAAGGTATCAGGACGGCGGCGGCGACGCAATCGGGCTGTTCCAAGTGGAGTACGGCACATACCGCGACCTCTGGCACAGGGCGATACGCTACAAACACCCACGACTCTACAAGGCAATGCGCGCGCGTTTCGGCGAGCCGCGCAGCGACGAAATCAGGTTCGAGGATTTGCAAAAAAACGACATTGTGGGCGCGATTTTCGCCCGCGTGAAATATTTCGAAAGCGGCGCGGAAATCCCCTCCGCCGACAATCCCGACGCGCAGGCGGCCGTCTACAAAAAGTATTACAACACGGCGGCGGGCAGGGGAGATGCGGAAATTTTCAAAAAAAAGACGCAAAAATACCTCCGCCCCGCCGCACAGGGCGGCAAATGATTATTCCGTTTTTTTAAATCATTGCACTATTTTGACTTTTTGTTTCGAAGAAAAGTTTTTTTGCTTTCCAAGCCGCGGGTTTCCCGCTTGAATGAACGCCCAGAAAAGGGGAAACGAAATGAACAAACTCGTCACCGAATTTACGGAAGATTCGCACTTGCAGGGCAACCGCTATTTCAGGGTGGTCCACGGCAAAACCGACAGGTCGCATTCGGTCGGGCTTCACAGGCACGATTTCGTGGAAATCATGTGGGTAAGAAGCGGCGGCGGACTCCTGATTTCGGGCGGCAAAACGCGCAAATTTTCGGGCAACTTCCTCTACATTTCGAAGCCCAACGAAGTCCACGTCTTGGAGGCGGCAAACGGGGCGCAAATGCACTTCACATACGTTGCGGTCGCCCGCGGGCTGATGGACAAATTCCTGAACGAAATCCTCGCAGAGGAGGACGAATTTTCGCGCGAAAGGATCAGGGGGCTTTCGCTCAAACTCTCGCCGTTCGAGACCGCGTTTCTCGACAGGGCGGCGTCGGAGCTTGCTTGGCAGAACGACTCTCTTGTGGCGATTATCCGCTTCCTTACAAACATCTACTGGCAGTTGAAAAACACATTCGCCTCGGCCCTCCCCGAAATGCCCGACTGGCTCTCCGACGCCTGCATGCGAATCCGCAACCCCGAAAACCTCGCGCTGGGGCTTCCCAAATTCAGGGAAATCTGCGGCAAGGACATGTCTTACATAAACCGCGCAATGCGCAAATACCTCGACGCAACCCCGACGGAATTTGTGAACGACGCCCGCCTGCGCTACGCCGCGTGGCTGCTCGAAACGTCGTCGTACTCGGCGAGCGAAATTTCCGAAATCTGCGGATTTTCCGACCTCCCCTATTTCTGCCGCAAATTCAGGGAGAAATACGAATCAACCCCAACGCAGTTCAGAAGCAGCGCGCTGGGAGCGGCGGAAAATTCGCACATCAACAACTCGTACAAAATGCGCAACGTAAAAAAAGTGGTGGCGCAGGTGTAAACTTTAACGGTAAGAATCAATATCATGAAAAAACTCAAAGTGCTTGTAATAGGCTGCGGAAACATGGGCGCCTCCCATGCGAGAGTCTACAATAAATTGGACGAATTCGAGCTTGTCGGAATCGTGGACAGAAAGCGCGAGGCGGTGGACGCCTTCAACAAGTCGGTAAACGGCAACTACGCGCATTTCGAAGACGTAGACGCGGCAATCGCCGAAACAAAGCCCGATGTCGTGGCAATCTGCACATACCCCAATTCCCACGAAGCCCTCGCGACAAAGGCGATAGAGGCGGGCTGCCATGTCTTCGTGGAAAAGCCGATTGCATCGACAGTCGAGGGAGCGAAAAGGGTCGCCGAGCTTGCGAAGTCGCGCGGCAAAAAAGTCGTGGTGGGCTACATTCTGCGCCACCACCCGTCGTGGATAAAATTCATAGACCTTGCGCACAAGCTCGGCAAGCCGCTCGTCATGCGCATGAACCTCAACCAGCAGTCGCACGGCAAGGCGTGGGAAACGCACAAAAACCTGCTGCACTCGCTCACGCCCATCGTGGACTGCGGCGTGCACTACGCCGACGTCATGTGCCAAATGACTCAGGCAAAACCGTTGAGGGTCAGCGGAATCTCCGCAAAAGTCTCCGACGAAATCGGCGCGGACGAACGCAACTACGGACAGTTCCAAGTGGCGTTCGACGACGGCTCGGTCGGCTGGTACGAGGCTGGCTGGGGCCCGATGATGTCCACAAACGCGTTCTTCGTAAAGGACGTGATTGGCCCGAAAGGCTGCGCGTCGATTTGCGCGAAGTCGGGCGAAAAATCGTCGGACGACATAGACTCGCACACAAAGACGAACACGATAAAATTCCACTCGGCGGAAGTCGCCGCAGACGGAAGCTTCGCAAAGGAGGACGAGTGGATTGACACGAAAGACGAACCAGTGCACGACGAACTCTGCGCGAGGGAACAGCTCTTCCTGCACAACGCAATCGTAAACGACGCCGACTTGTCGAAGCACATAGAGGACGCCGTAAACAGCCTGAAAATCTGCCTTGCAGCCGACGAAAGCGCAAGAACAGGCAAGGTCGTCGAGCTTTAAGCGCAACTGCCGCCGCCTGCGACGCCGAAAAAATCGGGGCGCGGACGGCTGAAACAAAAGCGGAAACTTCCGAAGCGAAGCTTCCGCTTTTTTTGCGCCGCGCAAAACGCCAAACGCCGCTAACGCGGGGAGACAAAGAAAAGCGGGCAGTCTTGCGAAACCGCCTTGAACGTCTCGAACGAAATCCACGAGGGCGCAACGTCGCCGTCGCTCCAAGAATCGGAAACCGCAAGCTCTTTCGTCGCCCTGTTGTAGCCAACGACAAGACACACATGCGCGGAATCGGCGTTCATGCCGCCTATTTTCGGCTTCCGCTCCTTGCGGCAAAACTTCGCCCACTCTTTGAAGTCGGCGGCTTCGCGCTCCTTTGTGCGAGCGCGGCGGGCGGAAACGTATTCGGCGGGCGAAAACATCAGCCACAGCATGGGAACGCCCGCGTCGATATTCTTGGAAATTTGGGAGAAATCGCGCTTTGCGCCGCCGAATTTCAGCTTGTTCGCGCGGGCGATTTTCGAGATGGCGTCGGCAGCGTTGTCGAGCGTTGTGCCTCCGCCGACGCCCGTTTTGAAGAGGTCGGCAAGCTTGTGCATGTCGATGTCGGCAAGCCCGTTATGGAGGAGCAGCCGCTCGACCGTGGCGGGAAAGCAGTAGCCTTTCGCGCCCTGATTTACCATGGGAACGTTGACCACAACGTCGCCGTTTGCCGACTTTTCGACGGAGTCGGCAAGATTCTTTTTGCCCGAAGCCTGCTGTTTTTCGGCGGGCTTTTCGGCAAGCGCGGCGGGCGGAACGGCCTGCATTATAATGAACTCTTTGTCCTCGAACGCCACGCGGATTGTCGCCGACGGGCAATTCCACTGCTTTGCGCGGATTTTCGCCGCACCGCCGCCGATGTGCGAGTTTTCGGCCGCGCCGAACGCCGCAGAAAGTTTTTTGAAAAGCTCCCTTGCGTCGGAGCGCATTTTTGCGGCGGTCCGGCTGTTCCATTTGCCGTCTTTTACGGAGTCGCCCTTGTTGAAAAAGACGATTTTCACCGACGAAATTTTGCCGTTGGCGTATTCGAATTTTATCTCGTTTGCGTCAACGCCGAATATTTTTTGACCTATGGCGCACGACAAAATTCCGCCGTCGCGCGTCTTGGTTTCGCCGCCGCCGATTTTCAGGCGCGATCTCAATTCTTCGGGCGATTCGCTCCAAATTTTTCCGTCGAGAAAAACGGGAACGCCCGCGACGGCGTCGATAGGCGGCGCGGCGAAAACCCGCGGCGCAAAAGCCGCAAAAAACAAGACAAGAAAAAACGCCGCCGCTTTAAAATATCCGCTTTTCATGGCGCAAAAATTAAACTTCCGCCAAAAAGACGCAAGACTTTTCGGGCAAGCAGCTCCTCCGAATTTCCCGCATTTTCTGACAAGCGCACAAAAACGCAATGGCATTCCAAACGCCGCGCACGACCGCTCGGCACAAAAAAAAGGCGCGTCGGTATTTGCCGATGCGCCCGTTGGGTTAGATGTTTTGCGCCTTTATTTGCGGAGGCTATCTCTTAGTTTTTGCCAGAACGACGCTTTCTTTTTTCCGCCGCGCGTCCTGTCGGGGAGCGAAGTCATGCCCGCCGCCTTCATTTTGCGTTTGAGCATGCCGCCGATTTTTTCGCCGCCGCGTTTGCCGTTTGGCTTTGCGCCTTTCGTTGCGCCCTTGGCGTTCTGCCCCGCGTTTTTGGCGTCGGGCTTCGCCTGTTGGCGGATTTTCTTTGAGGGCACGCTTCCGCCGTAGTATTCGCCGCCGTCGGATTTTTTCTGGCACGAGCCTTTTGTGCGCGCATAATTCTTTTCGGCGTCGCGCTTTTTCTGTCCGCCGCCCGAAAGCTTTGCGGCAAGCGCGGTTTTGAGCGTCGCCGCGTTCTGCGCCGCCTCGGAATGGAAGGGGTTGTCCGCCATCACGTCGATGCGCTTTTTTATGAACTTTTCCACCGACTTGAAAAGCGGAGCGTCGTCGGAGGTGCAGAACGAAACCGATTCGCCGTCCGCCTCGGCGCGGGCGGTGCGCCCTATTCTGTGGACGTATGTTTCGGGGTCTTCGGGGAGGTCGTAGTTGACGACAAGCGACATGTCCTTGACGTCGATTCCGCGGGCGGCGATGTCGGTCGCCACAAGAATGTGCGACTCGCGCCGCTTGAAGCGTTCGAGCGCGTTTTTGCGCGCCGACTGCGACTTGTTTCCGTGTATCGCGTCCGCCTCAATCCCGATTCGGCAGAGACGTTTTGCCAGCTTGTTTGCGCCGTGTTTTGTGCGGCAGAAAATCAGCGCGAGCGAATCCGCCGATTTTTCGAGCCGCGCTTTCATCATGTGTTCGAGCAGGTCGAACTTGTTTTCGAGGTTCACGAACGCGACCTTTTGCGCGATTTTATCGACGGTCGGCTTGTCGGGCGAAACCGAAATTTTTTCGGGGTTGTCCACAATGTTTTTCGCGAGAGCCTCGACCTCTTTCGAGAGCGTCGCGGAAAACAGCAGAGACTGGCGTTTTTTGGGAAGCTCGCGGCAGATTTTCCTGATGTCGTTTATGAAGCCCATGTCGAGCATTCTGTCAGCCTCGTCGAGCACGAGAAATTCCACGCCGCCGAATTCGAGCTTGCGCTGGTTGAAAAGGTCGAGCAGGCGGCCGGGGGTCGCCACAAGAATGTCCACGCCGTTTGCGAGCAGTTTCACCTGCGGGTTTTGCGACACCCCGCCGTAAATTTTGCAGTGGCTTAAATCCATGCTTCTGCCGAAGAGGGCGATGTTCGAGTCTATCTGCTCGGCAAGCTCGCGCGTGGGGGTAAGAATCAGGGCGCGGAACTGTTTGGGGCGCGGATAGTTTCCGCCCTCTTCGAGCATCTGCATAATCGGGAGCGCGAATGCCGCGGTTTTGCCCGTGCCCGTCTGGGCGCAGCCGAAGAGGTCGCGCCGCGCCAAAATCACGGGTATTGCGCGCGACTGTATCGGCGACGGTTTTTCGTAGCCCGCGTTTTCGACCGCGCGGAGCGTTTTTTCCGACAGCCCCAAGCCGCCGAAATTCGTTTTGTTTTCCATGTCTTTCCTTTCGGGGTTGCGCGCCCGAATGATAAATCGGAAACGTTCCGCAATCGGCGCGCCCGCACTCCGCCGCTTTCGGGCGTAAAAAATGCGATTGAACGACCATTTACAATTTGCTATTGCTTGCAACATTATTATGGAAAATTTTTCGGAAAAGATAACGTGGTTCATGCCGCGTCCGCCGCGCAAATTCCTCAAACGCGGCGCGGGTCTGCCGCGCGGGCGCGAGTTTTTTGCGTGCGGCAGGGACGCGTTGCGGAGGGCGTTAAAGCTCGAAAAATTTTGCCGCCCGCGCAGGCTCTGGATTCCCGAATTTTTCTGCCCGAGCGTTGCGCGTACGCTCCGCGCCGACTTCGACGTGCGCTTTTTTTGCGACCTGCCCTCCGAACCGGCTCCGCGCTTCGAAACAATAGGCGCAGAAGACGGCGACGCCGTTCTCATTGTAAATTTTTTCGGGCTTCGCGACGCCGAGACATGGAGCGAATGGCTCTCCGAACACGGCGGGGTTGTGCCGATTTTCGACCACTCGCACGCGCCGTTTTCAAGCTGGGCGGAATCGGAAACGCGCGGGTATTCGTTTGCGTCGCTGCGCAAAACGCTTCCGCTGCCCGACGGCGGCTTTCTGAAATCGGAAAGCCCCGCGAAGATGTTCCTTGCGGGCGGCACTCCCGCCGACTTCGCAGCCGACGCCGCGTCGGGCGAGCTGCTCGACTCGTTCGCGGGCTACGACGCCGCCGAGGCGTTCTACTATTCTGGCGAAAACAAGCTCGACGGACGCAGGGGGATTTCGAGAATGTCGAAGTACTCGCTTGCTGTCCTCGAAAATTTCGACGCGGGAAAGGCGGCGCGCGCTACGTTCCGCAATCTTAAAATTTTTTGCGAAAACCTCAAAGCGTCTAAAAACTACACCGAGCTGAACGCGGCGTTCGGAAACCTATCCGACCCGTTCCGCGCGTTCTCGCCCGCGCTCAAATTCGCCGACATGCGCGCGCGCGACAGATACCACAACGCGCTCTACGCGGCTGGCGCAAAGCCGTCAATCTACTGGGGCGGGCTGGGCAACGCGGTCTCGCCGCGCGCGCGGAAGGAAAGCGACACCACTTTCGTTATCCCGCTCGACTTCCGCCACTCGGAAGACGACGCGTTCAGGCTTGCGGAATTTGTGTCGAATCTCTGAGTTCGCGCAGTTTTGCGGCGTCGAGGTTGCAAATCAGCATTTTGTTTTCGGCGGATTTCGACATAGACGACTTCGAAAGTTTTGCGCCGTCGCCGCCTCGCACAAGCGGGCAGTGGAAAAATTCGGGAACGGAAAATCCCAACGCGCGGTACAGCAAAATTTGCCGCGCGGTCGAAAGAAGCAAATCCAATCCGCGCACGGCTTCGGTGATTTCCATGGCGGCGTCGTCCGCGACAACGGCAAGCTCGTACGACGGCTCGCCGCTTTTGCGCCACACGAGGAAATCGCCGAAATCCGCGCCAGCGGCAAAGGACATTTGCCCGCAGTTGTTGTCGCAAAATCCGATTTCCGCGCCGAACGGCACGGCGAAACGCCAGTTTGCAAAACGCGGATTTTCAATGTCGGCGGTTCGGCGCGGATCGGAGCGCATTTCGGGGGGAAAGATTTTTTCGGGCGAAGCGAAGTCGAATTTTCTTTCGGGGAATTTTCCAGCCGCGGCGATTTCCGCCCGCGACGCTTCGCAGGGATACACAAAGCCCATGTCGGAAAGTTTTTCCACCAAGCTCCAATAATAGCCTAAGCGCAGGCTCTGCTCGTAGGGAGCAAACTTTCCGCCGACGCCCCAGCCCTCGTCCCAATCCAAGCCGATTGCGGAGATGTCCCGCGCGGCGGCGGCGGAATATTCGGGGCGGCAGCGGGCGCGGTCGATGTCCTCCATGCGTAAAACGATTTTCCCGCCGCGCCTGCGGGCGCGTTTCCACGCGGTTATGAACGTTGCGGCGTGCCCGACGTGCAGAAGCCCCGACGGCGTGGGCGCGATTCTCCCGCGGTATGTCGCGGAACGGCTCATTGTTTGGGCGGGGAGGAGTCGGGAAAATTCGAGTCGAGAAATTCGCGCAGTTCGCGGGCGGTCTCGAAGCCTATTCCGTCAACCTCGCGCAGCTGCGCGATTGTCGCGGTCTTGATTTTCGCAATAGAGCCGAAATGTTTCAGGAGGGCGACTCTGCGCTTTTCGCCCAAGCCGCTGAAATCGTCGAGAATGCTCTCGCGGATTTTGCGCGAGCGCAGGGACTCGCTGAACGAGTTTGCGAACCTGTGCGCCTCGTCGCGCACGCGTTGCAGAAGCTTCAAGCCCTCGTGGCGGCGCGACAGCAGGATTTCCTCGAAATTGTCGGTTATAATTGTCTCTTCGCGCTTGGCAAGCCCCGCGATTGTCGGCGGCTTTATGCCCGCCTCGTCAAAGGCTTTCATCGCAGAAAACACCTGCCCCTTGCCGCCGTCGATTAGCACGAGGTCGGGCATGGGGCTGCCCTGTTCGGCGAGGCGCGAATACCGACGCCCGACGACCTCTTTCATTGCGCGAAAGTCGTCGTTGCCGACGAACGACTTTATCTTGAAGCGGCGGTATTTATTCTTTGCGGGCTCGCCGTCGTCGAAATGCACCATCGACGCCACGCAGAAGCTTCCCGAAATGTGCGAGATGTCGAAGCATTCTATGCTGCGCGGCTCGCGCGGAAGTTTGAGCGTCTTTTTGAGCGAGTCCATCGCGAGAATCGCGACGTCTGCCGACGAGCGCGAGATGTCCGCCGAAACTCCGCCGCGGGCGTTTGCCTCGCGCGTTTCGAGCACCGCGGAAACGAGGTCGCGCCACTTCGCCGCCTTTTCGTATTCGAAGGCTTCGGCTGCCTCGCGCATTTTCGCGGTGGCGTTTTCTATGATTTCGCCGTTTTTATCCTCCAAAAACGCGAGGGCGGCGGAGACGCGCTGCTTGTATTCCTCCTCCGACACCACGTTTTCGAAGCCCGAAATTTCTCCGCGGGCGTCGTCGTACAAAAGCCAGCGGCCGTCGTCGAGCCGCTTGGGGTGGGCGTCGGAAAGCAGAATGCCGAACTTCTTTTTAATTTCGTTGAGCGCGCCGCGCAACGCGGTCGTGCCGAGGTAGGGGCCGAAATACAGCGAGCCGTCGTCCTTGCGGTTGCGGGCGAACGTGAAGCGCGGGAGCTTCGAAAACATTTCGACGCGCAGGTGCAGGAAGTTTTTGTTGTCCTTTTCGAGCGTGTTGTAGCGCGGCTTCCACTGTTTGATTAGCTTGCTTTCGAGGATTAACGCCTCGGCTTCGGAGCGCGTGTTAACGAAGTCGAAGTCGGCAATGCAGTCTATCAGAGAGGAGACTTTCGGGTTGGACGCGCGGGTCTTGTACGACGCCGTGAAATACTGGCTCACCCTGCGGCGCAGATTCAGCGCCTTGCCGATGTATATCACGTTTCCGAGCGAGTCTTTCATGATATACACGCCGCTTGTGGTAGGCAAACGCCTGACCTTTTCCGAAAGGGTATGCCTGCCGTCGGAGTCCATCAGAAAAACGAGAGCTGTTTGAAGTTGCTTTCGCCGTCGGGCGGAGTCTGGCGCGGGCGGCGTTTTGCCTTGGGCTTGCGGACGCCGCCGAGGTTGTCAACAATGCCGTCGCCCTCGGCTTCAAGCTCGGAGAGAATGCGCTTTGCGCGGTCGATGACCTTTTCGGGAAGCCCCGCAAGCCGCGCGACCTGAATGCCGTACGACTTGTCCGCCGCGCCCTTTTCTATTCTGCGCACGAAAATTATTTCGTCGTTCCACTCCTTGACGCAGACGCGGTAGTTTGCCAGTCGCGGCAGGGTTTCCTCCAGCTTCGTGATTTCGTGGTAGTGCGTTGCGAAAAGCGTTTTCGGGCCCTGCGCGCCGTCGCCGTGAATGAACTCCGCGACAGCCCACGCGATGCTAAGGCCGTCGTAGGTGCTTGTGCCGCGCCCGATTTCGTCGAGAATGATTAGCGAGCGGTCGGTTGCGTTGTTCAAGATGTTCGCGGTTTCGTTCATTTCGACCATGAACGTGGAGTTGCCGCGCGAGAGTTCGTCGGACGCGCCCACGCGGCTGAAAATTCTGTCCACAACGCCCATGCGGCAACGCTTTGCGGGCACGAAACAGCCCGTCTGCGCCATGAGCGCGATGAGCGCGATTTGCCTGATGTACGTAGATTTGCCCGCCATGTTCGGCCCCGTAATCAGGGCAATCTGCTCGCCCGACGACGAAAGGAAAGTGTCGTTGGGCACAAAGGAATCGGTGCGGGCAAGCCCCATGCCGTCGCGGCGGAGCATTTGCTCCACGACGGGGTGGCGGCCGTCGTAGATTTCTATTGCGTCGGACTCGTCGACATCGGGCTTGCAGTAGTCCCACTCGCGCGAGAGCTCCGCCCAGCCCCTGAAAACGTCGATTTGCGCGAGCAGCTCGGAGGTCGCGGCGAGCGCGTCGGAATATTGCAGAACGTCGGAGACAAGCTGCTGGAAAATCGCCTCCTCGCGCCGCTTGGAAAGCTCCTCCGCGTGCAGGATTTCGCGCTCCTTTTGGCGGAGCGACTCCGTCGTGAAACGCTCGGCGTTTGTCATCGTCTGCTTCCTGATGTATTCGGGCGGGACTTGCGGGAGATAGGATTTTGTTATCTCGATAAAATACCCGAACGCGCCGTTGTATTTTACGCGGAGGTTTTTTATGCCCGTGCGGTTTTGCTCCTCGCGTTCGAGGTCGGCAAGCCACGTCATGTTGTCGCTCGAAAGCGAGCGCAGGCGGTCAAGCTCGGCGTCGAAGCCCTCGCGGATTGCGCCGCCGTCCTGAATTTTCGACGGAACGTCGTCGGAAAGCGCGCGCGAAAGAAGAGATTGCAGGGCGGAGAAATCGCCGATTTCAGCCGCCGCCTTTGAGCACAAAGAGCCGCCAACGCGCGACAAAATCTCCCTTATGGGCTCGAACTGCTCGACCGTCGTCTGTATCGCGGAAAGCTCGCGCGGGTTGCGCACTTTATTTTGCAGGCGCGAGAGTATCCTCGGAATGTCGCGAACCTGCGAAAGTCTTTCGGCAAGGCGCGAGCATTCGGCGGGGGCGGCGTAAAGCTCCCACACGGTGTCCTGCCTGCGCTTAATCTCGGCGGGTTCGATTGTAGGCGCGGAAAGGTACGCCTCCAAGAGCCTTGCGCCCGCCGCGGTCTGGGTTCTGTCCATGACGGAAATCAGGCTGCCCTCTCGCCCGCCGGTCGTCGCCCTGAAAATTTCGAGGTTGCGCTGCGTGGAAGGGTCGATAAGCACGCACTTTTTGCCCGAAAACTTGCGGAGAGTCCTTAGGTTTTGCGGACGCCCGCGCAGGTTCTCGGTTGCGTAGAAAACGAGCGCGCCCGCGGGGCCCGTCAGCCGCGAGCCGCGGGCTATGCCGAAGCCCTCCAAGCCCAAGACTCCCAAAGTTTCGCGGATTTGCGCCGCCCCCCACGCGGGTTCGAAGCGGTAGTCGTGCAGAAGCGTTACGGGGGTGATGTCTATTATCCCCCTGAACAGCGAGTTCCACATCGAAAGCGCGGGGTCATCGCCCCAGCGGCGCGACGCGTCCTCGGGCAAAACTATTTCCTTGGGGCTGCACGCCGAAAGTATCGGAAGGAAGTCGGCGGGTGTGTCGAACTCGGCGCAATAGAATTCGGCGGTGCTCAAATCGAGCCACGACGCGTAGAGTTTGTGCGCGGCGTCGATGTCCAACGCCATGACGAAGTTGCCGTGGCGGCTGTCGAGCTGGCTGTCTTCAATAGTAGTGCCGGGGGTGAGGATTCGCGAAAGCGAGCGTTTTACAAGCTGTCCGGGCTTGGGAATTTCGTTCTGGTCGCAGATGGCGACTTTCCTGCCCGCCGCGAGAAGCTTCGGAATATATTGGTCGGCGGCGTGGTAGGGAATGCCCGCCATGGGATAGTTCTGCCGCTTTGTGAGCGTTATGCCGAGTATGCGCGAGCCCTCCACGGCGTCGTCGTAGAACATTTCGTAGAAGTCGCCGAGCCTGAACAGCAGGATTGTGTCGGACGCAAGCGAGTTGCGCACGCTCCAATACTGCTCCATCATGGGGGTTTGTTTGTCGGACTTTTTTTCGCTCTTTGCCATTGAACTTTCCGTCGCTTATTATAGTCTGTATATTTAAAATTAATCCCCCGAAACATTCAACCATTGTTTCAACAAAAAAATGCCAATCTACGAATACAAGTGCAAAAAATGCGGCGAAAGCTTCGAAGCCCTCGTCCGCGGAACGCAAAAACCCGCATGCCCCAAATGCGGGTCGAAGAACCTTTCGAAGCTCGTGTCGGGCTTTGCGGTGTCGGTAAAATCGTCGGCGGCGTGCAAACATTCGGGCGGCGGCGGACACTCGCACGGCTGCTGCTGCGGACACTGCGGCTGCGGACACTAAGCCCAAACACCCGCCGCGCAATGCCGAAACTTTCCGACATCGTTCCCGCGCTTGCCGCCGCCGCGATTGCGACGGCCGGGCTTTGCTCGTGCTCGTCGGGCGACGCACCGCGCCCCGACAGGTCGGAATACGCCTACACGCTGTCGCAGAAAAAACTTCTCGACATCATCGAGGAGCAGGACAGGTTTTTCGAGCGCATAAGGGGAAAATCGCGCATGAGCCGCTCCGACGCGCTGTCGCTCAAAAGCAAAATCGACGCGCTTTGGGCGGAATATCTGGCTGAGTTTCCCGACGACGTGGACGCGCTTGTGCTCAACGGAAAATTCCTCCGCGCCACGGGCGACGACGAGCTTTCGTACAAGCAGTTTTCGCATGCCGACGCGCTGTCGCCGAACCTGCCCGTCGTAAAACAGCAGCTTGCAAACTACGAAGCCGAACACGGGCTTGCGAAACACGCGTACGACAATATCCGCGCGGCGGTGTCGCTCGCGCCCGAAAATTCCGTCTACCGACTGCAACTCGCGCAGCTGATTCTATTCTTCCGCGAGGAGCTTATCGCAAAACACGGATTTTCGCAAGCCGCGCTCGACGCCGAGCTTTCGCAGTCCTACGCGCGCGCGGCTGAGCTTGAACCCGAAAACGGGGAAATCCGCAAAAAATACGCGCTCTCTTTCTACGACCTCGGCAGAGCGGACTGGAACGAAGCCCTGCGCCAGTGGGAGATTGTGCTTGAAAAATTTTCGCCCCTCAACATAGACAAACAAACCGCAAAGGCAAACAGGGCGCGGGTACTCGTCGAGCTTGGGCGCGATGCCGAGGCGCGGGAAGCTCTCAAAACAATCGACGCGCCAGCCCTCCAAGCCGACAAACGCAAACTTATCGAAATCATAGACTCCGCAAAAAACGGCGCGGAGCAAACCAAGACGGAAAGCGACTTTCAATGGACCTTCTTTCGGAAATAAGAACGGGCGGAATCCTCTACATTCTGCTTCTTATTGCAATCACCATGCACGAATACGGGCACGCAATCGTTGCCGACAAGCTCGGCGACAGGCTTCCGCGCATGGACGGGCGCACGACGCTCAACCCGATTGTGCACATGGACATGCTGGGAACCGTAATCCTGCCGATTCTTACAATCGCGCTTACTATGCGAAGCGGCTTCCCGATGGTCTTCGGCTGGGGAAAGCCTGTGCGGATTATGCTCGACAACCCCGCGACGCGCAAACGCGTAGACTTCCTTTCGACGCTCGGCGGGGTATCGATGAACCTTGTTTTGGCGGGCGTGTCGGCGGCGTTGCTTGCGGCGTTCGAAATCGCGAAACTCCCCGATTTTGCGGAGGTCGCCGCGCTTTCGATTTACGTCAACTGCGTGCTTTTCGTCATAAACATGATTCCCGTGCCGCCGCTCGACGGCAGCGTATTTTTGCGCCGTTTCACGAACATTTCGGAGGAGACGCTCGCGGCGGTGTCGCGCTGGGGAATCGTGATTCTGCTCGTTCTGCTGAACGTGCCGCTTACGTCGAAAATCATAATGTCGGCGGTCGGATACCTCGCCGCGCTGTTTTTCGCGGGGGCGTCGCTTGCAATTTCAATCTTCAAATAACATGCCGATTTACAAATACGCAACAATAGAGGCGGACGGCTCGGACGGCGAAATTTTCGAGGTCGAACAGTCCATCTCGTCGAAGCCGATAACAAAGCACCCCGAAAACGGCAAGCCCGTCAGGAGGATTTTCGACAAGCCCAACATCAATATAGAATATACCGCAGGCAAAGAGAAATCGCTTTCCGACATGGGGCGCATACGCGCCGCGGGCTTCCGCGTGCTGAAAAAAGACAAAATTTCGGGCAAATACTACGAGGAAAAATAGCCCCGACTTTCGCCGCGCAAGACGCCGCGACAGCTGGAAGCCGAGCCCCGACAAGCCCAGCCCTTCGCCGCGCCGCCGCAAATTCCCCAATATTGGGTTGACAAGTCGCGCCGCCGTGATTGAAAAATTACAGAAATGAAATCCGCATTTGCCGCACTGTTTTTCCTGCTGTCGGGAATATATTTCCTGACGGGCGCGGCATTGTGCAACCCCGCCACGGCAAGCTCCGCGCCGCAGTCGGACTCGGCGTTCGTCCTTTCGTCCGAAGCGGGCGAGCTACACGCCGTAGCTCCGATAGTAAACTATTCCGTGCCCGACAAACTGAGGGGCAAAAGGCGCGACGTCTTGGGAGACTCTTCGCTTGCGTCGGCTTTCGTTTTATGCGCGCTGACCGCGGTAATTTCGGCGGCGTTTTACAAAATATTTCTGTCGGCGGCGGCGCATGCCCAAACGCGCCTGTCGAAATCCCCGAATGCGAACATTCCGTTGGACGCGTTCAGAACGCGCCCGTTCGCGCTGCTAATCTGAATTAGTTTGCAAGCCCACGCACTCGCTCCGCATCGGCGGAGCTTGGCACAAATGCTGGCGCATTCCGCCCGCGCAACACTTGCAAACTAAAAAAATGGCAAACATTACATCGCTGTTCGCGCGGTTGAAAAACGCGAATTTCATGCGCAAAACGGCAAAAATTATCCGCAACATAGAGCGGTTCGAAAAACAATACGCGGCTTTCGGAAAGCCCGACCTCCCCGCGAAGACGGGGGAATTCAGGCGCAGAATCGCGGGCGGCGAACGTCTTGAAAAAATCCTGCCCGAAGCGTTCGCGCTCGCGCGGACGGCGGCGCGGCTGATTTCGGGCGAAAGCTTTTCGGTCTGCGGACGCGAAGAAAAATGGGACATGGTGCATTACCGCGTCCAGTTGCAGGCGGGCATTGCGCTCGCCCGAAACTCCGTCTGCGAAATCGCGACGGGCGAGGGCAAAACGCTAATCGCAACTCTCCCCGCGTTCGTCTACGCGCTTTTCGGCAGGGGCTGCCACATCGCGACGGTCAACGAATACCTTGCGCGGCGCGACTGCGAGTGGATGCGCCCGCTCTACTCCGCTCTCGGGCTTTCGTGCGATTTCGTCTACGCGGGGCAGTCGGCGGAGGACAAAAAACGCGCCTACTTGGCAGACATAACCTACGGCACTGCCGCCGAATTCGGCTTCGACTATTTGCGCGACAACTCCACGACCCAATCCGCCGGCGAAAAGGTGCAGCGCGGATTCTTCTACTGCCTTGTCGACGAGGCCGACTCCGTACTTGTGGACGAAGCCCGCACGCCGCTCATAATTTCGGGCGGCGACGACGAAGCCTCGGAAAACCCCTTCGAAAAAATCCTGCCGAAAATACGCGCGCTCGTCGCCGAGCAGAACAAGCTATGCGGGGCAATCGCAGGCGAAGTCCTCGCAAAAATCACGAAAGCGGGCGCGTTCGACGAGTCCGACTTGGGGAAAATCGCGCAGGTAAAATACGGTGCGCCGCGCAACAAAATGCTCAAACGCATTCTAAAAACGGGGCTTGCCAATGTCGCGCTCGAAAAGCTCCAAACCGCGCTCGACACGAACTTGGGCGAATTCAAAAAGCGCGAAATCTCCGAAGGGCTGTTCTACTGCGTTGACGAAAAAAACAACACAGCCTCCCTCACGAAAAATGGGCAGGATTTCCTCGAACCCGACAACCCCGACGCTTTCACATTCCCCGACGCCGAAGCGAGGCTGCGGGCAATCGACGCCGACGCGTCGCTTTCGCCCGCCGAAAAGGCGGCGCGGAAATCCGAAACCGCCGAAGCCGTCTCGAAGACGGCGGAACGCCTGCAACTCGTCTCGCAGCTGCTCCGCGCGTTCTCGCTCTACGAGCGCGACGTAGACTACATTGTCCGCAACGGGAAAATCGAAATAGTAGACCCCAACACGGGCAGAGTCATGGAGGGACGCCGTTGGAGCGACGGGCTCCATCAGGCGGTGGAGGCCAAGGAGGGGCTGAAAATCGGCGCGGAAAACATCACCTACGCCACGGTTTCAATCCAAAACTATTTCCGCATGTACGCGTACCTTTCGGGCATGACTGGCACGGCGTCGGAGCTTTCCGAAGAATTCGCCGAAACCTACAAAATGTCCGCGCTCGAAATTCCGCCGAACAAGCCCTGCGTGCGAATCGACAACCCCGACATCGTTTTCCTAACGCGGGCGGAAAAATTCGCGCGGATTGTCGAAACCGTAAAATCGGTGCGGGCGCAGGGACGCCCCGTGCTCGTGGGAACGTCGAGCGTGGAGGAATCCGAAACGCTTTCGCGCATGCTGAAAATTGCGGGCGTACCCCACAACCTGCTCAACGCAAAGCACGACGCCCGCGAGGCGGAGCTTGTTGCGCGCGCGGGCGGGCGCGGCATGATTACGATAGCAACCAACATGGCGGGGCGCGGCACCGAAATCAAACTCGGCGACGGCGTAAACGAGCTTGGCGGACTTTTCGTGATAGCCTCCGAGCACAACTACTCGCGGCGAATAGACAGGCAGCTCATGGGCAGATGCGCCCGGCAGGGCGACAACGGGCAGACGCAGTTCATCGTCAGCTTGGAGGACGAAATTTTCCGCAAGTACGCCGACGTTTCGCCATTCCAGAACGCGCTTCAAAAAAGGCACCGCAAGGGCGTGCCGTTCTACCACCCGCTCTTTGCGCGGCTCGTCGAAAAGACGCAGGACAAATTGGAGGGCGACTACTCCGCCGCCCGCAAAAACATGCTTCGCTTCGACAATCCCGCCAACAAACAGCGAGCCGCCACATACGCCGCGCGCGACGAAATACTCTCAGACGAACAGCTCGGCGCGTTCATGTCCGACGCCCTGCGCCGCGCGGTATCCGACGCCGTTTTTGAGGCGCTCCCCGCCGAAGACATGGACATTTCCGACGCCGACATCGCGGCTCTCGAAATCTCCCTGCGCTCCGGGTTCGCGTTCGCCGCGGACGCGTTCGAATTCGGAGTCCGGCGAAAGGCGGACATCGCCGAAACGCTCGCAAGTCGGGCGGAGGAGTCGCTCGAAAAATCGCTCGAAATTTTCGGCGCGGAAAACGCGCTTAAAATCAAACGCTACGCCGCGCTGTCCGCGCTCGACTCGGCTTGGCGCGACCACCTTGCGCGGCTCGAAAACCTGCGCGAGGCAATCTACCTGCGCGGCTACGCCCAGAAAGACCCCTACTGCGAATTCGAGCGCGAGGCGTTCGACTCGTTCACGGAATTCTGGGGCGGTTTCAGAAAGTCGCTGTTCGGGCGCATAAAGCGGTTCGCCGACAACGCGGCGGCGGCAATCCCCGACTCTACCTCGCGCGAACGCCGAAAGAGCCTTGTGCGCTGACGCATTTCAACCCCAAAAACGAAACTACAACAATACAAAAAAGGAAACAAAATGAACATTCTTGCAGGCGCAGTCCCGCTCAACATGACGCTATCGCAAATGGCGTCGTTTTGCGGAGTGGGATTTTTAATAGTAATGGTTATTCTATCAGTACTTGCAATGTGCACTACGATAATCGGAAAGTTTTTCGAGTCGATAGACAACAAAAACAAGCAATAGAGCGCAACAAAAAGTTAATGGGAAAGAATTATTATGATTGACAGTTTGTGTGAACTTTTCCTCGAAACGGGATTTCTGTATGTAGACTGGCGCATGATTGTGATGTGGGCGATCGTGTGCGCGCTCTTCTACCTTGCGGTTTGCAAGGAGTTCGAGCCGCTTCTTCTAATCCCCATCGCGTTCGGCGCGCTGCTTGCCAACCTCCCCACGGAGGGCGTCGTGAACAAGCCCGCGGGGGCGGTAATTTCGCCCGAAGCCGCGATTGTAAAAAACGTTTTCGTCTCGAAAGGCGACGCGGTTTTCGTGCCGCGCGTTGTAAAGCATTTGCCGAAAACCGTCGGGGAAATAGCGGCGGAGTCGGGGCTTCCGCCGGATAAGGCGGGACGCGCGGTCGCCGACTATTTCGAAGAACTCGCCGACATCACCTCGCCCGAAGGGCGTTCCGACGTCTTCAAAAAGGCGAAGGGCATTCCGGATTTGCTTGCGGTAGTTTCGCCCTCAAAGAGCGCGGGAACACAGGCGGCGTCCGAAAAATTCGAAGTCGATTTCAGGGGGCAAAAGCTCCTGCTCGGCGCGGACGACATTCTTGTCTGGGCGTCGGCGTCGGGCGACGTCGTGGAAGTCGCGGCGTCGGCTGGCGACAGGCTCGAAAACGGCGAGACAATCGTAGACGTGTACAGCCCGCGCACGGGCGGTCTGTACTACTACCTGCAAATGGGCGTGCTGCTCGAAATCTTCCCGCCGTTGATTTTCCTCGGCGTCGGCGCGTTGACGGACTTCGGCCCGCTTATCGCAAACCCCAAGACGCTCATTCTCGGCGGCGCGGCGCAGTTCGGGGTTTTCGCGACGTTCATCGGCGCGATGTTCCTTAAATTCACCGCTCCCGAAGCCGCGTCAATAGGCATTATCGGCGGCGCGGACGGGCCGACTTCGATTTTCATAACCAACAAGCTCGCGCCCGATTTGCTTGCGCCGATTGCCGTCGCCGCGTACAGCTACATGGCTCTTGTGCCGATTATCCAGCCGCCGATTATGCGCGCGCTCACAACCGAGGCGGAACGCAAAATCAGAATGAAGAGCATGCGCAAGGTAGGAAAAGTGGAAAAGCTCGTGTTTGCGCTCGTGGTTTCAATCACCTGCATTCTGCTTGTGCCCGACGTCTCCGCGCTTGTCGGCATGCTCATGCTCGGCAATTTCCTGCGCGAATGCGGCGTCTGCGAACGCCTCAGCAAGGCGGCGCAAAACGAGCTTATAAATGTAACGACGATTTTCCTCGGAACGTCGGTCGGCATCACGATGACGGGCGACAGGTTCATACGCGTCGAAACGCTTTCGATTCTCGCGCTGGGCGTCGTGGCGTTCGGCTTCTCCACGGCGGCGGGGGTCGTCATGGCAAAGTGCATGAACCTGTTCCTCAAAGACAAAATCAACCCTCTCATCGGCTCGGCGGGAGTCTCGGCGGTGCCCATGGCGGCAAGAGTCTCGCAAATCGAGGGACAAAAAGCCGACCCGTCGAACTTCCTGCTCATGCACGCAATGGGCCCGAACGTCGCGGGGGTTATCGGCACCGCGCTCGTCGCGGGATACTTCATTTCGACGATAGCTGCGAAATAAATTGACACGCGCCCGCCGATATTCGATTTTTCCACTTCAAATATCGGCGGCTTGCCGCAAAGTCAAACGGGAGAAACACTCTTGAAAAGATACATAAAAAGGAAATACCTCCAACTCTACCGCAAAATCGTGCACGAAAAGGCGTCGCCCGAATACATCGCGCGCGGCTGGGCGGTGGGAATGTTTTTCGGCTGCCTGCTGCCGTTCGGCGTGCAGCTTTTCTTCTCCGTGCCCGCGGCGTTTCTGCTGCGCGGGAGCAAAATCGGGGCGGTCGTGGGAACGTTCATCACAAACCACTTCACGATTTTCCTGATTTACCCGCTGCAATGCTATTTCGGCTCGATGCTGATCGGCAACCCGCTTTCGTACGGCGACATCACAAGCGCGATGTCGGAAGTTCTCGACAAGCAGGATTGGAACTCGCTGCTCGCGCTCGGCGGAAACCTCGTTGCGGCTTTCTTTGCGGGAGGCTTCGTGTTCGCGGCGGCGACGACGCCGATTACATACTTCGGCATAAAAAAGCTCGTCGAAAAATACAGAAACAAAAACGCAAAGCAGGCGGCGGCAAAATAACCGCGCAAAGCCAAGGCGTTGAAAAAGGCAATTTCCGGACAATTCCCGACGGCAAAAGCTGTCGGGATTTTTTGTGCTGCGGGGGAAATCCGCCCCGTCCTGTTTGCCTATTCCTACCGCGCGGAAACGCCGCAAAAGAGCGCGGCAAACTTCACCCCACATCAAAAAAAACGTCGGCGCAAACTTGCAAAACCGCCGCGCAAAGACACAAAAAAACACCCGATTTCGGGCGTTTCATTTGTTTTTATTTCGACTCCGCGCGGTGTGCGGCGCGCCACTTTTCGCGATGGTTCATAATCCAATCGAGAAGGGCTCTGTCGTAGCCGATGTCATGCCCCGCCTTTTCGGATTCGAGCCATTTGTGTTTGAGAATTTCCTCGCGCTCCGCGAGAAATTCGCGGTAAACGCTCGAACGGCGCAACGACGTATCGTCGGGAGTAGTCGATTTCAGCCTTGTTCGTTTGGTCATAAATTGGGGTGTCCTATAATCCTTGTTGTAGGCAAGAGTGTGCCACGCCCGCCCCCGACTGCAAGCAAATTCTAACGCCGAGAAAAACCGCCGACTGCGGCGAATCACTTTGCGCGACCGACGAGAATTTCCGCAAGCTCCGGCGAAAGAATTTTCCGCGTGTCGTCGTCCACAAGGCTGAACCTGTTGCCGTCGTTGGGCGTGCTAAGATAATTCCAGACGCAATAGGAAATTCCGTTTTCTTTGAGGATTGAAATTACGTCGCGCATGTAGTTTTCGCGCGACTCTTTCGGCGCGTGGCGGATTGTCCCGAATTCGCCGCACCACAAAATTTTTTCGGGGTGTTTTTTTGCGAACGCGATTGCCGGCGAGAGCATTTTTTCGAGCCACGCCCTGTCCATGCGCTCCGCGCTTCCGTAGGGGTTTTTGTCTCCGCAAAATTCGGAAAACTCCGCATACGGCTTGATGTCGGACGGATAGCGCATAACCCTGTTGTAGGCAAGCGGCTTTGCCTGCAAAACGCCGCGCTGGTGGGTGAAGACATACGGCTCGTAAAAATGAAATGTGTAGATTACGTTGGGGTCGTCGAAGAGCCGCAGGTCTTTGAGCCGCCACGCGGAATTCCACGACGTGGAGCCGACGATTATTTTGCGCGTCGGGTTTTCCGCGCGGATTGCCGCCACCGTTTCCGCCGCAAGCGAATTCCATTTTTCGGGCGGCACGTTCAGAACCTCGTTGAGAAGCTCGAACGCAACCTGCGGCTCGGACGCAAACCTGCGCTCCATCTCAACCCACAACGCGACAAAGCGCGCGCGCAGTTCGGGAGAATCGAGGAGCGTCGCGCTCTCGGGAACGTCGCAATAGTTGCCGACCGCCTTGTGCAAGTTCAGCACGACGTTCAGCTTGTGCGCCTTTGCCCATTTTACAAAATTCTGCATCTGCCGCATTGCGGACTCGCGGTAGACGCGCGGCGACTCCTCCACGACGATTTGGTCGAAGCCCAAGCGCACATGGTCGAAGCCGAGCGACGCTATGTATGCGACATCGGCTTCGGCAATGTACGATTCGAAATGTTCGAGGTCGCCGACGGTGATTTTAAACTTTTGGTCGTCGGGCAGAACATTCGGACGCTTGTAGTTTGTCAGCCAGCCGCCTACGCCCATGCCGCAGCGAAAGCCGTCAAACTCGGCGGCACAAAGCCCCGCAGCAGACAAAAGCAAAAATGCAAAAAAAACGAGTGTCGTAAATTTCATCATAACGCAAAACCTTTCTTCAAGCGAGAATCGCACCGCCGACGCGCGGCGTCAAACTTTTCAAGGCTTAAAAATATGCAACCGTTGCATATTGCATTTGACGCATTTATAATTTTTTGCAAAATTGAATTTAAAATTGCGCTAAAAAAAATACCGACATGCCCAGTAAGAGAAAAAACCTCGAAGCCGTTGCCGCGCTTGCAAAATGCTCCGCAAGCAGCGTGTCGCGCGCGCTGTCGGGTTCGGGATATGTGTCCGAAAAACTTCGGGCAAAAATACGCGCCGCCGCCGACAAGTGCGGATACAGGCGGAACGAGCCGCTTTCACGCACAATGTCGGCGGTGAGGTCATCGCGCCCGAACATCGAGACGGTCGCATTTGTAAACACAAAAAGCGTGCGCGACGTATCGAAATCGTATTCGGCAATAGCAAGGTATGTGGCGGCGGCAAAGCGGCAGGCGGAGCGGCTCGGTCTGAATGTGTGCGACATTTGGCTCGGCGAAAAAAATTTCACGCCAAGCAAGTTCGAGAAAATCATGTCGGCGAGGGGCATTCGCGGCGGGATTATTTTCGGGCACTACTACAAGGACAGCATTCCAGAAAACTTCAAAAAGGTTCTCGGCAAATTCAAGTTCGTATCGATGGGCGTGCGGGCTAACGCGCCCGTGGAGAAGTCGGTCTACATGGACAGGTTTTTGATTACGCGCGGCTTCACAGAGCGCATAATCCGCGCGGGATACAGGCGCGTCGGGTTTGTCGTGGAGCGCTTTGCCGACAGCTACGAAAACGGGAAATTTTCGGGCGGCTTTTTGCGCGCGCAGCTTGCGCGCAAAAACGCGCATCCGATTCCGCCGCTGTTTTTCGGGCGCGACGAAAAAAACAACTTGAAGCGGCTTGAGGAATACATAGGCAGGCATTCGCCCGACGCGGTTTTCAGCTATTCGACGGATATTTCCGACACAATCGAAAGCGCGGATTTGCGCCCGTCAAAAAAGCCGAAATTCTTCCACTACGACGAACGCTATTTTTCGCCCGAAACGGGAGCGATAAAAAATCAAAGCGAAGTCGGGAAGCTTGCGGTTCTTACGCTTGCAGAAATTTTGCGCGGATACGCCGCGCCCGTCGCCGAAACCGCAATAGAGCCGAAGTGGAAATAAAAAGCCGCCGAGCGTTTTTTTGCTTTGGAGTCGGGGCGCGCGGAGAGCGCGTTAGAAGAATATCGAGAATGTTTTGGGGTCGCCGCTTTTGAAGTTGCCCGCGCCCGACATATCGCAGACTTTCGTCTTCACGGTGCCCTTGGTCTTCACGGTGCCCTTGGGCGACTTGCCCTTAACGCGCATTGTATTGTCCGCGTGTAATGGCAAAATATAAAAAAAGCGGCGCGGGAAAAACGCCCGACGCCGCTTCAAAACGGAAAAATCCGCGCTACGCTTCGACGACTTCCGCCGAAAGAATTTTCTGCTCTTCGACGGGTCTGTCCATGAAGCCCGTTTCGCAGTTTTCAATCTTCTTTACGACTTCGTAGCCCTCGGCGACTTCGCCGAAAATAGTGTGGTGCATGTGCAGCCACGGCGTGGGAACTGTCGTGATGAAGAACTGGCTGCCGTTTGTGCCGGGGCCTGCGTTCGCCATTGCAAGAAGTCCCTGCTTGTCGAAGCCGACGTTGGGGTCGCACTCGTCCTCGAACGCGCGTCCCCAGACGGACTGTCCGCCGCAGCCGCTTCCCGTGGGGTCGCCGCCCTGAATCATGAAATCCCTGATTACGCGGTGGAAGATGATGCCGTCGTAGTAGCCCTTTTGCGCGAGCTTAACGAAGTTTTCGCACGCCTTGGGCGCGATTTTCGGGAAGAGCTTCAGCTTGATGTCGCCCTGTGTTGTTTTAAGAATTACGAAAGTGTTTTCGTTCATTATAATTCCTTTCTATTTGTGTTTTGCAATTTCGCAGCCCCTGAATTTCGGGCACGACTGGCATTCAACGATGATGTCCTGCGCCGACTTGCCCGGGGGAATGAAGGGCAGAACGTGTTCGTCGTGCTCTACGACCACTTCGAGCAGGTAGGGCTTCTTTGAGGCGAGCATTTCGCGCATTGCCGAATCAAGCTCTTCGCGCTTCGACACGCGTTTGCACGCCCAGCCGTAGCCCTCGGCTATTTTGCGGTAGTCGGGGTAGATTGCATCGAGGTTGTCGGGCCCGCCCTGATTGTTCGGGTCGAGGGAAAGGTCGGTATTGCCGCGCGTGCCGCCGTACATCATGTCCTCCCACTGCATGACCATTCCGAGGAACTGGTTGTTGAGCAGAAGCACCTTGACGGGCAGCTTTTCCGCGACCGCCGTCGCCATTTCCTGAATGTTCATCTGAAACGAGCCGTCGCCGTCAACGTCCACGACGTTCGCTTCGGGACGCGCCGCCTTTACGCCGATTGCCGACGGAAGCCCGAAGCCCATCGTGCCCGCGCCGAGCGAGCTGATGAACTGGCGCGGCTTCGAGAACACGAAGTTCTGCGGAGTCCACATCTGGTGCTGCCCGACGCCCGTCGTAACCACGACCTTGTCGTCCGACGCCTTGTAGAGCGCGGAAATCGCCTCCTGCGATGTGAGGTTTCTGCGCTTGTTGAAAGAGAACGGATAGGGGTAGCGCGTTTTCCAGCACTTGATTGTATTGAGCCATTCGGAGAGGTCGGGCTTGGGTGTCCTGCCTTTTTTTGCGAGCTCAAGCAGGCGTTTGAGCGCGTACTTGACTTCGCTGTGGACGCCGAGCGCAACCTTTACGTTCTTGTTCTGTTCCGCGAAATCTATGTCGAGGTGCACGACTTTCGCGTGGGGCGCGAATTTGGAAACCGTGCCCGTAATGCGGTCGCTAAAACGCGTGCCGAACGCAAGCAGGAGGTCGGAATTGAGAACCGCGCTGTTGCCCGCGAACGTGCCGTGCATGCCGAACCAGTAGAGGTTTTTGTCTTCGAGCGGGTTTACCGAGCCTATGCCCATGAGCGTGTTCGCCACGGGTATGCCGAAATATTTCGAGAACGCGTCAAGCTCTTTCGACGCCTCCGCCGCGATGATTCCGCCGCCCGCGTAGATTACGGGCTTCTTCGCCTGCGAGACCATTTCGAGAAGCTTTACAAGCTCTTCGTCGGAGGCATGCGGAATTTTCGGCAGTCCGGGGAGGTCGGGCTTTGCGTCGAAATCGGGCGAGACCATCTGCTGCTGCACGTCTTTGGGAATGTCGATAAGCACCGGCCCGGGGCGTCCCGACTTCGCGATAAGGAACGCCTCCCTGATTGTCTGAGGAAGGTCGTTTGCGTCGAGCACCAAGTAGCTGTGTTTGACAACCGGCAGCGTCATTCCGAAAACGTCGGTTTCCTGAAACGCGCTTTTGCCGATGAGCGACTGGAACACCTGCCCCGTGATTGCCACAAGCGGAACGCTGTCCATGTACGCGTCCGAAATCGCCGTAAGCAGGTTCATTGCGCCGGGGCCGCTTGTCGCCATGCAGACGCCCACTTTGCCCGTCGAACGCGCGTATCCCTGCGCCATAAAGCCGCCGCCCTGTTCGTGGCGCGGAAGCACAACCCTTATTTTTTTCGTGCGCGTAAGGGCGTTGTGCATGTCGATAATCGAGCCGCCGGGGTATGCGAAAATCGTGTCCACGCCCTCGTTTTCGAGACATCTTACGACTACGTCCGTACCCTTCATTAGTTTGGGCGCGGGTGCGGATTTCTTTGCAGTCGTTTTATTTGCCGTTTTTTTCATATCGCTGTCTTTACTTTATTAAACATTTCAAGATAACACACAATCGGGCGGCTTCAACAAAAAAAGTTCGCGTCTGGCGTGCGCCCTACGCGAACTTTCGGTTGTCGAAAAAAATCTTCAACCAGCGGCTATTTTTTTTCGCGGACAAGCAGCACATAGGCCTCCGTCCGGTCGCCATTGCGGCGTTTGACAATCTTCTTGCCGAGGCTTGCGGGAATGGTAAGTTTGCCGTCCGAAATCTTTACAGAGTCGCTTACGTCGATTGCCTCTTTTTCGAGCAAATCCTGTGCGAGAACTTCCACTTTCTTGTCGGTGCCGAGTTTGAAGCTTATGTCGCCGTTGACATCGAACAGGCAGATTTTTCTGTTAAGGCAGTCGAGGTTCACATCGACATCCGCGCATGGCGTGTAGATTCTGTCGGAATCCGCCGTCATTCGCGGAGTCATAGAAAGGGCGAACGAACCATTGGGGTGGAGCGTAGCCTGAACGTAGGGCTGCATTCCGTTGCGGGGCTTGACTTTCGGATTTTCGATGCCGCGCGAAACTACCGCGGGCGCGCTCTGCTTTACGGGCTTGCCCCACGCCGCCACGAACCAAACGGAATTGGGCTTGAATGTCCACACATCTTCGAGGCGTTCTTTGGAAACGAAAATTTCGAGGTCTTTCATCGGCACTGCGGGCGCGATTCGCTGCCAAAGCACCGCGCGGATTGCCCCCCAGCGCACGCCGCTATCGTGGACGACATTATCCCAGTCCATAATGCCGACAGCCGCCCCGAGGCCTACCGAAAGCGACATATTGTTCTCGACGGAAAGAATCGCCCGCGAGCCGGATTTTCGGCCGCTCAAAAGCTCGTACGCCGCGCGGTCGACAGTGGTTGTAGATTCAATCGGGGGAAGCACGTCGTAGGTTCTGAATACGTTCGAGAATTTTACCGTGCCGTCCACATTCGACAAAACATTGGGCTTTGTCTTCGAAAATTCGCCGCTACCCCGCATTTTCCTTACGTCGAAATCGTTAAACGGCGCGGTGGGAACGGCATGCTCCACAAAACGCGCTCTTTCCAATATTTGCGCAACGCTTCGGGCGAAAGTTTGCTATTGCGGTTTTCTCCCTTTGCCTGCGCGGAAACCCAAACACCCGCGCCGCGCCAGCCGCGCTCTTTCAGCATTTTGTTGAGTGTTTTGAGCCGCTGCGCGGGATTGCCCGTGCAAGACGGGAATTTTTTCTCGTCAAGTTCGAACGAGCCGAATGCGTCGGATTTTTTCGCGGGCGTGTTGTACGGAACGTCCCAGCCGTCGTCGAGAAGCATATAGACATCTTTGCGAATTTCGGGCCAAAAATTCGCCCAGCCGTTTTCTCCGAATATCAAATCTTCGTTAATGCACGAGCGGGCAAAGTCAGCGCCGCCGCCTTGGTCGCCCTCGAACGCTATTTCGCGCTTTACGGTTTCGCGCACTTTTTCCGCCTGTTCTCCGCCGATTCCGTTCTGTATCCCCCAAGTGCACCAGATGTTCGGGCCTTTCGAAGGCTTGTCCGGCACGAGATTTTCGGCAAACGCCGTTGCCGAAAGTATCGACAATGCGGCAAACGCCGCTACTTTGATTTTGTTTTTCTTCTCCATAATATATAAAAGTTAAAATAAGCAACATTTGGCGATTCTCCGCCGCATTGTCAAAAAAAAAGTCCGCCCCAATGGAACGGACTTTCAAAGAAATTTCAAAAAATACTACAAATTGAAATACGACTTTGCGTTGTAGTAGGAAATGTCGGAAACGAGCTTGCCCACAAGCGCCATGTCCTTCGGCAAAAAGCCGCTTTCCATTTCCTTTCCGAGCATGTTGCAGAGTATGCGGCGGAAATACTCGTGGCGGGCGTACGAAAGGAACGAGCGCGAGTCCGTAAGCATTCCCACGAACCTGCCCAGCAGCGACAGGCTGGAGACCGCTTCGAGCTGTCTGCGCATGCCGTCGAAGCTGTCGTTGAACCACCACGCCGCGCCGAGTTGCAGTTTCCCGGGGCAGAGGGAGTCCTGAAAATTGCCGAGCATTGCGCCAATCATCTCGTTGTCTTTCGGGTTGATGTTGTAGATGATTGTCTTTCCGAGCGTACCCGTTTCGGCGATTTTGTTGAGGTGTTTTGCAAGCGGCGTCGCGTAGTTCGACTCTCCGATTGAGTCGAAGCCCGCGTCCGCGCCGAGCTTCTCGAACATCGGCTTGTTTGCGTTGCGGATTGGCCCTATGTGCAACTGGCGAACCCAGCCCCTTTCGTAGTCCATCGCCGCGCATTCGTTGAGGATTGCCGACTTGAACGCAACCACTTCTTCGTGCGCCAGATGTTCGGGCGACGAAATCGCCTTTTTGAAAGTGTCCTCCACCTCGTAGTAGAACGAGTTTTTGTACCAGACGGTCTCGATGCCGTAGTCGGAGACGCGGCAGCCGTGTTCGTGGAAATAGTCGTGCCTGATTTTGATTGCCGCAATCAGGTCGTAGTAGGATTTAATTTCCACGCCCGACACTTTTTCGAGCGCGTCGAGGTATTTTATGTACGCCTCGTGCCCCTCTATTGCGAACGCCTTGTCGGGGCGGAAAGTCGGGCGCACCTTGACGGGGAAGCCTTCGTCCTCCAATTTTTTGTGGTAGGAAAGGTCGGAAACGATGTCGTCGGTCGTGCAGACCGCCTCGACGTTGCTTTGCGCCATGCACTCGCGCGCGCCGAGCCCCGAAAGGAGAACTTCGTTCGCCCTGTTCCAGACTTCCTCGGCGGTGTCGCCCGAAAGGAGAATGTCGTCTATTCCGAAGAAGCGGGCAAGCTCCAAGTGGCACCAGTGGTACATGGGGTTGCGGAGCATGTAGGGCATTGCCTCGGCGAATTTCTGGAATTTTTCCCTGTCGGACGCGTCGCCCGTGCAGTATTTTTCCTCCGCGCCGTTGCTGCGCATGAGACGCCATTTGTAGTGGTCGCCGCCCAGCCACACTTGGGCGATGTTGTCCCAGTGTTTGTTTTCGGCAATCTCCTTGGGGTCGAGATGGCAGTGGAAGTCGATAAGGGGAAGCCTCTCGGCGAATTCGTGGTACAATTCGCGCGAATACTTGTTCTCCAAAAGAAAATCGTTCGAAATAAATTTTTCCATTGACTTCAAGCGTCTCAAACGTTTGAGTTTTGGTCAAGTAATTTCTTGCGCTTCGAACGACTTTTCGCCCGCGTTTTTTCGGTAGAATCGGGTTGAGAAAGTTGCGCACCGCAGGCTTAATTTTTCCTCAACACACAGAAAGCTCCCCATGAAAGTAACCCAGCGCGACATCGCAAAAAAAATAGGCGTTTCGACTTCGCTCGTTTCGAGAGTGCTGTCGGGACAGGCGCACAAAATCGGCGTCCACCCCAAGAAGATTGAAGACATCATCAGAACCGCGAAGGAAATGAACTACGTTCCGTCGCCTGCGGCTCTCATTTTGAAGGGCAAGAAGAGCCGCACGGTAGGCATTGTCGCCTACGACTTCTACGACCCCTACTTCTCCTTCCTCATCAGCGAGCTTCAGGAGCTTTCGCACGGCAACAACTATTCGCTGCTGCTGGTGGGCTTCCTCAACAGAAAGCCCTGCGAGTCAGACCTGCTTCCGCTCTACAAGCACTCGGTTGACGGCATAATCGTCCTCGGCTCCTACGGCGACCTCTCTTGGACTGAGGCGTTCAAGGACATTCCGATTGCGCGCATCGGGCACGGCTCTCACCCGAACCTCACGCTTTCAATCAGCATCGACGAAAACGACGCCATGCGCAAAATCTTCACGCACCTCGTGCGCGACTTGGGTTTGAAGAGAATCGCGTTCGCCTCGCGCGAAATCCCCGCGCACCACTTGCGCTGCGCCGCCGCCGAGGAAGTCGCAAAAGACTTCGACTGCCGCTTCGACTCGCTCTCGCCGTCCTCCGACACGAACGACTTCAAGGTCGGTCAGGAAATCGCGCGCGACCTCCTCAAAACCGGCAGGGACAAGCTCCCCGACGCAATCATCTGCGCGACCGACACAATCGCCATGGGCGTCATCAAGAAGTTCTACGAAGTCGGCGTGCGCGTCCCCGAGGACGTCGCAATAACGGGCTTCGACGACATTCCCTCCGCCGCAAACTACATTCCGTCGGTCACGTCTTTCAGGCAGCCCGTCAAGCAGTTTGCAAAAGAGTGCTTCAACGCCGTCATGGAAAACTCCGAGCCGAAAGTAGAGCACCTTGAAGGCGAGCTTATCATCAGAAAAAGCACAATGAAAATTTAACAAAACAAATACGCATTATCAAATGAAAACAAAATCGAAAGAATCGGTAAAATTCGACATAGTATCACTCGGCGAAGTCATGCTCCGCCTCGACCCCGGCGACGACCGCATCAGAACCGCCCGCTCGTTCCGCGCTTGGGAAGGCGGCGGCGAGTACAACGTGGCGCGCGGCCTCCGCAAATGCTTCGGGCTCCGCGCGGGTCTTGTGAGCGCGTTCGCCAAGAACGAGGTCGGCTACCTCCTCGAAGACTTCATCATGCAGGGCGGCGTGAACATGGACTTTGTAAAATGGGTCAAGGCAGACGGCGCTGGGCGCAATGTCCGCAACGGGCTGAACTTCACCGAGCGCGGCTACGGTATCCGCGGTGCGCTCGGCTGCTCCGACAGAGGCCACTCGGCGGCGTCGCAGCTCAAAGCGGGCGACATTGACTGGGAGGAGCTTTTCGGCAAGCAGGGCGTCCGCTGGTTCCACACGGGCGGCATTTTTGCGGCTCTCTCCGAAACCACGGGCGAGGTCGTTCTCGAAGCCGCGAAAATCGCAAAAAAATACGGAACCATCGTCTCCTACGACCTCAACTACCGCCCCTCGCTTTGGGCGGACATCGGCGGGCAGAAGCGCGCGGTCGAAATCAACTCCGAAATCGCAAAGTATGTCGATGTGATGATTGGCAACGAGGAAGACTTCACCGCGTGTCTCGGCCTCGAAGTAGAAGGTCTTGACGAAAACATTTCCGACATCAATGTCGAAGCCTTCAAGAAGATGATAAACAATGCCGTTGCGAAGTATCCCAACTTCAAGGCGACTGCCACTACCCTCCGCAAGGTTCGTTCCGCAAGCTCCAACGATTGGAGCGCGATTTGCTGGTGCAACGGACAATTCTACGAGTCAAAAAAACGCGACGCCCTCGAAATTTTCGACCGCGTCGGCGGCGGCGACTCTTTTGCGTCGGGCTTCATTTACGGCATGATGGAGCTTGATTCTCCCAAGCTTGCGGTCGAATACGGCGCGGCGCACGGCGCGTTGGCGATGACAACTCCCGGCGACACGAGCACGGCGCGACTTGAAGAAGTCCGCAAGCTCGCCGAGACTAACGCAGGCGCTCGCGTTGTAAGGTAGCGGGAACCTGCGGGACTTGTTTGTTCCGTAGCAGAGTCATACTCGAAAACGAAAGGGGGCAGTACTCAAGTACAGCCCCCTTCCTTTTTCTCCGTGTGCCTCTCCTACGGAAGCAAACCGTTCCCCGCAGAACCCCGCTGGGAAGTTGGCGGATTGCCGAGAGGTTTTTATTTTTGGGCGCGAGGCTTTCGCGCGGGTAGATTTTGATTTTTCTTTTAGGATACCTCGCGGAAGAAGTTTTTGGGTGCGAGCTTTCTGTTTTATTTTTTTGTGGAGCAGTATTGTTCTTCGGTTTCTTTTTCTCCGTGTGCCTCTACTACGGAAGCAAACCGTTCCCCGCAGAACCCCGCTGGGAAGTTGGCGGATTGCCGAGAGGTTTTTTATTTTAGGGCGCGAGGTTTTCGCGCGGGTAGATTTTGATTTTTCTTTTAGGATACCTCGCGAAAGAAGTTTTGGGGTGCGAGTTTTCTGTTTTATTTTTTTGTGGAGCAGTATTGTTCTTCGGTTTCTTTTTCTCCGTGTGCCCCTACTACGGAAGCAAACCGTTCCCCGCAGAACCCCGCTGGGAAGTTGGCGGATTGCCGAGAGGTTTTTTTTATTGAAATAACCCCGAGTGTCGTTTTTAATTGGTGAATGAAAGCGAATTCTGTGTGTGTGGCATTGATGTCCGCGTTTTTTTTGTGCGGGTGTAATTTTTTCTCCAAAGGAGTGGAGGACGGCAACGACGCAAAGACAACCTGCAAAGTTCGGCAAGTCAACGGCGTGCCGCAGATTGTTTTAAACGGCAAGCCTGTGCGGCCGCGAATGTTGTACGTTTCGCCGTTATATTTCAAAATGGGGTCGCCGATTAAAAGAGACGCGTATCCAGAGCTTACGGAAACGTTCGTCGAAATCTTGCCGCTTGAAAAAAACGCGGACGGGGTGCGGATTCAGCTCGAATTCGACGGACGGTTCGACTGCAAAATCTACGCGCTGGAAGTTTCGCAAGCCGACGGCGGCGCAAAGGTTTTTTCGCTCGAACGCGGCGCTTCGATTGAGAAAAGCGGCGGCAGGAATTTGAATGCGGAATTCGTTGCGGAAACGGAGGGAGAGCAAAGCTATTTACACGCGAAATCCGACGCGGGAGTTTCGAAAATCGCATTCGGAAACGTCGATTTTAAGGCGGGCAAAAAATACCGCATAGACATAAAAATAAAGTCCGACAAAAAAACGGACTTCAAATTGTATACGACTCTCGGAGGGGATTTCTTCGAGCCCGTGCACCGTTCGTTTGTCGGGCTTCAAACCAAATTGGCAAAAGACGCCGGCGTCGATTTTATAACCTTTCCCGTTCAGGCCGCGGATTTTATGCCGGAAGACGGCAAGTCTTATAACACGGAAAACCTCAAAGGCGCGCTCGACGAGATATTGGGCGCGAATCCGAATGCGAAAATCATTGTGCGCGTTCGTTGTTATCCGCCAGACTGGTGGATGAAAAAATATCCGCAGGACGCGCTTCAATCCATAGACGGCAAGGTTTGCGACAAGTTTCCCGGCATGGGCAGCCCGTTCTCTCCGCGTTTTAGAGCCGACATCGCGAAGGCTTTGGGCGCGGTTATCGATTTTTGCGAAGGATACTGCGGCAACAACATTGCGGGGTATCACCCGGGCGGGGCAAATTCGTGCGAATGGTTTTATCCCGATACCCGCGATACGGATTGGGTGGGCTACGAGCCGTCGGCTCAGCAATCCTGGCGCGAATGGCTGACGCGAAAATACGGAACCGACGCCGCGCTGCAAAAGGCTTGGAACGACCCGTCGGCAACCTTGGCAACCGCGAAAGTTCCGTCGCCGAAGGAGCGGCTTTCGGCGTTTTGCATTGTCGATCCGAAAACGCAGATGAAACTTTTCGACTGCAATATGTTTAGGCAGGACTCTATGGTTGAGACGATTCTTACTCTCGCAAAAATTATTCGCCAAAAAACGCCGGAAAAGTTGTCGCTTGCTTTTTACGGGTACATAACGATTGGCGAATGGAAGGGCGCCGCCAACCCCGGACACTTCGGGTTGATGAAGGTTTTGAACTCGCCCGATGTCGACATTTTATGCGGCCCTCTTTCGTATCACGATACGCGCAATCTCGGCTATGGCGGAATGACTCCGAGTTCGACAGAAACAATAACGCGTTCGGGCAAGCTTTGGATTTGGGAGGACGACATCAGAACGTATCGCGTGCCTCCAACGCAGCAAAAAATAACGGCGTTGGGCAAAGAGCTTAGGACGCTCGAAGACACGCTTAGCGTTCTCCAGCGCGATATGGCTCAGCAGGTTGTGCGCAACAACGGATGCTGGTGGATGGATCTCGCAGGCACCGGCTGGTTTGACGACCCAAAGCTTTGGACGCTTATGCCCGAGTTTGCCGCAGTCGACAACGACTTGCTTGAAAATCCCGTCGAATACAATCCCGACATCGCGATTATTTTGGACGAGCGTTCCGTCTGTTTCGGCGGCGCGAATTATACGAATTTGCGCACGATGTTGTCTTCGACCGATTCCCGCAAGATTCTCACCGACTGTGCGGTCTCGTTCGGAAGTTTCCTGCTTGACGACGTTCTTTTCGGGCGTCCGTATGCGCCGCGTCTGTCGATTTTTGCGGTCTCGTGTGCGCTCGACGCGAAACAACGCAGGGCGATTCGCCAAAAGGTTGCCGACTCGGGCGCGATTTTCGTTTGGGCGACGGGATTGATTGACGTGGAAAAAAGCGAATTCTCGCTTGCGGGCGTCTCGGAAGCCACGGGGTTTGATGTCGAATATGTAAAGGGAGGGTTGCTGCCGATGTTGGTTGAACCCACTGCCGAAGGCCGCAAAATGGGGCTTGTTAAGTTCGGAAGCAGCGCGAAGACTTCGCCGCTGTTGACGCCGATTCTCAAAGACGGCGATAAGGTTTTAGGCGTCTATCCCAATGGGCAACCCGCGCTTGTTTTACGCGGAAAACATTTGTTCTGCGGCAGCGGGGTTCTTCCCGAGGAAGCCATAAGGCTTATGTTTAAGGTTGCGGGAGTTCGCGAATATTCGAATCAAAAACTGTCTGTTTTTGCCAATGAACCGTATATCTCAATAACATGCACGGACGACGACAGAAATCCGCACGATATTGCGCTGAATTTGCACTCCGACAAGGAAGTTTTTGATGCGCTTTCGGGCAAGCGTTTAGGCAAAGGTCCGTTCATTACGCTAAAAATGAAACGCGGCGACAACAGGCTTCTCCGCCTCGGCAATTTAAAATGTCGGTAATTGGCGCGATTGGCATTGCCAATGCGCTTTGCACGCGCGTTCTCGCGCTCAAGCCCGCGAAAGCAAACCGCCCTCCCCGCAATACCCCGCCGAAATATTGGCGGATTGCCGAAGTTTTTTATGATGCCTCGCGGGGGGGGGCGAGAGATTTAAAATCTTATTTTTTTATTGTCCATTTTTATTTCCCTCTGCTATCGCTTTTATTTTTGCGTTGCATAAACGGGGCAATGGGAGTTCATTCGGAGACATCATGAGAAGGACATTTTTTTTGTTTCTTACGGTTTCCGTTTTATTTGCCAATTTGCTTCACGCCGAGCGCGCCGAGAGAAAGGTCGGCATTCAGACTTTCACGTTTGCAAAGCAGACGATAGAGGAGCTTTTACCGCTTGTCCGCGAATGCGGTGTTGACGCTATCGGGCTTTCGCGTCATGCGCTCTCGAAGAAGTATCCCGACGCGATGGTTGAGCCGTCGATGTCGGACGAACAAAAGGCGTTCCTCAAAAAGATTCTTGCCGACAACAAAATCAAGGTGGTTTCCTACGGCGTTTCGACTCCCACGACCGAAAACGCAATCCGCAAGCTGCTTTCGTTTGTCAAGGAGTTCGGCGCGGACACCGTCATTGCCGAGCCGTCCGCCGACAAGCTTCCCCTCTGGAACAAGCTTTGCGCCGAGTACGGAATGAAAGTCGCCGTCCACAACCACGGCAAGGACGCCAAGCGCAATGCGGCGTTTTCGGACCCGAAGTTTGTGGCATCGATGATTGCCGACTATCCCAATGTCTACGCCTGTCCCGACACAGGGCACTGGGGGCGTTCGGGCGTCAATGCGGTCGAGGGTTTCAAGACGTTCGAAAACAAAATCGGCATCGTCCATTTCCGCGACATGAGTGCGTACGGGCTTTCCGCCTACGACGTTCCCTTCGGCACGGGCGCGATGAACGTAGACGCCATGCTTGCCGAACTTGACCGCCAGAAGTTCGACGGCTGGCTTTTGCTTGAATACATCGGCTGGTGGAAGAACACGCCCGCGCAGAAGCTCGACGAGGTAAAGCGGAGTGTCGAGTATCTCAAAGCGCATTAAGGCGTCGGCGGAATTTGCGAAAGCGGGGGAGCGGCGAACCGTTCCCCCGTTTTTTTGCGGCGTTTGCGCGTGCGTTATTTGACGATTATCGAATAGTCGCCTTTGGGCAGTTCGAAAGTGCGTTTGCCGTTTACGGTTTTTTCGGAAACGGTTTTGCCGTTTACGCGCAGGGTTTTGCCGCTGCAAAATTCGGGGAGGGAAACGACTGCGAGCGTCGGCACCGACACGTCCATGATGAACGCCGAACCGTCGCGCACGAATGACGATTTCACTTCGCCCGAAACGGTTTGGAAGCCCAGCGACGCCCGTTTGAAATTTGCGGGCTGCGGTTCTACCGCAAATTTTTTCCATGCGGGTTCGAGCGGGCGGAGTCCGCAGAGTTCCGACGAAATCACCGTGATTGCTCCGCCGCTCCATGCGTGGTTTACTGAGCCGCCCCCGAAGCCGTCCTTTTCCCAGCCCTCGAAGAGCGTTGTATAGCGCGGGTCGTCCACCATTTTCTTGAAGCGTTCCTCCGCCCTGTCGAGCGCGTAGCCGCCGTGTCCCATTTTAAACAGAGCCTCCATGACGTATTTTTCCATGTAGGGGCTTGCGTGTTTTTGGGTTTTGAAGACCTTGAAAATTGCGTCGTATTTCGATTTGTCGGCGATGCCCGAAATCACGGCGAGCGCGTGGACGCGGTCGTCGGTTTCGCCGTTGTATTCGGGGTGTCTGTACGCCGTGCCGTTCCAGCATTTTTCGAAGCCCGCCTTAACTTTTTGCATTGTTTGGCGGTAGGTTTTTGCGTCGTCGGGTAAGCCCAAAAGTTCCGCCATGTTCGCGGCGGCGGCGAGTGCGATATAATGCCAGCCCGCAAGAATCAGGCGTTTGTCGCGGTTTTCGCCCCAGTCGCCCCAGCTCCAGCCGCCTTTGCGGAATTCGGTAAGCCCAGTGGAATCGAGCGTCCAGAGGGAGAGGTATTTTTTGACTGCGGGATACGCGAATTTGACAGTGTCGGCGTCGCCCGTGTTCATGTAGTAGTTCCAGAATCCGTATTTGCCGATTGACGCGAGCATTTGTCCGGGAAGTTCGCTGGTGTAGTTGCCGGGAATCGGCGCGAACAGCGAGCCGTCGGGCCTTTGCCAGCTCACGAGCTGGCGGATTGCCTTGCGGGTGAGCGCGTTTACCGACGGCGTGTAGGTGTAAAAGCTTTCGCCCGAAAGAATCACGACGTCGCCCCACCACTGGGCGCGTTCGCGGTCGGGGCAGTCGAAGTATGTGTCGCGCATGTTGACGTACAGAGTGTTCAGCCCCTTTTGCCAGAAGCGCATGAAGAACGGGTTGTCGCACGAAAATTTACCCGAAACTTCGGTGTCGTAGCCCGATTCCCGCGCCTCGATTTTTTTCACGTCTACATACCGCGGAAATTTCAAGACTATTTCGTGCCCGTTGAGCCAGCCCACCGATTCGTATGTCTGCAAGCCTTTCTTTGTGATGTATTCGGCGCGGAGACAGTTGTCGCCGCCCGTGAACGCGTGGTCGGTTTCGACGGACACGAGCGAGTTTCCGACGGGGTCGTAGACGGTGATAATCGGCGTCATCTGCATGTTGTACGGAAGTTTTGCCACTGCCGTGCCGCCAAGCCACGATTTCTTGGCCGTAAATTGAAGCTCTATCGGCTTGCGCAGTTTCCATTGCGGAATGGGGCGTTTTTCGGCGGCGTTCCACGGAGCGCAGCCCAATTTGCCGTACTCGCGCGATTTTTTGAAGGCGAATTTTTCGGAAAGGTCGTCGCGCGTTTGCCAGTTTTCCATATCCCTGTTTGCGTCGAACTGCAAGTTTGATTCCGACAGCCGGAAGTTCGGGAACGGCGCGCCCGCTGTGCCGTAGGCGGGGTGGACTCGCGAAAGCCAGTCCGCGGAGGTGTCGAAATCGGCAATTTCGCCGCCGTCAATGTACAGCCCCGATTTCCCGCTGCTTTTGTGCGAGAATCCGTCTTTGCCGAAGTACCAAAGCAGAACGGCGACGCGGTTTTTGCCCGATTTCAGGAATGGCGCGATGTCGATTTCGTCGTAGTAGCCGTCGGCGGGATTCGGGCCGCGTTTTAGCCCGCCCTCGAAGACCGCGAGCTTGCCGTTTACCCAGAGCCAGTATTTGCTGTCGGCGGCGATTTTGAGTTTTGCCGACGCGGGCGTTTCCGCAAGTTCCGCGTCTTTTCTGAACGCAATCCAAGTGTTGAACGCGTCGGCGGTGAAATCGTCGGCGGAAATCCATTTTGCGGACTCGCCTCCGAAAATAGCGCACGCGGAAAGAAGCAGAATGCATAAAAACGTCTTTTTCATTTTTTGTAAGAAATTATTGATATTTGTTGGATAGCCGAAAGTCTACACCGCTTCTCGGATATTAAAAGAAAAAAATGCGCGGCAGGCGTCGGCGGCGTTCTGCGCCCCTCCGAAAGCGGGACGGGAAAAGAAGCGCGTCTACCTTATTTTGATTTTCGAGAAGCAGGCAATCGACTTGTCGAGGCATTCGACATCGGTGAGTTCCCCGTTTGCGCCGACAGAGCCGAGGCTGTACGAGAACCTGAATTTTCCGTCGTCGCCGCGCGTGTAGACCGAGCGCAAATCGACGCCCGCAGGCTTGCACTCCGCAAACGGCGTCTGCCGCGTGTATTTTATCGGGTAGTTGACATTCACTACAACCCCCGCGCCGCATTCGCCCTTTGAAAGCATGTCCACAATGAACTGCGCGGCGTGTTCGGAAGCCGCCTCTATGTTGCGCAAAAGCGGTTCGGGAGCCGCGCCGTGGCGCAGTCTGCAATATTCGTAGTAGACTTTTTCAAGCCGCATCGAAAACGCGAACGCGGGCAGTCCCCAGCCCGCGCCCTCGACGGCGGCGGCAAATGTTCCGCTGCTCCAAAGAAGCGGCATCGCCACATTCTGCCCGATATTCAAGCCCGAAATTACGGCGTCGGGAGGCTCGGCGCAAAGGTGTCCGAGGGCTATGTTTACGCAGTCGGCGGGCGTGCCCGAAACCGTCTGGCAGTCGAGTCCGAAGAAGTCGCGCGGTTGGGCTTCAAGCTCGGAATGGCGGCTGTACGCCCTGCCTATCCAGCTGCGCTCGCCCGACGGCACGACTATTTTCAAGTCGGCAACTTTTGCGAGGGCGCGCGCGAACGCGGGCAGAAAGGGCGAGTCAAGCCCGTCGTCGTTAGATAGCAGCAGTCTCATCTTTCAGAGGCTCGCCTTTCAAAAACCTGTTTATGCTTCTGACCGCCTTTTTTGCCTGACCCATCGCGCTGATAACCGTAGCCGCGCCGCTTACGATGTCGCCGCCGGCGAACACTTGCGGAATGGAGGTTTGGAGCGTTTCGGGGTCGGCTTCAAGCGTTCCCTTTTTCGTGGTTTTGAGGGAATGGCAGGTCATGGGAAGCAGCGGGTTCGGGCGGTTGCCGATTGCCGCGACAAGCGCGTCGCACGGAATCCTGAATTCGCTTCCGGCGATTTCCGAAACGCTCCTGCGCCCCGAAGAGTCAGGCTCGCCAAGCTCCATCTTAACGCATTCGAGCGCGACGATTTTCCCGTTTTCGTCGGCGATAATCCGCTTGGGGTTTGTGAGCATTTGGAAGTTCACGCCCTCCTGTTCGGCGTGGTGCACCTCTTCGGCGCGGGCGGGCATTTGCTCGCGGGCGCGCCGGTAGACGAGCGTTGATTTCGCGCCTATGCGAAGAGCCGTCCGCGACGAGTCCATGGCGACGTTCCCGCCGCCTACGGTAATGATGTGCTTTGCCGAAACGGGAGTCGTTGCGTGGTTGGGGAAGTCGTAGGCTTTCATCAGGTTGAAGCGCGTGAGGAACTCGTTTGCGGAGAACACTCCGACGCTGTTTTCGCCCTCGATTCCGAGGAAAATCGGAAGCCCCGCGCCCGCGCCGATGAACACGGCGTCGAAGCCCTCCGCCAAGAGAGAGTCTATCGTGCGGAGCTTGCCCACAATGTAGTTAAAGTGGATTTTCACGCCCAGCTTTTTGAGAGACTCCACTTCGTGCATGACGATTTCCTTCGGAAGCCTGAACTGCGGAATGCCGTACATGAGCACGCCTCCGGGGAGGTGTAGGGCTTCGAAAATTTCCACTTCGTGCCCAGAAATAGCCAAGTCGGACGCCGCCGTAATGCCAGCGGGTCCGCAACCGATGACGGCAACCCTCTTGCCCGTGGGTTCCGCCTTTTGCGGAAGCTCTTCCAGATTGTTTATGCGCACGTAGTCCGCCGCAAAGCGTTCGAGAGTTCCGATTGCCACGGATTTCCCGCGGATTCCCAAAACGCAGCTGCCCTCGCACTGGTTTTCCTGCGGGCAGACGCGGCCGCAGACGGCGGGGAGCGCGGTCTGTTTTTTGAGTTTAAGCGCGGCGGCTTTCGGGTCGCCCTTCGCGATTTCTGCGATGAATTCGGGTATCCTGATGTTTACGGGGCACGCCGCAATGCAGCGCGGTTTGGGGCACTGCATGCAGCGGCTCGCCTCGTCCATTGCGGCTTCGAGGGAAATTCCGTAGGGGACTTCCTCGAAGTTCGTCGCCCTGCGGGCGGGATCCTGCTCCGGAACGCTTATGCGCGGAAGTCCCGACGCCTTCAATTTTCTCGGTTTTTCTTCTGACATTTCAAGCTCCTTACGAATGGCATTTCCCGCCGATGTGGCGCGGCATTGCCTCTATTTCCAAAAGTTTGTACGCAGTTCTGCGCTTGCCGAGTTCGGCGAAATCGACCTCCGCGAGCGGGAAGAACGGCCCGTCTACGCACGCGAATTTTGTGCCGCCGCCGACGCTTACGCGGCACGCGCCGCACATGCCCGTGCCGTCCACCATAATCGGGTTGAGGGCGCACTGCGCGTTCGAAACGCCCGACGGCAGAGCCGCCGCGCACTGCTTCATCATAAACACGCAGCCGATGGCGACGACGGAATCAAAGCCCGCGCCGAAATTTTTCAAAACGTCGCGGCAGCCGCCCTTCATGCCTTCGCTACCGTCGCGCGTGGCGACATAAAGCTTTTCGCAGACTTTCGAAAGCTCGTCCTTGAAGAAAAGCATGTACGACGACGAAGCCTCTATCGCGCATTCGACCTTCACGCCCCGCGCGGTAAGTTCGCGGGCAATCGGGTAGATTGCTCCTATGCCGTAGCAGCCGCCCAAAAGCAGGGCTTTCGAGCCTTTTTCGAATTTGTCGAGGTCTACGGGCGTGCCGAGCGGCCCGCTTGCGACGGATAGTTTGTCGCCCGCCGAAAGCGCGCCTATTTCCGCGCTCGACCTGCCGACCTCCTCTATTATGAATTTTACCCAGCCCTCTTCGGCGTTCCAGTCGGCAATCGTGAACGGCGAGCGTTCGCTGTCGGCGTTCGCCATGAGGATTGCAAAGTGCCCCGCGCGGGCGTATTTCGCCATGTCGGGAGCTTTTATTTTCAGCGAGTGGAAGTTTGGCGCAAGCTCGATGTTTTCGAGAATTTCGAAGCCGCCCTCCTCTTTCGCCTTGCTTTCCGCCGTCTTTTCGGGAGATTTTTTGAGGCCGAGCAGTTCCAAATCGGGAACGTAGTCGGCGAGGAAATGCCCGAACGCCATTTCGGGCAGATTGCGCTTGTCGGAGCGGGGGTCGGCGAAATCTTCGGGGATTTTTTCAAGCTCGAAGTCGAACGCCTTAACGTCTATTCCGCATTTCACGCAGACGTCGGAAAGGTATCCGCTTATCGGGCGTTGGTCGAGGCGCGTTGCGACGGCTGCCGCCGCCGCGAATTTCGCCCCGCCTGCGTCGGCAAACGTACCCGCGCTCTCCCCGAAAACCGCGATGGGAAGCACGAGTTCCGCTTTGTCCTGCAATGGCGTTTTAAGGAAGTCCGCAACTATGAGATGCGGAATTTTAGCGGCAAGCTCCGCGGCAAGATAAGAGCCTACGGTGAATGCGGCTTCGTATTTTCCCTCGGAAATTTCGCGGAGGGTTTCGGCGTCGAGGGAAGCGTCGTTGACCGCCGCCTTTACGAGTTTTGCCCCGAATTTTGCCGCCAACGCCCGAACCGCCTTGCGCGATTCGTAAAAGCCCCCGACGTGCTCGACCATCAGGATTTTTCCGCCCGCGTTTTCGAGGATTTCCGCGAATTTGCCGGCAATCTCCTCCGCATGCGCGGGAACCTGCTCGCCGTTTCGCATTATCTTCGCGCGCAAAAGGCGTTTTCTGCTGTTCATTATCTGCGGAATGGCAAAACGGCCGAGGGCGCAGAGAGCGTCGCCCTTTTCGAGCGACACCGCGTGCGCCGAAACTATCCTGCCGTCCTTGATTGCTACTTTTACGCGGCAGTGGCGCGGGCAGAGAGCGCACACGGTCTCCGCGGTTTTTTCGGGTTTGCCGAACCACTTTGCCCAGCGGTCTGTAAGGCAGCCCGTGGGACAAGCGTCTACGCACGCGCCGCAAAATCTGCACTCTTCCGAGCTCCACGACTTTTCGAATTCCGCCGAAATTTTCGCGTTCTTTCCCCTGTTGGCAATACCGATTGCGGGCTTGCCGTGCACCTTTTCGCAGACGCGGAAGCACCTGCCGCAAAGTATGCACAGGTTGTGGTCTTTGTCGATAAACGGGTCGTTGCGCTCCGCTTTGCCTTCGTCGTAGATGAGCGGAAGCCCGATGTCCGACTCGAATCTCGGAAGCGCGACTTGCCGCAGCTCGCAGTCGGGGCGGTTTGAGCACGTTCCGCAGCGGGTTGTGTGCCCCGAGCGCGTGGGCTGTTTTTTTTCCGACTCGCACTCTTCGCGCGAATCGCACGAAAAGCACGGAGACGGGTGCGAGCTCATCATAAGCTCTATCGTGCGCTTGCGCTGCAATTCGAGCTTTTCGGTGTTCGTGCGCACCGTCATTCCCTCGGCGGCGGGCGTCGTGCACGACGTCGGCGTGCCGCGCATTCCGTCTATTTCGACAACGCACAGGCGGCACGCGCCGTAGGGCGAAAGTTCGTCGTGGGCGCAGAGCGACGGTATGAAAATACCCGCGTTTTTCGCCGCATCCAAAACCGTCATGCCGGCTTTCGCCTCCACGGTTTTTCCGTCTATTGTAAGTTTGAAAGTATCCATAATTATCGCCTTGTGATTGCCCCGAATTTGCATGTCTGGAAGCACGCCCCGCAAGAAATGCACTTGGACGCGTCTATTGAATGCGGCTTTTTAAGCCCGCCCGAAATCGCGCCCGTGGGGCAGGCGCGTTCGCACAGCGTACAGCCTTTGCATTTGTCCCGCTCGACAGCGTAGACCACGAGTTTCGAGCACGCAAGCGCGGGGCACTTTTTTTCCTCTATGTGCGCCTTGTACTCGTCGCCGAAGTAGCGCAGAGTTGTGAGAATCGGGTTCGGCGCGGTTTGACCCAAGCCGCACAGCGACGACTCTTTCATTGTCTGCGCGATTTTTTTGAGGCGTTCGATGTCGCCCTCTTCGCCGTGTCCCGACGTTATTTTTTCGAGAATGCGGTGGAGGTGCTGCGTTCCCATTCTGCACGGAACGCATTTTCCGCACGATTCGTTTTCGGTGAAGTTGACGAAGTATTTTGCGACTTCGACCATGCACGAGTCTTCGTTCATTACGACCATGCCGCCCGAACCGATTATCGAGCCTACCGCGGCAAGGTTTTCGTAGTCTACGGGCAGGCCGAAGTGCTCTTTTGTAAGACAGCCGCCCGACGGACCGCCCGTCTGCACGGCTTTGAAGTTTTTGCCGTCGGTACAGCCGCCGCCGATTTTGTTTACGATGTCGCCGAGCTTTATGCCAAGCTCCACTTCAATAAGCCCAGTGCGCTTGATTTTCCCCGCGAGCGAGAACGTCTTTGTTCCCCTGCTCTTTTCGGAGCCGAACGCCGCGTATTTGTCCGCGCCCATTCTCATTATGGAGCTTGTCGCGGCGAGCGTTTCGACGTTGTTGATGTTGGTGGGTTTTTTGAAAAGTCCGCTGTTTGCGGGGAACGGCGGCTTTGGGCGCGGCATTGCGCGGACGCCCTCTATGCTCGCCATGAGCGATGTTTCCTCGCCGCAGACAAACGCGCCAGAACCTTTTTTTATTTTTATTTCGAACTCGAAGCCGTTTTCGAGCTTTTTGCGCAAAAGCCCCGCCTCCTCCGCCTGTTTTATTGCTGTTTTCAAGCGTTCGATTGCAAGCGGATATTCACTTCTAACGTAAATGTAGGCGTGTTGCGCGCCGATTGCGTAGCCCGCAATCATAAGCCCCTCCACGATTGCGTGGGGGTCGCCTTCGAGAACGGAGCGGTCCATGAATGCGCCAGGGTCGCCCTCGTCGGCGTTGCAGATTATGTATTTTTCGTCCGACTTCGACGCGCGGGCGAAGCTCCACTTCATTCCCGTCGGGAAGCCCGCGCCGCCCCTGCCGCGCAGTCCGCTCTTTTTCATCTCCTCGATGACGTCTTCGGGCGACATCGAAAACGCGCGTTCAAGCCCTTCGTATCCGCCGCGGGCGAGATAGTGCCAGAAATCGTCGGGGTTTATCACGCCGCAATTACGCAAAACGACGCGCTTTTGAAGCTCCACCATCGGGTGCTTTTTAAACGGAACTATGCCGTCGTATTCGGCGTCGGACATCACTGCCTCAGCCTTTTCGCGCACCGCATTTCCCCCCACAACGTGCTCTTTTACAAGCTTTGCGACGTCTTTGGGCGACACGTTCGAATACAGAACCGACGGCGTTCCGCAAGCCCTGATTTCCACGAGCGGCTCGGCATAGCAAAGCCCCAAGCACCCCGTTTCGACGAGTTCAACCTTGTCCGAAATTCCCGCAGCGGAAAGCTCTTTTTTGAACTCCTCCATTACGTCGAGCGCGCCCGCGGCTCTGCCGCAAGTTGCCGCTCCCACCAAAATGCGGGGTTTGTCGGACTCGAAAAATTCGCTCCACCGCTTTTTTGCGGACTCCCTTTGGGATTTCAAAATTTCCATGTCAGCGCAATCCTTCCAAAATTTTTTCGAGTTGTCCGAGGCTTATCCTCGCGTGGACTTTGTCGTCCACAACCATCGCTGGCGCGAGGGCGCACGCTCCAAGACATGCCACTCTTTCGAGGCTTATGAGTCCGTCGGGGGTTGTTTCGCCCTCCTTGATTCCGAGCCTTTCCTCCAAGGCGGCAAGAAGCGTTCCGGAGCCTCTTACGTGGCATGCCGTGCCCTTGCACACTTTTATTGTGTGCTTGCCGGGTTTTTTGAATTTGAATTGCGCGTAAAAGCTGACTACCGAATAGGCGTCGGCTTTCGATACGGAAAAGTATTCGGCGGTGTCGGCGAGAGCCTCCTCCGAAACGTATCCGTCCCTTTCCTGAATGTCCTGAAACGCCGTGACGAGATTCTCGCGTCGCGGCGTATATTTTTTCAGTATTTCTTCGTTCTTCTTGCTAATCATAAAAGCTGTCCTTTGACCGAGCGGCAAAGCTTCGGCAGGTTTTGGGGCGTTTTCAGTCCGCAATGAAACGCCGCCTTTTTAAATTATTTCAAAATTTTCCCCGTTTTGGCAAACACTTTCGTCTTTTTTTCTTAAAAAAACAAAATTCAATCGATTGAGTACCTTTGGAGCGAATATTTTACGCCATGCCGCGCCCGCTTTTTTTTTGCCGCGCAAATGCGGTGTCAACAACGTGTTTATAAATTGTAAAAATTCGGTTTAGACATTGTAGATGGATTGTAAAGATGTAAATAACCCGCATTTTTCAACAAACCGGTAAACAGTTATGAACATTAAAAATATCCGCAATATTCTTATTTTCAAAAAGCTGCAAAGTTATTGCACTTTTTTACACCGAATAAGAATACGGAGTATTTTTTAATTTAAATTTAACTTAATATTATCCGAAACCTAAAAGAGCCTTTCAAAGAGCGCAAAGCCCGCGCCGTCATTTTGGGCGTCTGGAAGCAGAATCCTATTTTCTTTAAGGGCGAAATTTTTGTTTGCTGCAAGGAATTTTTCCACAACGCAGTCGTTTTCCTCGCGCTCGATTGAGCATGTGGAATATTCAAGCTTTCCGCCCGCTTTTACAAAGTTCTTTGCAACTTCCAAAATTTCGCCCTGTTTTTTTGCGCAGTTTGAAATATCTTCGGAATTTAGCCTGTATCGGGCGTCGGGCCTGCGCCTCAAAACGCCTGTATTCGAACACGGAGCGTCTACAAAAACGCCGTCGAACGAAGTCGAAAGATTCCGCTCGGATAGCTTCTTTTGCAAGTCGTCTTTCAAAATGTCGCATTCCAAAACAACGGTTTTCATGAAACCGACTTTTTGCATGTTCTCGACGAGCGGCGCGGTTCGTTCGGGAACGTCAACGCTCACGAGCGAGCACTTTTTTACGTCGGCGGAATTCGCAAAACATATGTCGGCAATCGCGCGGGACTTTCCCCCCGGAGCGGCGCAGAGGTCGAGGAAGTCGCCGTCTTTCGGGGCGAACTGCGACGGCGCAAAAAACGTCGATGGGTCCTGTACATAAAAGTACGGAGTTTCGAGCAGACGCTTTGCGTCGCGCCAGTGCCCGCTTTTCAGCTTGAAGAAATTTTCGTATTCCGTTTTTTCGAAAAATTTTTCGAAAGGAACGAACGCGGCGTCCGCTTTCGGGTCGGGCGACTTTCTGAAAAAAACGTCCGACGGCCTTTGGTTGGATTCCAAAATGCGAAGCGTTGTGTCGCTCCCGAATTCGCCGAGCCATTTTTCAACGAGCCATTTCGGGTGGCTGTATTTTATAGAGAGATGCTCCGCGCCGTCGCCGCCAGATTCGAGAGTTGCGATGTTTGTTTCGAGCTTTCTCAAAACGGCGTTGATGAAAGAGCTTTCGTTTTTTGAGAGCTTGCGCTTTGAAAACTCAACCCAGCTGTGGATTGTCTGCGCGTATTTTCCGCTTTCGGCCGACATCGCCTCGGCGGCCGCGCCTTTTAGAACGGCGAACACCGCGTTTTTGGGGCGCTTTCTGCACGCCGCCAAAATTGCCGACTCTATCAGAGTCTTGTTCCGCAGCCAGTGGAGAACCACCGCCTCTACCGCGCCCCTGTGCGGACACTTGCAAGTTGCGAAATACTCGTACATTACGACATCGAACTTCGCCGACGTAGATTCCGCCATTCTGATAATATCGACAACCGCCGATTTTAAATCCGCACTTTTTTCCTTTTCCATTGGTTTTGCCTGTTGCGCTTGAAATTGTTCGGCGCGCAGAATAATTTACCCGCGAAAAAAGTCAAGAATTACCTTAAAAAAATACGCAACTTATTAACAAAAAAGAAGCAAAGATAATTTGACAAACCCGGTTTTTGCGCCACATTGTGTATTTAAATATTAATGCGCAGAACGGACAAACTTAAAATCCGCGCGCGCAAAATTTAATTAAATGGAAATATAAAATGAATCCGGAATCTATCGAAAAGCTTGTAAAGAATCCTAAATTGCGCAACAAGCGCGAAGCGCTCGAAGCAATGAAAGACGGCGCGTATTGCATGCACGGCAGCTGGGGCTTCGGCCAGATTAAATCGTACGACGCCGCGGCGAACAGACTCATTATAGATTTCGAAGGCAAACCCGCCCACGCAATGGACCCCGCGTTCTGCGTAGACAAGCTCGAAATCCTCCAGCCCGACAATCTCCTTGTCCGCTACCGCACCGACAAGGCGAACCTCGAAGAGGAAATGAAAGACGGCGGCGCGTTCGTCGTAAAATACATAGAGTCGAAGTCCGACCAGAGCGCGAGCCAAATAGAGCTTGAAAGGGTATTTAAACAGCTTTTCGGCTACATGCCCATCAATGCGCGCAACATTCCGCAGGCCGATTTCGACAAGGCTAACAAGGAGGCGGAAAAGAAATACCGCGCGTGGTGGAACAAGGCAAAGGAATCGCTCTTCCGCAACCCCCGCGTTGCTTGCCCCAAAACAAAGAACGAATCCTACGTTATCCGCGAAGAGGAAGAGGCAATGAAGCCCGAACAGGAAGTTCTGCGCGAATACTTCCTCAATCGCGAACCCAAGAAGAAAATCCTTCTTGCGGAAAAACTCTACAAAACGGCGACGGGCGAAGGCGTTGAGGAAATCAAATCCTCGCTCGAAAAAATCAAGGAGGAGCTTACCGAGGCAATTAAAAAGGCTATGGACAGCTCCAAAACCCTCAACGACGCAGACTGTCTCCACGGCATTTGGGTTAGAAACAACCTTATCCGCTACCTCTACGAAGGCGACGAAGCCAAGGTTGACGAAATCGCGCCGCAGAGCAAACAGATTATCCTCAAAGCGGTAGCGAAAGACCCGAAGGACGGCCTCAACAATCTGGCGAAAAACCTGCCGACGTCGTACATCGAAAGATTCCTCGACCTTCTTACGCGAATCTACACGGAAGACTGGCGCGAACGCATTCTCGACCTCCTCAAATACAGCGACGGCCGCCTGACAAAAGAATGCATAGACTTCCTCCTTTCATGGGACGACAACAAAAAATCGCACTATGTAAAGGACGCGCTAATCGCCGACGACGGCCGCGGCCCGTCGAGAAAGCTCATCAAGGAATACCTTGAAAAATGGCTTTCCGAACAGACACTGCACGGCCCCGTTATCCTCTGGATTGTAAAAAACCGCAACGAGCCCAAATACAAGGACATGCTCGAAGACCTCATTGGAGAGGATCTTTTCAGCGCACTCCTTGCGGCGGTAGACGATTGCGCGTTGCAGCGCGACACGGTTGTGACCACGGCGAAAATCCCGCTCGCGGAAGAGCTTGACGTTGACAGGGAACTTGTTGGCGACCTGCTCGACAAATCCACGGCGGAAACCGCGCGAGACCTAGCGCAGACGCTCTTGCTCAACCAGGGTTTCGAAGAACTTACAAAGAAATCGATTCTTGCGCGTTTCATCAAGAAGTTCCCGTCGGTGCAGTCGCTTGTGGCGTCGAAGTCGGACACTCAGGACCACAGAGTGCTCGTTTCGGAATGGAGCTTGGCGGCGCGCCGCGAAGAGTTGGAAGACATCGTCAAGAACCAGCTGCCCGCAAGCAAAATCGCAATCGAGGCGGCGAGAGAACTCGGCGACTTGCGCGAAAACTCCGAATACAAAATGGCGAGAGAACACGACGAACTGCTCTGCGCCCGCCGCGCGCAACTCGAACGCGACATTTCGAGCGCAACGGTTTTCGACTTCAACACGACTCCCGCAGACAAGGTTGGTATCGGTTCAATCGTCTCCCTCAAATCGGACAAGGGCGAAAAGCTCACATGCTCCATCATGGGCGCGTGGGACAGCAACACGGAAAAGAACATCTTCTCCTACCAGACACCCTTGGCGCAGGCTCTTCTCGACCACAAGGAAGGCGAAACGGTGGAAACGAACATCAACGGCCACATCACAAAGTGGACTATCGAAAAGGTTTCGCGCTACGCCGATTCCAAGTAAATCAAAGCTTTATACCACCGAAAAAAGAGACTTCGGAAAAACTTTTCAAGGCGGCTTGAAACAAATAAAAGCGGAAATTCCCCAAGCGGACTTTCCGCTTTTTGTTTTCCGCGAAAAACTCGATTGTTTTCAAAAAGTTTCTTTTTTACGATGAACAATTCTAACGCCGCAAGTAATTGGCAAAGCCAATACGAACTTATCGGGAAAAGGCGCAGGTATACCCGCGCCGCATAAAAACTATAAGGAGCGAAGCTCCGACGACCGGCGCACCTTGCGCCCGCACCTTGCGCCCAGCCTGCATTTGAGACTTGAAATGTGGTAAATGTAGTACTTTAATACTGTTTTTAAATGGACGGAAGACTTTTAAATATACCGGAGTCAGTGTCGTTGGCACTGCACGCATTGAAAATGCTCGCCCGCGAGGGGGGCGGCACACTCACATCGAAAGAGATAGCGGCGCGCACGGGAATGTCGGCAAACCACCTGTCAAAGGTTTTGAGGAGGCTCGTGGTGGGCGGCGCACTGAGCGCGTCAAAAGGCCCTGGGGGCGGATTCTACCTTTCGGCGGAGCAGGAAAAACGCAAACTAATCGACGTCTATTTGCTCTTCGAGCCGTTTCCGTTTAATAACGGGTGCATATATGAAACTTCGCCGCACTGCGATAAACGTAAATGCGTTTTCGGCACATTGATTTGCGACCTGAATAAAAAGTTCTTCGAACACTTCAATAACACGACAGTCGGGGATTTGCGGGATAGCGACTGTCGGAAAAAATAGGTTTTCGGACGCGACGGTCGAAGAATTTTATTGTTTGACTTTTAGCGGGTCGCGAAAAATAATCAATTAATTGAAGCGGCAAATACTCCCGCCGCCTCGTGTAAATTATAAAAATTATGAAAAAATCGTTTTTTACCCTCTCCATTTTATCCGCGGCGATTTCGGCAATGTCGATGCAATTCTACTGCGGCGAATACGACGCCGCAAACAGGAATGTAAAGTGGTCGAATTGCATTTGGGGCAACAACGTAAACTTCAAAACCGAACCGCTGAAAGGCAAGCCGGGGCCTGCGGACTCCGTCACAGTGCGCCCCGGAAACTGGAATTTTGAAATAGACGGCAACTATAACGTGGGGACTTTCCATACGGGCGACGGCTCGACAAGCATCGCCAAGGGAAGAAACTTCAAGGTAAAACGCAGAATAGGGATTTCCATAGCGTGCTATAACGCCGGCATGACAAAACAGAAATGGGAACGCTGTTCGGTTGAGGGCGGCTCGTACGAAGTAACATTCTGGACGGAGGCAAAGAGCGCGGGCAAGGCGCACCTTTCGCTTTCCGACACAAAATTCAACATTAAGGGCGACTTCATTTGCACAATTCCCGCAAACCCGATTATCAAAAACGCAATCAGGGCGGGCGTGGAGGTTTTGCTCGAAGGCGCAAGCGACATGCAGTTCGGCGGCGGCGCAATGATAGACTCAATCATCGCCGACGAAAACGACCAGTGGTTCTTTAAGTGGACATTCAAGGAAAAGGACGGAAAAGTTCCGCACGCGCTCTTCAACCGCCGCGCGCAGTTCGCGAAATGCGATATAGAAGTGGACGTTTCCGACAAAGTCAAAAGCGGCAAATACGGTCTTATCGAATTCGCGGACAAGCGTTCGGGCATTACCGCGCCGCGCAGCGTGGTAGTAAACGGAGCGGAAGTGAAGCTCGGCGACACTTTCAAAGTGGGCAAACGCACGGGCAAGGTCTACTTGGGCGCGTTCGGCAAAGACTCCAAAACGGAAAACGACCTCGTTCTGGAAATCTCCAAATAGGAAAAAATCAAGCTTCGCCGCCGTCGGGCGGACACAAAAAAAACCGCAGTTTTTTAACTGCGGTTTTTGCTTTTTTGCAAAGCTACTTGTGCTTTGCCTTCGCAAGCATTTGGGCGATTGCAAAACGCGCAACGGCTTCAAGCCGCTCCATTTCGTCGTCGTCGACAACCCTGTTTTTCTTGGCGTCTTCGACCGCCTTCAACGCCTGCGCCCTCGCCTTTTCGATGTCGCCCATGTCGAGATGCTCGACATCTACGGCTGCCTCGGTGAGAACGGAGACAGTGTCGCCCATTATCCGCGCATAACCCCTGTCGATTGCTATGTCTTCCTCGCGCCCGTTTATGACCGCGCCGACGCCGCCCGCTTCGAGCATTGTAATGAGCGGAATGTGCCCAGCCAGAATCTGGATTTCGCCGCTTGTCGTGGGCAGCGTAATAGACTCTACGTTGTCGTTGTGCCAGACAACGCCGTCGGGAGTTATTATTTCCAGCGCGAGTGCCATTTCTATTTGCCCCTGTTCTTTTCGGCGGCGGCGAGAACGTCGTCGATAGTTCCTTTGAGAAAGAAATCGTTTTCGTTCACATGGTCGAGCTTGCCGTCGAGAATCATGCCGAAGCCGCGCACCGTTTCCGAAACGGGAACGTAAACACCGGGGACGCCGTTGAACACTTCCGAAACGAACATCGGCGCGGAAAGGAACTTCTGCACCTTTCTTGCGCGCGATACCACAAGCTTGTCTTCGTCGGAAAGCTCGTCGATGCCCAAAATTGCGATGATGTCCTGCAAGTCCTTGTACTTTTGGAGTATCTGCTGGACTCCGCGCGCAACCCTGAAATGCTCTTCGCCGACGATGTCGGGCGAAAGCGCGTTGGAGTTCGACGCAAGCGGGTCGATTGCGGGGTAAATACCCAATGCGGCAATCGAGCGGTCGAGAACGATTGTCGAGTCGAGGTGCGCGAAGGTGTTTGCGGGCGCGGGGTCGGTGAGGTCGTCCGCGGGAACGTAGACGGCTTGGAACGACGTAATAGAGCCTTTTTTAGTGGAGGTAATGCGCTCCTGCAACTCGCCCATTTCCTGCGCGAGGGTCGGCTGGTAGCCGACCGCCGACGGCGAGCGTCCGAGCAATGCGCTGACTTCGCTTCCCGCCTGCGAGAATCTGAAAATGTTGTCGATAAACAGAAGAACGTCCTGCCCTTCGCCGTCGCGGAAATATTCCGCCATGGTAAGGGCGGTGAGCGCCACGCGCATACGCGCTCCCGGAGGTTCGTTCATCTGCCCGTAAACGAGCGAAACTTTCGACTTTTCCGGCTCTTTTTCGTTGATGACGCCCGACTCTACCATTTCGTGGTAGAGGTCGTTGCCCTCTCTCGAACGTTCTCCGACGCCCGCGAATACCGAGAACCCCCCGTGCGCCTTTGCGATGTTGTGGATAAGCTCCATGATGACGACGGTCTTGCCGACGCCCGCGCCGCCGAACGCGCCAACCTTGCCGCCTTTGAGGAAGGGGCAGATGAGGTCGATTGGCTTTATGCCCGTTTCGAGGATTTCCGCCCGCGTGCTCTGCTCGGTAAGCGGCGGTGCTTTGCGGTGAATGGGCAGGCGTTCCTTTGCGGAAACCGCGCCCTTTTCGTCTACGGCGTCGCCCGTGACGTTGAAAATTCTGCCGAGCGTGCACGAGCCAACGGGAACGCTAATCGGAGCTCCCGTGTCCGCTGCCTTGCCGCCGCGTTTGAGACCTTCGGTGGAGGTCATCGCGACCGTCCTCACGACGCCCCCGCCCAGCTGCTGCTGGACTTCGAGCACGATTTCCGACTTCTTTCCGCCGACTTCGATTTCGGCTTTCAAAGCGTTGTAAATTTGCGGAATGGCGTCCGTCGGGAACTTTACGTCAACGACTGCGCCTATGACTTGTGTGATTGTGCCGATTGTCATTTTTGCCTTGTTTTAAATTTTACCCGTTGTTGTTTTCCATAGCCTGCGCGGCGGAGGCGAGTTCGAGAATTTCCGTCGTAATGGCCTCCTGTCTCGCCTTGTTGTACTCAATGGTGAGCGAGTGCACGAGCGCGTCGGCGTTGTCGCTTGCCGACTTCATCGCGACCATTCGCGCCGAGTGCTCCGACGCCTTTGCGTCCAACGCCATGTGGAAGAGCGCCTGCTTTATGTAGTACTGCGGAAGCTCGTCCAGAATGGCTTTCGGCGACGGCTCGAAAAGGATTTCGCGCGAGTCCTCCGCCTTTTCGGCGGTGTCGAGCTTGTAGCTCTTTCTGAGCCTCTTCACGAAGTCGTCTATATTGTCGACGGGCGCGATTTTCACCAGAGTCGGCTCCTGTTTGAGCGTGTTGATGTAGAGCGGATACAGCACTTCGAGCGAGCCGATGTCGCCCTGCTCTTTCGCGAGTTTCATTGCAAACTCCGCGATTTTCCTGACCTCCGAGAATTTAACGTGGTCGCTAATCGAAAACTGCGCTTTCAGCGGCTTGCCGATTCGGGCAATGAACCGCGCCGCGCGGTTGCCCACAGCAATGTATTCGGCGTCGCCGCCGAGTTCGAGAATTGTTTTGAAGAGGTTTGTGTTGAGCGCGCCGCAAAGCCCCTTGTCGGTCGAGAAAACGATGATAAGGCGTTTTGTGCGGTTCTTGTCGGGGTTGTTTCCGTCCAAAACCGAGCCGATTTGCTTTATTACGGTTTCGGTCATGTCCATCAGAAGCGTTGCGTAGGCGCGGCCGTTTTCGGCGGCCTGCTGCGCCCTGCGCATTTTGGAGGCGGCGACAAGCTCCATGGCGTGGGTAATCTGTCCCGTCCCCTTCACCGCTTTAATGCGGTTTCTGATTTCCCTCATTCCTTTCATGGCGTGCCTTTACGCGAATGTTTTGCGCCAGTCGTCGCACATGGCTTTAAGTTCGGCGGCGAGGGCGTCGGAAATTATCTTTTCCTTCGCGATTTTCGCGACCGTGTCTTTGCCGCGCGTCGCGGCGAAATTTTCGAGGCTCGTTTCGGCGTCGGAGATTTTCTTTACATCGATTGAGTCGAAATATCCGTTCTGCAAAGCCCAGAGCACCGCGATTTCAATTTCGACGGGCTTCGGCGAGTTGTTTTTCTGTTTGAGGATTTCGACGAGCCTGTCGCCCTTGTCTATTATCGCCTTTGTGCGGGCGTCGAGGTCCGAGCCGAACTGCGCGAACGCCGCAAGTTCTTTGTACTGCGCGTATTCGCCTTTGAGCTTGCCCGCGACCTGCTTAAAAGCCTTCATCTGCGCCGACGAACCCACGCGCGACACCGAGATGCCGACCGAAATTGCGGGGCGGACGCCCTGGTTGAAAAGGTCGGTTTCAAGGAATATCTGGCCGTCCGTAATCGAAATTACGTTTGTGGGAATGTACGCGCTGACGTCGCCCTGCTGCGTTTCGATGATGGGAAGCGCGGTGAGCGAGCCGTTGCCGTTTTGCTCGTTAAGACGCGCCGAGCGTTCGAGAAGTCTCGAATGCAGGTAGAAGACGTCGCCGGGGTAGGCTTCGCGCCCCGACGGGCGTTTAAGCAGAAGCGAAACTTGGCGGTATGCCGCCGCGTGTTTCGAAAGGTCGTCGTACACAACGAGCGCGTCCATGCCGTTTTGCATGAACCATTCGCCCATGGCGCAGCCCGAATACGGCGCAATGTAGAGATTTGCGGCGTTTTCCGACGCGCTTGCCGCAACGATAATCGTGTACTCCATCGCGCCGTGCTTTTCGAGAAGCTGTATGGTGCGCGCGATGTTTGCGTTTTTCTGCCCGATTGCCACGTAAATCGAATAGACGGGGCGGAAATCGGGGTCTCCCGACGCAAGCCCCTCCCTGTTTATCCGCGCCTGATTTATGATTGTATCGAGCGCGATTGACGTTTTGCCCGTGCAACGGTCGCCGATGATGAGTTCGCGCTGTCCGCGTCCGACGGGAATCATTGCGTCCACTTCGAGAATGCCCGTTTGGAGCGGCTGGTTGACCGAGCGGCGCGGGAGAATTCCGGGGGCGATTTTCTCCACGGGGTAGAATTCGGAGCTTGCGATGTCCCCCTTGCCGTCAATCGGGCGTCCGAGAACGTCCACGACTCTGCCCAACAGAGACTTGCCGACGGGCACGCTGAGCAGTTTGCCCGTGGTTCTCCCCTCGTCGCCCTCGTTGAGGTTCGACGCGTCGCCGAGCATGACGCAGCCCACTTCGTCTTCGCCCAAGTTGAGCGCGATTCCGAAAATGCCGTCCTTGAAGCTTATCATTTCGTTGTACATGGCTTCGCTCAGACCGTCCAGACGCGCCACGCCGTCGGCGATTGCGACAATCTTGCCGACGTTGCTCTTGCGGTTTTGGCTCTCGATTTTCTCGATGCGCGAGCTTATCTCGTTAAGTATCTCATTCATCTTTTCTTGTAAATTAAAGTTATCGGAGGCTTTCGAGGTCGGACTTCACCGAACGCTCCCAAATGTCGTCGCCGCAGGTGATTCGCACCCCGCCCAAAAGGCCGCTGTTTTCGACTTTCCTGAACACGATTCCCGCCCTGCCCGTCTGCTCGGCGACAAATTTTTTTATGCCGTCGAATGCTTCGTCCGAAATCGCTCCCGAAGATTCCACAAGCGCCTCGCCGCGCCCGATTGCGGGTTTTAGCAGCGTTGCGTATGTGCGCAAAAGCGGAACTTTGCGGGCTTCGGGCACGTTCGCTTCTACATAGTCGCAAACCGCCGAGACGCGGGCGGAGTCCACCCTCCCGTCCGTTCCGAGCGATTCCTCTACGAGTATTTTTGCGAGTGCGCGTGTTTTCACCTTATTTCTTCAACTCCTTTGCGGCAAGATTGGCAAGTTCGGCGCGCTGTTTGTCGTCGAGGATTTTGCCGACGACCGCCTCCGCTGCTTCGGCGACAAGCTCCGACAGTTCCGACTTCAATTCGTCTTTCATGCGGACTTTGTCGCGGGCAAGCTGTTCGTCGTTGCGCTCGCGGATTTCCGCCGCCTTTGCCGACGCCTCGCGCGCGGCGCGTTCGACGGTCTCCTTTGCGTCGTCGCGCGCCGATTTCAGGATTTCCGCGGCTTCGGCAGTCGCCGCCGCCGTTTTTTTGTCGGCCTCCGACTGCGCCTTGGCGAGTTTCTGTTTTGCGTCTTCGGCGTCTTTCAAGCCCTGCTCGATTTTCGCCTTGCGCTCGTTCGACGCGGCGATTACCGGCTTGAATACAAACCTGTACAACGCCGCCGCAACAATCGCAAACGACACCCCTTGGCTGACCAGCAACTGCCACTCAACCCCGAACTGCGACAGAAAACCGAGCGGGTTTCCGCCCGACGCTAATATTGCGGACATATTCCGACGTCCCTTTTATTTGCCGAGGAAGAGCGCGTAGAACGCAACGGCTTCCGCCAGAGCCATTCCGAGAATGCCCAAAACCATGATTTTACCGAACGCCCCCGGATTGCGGCCCACCGCGTCAACCGACTTCATGCCGACCAGCGCTACGCCGAGAGCCGCGCCCATGCAGCCGAGCGCGCCCTGTATGCTGCCGCTTATCGAGCCCATTTGATTTACCGCATCTGCCAATATGTTCATCATTGTCTTTTTCTTTTGTTTGGTGTTTTAATGTTCCTCCTCCTGCCCTGTCAGCAGTCCGATATAGACGGCGGTCAGCAGTGAGAAGAGAAAAGCCTGTATCAGCCCTATCAGCATTTCGAGCAGATAGAACGGAATCGGAATCAGCCACGACGCCCAGCGCGGCAGTCCTATCGCGAGGTTGTGCATGTTTTCAAGCAGAACTTCGCCGCCGAAATTGTTTCCGTAAAGTCGGAACGAGAGCGAAAGAAGCCTCATGAGAATCGAAACTACGTCTATGCAGCCGACCGCGAAAAATACTAAAAACAGCGAGAAGTAAATCGGCAGGGCGATTTCCTTTTTGTCCGCCTTGTTGCCGAATGTGTCTTTCAAAAACCCTTTGACGCCCACATACTTGCCGACAAAATATATCCACGCGCAAAACGAGATTATCGCCAGCGCAAGTGTCGTGTTGAGGTCGGTGTTTGCGGGTCTTAAAAACGGCACGAATTTCTTGAACGTGCCCGCCTCTCCCTCGACCGCGCGGAAGCCGTCCGCCAGATATTCCGCCGACTGCGCCGCGGCGTTTGTCGCAATCTGCTCTTCGCCTATCGAGCCGACCCCCGGGAGGAGTCCGCTCCAATTCATGATGAGAATGTAGGCAAAGAAACCCAAGAGCAGCGGGAATGCGCCCTTGAACGCCTTTTCGCCCATGAGCGGCTCGAAAATCGAGCGAAGCCCGTCAACCATGCTCTCTATTATTTGCTGTCCGCACCCCGGGACGGTTTTCGCCCCGCCGCGAATCAAAAGCCTGAACAAAACGATAATCACGAGCGTGAAAATCCACGTTGTGAGCATTGAGTTTGTAACGGGAAAGCCGCCGATGTCGAAGAGGTATTCGCCCTTTATTGAAGAGGCGAAAGCGGGTGTCGTGCCGAAAAGGACGGCGCACACAGCCATAACGGAAATCTTTATTGTTTTTCCCATATCCGCTCTATATTTATTGGTATAAAACTTGCCGACGGGCGAACATTGTCAACATTTTTTTCCGCCCCAAGCTTGCTGAATCTCGGTTTTTTTTGTTTTTTATCGGCAAACTCGGGCGTGGAGGGGGTCTGTCGAGCCGCCTTTCTTTGATTCCGAAGACGGCGTTCCCGCTTCAATCTTTTCGTCCGCCGCCGTCCCGCGCCTCCTCGGGCTTGCCGCGCCGGCAATGTTCCACATGGAACATTTTTTGCTCCCGCGCGGGCGGTTCGCTCTATTATATAATAGAGCGGCGCCGCCGAGGGCGCTTGCTTGTTCCGTTTGCGCCGCTTCCGCGGCGCAAAAAATTCTTGCGCCGAAGCCCAAAACGTCGAAAATTCCGAAAATGCTTAATTTAAGTAAAGAATCGCCATACGACGTCATTGTGTGCGGCGCGGGACACGCCGGTTGCGAAGCGGCTCTCGCCGCCGCCCGCATGGGGGCGAACACCCTCCTGCTTACGGGCAACGCCGATACCGTCGCGCAGATGAGCTGCAACCCCGCAATCGGCGGGCTTGCCAAGGGGCATATTGTCCGCGAAATCGACGCCCTCGGCGGCGAAATGGCGGTCAACGCCGACGCGACGGGTATCCAGTTCCGCGTTCTCAACTCGTCGAAAGGCCCGGCGGTGCAGTCGCCCCGCGCCCAGTGCGACAAAAAGGCGTACCAGTTCCGCATGAAGTCGGTTTTGGAGTCCGCGCCGAATTTGTCGCTCTTTCAGGCGGTCGCCACGGCGATTGACGTCGAGGGCGGCGTTATCCGCGGCGTCAAAACCAACCTCGGCGTCGAGTTTTTCGGCAAAACGGTAATTCTTACCACGGGCACGTTCCTCAAAGGGCTTATGCACGTCGGCTCGTCGAAGACCGTCGGCGGACGCATGGGCGACTTTTCCGCGCAGACGCTCTCCGACAGCATGGCTGAGGCGGGAATAGAAATCGGACGCCTGAAAACGGGCACTCCCGCGCGAATCCTCGGCTCGTCGATAGATTTTTCGAAGTGCGCCGTCCAGCACGGCGACTGCCCCCCCACCCTCTTCGGCTTTTACGACACGCGCGACGTTTCCGAACTGCCCGAACGCCGCGCGTTCGGCGCGCGCGCGGGCTTTTCTTCGGGTGAAGCGGCGGACGATAAAATGTTCCGCGTGGAACAGTCGCTTTCGTGGGCGGGCTTTGTCGGCTTCGGGCGCGAGCAGCTTGCCTGCTACGAAACTTCGACCAATTTGGACACGGCGTCGGTTATCCGCAAAAACCTCCGCCGCTCGGCGATGTACGGCGGCGAAATCAGGGGAATCGGGCCGCGCTACTGTCCGAGCATAGAAGACAAGGTCGTTCGTTTCGCCCACAAGGACGGGCACAGGCTCTTCCTCGAACCGGAGGGGCGTTTTACCGACGAGTGGTACATCAACGGGCTTTCGACGTCGATGCCGCTCGACGTCCAGCTTGAAATTTTGAAGACAATCCCCGGCTTGGAGTGCGCAAAAATGCTTCGCCCCGCCTACGCCGTCGAGTACGACTTCGCGCCGCCCACGCAGCTCCGCCCGACGTTGGAGTCGCGCATTGTGGAGGGGCTTTTCTGCGCGGGGCAAATCAACGGCACGAGCGGCTACGAGGAGGCGGCGGGGCAGGGGCTTGTCGCGGGCGCGAACGCCGCCGCCAAGGTTTTCGGCAAAGAGCCGCTAATTCTCAAACGGCACGAAAGCTACATCGGCGTTCTTATCGACGACCTCGTTTCGAAGGGAACGTCCGAGCCGTACCGCATGTTCACAAGCCGCGCCGAGTACCGCCTGCTTCTCAACCATTCGAGCGCGGAGTACAGGCTTTTTGCCCACGCCGAGCGCATGGGTCTGCTGCCGTCTGGCAGGGCGGCGAACGTAAGGGCGAAAATAGAGGCAATCGACAAGTGGGTTGCCGATTTCGAGCGCGACGGCACCGCCGCAAAAATGCGCCGCGCGGGCGGGCTTGACGGCGTTTCCGTTCCGTCGGCGTTTGCGAACCTCTCCGGCAACGTGAAAGAGGA